>DASXYP010000075.1:0-60596 GCA_036502405.1 Acidimicrobiia bacterium
ACCACGACCACCACGACGTTCAAGTTGAAGATGGTGCCGAGGGTGAAGCCGGAGCTCCCTCCGGTCGAGCGCGTCGCGGCGGCGGCCTGGGCGTCGACGATCTGGGCGCGGGTACGCGTGGACGACGTCGTGCCGTCGTGCTGCTTCGAGGACGCAGCCGCGGCGCGCTTCGCCGGCTTCGTCGTCGGCGGGGTCAACGTGGTCGCGCCCGCGACGGTCGCCGCGGCCCCGCCGTCGAGCGCGGGCGTCCCGAGGGCCGGCGGGAGTCCCTCGAAGACCTGACGGCGGGTGTCCGCGGTGACCGCACGCACCGGTGGGAGCTTGGCGCCGCACGGCGCGGGTGCGCTCGTGAAGCCCTGGTCGAGCAGGTAGCCCGCCCAGCCCGTGTCGTCCCAGGTGCCCATGACCACCGCGATCATCGTGCGGCCGTTCCGGGTGGCGGCGGTCACCAGGGTGCGGTTGGCGGCCTTCGTGTAGCCGGTCTTCATGCCGATCGCGCCGGGGTAGGTCGTGAGGAAGCCCTTGTTGTGGTTCGTCAGGTGGCGGACCGTGCCGGTCGGGTCGGTGAAGTCGTAGGTCAGGAGCTTCGTCGTGTTCGCGATCTCCGGGATCGCCAGCGCGTTGCGGGCGACGACTGCGAGGTCGTACGGGCTCATGTGCGTGCCGCCCGAATAGGACGTGCGGTCGTCCAGGCCGGCCGGGTCGCCGAACGTCGTGTTCTGCGCGCCGAGCTCCTTCGCCGTGGCGTCCGCGTCCTTGGCGAACTGCGGGATGCTGCCGCCCGCACGCTCGGCGATGGCGAACGCGGCGTCGTTCGCGGAGACGATCAGCAGGGAGTGGAGCGCGTCATCGAGCTTCCAGACCTGCCCCTCCTTCATGTTGATCTTCGACTCCTCCTGGCCCGCTGCGAGCGCGCTCACGGGGACCATGGAGTCGAGCGGGAGGCGCTCGAGCGCGGTGACTGCGGTGAGCAGCTTCGCGGTGCTCGCGGTGAGGAAGGACTGATGCTCGTTCTTGGCCGCGAGCTGGCACCCGGATGCCGCATCCACGAGGACGTAGCCCTGCGGCGGCTGCGTCGCCGGCGCCGCGCCCGCGGGCTCGGGGCGCGCGACGCCCACTGAGGCGAACGCGCCGAGCACGAGCACCAGCGGGAGGAGCCGCCGCCCCAAGCGGCCGAGCAACGCCATGCGGCGGACAGGGTAGGGGAGCGCAGGGTGGGTCCGGGAGTCGCGTGCGCGCCGGGGGTGGCCGGGAGGGGGCACCGTTATCGGTCCGGATCCGGCGGGGGCGGCGTGCCACGATGGCGCCGTGACCACCGAATCCCGAGTCTCCCGTCGCATCGCGGCCATCGCCGAGTCCGCCACGCTGGCCGTCGACGCCAGGGCCAAGGCGCTCCAGGCGGCGGGCGAGCCGGTCATCGGCTTCGGCGCCGGCGAGCCCGACTTCCCGACGCCGCAGCACATCGTCGACGCCGCGGTCGCGGCCTGCCAGAACCCGGCCAACCACCGGTACTCGCCGACGCCCGGGCTCCCCGAGCTGCGCGCCGCAATTGCCGCGAAGACCGCGCGCGACTCGGCCTACCGCTGCGAGGCGGGCCAGGTGCTCGTCACCAACGGCGGCAAGCACGCGGTCTACAACGCCTTCCAGACCCTGCTCGACCCCGGCGACGAGGTGCTGCTCCCGGCGCCCTACTGGACGACCTACCCGGAGGCGATCGCGCTCGCCGGCGGCCGGCCCGTCCCGCTCCCGACGACCGGGGCCACCGGCTTCCGGGTCACGGTGGACCAGCTCGAGGCGGCGCGGACGGCCAACACGAAGGTCCTGATGTTCGTGTCGCCGTCGAACCCGACCGGCGCGGTGTACCCGCCCGACGAAGTCGAGGCGATCGGCCGCTGGGCGCTCCGGCACGGCATCTGGGTCGTCACCGACGAGATCTACGAGCACCTCACCTTCGGTGAGCACCCCTTCACCTCGATGCCCGCGCTGGTCCCCGAGATCGCCGAGACCTGCATCGTCGTCAACGGGGTGGCCAAGACGTACGCGATGACGGGATGGCGGGTCGGCTGGATGATCGGGCCGCGCGACGTCATCAGCGCGGCGACGAACCTGCAGTCGCACTCGACGTCGAACGTCGGCAACGTCGCGCAGCGCGCCGCACTCGCCGCGGTCGCAGGCGACCTCTCGGCCGTCGCGGAGATGCGGTCGGCGTTCGCGCGCCGCGGCGTCGCCATGCAGTCGGTCCTGGCCAAGATCCCGGGCGTCGAGTGCCTGCAGCCCGAGGGCGCGTTCTACTGCTTCCCGAGCTTCGCCGGCGTTCTCGACCGCGAGCTCGGCGGCCGGAAGGTCACCACGTCCGCCGAGCTGGCCGAGGTCATGCTCGACGAGATCAAGGTCGCGATCGTGCCGGGCGAGGCGTTCGGCGCGCCCGGCTACGCCCGCCTGTCGTTCGCGCTGGGCGACGACGACCTCGCCGAGGGCGTGCAGCGCATCGCAGAGTTCCTGACCTGATGTCTTCACGTCGGCTCGCTCCGGCCTCCGCTCCTGGCTTGTCGGTCGCTCCGGCCTGCGCGACTCCGGGTCGTTCCGGCGTCGCACTCCGTGCCCGCTCCGGCCTTCACTCCGCCTCCGTGCTCGCTCCGGCCTCCGCTCCTGGCCTGCTGGTTAACCTCACGCCGTGACCAAGCGCGTCCTGGTGTCCGAGGAGCTGGCCGAGAGCGGGCTGGCGTCGATGCGCGCCGCAGGGCTCGAGGTCGACGTGCAGCTCGGGCTGTCGCCGGACGAGCTCGTCGGCGCGGTCCCGGGCGCCGCGGCACTCGTGATCCGCAGCGCGACCCAGGTCACCGCGGACGTCCTGGCCGCCGCCACCGACCTCGTGGTGGTCGGCCGGGCCGGGATCGGGCTCGACAACGTCGATGTGGCTGCCGCGACCAGGCAGGGCGTGATGGTCGTGAACGCGCCCCAGTCGAACGTGCTGTCGGCTGCGGAGCAGACGATCGCACTGATGCTCGCCCAGGCCCGCAACATCCCGCAGGCCGACGCGGACCTCAAGGCCGGCGAGTGGAACCGCTCGCGGTGGGCGGGGGTGGAGCTGTACGGCAAGACCCTCGGCATCGTGGGCCTGGGGCGGGTCGGCGTGCTCGTGGCCCAGCGGTGCAACGCGTTCGGCATGCGGCTCGTCGCGTTCGACCCTTACGTCAGCGCCGACCGCGCCCGCCAGCTCGGGGTGGAGCTCGTGCCCACGCTCGACGAGCTGTTCGCGACGTCGGACTTCCTCACCATCCATCTCCCGAAGACCAAGGAGACGATGGGGCTGATCGACGCCGACCTGCTCGCGAAGTCGAAGCCGGGGCTCCGGCTCGTCAACACCGCGCGCGGTGGCATCGTGGACGAGACGGTGCTCGCCGCCGCGATCGAAGCGGGTCATCTCGCGGGCGCCGCGATCGACGTCTTCGCGACCGAGCCCACCACGGAGTCGCCGCTGTTCGGGCTGCCGAAGGTGGTCGTGACCCCGCACCTCGGCGCATCGACCGTCGAAGCGCAGGACAAGGCGGGCCAGACGATCGCGGAGCAGGTCGTGCTGGCGCTGCGGGGTGAGTTCGTGCCGTTCGCGGTCAACCTCGCGGCGACCGAGGCGAATGCGACCGTGCAGCCCTTCCTTCCTCTCGTGGAGCGGCTCGGCCGGCTCTTCACCGCGCTCGCGGGCGGCATCGTCGACACGTTGGAGATCGGCTACGAGGGACAGATCGCCGACTACGACTGCCGGGTGCTCACGCTCGGCGTGCTGAAGGGCGTCCTCGCGCCGGTGGTCGACGAGCCGGTCAGCTTCGTGAACGCGCCGCAGCTCGCCGAAGCGCGCGGGTTGACCGTGCGGGAGACGAAGATCTCGTCGGTGCGCGACTACGTGAACCTGGTGGAGCTCCGTGGTGTGTGTGCGGGGCGGCCGACCCACGTCGCCGGGACGTTGTACGGCAAGCAGGCGGTGCCTCGCATCGTCGGGATCGACGACCACATCGTCGACGTCCCGCCGTCCAGCCACATGCTGGTCGTGCGCAACGCGGACGTGCCGGGGATGATCGGCAGGGTCGGGACGATCCTGGGCGACGCCGGGGTCAACGTCGACGACATGGACGTCGGCAAGACCGCCGAGGGCCAGGCCGCGCTGATGGCGATCTCGACGACCACGCCCGTCGCCGGCGACGTCGTCGATGCCCTGCGCGGCCAGGACGGTGTGGTCGACGCCCGCGCCATCGAGCTCGACTGACCAGGCTCGTTTCGGGGCGTCTCGCGGTCGCCATGGCGACGCCCAGGCACCCCGAAAGCAGCTAGCGCTTCGGCGCGCGGAGGCCGTCTGCGATCGCGGCCTCGGAGTCGACGTAGCAACGCTCGGCCCGGATGCGGTCGTAGTTCCCGCCGCCCGGCTCGTGGAAGATCCCGCTCGAGAGCTTCGCCTTCACCGGGTGGGTGAGCGGGCAGCTGCCGTCGACCGGCTCGACCCAGGGTGACGCACCGTTGGGCGAGAGGGACGGCGCCGCCGGCGCGACCTCGGCCGTGGGGGTCGGGGCCGGGCTGGGCCCGGGCACCGGGCGGGGCGGCCCGGGGAACGGGCTCGTCTGGAACGTCACGCCGCCGGTGTCCGGGGCGCGGGCGGCGAGGAAGCGCCACGCGGCGTACGCACCACCCGCGAGGAGCCCCGCGAGCACACCCCGGCGCAGCAGCTTCAGCACCGCTGCAGTCTCGCGCACCGATGGAGATCGTTGACGGAGCTCCGCCCGGCGTGACAAACTTCCAACTCCTATGACGTTCGTGATCCACTTCGACGGACTGCTCCTCACCTAGGGGCGAGCGCCTGCCGGTGCTCGCCGAGACCTCTCGTGCCTTCGGGCCGAGAGGTCTTTTGTTTGCCGAATTCCGACCAACTCCAGCAACCCGACGTACCACCCACTCACCCCGAAGGATCCCCGATGGACCAGGTGCTGATCTTCGACACGACCCTGCGCGACGGCGAGCAGTCTCCGGGCATCTCGCTCGACGTGGGCGAGAAGCTCGAGATCGCCGAGCAGCTGGCGCGCCTCGGGGTGGACGTGATCGAGGCCGGGTTCCCGATCGCGAGCGAGGGCGACTTCGAGGCCGTCGAGGCGATCGCCGCGAAGGTGCACGGCCCGATCATCGCCGGGCTCTCGCGCACTGCGTTCCGGGACGTGGACCGGGCGTGGGAGGCCGTGCGCCACGCCGAGCGCAACCGGATCCACATCTTCCTGGCCACCTCCGAGCTGCACATGAAGAAGAAGCTCCGGATGACCCACGACCAGGTCAAGGAGGAGGTCGCGGCCAGCGTGGCCCGGGCCAAGGGGTACACCGACGACGTCGAGTACTCGCCCGAGGACGGGTTCCGCTCGGACCCGGACTTCATGTGCGACGTCTGCCAGATCGCGGTCGACAACGGCGCGACCACCATCAACATCCCGGACACCGTCGGCTTCGGCCTGCCCGAGGACTTCGGCGGGCTGATCGCGTACGTGATCGAGCGGGTCCGGGGCGAGTTCGTCGTGTCGACCCACTGCCACAACGACCTGGGTCTGGCGGTGGCGAACTCGCTGGCCGGGGTGGCCAGCGGCGCCCGCCAGGTCGAGTGCGCGATCAACGGCCTCGGCGAGCGCGCCGGCAACGCCGCGCTCGAGGAGATCGTGATGGCGATCCGCACGCGCGCCGACTACTTCGACGGGATCACGACCGGCGTGCGCACGGAGGAGCTCGCCCGTGCGTCGCGGATGGTCTCACGCCTCACCGGCTACCCGGTCCAGTACAACAAGGCCGTCGTCGGGCGGAACGCGTTCGCGCACGAGGCCGGCATCCACCAGCACGGGGTGCTCGAGGACCCGGCGACCTACGAGATCATGGACGCGGGCACGGTCGGCCAGGAGGCCGCGCAGATCGTCCTGGGCAAGCACTCGGGTCGCCACGCGTTCGCCGACTCGCTCGAGAAGATGGGCCTGCACCTGCAGGGCGATGCGCTGAACCAGGCGTTCGTCCGCTTCAAGGAGCTGGCCGACCGCAAGGTGCAGATCACCGAGGCCGATCTCGAAGCCATCGTCGCCGAGGAGCTCGGCACCGGCGTCGTGCACAAGTTCAGCGTCGTGAGTCTCGACGTGCGTGGAGGCACGGAGTCGACGCCGACGGCCACGGTCGTGCTGAGCGACGGCGACGGCAAGGTCGACGGCAGCGGTGAGGGCAACGGCATGATCGACGCGGCGATCGCCGCGATTGCGGACGCGACCCGCGTATCGGGGACGCTCACCGACTTCAACGTCTCGTCGGTGACCGGCGGCGGCGACGCGTTGGGCGACGTCGTCGTGCAGCTCGAGGTGGACGGCCTCCAAGCCTCCGGCCGGGGCGTCGCCACCGACGTCGTCGAGGCGTCGGCGCGCGCGTATCTCGCCGCGGTGAACCGCATCATCCGCATGCGCGAGCGGCCGCCGCGCGACACGGTGGTCGGGCCATGAGCGGAGCCATCGGCATCCAACCGTTCGCCCGCGCAGAACGTGGAGCGTGGCTCGAGGGGCCCGGACCGCAGGGCCAGGAGCGGGAAGCATGAGCGCGAACGTCAACTTGTGGACCGAGGCGGAGCACGCCGAGGCGTATCTCGCCCACCGCAAGCTGCAGCCGCGCCGGGCGCGGGGTTACGAGGCACTGGTCGAGCAGCTGCCGGCGCAGGTCACGCGGGTCCTGGACCTGGGGTGCGGTGACGGCGAGGTCTTCGCGCGGGTGCTGGACGTCCACCCGGACGCCGAGGTCGTCGCGGTCGACTTCTCGGCCGAGATGCTCCGCCGGGCCCGGCTCCGCTCGGGAGACGACGCGCGGGTCAGGATCGTCGAGCACGACCTCGACACCGCCGTTCCGGACGGGTGGGGCACCTTCGACCTCGCGGTCTCGGCGTTCGCGATCCACCACCTGTCCGACGAGCGCAAGCAGGGTCTCTCCGGGGAGGTCCGGAACCGGTTGCGGCCGGGGGGCGCGTTCCTCAATCTCGAGCACGTCTCGTCGCCGACCCCTGAGCTCCACGCGGCGTTTCTGGACGCCATCGGCGTGGCCCCGGACGACGACGACCCGTCCAACCGGCTCGCCCCGGTCGAGACCCAGCTCGAGTGGCTCCGCGAGCTCGGGTTCGAGCAGGTCGACTGCCACTGGAAGTGGCGCGAGCTCGCACTGATGGGCGGAATTCGCCCCGCCTGACCACGCTCCGTCGGACTCCGGTCGAGCGCTTCAAGTTCCGCCGGGTGACGGCCGACACCTCCAGTGCATGAGGCAATGGGACTGGCTCACCTGGAGGCAAGCGTGACGTACCCCGAGTTCCTGACGTACCTGTTCGATCGGGACCAGACCAAGGAGCTCGCGGTCGAGCTCGCGTTCGTCATCGACGAGCACCTGCTGATCGAGCAGCGCGCGTCGATGCAGCCCGCGTAGCCGCTCCCCGTGGCGCCACCTCCGGTGGGACGATTGGACGGTGGTGCATGACCCCGTGACCGTCGCGACCGCCCCGGCGGGGTGGTACGCGGACCCCTGGCGCCAGGCCACCTGGCGGTGGTGGGACGGCAGTGGGTGGACGGCGTACACCTCCCTTCCCGAAGATCTCCGGAGCGCGACCGGCGCGAGCGCGGCCACCTGGGGCGCTCCGGCGGCTCCGGGCGCGGCGGCGCCCACTGCGTCCGGTGCGTCGAGTGGGGCCGGAGGGTTGCGGGCGGGCGGCATCGCGACCCTCGGCTTCCTCGTCGGGCTCGCGGTATCGACCGTCATCGGCGTCGCGCTGCTCGTCGCGGGCTACGAGACCAACGACCCGGCCTTCCTGCTCGGCTCGTCGCTCGGCCTCTGGGTCGGGCTCGGGGGCTCCTGCGTCGTCGCGGTCAGGGTGAAGGGGAGCGGCTCGCTGCGCGACCTGGGCCTGGTGCCGCCGCGGGTCGTCGACGCCGCGCTCGGCGCGGGCTTCGCGGTCGTCGGCATCATCGCGGTCACCATCGCGGCCGCGGTGCTGCAGGCGATCGACAAGCAGCTGCTGCCCGGCGGGCGGACCGAGCTCACCGACCCCTTCGACACCGGGCGCGCCCTCGGGATCGTGGTCGTGTACCTGATCGCGGTCGTCGGCGCGCCGTTCTTCGAGGAGCTCTACTTCCGCGGCCTGGTGCAGGGCACGCTCACCGCCCGGTGGGGGATGGCCGTCGGCATCGTCGTCCAGGCCCTGCTGTTCGCGCTCGCCCACCTGGACCCGAACAACGGGTGGGGCAACGTCGGGACGTTCGTGGTCATCACGATCGTCGGGCTCGGGCTCGGCACGATCCGGTACGTCACGAAGCGTCTGCCGCCCGGCATGTTCACCCACGCGGGCTACAACGCGGTCATCCTCACGCTCGCCCTCGTCGCCAAGTAGCGCGGGCGGTCCTCAGGACGCCGGCGCGCTCGGCAGGAACGCGGGCCGCTCGCGCTCGTAGGCGGTGATCTCGTCGGTGCGCTGCTCGGTGAGACCGATGTCGTCGAGACCGTGCAGCAGGCGGTGATGGGTGTGGTCGTCGAGCTCGAACGGCTCGTCGAGGTCCAACGCGGGCACCGCGACCCGCCGGTCCACCACGTCGACCACGATCTCGAGCGAGTGATCGTCCTCGATCGCGCGCATGATGCGGGTCACCACGTCCTGGGGGAGGGTGACCGGGACGAGGCCGATCTTCAGGCAGTTGTTGCGGAAGATGTCGGCGAAGCGCGAGGAGATGATCGCCGCGAACCCGTAGTCCTGCAGCGCCCAGGGCGCGTGCTCGCGCGACGACCCGGTCCCGAAGTTCGGCCCGGTGACGAGGATGCGCGCACCCTCGTAGCGCGCCTGGTTCAGCACGAAGTCCGAGGCCTCGCGCCACTCCGAGAAGAGCCCTTCGCCGAACCCGGTGCGCTCCACCCGCTTCAACCAGTCCGACGGGATGATCTGGTCGGTGTCCACGTCGGACCGGTCGAGCGGCACCGCCCGGGAGATGATCTCTCGCACTGCTTCCATGAGCTCCTACTCTCCCGCTCTCGGCGACTTCGTCGCCGGGGCGCTCGGCCCCCGCCTCGGGCGCGCGGGGCTGCTGGTCGGGTTGCTGTGCCCTCGGCTCACGCTTTGCCTCCGTCAAGGTCGGTGGGGGCAGCGAGGTGACCGGCGATCGCGGTCGCGGCGGCCACCGCGGGGGACACGAGGTGGGTGCGCCCGCCCTTGCCCTGGCGGCCTTCGAAGTTGCGGTTGCTGGTGCTCGCGGCGCGCTCGCCGGGGGCGAGCTTGTCCGGGTTCATCGCGAGGCACATCGAGCAGCCCGGCTCCCGCCACTCGAAGCCGGCCGCGGTGAAGACCTCGTCGAGCCCTTCGGCCTCAGCCGCCTGCTTCACCGAGAACGAGCCCGGGACCACCATCGCCCGCATCCCGTCCTTCACCCGGCGCCCGCGCACCACCGCCGCCGCGTCCCGGAGATCCTCGACCCGCGAATTGGTGCACGAGCCGATGAACACGGTGTCGACTGCGATGTCGCGGATCGGCGTTCCGGCCTTCAGGCCCATGTACTGCAGCGCGCGCGTGGCGGACTCGGCCTGACCCTCACCGGTGAACGACGCGGGATCGGGGACCACCGAGTCGATGGTGGTGGTCTGCGCGGGGTTCGTGCCCCACGAGACGCCGGGCGCGAGCGTCGCCGCGTCGAGCGTGACTTCCCGGTCGAACTTCGCGCCGGGGTCGGTCGGCAGCGCGCGCCAAGCGTCGAGCGCCTGCTCCCACGCCTTGCCCTTGGGCGCGAACGGGCGTCCCTCGAGGTACGTGAACGTCGTGTCATCGGGCGCGATCAGGCCGGCCCGCGCGCCGGCCTCGATCGACATGTTGCAGACGGTCATGCGGCCCTCCATCGAAAGGGTCGAGATCGCCGAGCCGCGGTACTCGATCACCGAGCCGATGCCGCCGCCGGTGCCGATCGTGGCGATGATCGCGAGGACCACGTCCTTCGCGGTGACGCCCGCCGGCAGCTCGCCGTCGACGGTCACGGCCATGGTCCCGGGCCGCTGCTGGGGAATGGTCTGCGTCGCGAGCACGTGCTCGACCTCGCTCGTGCCGATGCCGAACGCGAGCGCGCCGAACGCACCGTGGGTCGAGGTGTGGCTGTCGCCGCACACGATCGTCATGCCGGGCTGGGTCAGGCCCTGCTCGGGGCCGATCACGTGGACGATGCCCTGCCCGGGATCGCCCATGCCGTAGAGCCGGATGCCGAACTCGGCGCAGTTCTGCGCGAGCACCTCGATCTGCCTGCGGGAGACCGGGTCGGTGATGCCGAGCTCGAGCCCGGTCGTCGGGACGTTGTGGTCCATCGTCGCCACCGTGAGCTCCGGGCGGCGGACCCCACGCCCGTTCATCCGGAGGCCGTCGAACGCCTGGGGCGACGTGACCTCGTGGACGAGGTGGAGGTCGATGTAGAGGAGATCGGGCTCACCCACCGCTCGGTGGACGACGTGCCGGTCCCACAGCTTCTCGCTCAGCGTCTGCATCGCACTCCTCGCCGCGCTCGACAGCATCTCAGAATCTGAGATACCGTTTCTGGTATATGGACACTGTAAGCGGCGTGGGCGTCATCGACAAGTCGGTCGCGATCCTCGAAGCCCTGGCCGCGCAGGGACCGGCGACCCTCGGCGAGCTGGTCGAGGCCACCGGGATCCCGCGCCCGACCGCCCATCGCCTCGCGGTCGCGCTCGAGTCCCACGGCCTCGTGGGCCGGGACGAGCGGGGCCGCTTCCGTCTCGGACTGCGCCTCGCCGCGTGGGGGAGAGTCGCCGCCCCGCTCTCGGCGTCGGTGCTCGAGCGGTCCACCGGGGTGCTGAACGCGGTGCGCGACGAGTCGGGCGAGAGCGCGCAGCTGTACGTGCGCGAGGGCGCGCACCGGGTCTGCGTCGCCGCCGCGGAGCGCCCCTCGGGCCTGCGCGACACCGTGCCGGTCGGGGCGCGCCTGCCGCTCGACGCGGGGTCGGGCGGCAAGGTGCTGCTGGCCTGGGCCGATCCGGCGACCTGGCCGGACGGCGCTGATGCGGCGGGGCTGCGCGCGGTGCGCCAACGGGGATGGGCCGCGTCGGTCGCGGAGCGCGAAGCGGGGGTCGCGAGCGTCAGCGCGCCCGTGCTCGGGCCGGACGGCGCGGTCATTGCCGCGTTGTCGGTCAGCGGGCCGATCGACCGGCTCGGGCGTCGCCCCGGGCCCCGGTTCGGCCCCGCCCTGGTTCGGGCCGCGGGGCGGCTGGCCGGCTGAGGGCGCGCCGCCCGGCGGGACGACACCTGCGGCAGCGTCGGTTCACCACGGAGAAACAAACCCGAAACCTTTGCCGGATACCTTGCGGGCAATGGACGTCGTACTGGTCCGATGGCCGGAGGAGACCCTGCACCTCGGGGAGCTGAGGGGCTCCGGGACCCCCCGGTTGCTGCTCGTCGGGCCCGAGGCTTCGCCCCCTGACTCGGTGGACCCGCTCGAGGACTGGATCCGGCTCCCCGCCGAGGACCGGGACGTCCGGGCCCGCGTCGCGACGCTCGAGGCGCGGGCGTCGAACGGGTTGGCCACGCCCGAGATCGACGACGACGGCCTCCTGCGCTTCCGCGACCGCTGGGTGTCGCTCTCCCCGGTCGAGCGAGAGCTCGCGGGAGCGCTGGTCGAGCGGTTCGGTGCCGTGGTCGGCCGTGAGCTGATGGCCCGCAAGGCCTGGCCGTCGGGCGCGCCGACCCGCAACGCGCTCGACGTGCACATCCTGCGGCTCCGCCGTCGGATCGCGCCGCTGGGTCTGGAGGTCCGCACCGTCCGGTCGCGCGGCTACCTCCTGCAGGTCGCGACGATCTGATCCCGTGACTGTCGTCGAGATCCTGCGGGATCTCCTGATCCTGCTGGTCGCGGCGAAGCTCGCCGCCGAGATCGCAGAGCGGATCCACGTGCCGGCGGTCGTCGGCGAGATCGTCGCCGGCGTCGTCATCGGGCCGTCGGTGCTCGGCCTCGTCGGTCCCACGGAGGTCCTCGAGGTGCTCGCCGAGCTCGGCGTGATCCTCCTGCTGCTGCAGGTGGGCCTCGAGATGGACGTGCGCGATCTCGCGGCCGTCGGCCGGGCTTCGATGAGCGTGGCCGTGATCGGTGTCGTGCTCCCGATGGCGATGGGCTTCGGGGTCGGGCTCGCCTTCGACTACGACGGCAACACTGCGCTGTTCCTCGGCGCCGCGCTCGCGGCGACGAGCGTCGGCATCACGGCCCGGGTGTTCAGTGACCTGCGCGCGCTGACCTCGGTCGAGGCGCGGACGGTGCTCGGTGCGGCCGTCGCCGACGACGTCCTCGGGCTCGTGATCCTCACCGTCGTCGTGCGGATCGTCACGGAAGGCTCGGTCTCGATCGGCACGGTCCTCGGGATCGTGGGTGTCGCGGTGGCGTTCCTCGTCGTCACTGCGCTGCTCGGTGGCCGCTTCGGGCCCCCGCTCTTCCGTTGGGTCCAGCAGCGGTCGCGCTCGGCCGGGACGCTCGTCGCCCTCGCGCTGGCGTTCACGCTGTTCTTCGCCGAGCTCGCCGACGCGGCCAAGCTGGCGCCGATCATCGGCGCGTTCGTCGCGGGCTTGTCGCTCAGCCGCAGCGAGCTGCGCGAGCGCATCGAGCGCGACCTGACGCCGGTCGGCCACCTCTTCATCCCGGTCTTCTTCCTCGCGATCGGCATCAACGTCGACATCAGCGCCTTCGCCCGGGCCGAGGTGCTCGAGGTCGCGGCGGCTCTGACCGTCGTCGCGGTGGTCGGGAAGCTGCTCGCCGCAGCCGGCGCGCTCGGCGCACCCGGCGACAAGCCGCTCATCGGCCTGGGCATGCTCCCGCGCGGCGAGGTCGGATTGATCTTCGCCACGATCGGGCTCCGGGAGCACGTGCTCGGCGAGAACCTCTACGCCTCGCTGCTGCTGGTGGTGCTGGTGACGACACTCATCGCGCCACCGCTCCTGCGCTGGCGCCTCCAGCAGATCGCCCGGGGCCGAAGACCGTCCCTCGGTGCCGAGCCGATGCCGAGCGGCGGTTGGCTCCGGGTCGACGGCGAGGTCGACCTCGTCGGTGACCCGCCGGCGCGGGTCGGGCTGGCGATCGGGCTCGAGGCCGCGCTCGCGATCGCGCACGGTGCGGCGCCGGGCACGCGGCTTCTCGACTGGCTGGGCGCGCTGCCCAACGAGCCCACGCAGTGGGACCGAGCCGCGACCGACCAGCTCTTCGAGGTCCTCCTGCACGGCAACGACCGCGCCTGGCGGTTCCTGGAGGCGAGCGGGGTGCTCGAACGCGCGCTCCCGGAGCTCGCGGGCGAGGTGCGCCGGCGGCGAGCCGATCCGCATCTCCTCGACTCCAGCCAGGTCCTGCGCTTCGAGCTGGTCGAGAGGCTCCGGGACGTCGCCCGCGACGACGCGCGCGCGGGGCTGGTCCAACGGGAGCTCGAGCACCCCGAGTGGCTGCTGCTCGCGGCACTCATCCTCGACACCGCGGGGGAGGACTCCGAGCCGGTGGCGCTCGCCCGCCGACTCGTGCACCGCCTCGACCTCGGGGCCGCGGCCGAGCAGGAGATCGCGATGCTGGTCGGGAACCCGGGGTTGCTCCGGGCGACGGTGGGACGGTTCGACGGGCTCGACGAGGAGTCGGTGCTCAAGGTCGCGACCCACGTCGAGACGCCGGAGCGGGCCCGCGCCCTGTTCCTCATGAGCCTGGCGCTCGGGTCGCTCGAAGCCATCGACCGGCGCCGGCTGTACGAGCTGCTCGATCTGATCGTGCGCCTGCTCGAGCAGCCCGGCGTCACCGGGCTCGAGGTCCGCAACCTGGTGGAGCAGCGTCGGGCGGAGGCGACGCGGCTCGTCGCGCACCCGTCGCAGCGCGAGCGCATCGAGCACGCACCACGCGCGTACCTGCTCTCACAGCCTGCCTTCGCGGTCGCCCGCCAGGTGCAGCTGCTCGACCGTCTCCCCGGTCGGCACGAGGCGCGCGTCGCGCTCTACGCCTTCGAGGACGACGAGTGGGAGATCGACGTGGCGAGCCGCGACCGGCCTGCGCTCCTCGCGCACGTCTCCGGCGTGCTGCTCGACTACGGGCTCGACGTCTTCGGGGCGGTCATCGCCACCTGGGCCGACGGCGGCGCGATCGAGAGCTTCAGGGTGCGGCGCGCGGAGGTCGACCCGGGCTCGATCGGGCCCGAGCAGCTCCAGCCGTTCGCCCCACCCGACCCGGCCCGCTTGCAGGAAGCCATCGAAGCGTCGTTCAGTGAGCCGCTCGACGCCGAGGCGAACCCGGACGCCGATGTCACGTTCGACGACGCGGGATCCCCTTGGTACACGCTCTGCGAGGTGCGCAGCCCCGACCGGCGCGGCGTGCTGCATTCGATCACCGTGGGGATCGCGGCCGCGGGCGGCAGCGTGCACTCGGCGCGGGTCGAGACCGTCGGGGAGCTGGCGGTCGACCGGTTCGAGCTCACGGATGCGAACGGCCGCAAGCTCAACGACGAGATGAAGGCCGCCGTGCGCGCGGTGATCGTCGAGGGCGTCCGGCTGAGGCGGCGGCGGTTCGGCCGCCTCGTCCGCGTCTGAGCGAACCTGGGTCCGCGTCGCGACGTCGCGGGGAGCGAAGAGGCATCTGGCACGCTGGGCCGATGCGGATCGGCGTGGACACCGGGGGCACGTTCACCGACGTCGTCGCCGACGACGGCCGGATCGTGAAGACGCCGTCCACGCCCGCCGACCCGGGTGACGCGGTGCGGGCCGGTGTGGCGGCAGTGGACCCGGGCCGGCCCGAGCTGCTCGCGCACGGGTCGACGGTCGCGACGAACGCGCTCCTCGAACGATCGCTCGGACGCGTCGCGCTCGTGACAACGAGCGGGTTCGCGGACGTGATCGAGATCGCGCGCCAGGCCCGGCCGTCCCTGTACGACCTGTTCGCCGACCGGCCCGCACCGCTCGTGCCCCGCGAGCTCCGGTTCGAGGTGGACGGCCGCCTCGACGCGCACGGCGCCGAGCTCGACCGGTTCGATCCGGCGCGGCTGCCCGAGATGCCCGGCGATGTCGACGCGGTTGCGGTGTGCCTCCTGCACGCGGACCTGAACCCCGAGCCCGAGCGGGCGGTGGCCCGGGCGCTCGCGGCGCGCGGGTTCGACGTCGTGTGCTCGCACGATGTGTCCCCGGAGTTCCGCGAATACGAACGCATCGTCACGACCGTCGCCAATGCGTCGTTGCGCGCGCGGTGCCGGTCGTACCTGCTCGGGTTGGAACCGCTCGCGGCGCAGGTCCTGGTCATGAGCTCCGCCGGTGGCCTCATGCCGGCCCCCGTCGCGGCGGAGCTCCCGGTCGCGCTCCTGCTGAGCGGGCCGGCGGGCGGCGTGCGCGCCGCGGCGGCGGTGGCGCGCGCGTCCGGCTACGCGGATGCGGTGTCGTTCGACATGGGGGGGACCAGCACCGACGTGTGCCTCATCCGTGGTGCCGTGCCCGAGCCGGCGCCGGTGCGCGAGGTCGCGGGCCTCCCGATCCGGTACCCGTCGCTCGACATCCTCACGATCGGCGCGGGCGGCGGCTCGATCGCCCGCCTCGATCCCGGGGGCGCGCTGGTCGTCGGGCCGCAGAGCGCGGGTGCCGCGCCCGGACCCGTCTGCTACGGCCGCGGCGGCACCGAACCCACCGTGACCGACGCGGACCTGGTCCTCGGCCGCATCCCGCGCGGCACCGAGCTCCCCGGTGTCGGCCGCCTCGACGTCGACGCGGCCAAGGAGGCCATCGAGCGCGCCGGTCTGACCGCCGACGGGATCGTGCAGGTCGTCGACGCGAACATGGAGCGCGCGGTCCGGGTCGTGACCGTCGAGCGCGGGGTCGATGCACGCGACCTCGCGCTGGTCGCCTTCGGCGGCGCGGGGCCGCTGCACGCGTGCGCGGTCGCGGCGGCCCTCGGGATGCGGGCTGTCCTGGTGCCACCGCGCGCGGGGGTGCTCTCGGCGGTGGGGCTCGTGTCGGCGCCACCCCAGCGCGAGCTCGTGCGGTCGTGGGCCGACCCCGGCGATCACGCGGGGTTGGACCTCGGGCGTGCCGAGCTCGGCCGGGAGGTCGCCGCACTCGCCGGGCTCGCGGGTGAGCCGGTCGATGTCGAGACCTTCCTCGACTGCCGGTACGCGGGCCAGAGCCATGAGCTGACCGTCGCGTCCGTGGACGAGTTCCCGGCAGAGCACGCGCGGGTGAACGGGTACGCCCGAGCGGGGATCCCGATCGAGGTCGTCGCGCTGCGGGCCCGCGCGCGCGGCGTTGCGCCCCTCGACCCGTCCGAGCTCCCGGTCCCGCGACGGGAGCGCGTCGTCGGCCCGGCGGTCGCGGTCGAGCAGGACTGCACGGTGTGGGTGCCCGCGGGCTGGACCGCCGACCCCGCCGCCGACGGCACCTGGGTCCTCACCGCCCGGCGGCACACGCGCGGAGCGGGCACGTGATGGATTCGGCGTCGCTGCAGGTGCTGATCTCGCGGCTGACGGGCATCGCGCAGGAGATGGGCGCGGTCCTGCAGCGCGCCGCGTTCAGCCCGAACATCAAGGAGCGCGCCGACTGTTCGGCCGCGCTCTTCACCGCGGGAGGGGAGCTGCTCGTGCAGGCCGAGCACATCCCCGTCCACCTGGGGTCGATGCCCGCGGCCGTGCGCGCGGCGATCGACGCGTGCGGAGACGCGGTCGGCCCCGACGACCAGATCGTGCTCAACGATCCCTACGCCGGCGGGACGCACCTCAACGACGTCACGCTGGTCGCACCGTGCTTCGTCGACGGCGCGGTCGCGGGTTGGGTCGCGAACCGCGCGCACCACGCCGACCTGGGTGGGATGGCGCCCGGATCCATGCCCCCGGACGCCGTCCACATCGCGCAGGAGGGGTTGCGGATCCCGCCCGTCGTGCTGTCGGATGCGGTGGCCGACGTCCTCGTCGCGTCGTCCCGCACGCCGGCCGAGCGCCGGGGCGACCTCGACGCGCAGATCGGCGCGAACCGGCTTGGCGTTGCCCGGCTCGCGGCGCGGGCCGGCGAGCCCTTCGCCGAGATCGTCGACTACGGCGAGCGGCGGATGCGCGCGGCCCTCCGGGACCTGCCCGACGGTCGGTGGCGGGCCGAGGACGTCCTGGACTCCACCGGCCCGCGGCCCGAGCAGCAGCACCCGGCCCGGGTCGCGCTCGAGATCGTCATCGAAGGCGACGAGGTGACGTTCGACTTCACCGGAACCGATGCCCAGCGCCCCGGGACGGTCAACGCGGTCGAGGCGGTGACCGTCAGCGCGGTGGCGTTCGCCTTGCGGGCCGCAACCGACCCGACGATCCCGGCCAACGGTGGCGGCCTGCGACCCGTGCACGTGGTCGCGCCCGCAGGCTCGATCGTGGCCGCGCGGTTCCCTGCCGCGGTGGGTGCCGGCAACGTCGAGGTGAGCCAGCGGGTGGCCGACGTCTGCCTCCGCGCGCTCGCCGGGATCGTGCCGGCCCACGTGGGTGCCGCGAGCCAGGGGACGATGAACAACGTGCTCGTGGGCGGCGACGGGTGGGTGTTCTACGAGACGGTGGGCGGCGGCCAGGGCGGCCGTCCCGGGCGGGCCGGCATGAGCGGCGTGCACACGAACATGACGAACACGCGCGACACGCCGGTCGAGGCGTTCGAGCGCGCGTACCCGATGCGCGTCCTCCGATACGGCCTCCGGCGGGGGAGCGGGGGCACGGGGGAGTTCGCGGGAGGTGACGGGATCGAGCGCGAGCTCGAGGCGCTCGAGCCGGTCACCGTCTCGCTCATCACCGAGCGGCGGGTGAGCGCGCCCTGGGGCCTCGGCGGCGGGAGCCCGGGCGCGGTGGGCGAGAACTGGCTGCTGCCCGGCGGCGACGAGGCGCGCGCCGAACGACTCGCGGACAAGGTGACCGTCCACCTGGACGCGGGTGACGTTCTCCGCATCCTCACCCCGGGCGGCGGCGGCTGGGGCGCCCCCTGAGACCGCCGGCGCTCGCCCGGCCACGGCGGTCCGGCGGTCGAGCGCCGGAGATCCTCGGGAGGGCGCTTCAGTCGACGGGGCGGATGGCCTTGACGGTGACCTCGATGGTCTTGTCCTTCGGGGTCTGGTAGCTCGCGGTCTCGCCGACCTTCTTGCCGACGAGCTGCTGGCCGAGCGGCGACGACGTCGAGAGCACCTCGAACGCGTCGCTGCGCTCCTCGATCGAGCCGATGAGGTACTCCTGGGGCTCGTCGTCGCCGGTGAACAGCAAGGTCGCGATCGTCCCGGGCCCGACCTGGTCGGCGTCGGAGGACTCGACGATCACCACGTCGCGCAGCATCGCCTCGAGCTGGCGCACGCGGGCCTCGTTCAGGCCCTGCTCGTTCTTCGCCGCGTCGTAGTCGGCGTTCTCCTTGAGGTCGCCGAGCTCCCGCGCGCGCTCGATGCGCTCCGAGATCTCGAGCCGCAGCGAACCGGAACGGTGCTTCAGCTCCTCCTGGAGGCGATCGTGCGCGGGACGCGACAGATGAGACTGCTCCATCCGCTGGAGGGTAGCCGGGGTGCCCGCCTCAACCTTTGGCGAAGAACAGCGCGAGCTCGATCCGCCCGGTCCCGCCGACCGCGACGAACCCGCCGATGTTGGGTGGCGTGATCCCGTAGTCGACGAATCGGATCGGCAGCGTGCCCACGACCTGCACGGTGGTGCCGTCCCAGCGGCCGACCAGCGGCCACGTCACGGCGTGGGTGATGCCGTGCAGCGTGAGCGTGCCGCGCGCACGGGTCGTGACCTTCTCACCCTTTTGCGGGGCTTCGGCCAGCGTGATCGGTTGGGTCGCGACGAACGTCGCCGTCGGGAACCGGTGCGACTGCAGCCCGTTGTCGCGGATGTAGCGGTCGCGCCGGTCCTTGTCGGACGTCAGGGTGACGAGGTCCGCGGTCGCGGAGACTCCGGAGATCGTCGACCCGCGGATCGTCATCGTCGCGTCCACCGAGCTGCTCCGCCCGGTCGCGTCGGTCTGGAGCACCGCGCCGACGAGCTGCTCCTTGACGCGGTACTGCACGTACGACTCGCCACCGGGCCTCACCGTCCACGTGCCGTCCAGGCTCCCGCCCGCGGCGAGGTTCGTCTCCTCGATCCGCGGCGGCGGCGCGGCGTCGGAGCGGACGAAGAACCACCAGAACGCGGCTCCGCCCGCCATCACGAGCACCACCGCGAGCCCGAGGACGGCGACGATGCCGCCCCGCTCGCCCGTCGTCGGCCGGCGCATCGCTGCAGCCTCGCGCGCCAACCTGGTTGACACCGGGAGGGTCGGGTGCAATCCTTGCCGGTCCATGCGCCTTCACACCATCGTCGTCATTTCGTAAGCGGACGCCCCGCCGGCGTTCGCACTCGACCGTCCACCTCGGTGGGCGGTTTTTCGTTGCCGGACCCCTTTTCGCACCAGGAGCAGATCCACGTGAGCCACCAGATCGGGATCATCGCGGGCGACGGCATCGGTCCCGAGGTCGTGGCCGAGGCGCTCAAGGTGATCAACGCGACCGGCGTGCACTACGACGCGGTCCACTACGACCTCGGCGGCGTGCGCTACCTCGAGACCGGCGAGGTCCTGCCCGACGCGACGCTCGAGGAGCTGCGCGGGTACGACGCGATCCTGCTCGGTGCGGTCGGCACCCCGGACGTGCCGCCCGGGGTCCTCGAGCGCGGCCTGCTCCTCAAGCTGCGCTTCGCGCTCGACCTGTTCGTGAACCTGCGGCCGTTCTCGGCGCCGGCGAGCGCGCTGAACGACGGCGTCGAGATGGTGGTGATCCGAGAGAACACCGAGGGCACCTACGCCGGCGAGGGCGGCTTCCTCCGGCAGGGCACGGCGCTCGAGGTGGCCACCCAGGGATCGGTGAACACCCGCTTCGGCGTCGAGCGCTGCGTCCGCTACGCGTTCGACCTCGCGCAGTCCCGGCCTCGCCGACACCTGGCGCTCGTGCACAAGACGAACGTCCTCACCTTCGCCGGCGACCTCTGGCAGCGCACCTTCGACGAGGTCGCGGCCGAGTACCCGGACGTCACGACCGGCTACGACCACATCGATGCGGCCTGCATCCACTTCGTGCAGCGTCCGGGGCGCTACGACGTGATCGTGACCGACAACCTGTTCGGCGACATCCTCACCGACCTCGGCGGGGCGATCGCCGGGGGCATCGGACGCGCCGCGTCGGCGAACCTGAACCCGGCCCGCACCGGCCCGTCCCTGTTCGAGCCGGTCCACGGCTCGGCCCCGGACATCGCCGGGCAGGGGATCGCGGACCCGAGGGCCGCGATCATCAGCGCCGGGATGCTGCTCGAGTTCCTCGGCGAGACCGAGGCGGCAGCCCGGGTCAAGAAGGCGGTCGAAGGCTCCGACGATGCATCGGGGTCCACATCGGAGATCGGCACAGAGATCGCGGAAAGGGTCTAGGCATGCCCATCGAGAAGACCGAGAAGATCTGGATGAACGGCGAGCTCGTGCCGTGGGACGAGGCGCAGATCCACGTCCTGACGCACTCGCTGCACTACGGGATGGGCGTCTTCGAGGGCATCCGCGCCTACGAGACGAGCACGGGTCCCGCGGTCTTCAGGCTCACCGAGCACATCGAGCGGCTGTTCGACTCGGCCCAGATCATGATGATGGACATCCCGTTCACCGTCGACGAGATCGTGCAGGCCTGCAAGGACACGGTGCGCGCGAGCGGCCTGCCGTCCTGCTACCTGCGGCCGATCGCGTTCTTCGGCTACGGCGAGATGGGCCTCAACACGCTGCCGTGCGCGGTGACCGTCGCGATCGCGTGCTGGCCGTGGGGCGCCTACCTCGGTGCCGACGCGGTCACCAAGGGCGTCCGCATGAAGGTGAGCTCGTGGACCCGGCACGACCACAACACGATGCCACCGGCCGCGAAGACCACGGGCAACTACGTCAACTCGTCGCTGGCGAAGGTCGAGGCACTGAAGGCGGGCTACGACGAGGCCGTCATGCTCAACCCGCAGGGCTTCGTGAGCGAGTGCACGGGCGAGAACATCTTCGCCTCGCGGGGCGGCGTGCTCGTCACCCCTCCCGTGGCCGCAGGCGCGCTCGCGGGGATCACCCAGGACTCGGTGATGACCATCGCCCGCGACCTCGGCTACGACGTGCGCATCGACTACCTCGCGCGGAGCGACCTCTACATCTGCGACGAGATGTTCGTGTGCGGCACCGCGGCCGAGGTGAGCGCGGTCAACTCCGTCGACGACCGGGCGATCCCGTGCCCCGGCCCCAAGACCCAGGCGATCGCGACGGAGTACGCGAAGGCCGTGCGCGGCCGGACCGACCGCTACAAGAACTGGTGCGAGCATGTCGACGACTAGCGGGGAGCGACCGCAACCCGGGTCCCGTCGCTCCGGCTCGGTGCCGTTGTCTCGGCTCGACGCGACGCCATCCGGGTCGCTCCCGCCAAGAGTGGAGGTCTACGACACGACGTTGCGGGACGGGGCGCAGCTCGAAGGCATCTCGCTCACCGTCGACGACAAGCTCCGCATCGCCGAGCAGCTCGACTGGCTCGGCGTCGATTACATCGAGGCCGGCTGGCCCGGCTCGAACCCGAAGGACGACGAGCTGTTCCGGCGGGCGCCGAAGGACCTCGTCCTCGCGACGAGCCGCTTGGTCGCGTTCGGGATGACCCGGCGGGTGAAGGGCAAGGTCGACACCGACGACACGCTCCGCCACCTCGTCGAGGCCGGCACCGCGACCGTCTGCATCGTCGGCAAGACCTGGGACTACCACGTGGTCGACGCCCTCGGCACCACGCTCGACGAGGGTGTCGCGATGGTGACCGACTCCATCGACTACCTGAAGGCCCGCGGGCTCGAGGTCCTCTTCGACGCCGAGCACTTCTTCGACGGCTACAAGCGGAACCCCGAGTTCAGCCTCCGCGTGCTCGAGGGCGCGGCGCAGTCAGGTGCGGACCGCCTGGTCCTCTGCGACACCAACGGTGGCGCGCTTCCGCACGAGGTCGAGCACATCGTCGCCGAGGTCGTCGACTACTTCGGCGCCGACGTCGCGATCGGGGTCCACCTCCACGACGACACCGGCTGCGGCGTGGCCAACGCGCTGGCCGGGGTCCGAGGCGGTGCGACCCAGGTGCAGGGCACGATCAACGGCTACGGCGAGCGGACCGGCAACTGCAACCTCACGACGATCATCCCGAACCTCACGGTGAAGATGGGCGTCGAGACGCTCCCGCCCGACCGCCTCGAGCGCCTGACCCCGGTCGCGCACCACGTCGCCGAGCTCGTCAACATGGCGTTGAACCCGCAGGCGCCGTACGTCGGCACCTCGGCGTTCGCCCACAAGGCGGGACTCCACGTGAGCGCGATCGTGAAGCGCCCCGACGCCTACGAGCACATCGTGCCGGACTCGGTCGGGAACGGGACCCGCTTCGTGATGTCGGAGCTGGCCGGCCGGTCGACCGTGGTGCTGAAGGCCCAGGAGCTCGGCATCGAGCTCGACGGGCCGACGATCAACGAGGTCGTCGACACCCTGAAGCACCTCGAGCACGAGGGTTACCACTTCGAGGTCGCGGACGCGTCGCTCGAGCTGCTGATGCGGCGGGCGTCCGGATGGCGCCAGGACTGGTTCCAGGTCGAGAGCTTCCGGGTCATCACCGACGACCTGCAGGCCGAGGACACCGCCGGCGGTGTCACCACCGAGGCGACGATCAAGCTGTACGTGGGTGAGGACCGGTCGATCGCGACCGCCGAGGGCAACGGACCGGTCAACGCGCTCGACCGCGCCCTGCGCGACGCGCTGGGCGCCCGCTATCCCGCGCTCGACCGCATCCACCTCACCGACTACAAGGTGCGCGTGCTCGACACCCAGCACGGGACCGGCGCGGTCACGCGGGTGCTCCTCGACACGACCGACGGCGAAGAGACCTGGACCACGATCGGCGTCAGCGAGAACATCATCGAGGCGAGCTGGCAGGCGCTGTTCGACTCGCTCATCTACGGCTTGCTCCGAGCCTCGACCCGGGAGTAGCAACCACCGGTGCCCACCGATCCGTTCGTCCCCGCCGTCCTCGACGAGGAGCCCCGCCAGGAGCCGAACCTCGCGCCCGGCAGCCACATGCCCCCTTCCGGGTCGTGGCGCGCGGACCGGCCCGGCGACCTCGGTGCGATCCAGCCCAAGGGCGCGCTGCTGGGGAACCCCGGTCCGAACGTCGGCTACGCGATGACGCTGGCCAACCGGGCCCGGGACCGCCTGCGGCTCGAGCCCGGTGAGTCGGCCGAGGACGCGCTCGCGATCATCGCCGCGCTGGCGATGAAGCGGTCCGCGACCTTCGGGCGGGCGCCCACGGTCAACGACGTCGACTTCGCGATGGAGCTGCTCGGCTACCAGGGCGACGCCCCCGAGGACGTCCGGGCCTGGCGGCCGGACGTCGTGCGGGAGGCCGCGCACGACTACGTCGTGCGGCGCGCGGTGGTGGACACGGTCGGCGCCGGCCTGCTCCGGCTCCCGATCTCGGAGCTGCCCGAGAACCTCGCGATCGTGCGGGAGGCGATGGCTCGCGCGGCCGAGGAGGCCGCGGCCGCGGACGAGGGGGTCGACGTGGATCTCGGCGAGCTCGACGACGTCGACGTGGAGGGGGAGTGGAGCGGCCAGGACCAGCCGCCCGAGGGTGAGGCCGCGCCGGACGCCACCGCCGATCCGGCGTGACCGGCGCGAAGCCCGTACGCGTCCGGTTCGCGCCCGCGCCCACCGGCTCGCTCCACGTCGGGGGCGTGCGCACCGCGCTCTACAACTGGCTCTACGCCCGCCACCACGGTGGGACGTTCGTCCTGCGGATCGAGGACACGGACGCGGCGCGCTCGCGCGGCGAGTGGATCGTCGGGATCCAGGAGACGATGCGTTGGCTCGGCCTGGACTGGGACGAGGGCCCCTTCCTGCAGAGCGACCGCCTGGACCAGTACGCGGCCGCAGCGGGACGGCTGCTGATCGAGGGACGCGCGTACGAGTGCTACTGCACCCCGGAGGAGGTCAAGGCGCGCAGTGACGCGGCGATGAAGGCGGGACGGCCCCCGGGCTACGACGGGCGCTGTCGCGACCTGACCGCCGCCGACCGGGCCGCCCGTGCCGCGGAGGGCAGGCCCCGGTCGATCCGGTTCCGGACTCCGGACACGGGGATCAGCCGCTTCGACGACCTGGTGCGCGGTGAGGTGAGCGTGGAGTGGTCCACGGTCTCGGACTTCGTCATCGTCCGGTCGGACGACAGCCCGGTCTTCTTCCTCGCGAACGCGGTCGACGACGCCGAGATGGGGATCACCCACATCATCCGCGGCGAAGACCTGCTCGACACCACCCACCGTGTCCTGGCGCTGCGGGACGCGCTCGGCGAGAGCATGGACGTCCGCTACGCCCACCTCCCGCTCCTCGTCGGCGCGGACCGGGGCAAGCTCGGCAAGCGTCACGGTTCCGTCGCGGTCGAGGACTTCCGTGACCGCGGCTACCTCCCCGACGCACTGGTCAACTACCTCGCGCTGCTCGGCTGGGCGCCCGCGGACGGGCGCGAGGTCCTCACGCGCGACGAGATGGTCGCCGAGTTCGACCTCGACCGGGTGACCCATTCGGCCGCGTTCTTCGATTACAAGAAGCTCGACTGGCTGAACGGCGAGTACATCCGGGCCATGCCGCTCGACGAGCTCACGGTGGACGTCCTCACGGAGGCGACCGCCCGGTGGGGTGACCGCGTCGACGCGACCACGGCGCACGAGGTCGCGCGGATCGGTCAGGAGCGCGCCGTGACGATCACCGGCCTCGTCGACCAGGCCGCGTTCCTGTTCGAGACCGACGACGAGTTCACGATGGATCCCCAGGACTGGGACAACGCCGTCGCGAAGACGGAGCGGGCCCCCGAGGTGCTCGACGCCGTCATCGCGCACCTCGCCCCGTCCGAGTGGACGGCGGAGCGGACCGACGTCCGCGCGCCGATCGACGCGCTCGGCATCAAGGTGAGCAAGGCGATGCCGCTCCTGTACACCGCCATCGAGGGGCACCGCGCCGGTCTCCCGTTGTTCGACTCGATCGCCCTCCTCGGCCGCGAGCGGTCGCTGGCCCGGCTCGAGGCGGCGCGCCGGCGACTGGGCTCGGCCGCCGAACCGACCACAAGCTAAGATCGGGTCTCCCATTCGGGGGTGGTGTAATCGGCAACACAACGGGTTCTGGTCCCGTTATTGGGGGTTCGAGTCCTCCCCCCCGAGCCACCGAAGGGCCCTGACCCCAACCGGGGGACGGGACCCGGAGGGCAAGTGAGGCCCCGTCGTCTAGTGGCCTAGGACGCCGCCCTCTCAAGGCGGTAACGGCAGTTCGAATCTGCTCGGGGCTACCACCGCACGCCGACCCTTCGGGGTCGGCGTCGTCGCGTTCGGTCAGTCCAGCTCGAGGCGCGGGCTCCCGTGCTCGACGACGAGGGTGCACGGCAGCCCCACGCGAGACAGCGGATCAGCGCTGGAACGGGCGAGCACCGTGACCATCTCGCCCTTGTGATCGCCGGTCGTCAACGTCAGCTCGAACGCGATGTGACCGTCATCGCGTGCGTCCGCCCACACGACGAACGCGTCGTATCGACCGTCGGAAAGCTGCGCGTCGCCCATGCGCGTCCCTCGCATCTCGTCATCGTTCGTCGTCCTTCGTTCGCCGCGTCGCCGTTTCGAGACGCCGCGACAGTCGTTGCAGCACCAAGTATCCGCCACACGAACACAGACTTGTGTCACGCTTTCTTTGCGCAACCACTGCGTGAACGACTCGCGACAGCGATTGGGACACACCGTGATCGAAGATCGGCGTCACCGTGCACATGCACTGCATGTGCGACGCCAAGACCGTGCGCGCACCGCATCGCGACACGCGAATGCACGCGCGAATGCAGGTACATCGCGTCGCGTCGCGCGTGTCGCGCGCAGGAAATGCTTGACGTTCGTGCGCGAATGGGTTTCCATGCACGTAATGCAATACAGCAATGCGGCAGTTGCGCGGGGTGAAAAGGTTTCACCTCAAGGTCTCGGTCTCCGCAACCGAACCAAGCGCACGACCTTCACCGGGTGCGATGTCCGCACCGTTGAGGTCGACGACATCGCGGCAATCAAGGGCTTGGAGCTCACGGCAGGCGCCGGCTTCACGCCCGCCGTGAACTGAGGAAGCCGGCGCGACTCGCGTCGGGTGTCCTCCTCTCTACAAACAAGGAAAGGTGGTAACCGTGCCTCCGGCAAAGAAGAGCACGCGCAAGGCAGCCGCCAAGCGCAAGGCTCCGGCCAAGCGCAAGGCAGCCAAGAAGACAACGGCGAAGCGCAAGGCTCCGGCCAAGCGCAAGGCCACCAGGAAAGCAGCGAAGCGGAAGGCTCCCGCCAAGCGCAAGGCAGCCAAGAAGGCTCCCGCCAAGCGCAAGGCGACCAAGCGCAAGGCGACCAAGCGCAAGGCTCCGGCCAAGCGCAAGGCCGCGAAGCGCAAGGCTCCGGCCAAGCGCAAGGCGGCCAAGCGCAAGGCTCCGGCCCGGCGCAAGGCGGCCAAGCGGCGCTGACGAGCCGTTCCGGCTCAGCATCACACTGGATTCGGGGAGGCCTGCGGGCCTCCCCGAATCGCGTCCGCAGCTAGAGGTCGGTCAGCATCCGGAACGCCTCACCGGGACCGCCGCGGTCGAGGGCACCGTCCTCGCGGGCTTGCGCCTCGATGCGCGCCGCGAACGCGATCCGGTCGGTCGCCTCCGTCGCGGACGCGGCGGCGATCTTCATCGTCGAGCGCCACTGGCTCCGGTGTGCGAGCAGCGCGTCGATCTTCGTGGCGAGGAAGTCGTCGGCCGGTTCGACGTGATCGGGCTCGTCGGCCTCGAACAGCAGCAGCGTGTCCGGACGGTGGGGCCGGCCACCGAGCCCGGGGAAGAAGTGTGGATCGCGTGCCGCGACGATGCCGTCGACGGTCAGCCAGCCCGCGTGACGATGGTCCGGGTGCAGGCGGTACCGCTTCCACGGGTCGTGACCGAGGACCATGGACGGGCGCACCGTCCGGATCACCTCGCACACCGACGCGCGCTCGCGGGGACCGCTCTCGAGCTCGCCGTCGACGAGGCCGAGGAAGTGGACTCGGTTCGCGCCCAGCGCGGCGGCGGCGTCACGCGCTTCCTGCTGGCGCCGGACCACGAGCGCGCCGAGATCGTCGGCCTCGTCCCACGTGCCCTTCGAGCCGTCGCTCAGGACGAGGAGGTGGACGTCGGCACCCTTCGCCGCCCAACGCGCGAGCGTCGCGCCGCAGCCGAACTCGATGTCGTCGGGGTGCGCGCCGATCGCCAGCACGACGCCCGGCACCTCGAGCGGGGCGCGGGTCACGTTCGTCGCGTCACGGCACCGTGGCGGTGAGCGCCACGAGGTCGGCCGGCAGGTCGACGTCGAACCCGAGCGCGGCGTCGCGCACGACGCGCACCGCGAGCCCCGCGGCACGGCCCGCGGCCGCGTGGCGACGGAACGAGCCCGGGCCGTACGCGAGTGAGAACGACGATCCGACCGGGAGGGAGAGGACGGGTGTCCCGTCGTCGCGGTGGCAGGGGACGAGGGTCACGATCGGCCGATCGCCGTCAGCCGCGAACCGGGCCAGCGATCCGATCGGTGCGCGCGGCAGGTCCGCGTGGGCGATGACCGCACGGTGCTTGCCGTGTTCGGCCCACCAGCGGACGCCGGCAGCTGCGGCGCGGTCCAGCCCGCCCGGGTCGTCGAGCACGTTCAGGTGGTGGCGTGCCGCCCACGCTCGCACGTCGTCGGCGGACGAGACGATCACGATCGGCAGCGGACCCGCGGCCGCCACGACCTGGTCCGCCATCGACTCCGCGAGCTGGGCGCGCGGCAGGTCGTCGAGCGTCTCCGAGAGTCGCGCCTTGCCCACCGCGAACGCACGGATCGGGATCACGACACCCGCGCGCACGAATCGGGACGGGTCGGGAGCCATGACTGGTGCGTATGCTACCGAGCGTGGACGCGACGTACGTCCTCGCTCGCTCGGCCCTCTATCCCCCGCTGCGGCTGGGCATGCGGTGGACGATCGAGGGGGCGCAGATGATCCCGGTCGTGGGGCCGGTGATCCTGGCGAGCAACCATGTCTCGTACCTCGACCCTCTCGTTCTCGCGTTCCTGGCCGACCGCCGGCACCGGAAGGTGCGCTTCCTGGCCAAGGCGGAGCTGTTCGAGAAGCGCGTGCTCGGGGCGTTCCTGCGCTCGGCCGGGCAGATCCCGGTGCGCCGGGGCAGCTCGGACGCCGCGTCCTCGCTCGATGCCGCGGTCGACGCGCTGCATCGGGGTGAGTGCGTGACGGTGTTTCCCGAAGGCACGATCTCCATGGATCTCGAGCCGATGGTGGGGAAGTCCGGCACCGCCCGCCTCGCGCAGCAGAGCGGGGTGGCGGTCACCCCGGTCGGTCTGTGGGGCGCGCACCGCATCATGTTCAAGGGACGCAAGCCCGCTTGGCGCACCGGCGTGGCCGAGACCGTCGTCGTCGGCGCGCCGATCGTGGTCGCGCCCGACGAGGACGTGCGGACGGCCACCGACCGGATCATGGCGGCGATCTGCACCCAGGTGGCGCGCGCCCGTGAGATCTACCCCCAGACGCCGGGACCCGACGACGACGGGTGGTGGGTCCGGTCGCCCGGGACCGCCCGGTTGCGCAGCTGCATCGTCGCCGGGGAGGCACCGTGAAGATCGCGGTCATCGGGGCGGGTTCGTGGGGCACGACGGTCGCCGCGCTGGCGTGCGCGAACTCGCCGACCGTGCTGTGGGCGCGCGATCCCGCGGTGGTCGACCGGGTGAACGGTGAGCGCCGAAACGCGGACTACCTGCCGGGGATCGAGCTGCCCGAGGCGCTCGGCGCCACCGCGTCGCTCGGTGACGCGGTGACGGGTGCCGAGGTGGTCGTCATGGGGGTCCCGTCGCACGGGTTCCGGGCGGTGCTCGCGGACGCACGCTCGGCGATCGACCCGGGCGCGGCGGTCATCAGCCTGTCGAAGGGGCTCGAGCAGGGGACCGTGCTGCGCATGACGCAGGTGATCGCGGAGGTGCTGCCCGACCACCGGCCCGACCGCATCGGGGTCCTCAGCGGCCCGAACCTCGCACGCGAGGTCGCGCTCGGGCAGCCCACCGCATCGGTCGTCGCGCTCGGCGACCACGACTTCGCGAAGACGCTGCAGGCGCTGTTCATGACCACGACGTTCCGGGTGTACACGAACCCGGACGTCGTCGGGTGTGAGATCGCCGGCGCGCTGAAGAACGTCATTGCGATCGCGGCGGGGATCGCGCACGGTCTGGGCTACGGCGACAACACGAAGGCCGCGCTGATCACGCGCGGCCTCGCCGAGCTGGCTCGGCTTGGGATGGCGCTGGGTGGCGACCCCCTCACGTTCTCGGGCCTCGCCGGCATGGGGGATCTCGTCGCGACCTGCACCAGTGACAAGAGCCGGAACCGCACCGTCGGCGTCGCGCTCGGCGAGGGCCGCCCGCTCGACGAGATCGTGGCGGAGATGAAGATGGTCGCGGAGGGCGTCAAGAGCACCGAGGCGGTGCTCGAGCTCGCGCGGCGCGAGGGTCTCGAGCTCCCCATTGCCGAGCAGGTCGGCGCGGTGCTCTACGACGGGCGGAAGCCGGGCGAGATCGTGCCCGCCCTCATGTTGCGCGAGGCGAAGCCGGAGCTCCGGGGGATGCGCTCGTCGTGACCCTGGTCGGTGCGCTCGCGGGCCGCGGGCGCGCGGCGGTCGACCCGCGCGGCTCGATCCGCGTCGTCGGCGAGCCGTGGTCGCTCGACTGGTGGGTCGGGGCCGACGACCGGTGGCGCCTCCCTGCGGGCGAACCCTCGGTGCGCCAGCACACGATCGACGGGACGCCGGTGGTCGAGACCGCGATGCGGGTCCCGGGCGGAGACGCGGTGCAGCGCGTCTATGGGATCGGCGGCCCGGGCGGGCTCGTGATCGTCGAGGTGGAGAACGACTCGCCCGCGGCCTTCGTCGTCGCCTTCGCGGTGGTCGGTGCCCGTTCGGTCGCGGCGGCGGGCGCGGTGCTCGAGGTCGACGACCGGCCCGCGGTCTTCCTGCCGGCGCCGCCCGCCCGCTGGGCCGTCGGCACGACCGCGCTCGATCCCGCGACGGTCGCGTTCGAGACCGGGCCGTTCCCGAGCCGGCGCGCCGGGCGCAAGGAGCTGGTGCACGCGGCGGTGCTCGCGCCCCTCAGCCACCGGAGCCGGCTCCGGATCGCGCTGGCGACGAGCGGTGAGGATCCCGGGCCGGTCGAGCTGGCGCAGGCCGCCAGCCCGGCGGACGCGGCCGCGGGATGGCACGCGCTGCTCGACCACGGGATGCGGGCCGTCCTGCCCGACGCCAAGGTGCAGGCCGACGTCGCGCTCGCCCGGTCCCAGATCCTGCTCGATCCCGACCCGGGCGCGGTCACCACCGCCGCGCTCGAGGACTGGGGACACGACACCGAGGCCGCGTGGGCGTGGCGCGGCCTGTCCTTCGGTGCGCGCCGCGCGGCGCGCCGGCGCCACGGACCCTTCGACGACTCGACGCCGGGCGGTCTCCTCGAGTCCGTCCGCCGCATGCTCGTCCGCGACGACCGTGAGCTCGAGCTCGCGCCCGGGCTTCCCGGCGCATGGCACGGCCAGGACCTCGAGGTGTTCGACGCGCCGACGCGCGGAGGCCGGCTCTCGTACGCGCTCCGCTGGCACGGCGACCGGGCCGCGCTCCTGTGGGAGGTCGGCGACCCGGTCGACGGGCTCGTGCTGCGTGCGCCCGCCCTCGACTCGCGCTGGTCCGCCCGCGACCCGAGCGGCGAGGCGCTTCTCGGCCCCGTCCCGATCCCCCATTGAGGCTTTGGCGTCGCGCACCCCCCTCTGCGGTGGGTACGCGACGCCAAAGCGGTGCGCGGGGCGGGTCAGTCGAGGCGGAGGGTGGCGATGCGGTGCGCGCCGAGCTCGAGCTCGGCCTGGAACTGCTCCTCGGGGCGCCCGACCAGGTCGGTGACCCACCCGGTCGCGGGCGCGCCCTCGAGCTCGACGTGCACGACCGACGCGCGTGGCTGCGGGTTGTAGAGGCGCACGACCAGGCCTCCCGGCTCGCGCAGCACCGCGGAGACGACGGCCCCGTCGACCTGCAGCATCCGGCCGGTGACCGGGCGGGACGCACCGTGGACCCCGCCGCCGAGCACCCGCTCCAGCGGCACGAGCACCTCGTCCGCCCGCGCGTGCAGGTCCGCGTCCTCCCAGGTCCCGTGATGGGGGAGCAGGGCGTACTCCATCACCAGGTCGCGTTGCAGCTGCGGTCCTTCGAGCGGGTCGAGCGGGCCGGCCGGGTTGGGCCGCAGCGCGATGTCGGCCCGGGACAGGTAGCCCGTCGCGCGCAGGAGCGTCAGCGCGAGCTCGCGACCGCCGTCGACGAGCTCGTACTCGAGCAGGCCGTCGTGCAGCACTGCGAGCCCGACCCCCGCGCCGGGGTGGTCACCGCTCGACGCGTCCACGAAGCGGCGCGAGACGAAGGTCGGCAGCGGCGTCTCGTGCGGCCCACCTTCCGTGGTGAGCCCCCGACGCACGACCGCGAACGCGCACTCCGCGTCGGAGTGGTCCACGGGCTCAGGGAGCGGGAAGTGCGCGCGGAGCCGGTGGTCCCGGGACCGGTTGTCGAGCTCCGTACGGACCCGCAGGAACCGCTCGCCGGTGCGCAGCTCGAGTGTGGTGCGGATCTCGGTGTCGACGGTCTCGTCGCTTCGCCGGCTGCACGAGAGCATGTCGCCGAGCGCGCGCTCGGGCCAGCGGTAGGTCGAGCGCACGAGGATCCGCGCCCGCGCGGGGCCCGTCTCCACGACCTCGACGCGCACCGACTCGGGTCGGTCGACGACGAGGTCCTGGGCGGGCGGTGAGTAGTTGTAGGTGTCGCCGCCGTCGCCGCCGTCGACCAGCCGCCCCAGCCCGTCGACGCGCACCCCGTCCCCGGTCTCGATCGACCAGGTCCCGGTCGCCGGGTCGACGGCCACCACGAGATGCTCGTTGGCCAGCCGGCCGTCGGTCGCGGTCACCCCGGTCGTCGGGCCCTCGCCGTCGACCCGGCCGACGGTGCGCCAGCCGGCGCCGGGCACCGACGGCACCGCGACGACGACCTCCCGAAGGGGCGGGTTGTGCACCCGGATCTCGAACCGCACGTCCTCGACTGCCAGGTCGAGGAGCTCCTCGCGCAGCGCCTCGAGGTCGACGACCGGTTCGCTGCCCCGCACCGCGAAGCAGTCCACTGCGACGACGTCGCCGGTGCGCTCGACCTCGTAGCGACCGATGCGGCTGCCCGCGAACTCCGGGCCGTGCATCCCCTCGAGGACCCACCGCACCTTCTGGCCGACGACGCTGCGAGCGAACCCTTCACCGCCGATCGTGCGCACGAGCTGGGTCGCGCACGGCGTGCCGTCGTCGAGCGTCACGAAGTGCGTCGGGCCGCCGTCGGGCACGTTGACGGTGACGAGACCGCCCCGATCCACCGCAGTCGGGTTCACGACCACGGTGGAGGCCGCCGGTGCGTCGATGTCGCGCGCGAGCGCGTGCAACGCCTGGCGGGTGAGGCCGTCGCCGATCTGGCGCGCCTCCTGGTAGCGGACGACGACCGCGTCGACGACCTCGTCCGCGCTGCACGCGCAGGACGAGTCGTGCGCGGAGTTGAGGACGAGGAGGCGCCAGGCAACTCCCATGAGCGTGTGCGGGTAGTGGTCCGCCGGGACGAGCAGAGCGCTCAGCGGCTCGGCCCGCCGCTCGAGCGCGCGCTCCGCGGCGGCGCACACCTGGTGGACGTCCACCCGGTTCGACGCGACCCCCATGAGCACGTTCGCGCGGGCCCCCGAGCGCAGCTCGCCGTGCCACGTCTCGAGACCCGAGGTCGGCTGGTCGGCGAGGTACTCGGGGAGCGACGTCACCTCGAATCGGTAGTCGTCCTGCACCGCGTTCGCCTCGGCCACGACCCGCCCGAGCCAGGGTTGGGGTGCCTGGTGGTCGGTCCCGTTCATCAGGAGCATCCCGCCCGCGGGCAGGCGCGCGTCGCCGAGCTCCAGCTCGTAGCCGTGCGCGCGCGCCACCAGCTGCTTCGCGTCGTCCGGGAGGTCGCGCCCGTTCGAATACGAGCCGTAGAGGTACTCGGCGCGGACGCGCGAGCCGTCGGGGGCCTCCCACCAGAACGCGGTCTGTGTCACCGCGGACGGAACGCCACGCCAGACGACCGCGTGCTCGAGGCCGGCCTGGCGCAGCAGCTGCGGCATCTGGGCGACGTGGCCGAACATGTCGGGCAGGTACCCCACGGGCATCGCACCGCCGAGCTCGGTCGCGCGCGCCATCCCCATCTGCAGGTCGCGCACCATGGTCTCGCCCGACACCATGAACTCGTCCATCAGGATCATCCACGGCCCGACCGAGAGCCGCCCGCTCGTCGCGAGGCGGCGCAGCGACGCCGCTGCCTCGGGTCGGACCTCGAGGTAGTCGTCGAGGACCGCGGTCTGACCGTCGAGCAGGAACCGTGCGTACGAGAGGTCGCGCTCGAGCAGCGGCAGCAGGCCGTCGAGCAGGTCGACCAGGCGGAGCCGGAACGCCTGGAACGGGGAGTACCACTCCCGGTCCCAGTGCGTGTGGGGGACGATGGCGACCGTGGTGGGGGTGGATCGCGGCGGCGTCGGCATGGGCGCGAGCCTAGAAGTCGCCCGCGGACAGCCGGGCGAAAGGTCGTTTACACGCCTGTCATGTTTCTGAGATGCCCCCGGCACGGACGGCCCGTAGCGTCCCGCCCAGTCGCGTGGGTACTGCCGTCGTGGTCACGGCAGCGCGCGGCCCCGAGAGGAGCTCCAGGATGAAACTCGTGGTTGCCGTCATCAAGCCGCACATGGTGGAGGGCGTCACCGAGGCACTGCACGCGCTCGACGTCCCGGGCATCACGGTCACCGAAGCCCGGGGGCACGGACGCCAACGAGGTCACAGCGAGGTCTACCGGGGCGGGGAGTACACGGTGGACTACCTGCCGAAGTCGCGTCTCGAGGTGCTCGTCCCCGACGCGGACGCGGAGAAGATCGCCACGACGATCGTGGACGCCGCCCGCACCGGCAAGATCGGTGACGGCAAGCTCTGGGTGATCCCCGTCGAGAAGACGGTGCGCATCCGGACCGGCGAGCTCGGCGACGACGCCTTGTAAGCGCAGGCGATCCGGGCCACCGGAGGGCCCGCTCCGAGGTCGGTGCGCAACGGCGCGCGGCGGCCCCGGGGCGGGCCTTTCTCGCGCTCGCGCGTCTTTATGGAAAGTCGCGATCCCTGGCTCCTGACGATCAGAAATCCTGCACGGCACCGTCAGGGAAGGGGCTGCTTCCTGACAGAAATCCGACCCTCCTCGTTCATTGTCCGAACATGGACGGGCAAACACCCGTCCTTACGGTGCTCGGCATGATCACTACCTTGCGGATGCACGTCAGGAACAAGGACTCGAGGACGTTCTTCCGGCAGTACCTGTCGGGGAAGCTCATCGGTCTGGCACTGCTCATCGGGCTCGTCTACTTGACCCTTTGGTTCATCGGCACGAGTGCCGGTGCGTCGATGCTCCACGCGAAGGCATTGACCGGCGACGACATCGTCAACCCGCTCAACACGGCGTGGGTGTGCGTCACCGCGTTCCTGGTCTTCTTCATGCAGGCCGGGTTCATGATGCTGGAAGGAGGCTTCGCCAGAACCCGAGAGACGTCGAACGTGATGATGGAGTGCATCTTCGACACGGGTCTGTGCGGTCTCCTCTTCTACGCGTTCGGCTTCGCCTTCATGTTCGGTGAGGGCAACAGCTGGATCGGCTACCACTACTTCTTCCTCCAGGGGATCCCCCACACCTACGGGGCGACCGGCATCGGCTTCCTGGCGTTCTTCCTCTTCCAGTTCGCCTTCGCCGACACCGCCAGCACGATCGTGTCGGGCGCCATGGTCGGCCGGACCGCCTTCAAGGGCGACATCGTGTACAGCATCTTCGTGAGCGGCCTGATCTACCCGATCTTCGGCCACTGGATCTGGGGTCCCGGCGGCATCCTCGCCTCCGGCGACTTCCTCGGGATGAACGGCACGCCGATGCGTGACTTCGCCGGCTCGACCGTCGTCCACACCGTCGGTGGCGTCCTGGCCATCTGCGGCGCCATCGCGCTCGGGCCCCGCCTGGGCCGCAAGTTCAAGCGCGACGGCGGCGGCATGCCTCCCGGTCACAACATGACGTTGGCGGCGCTCGGCGCGGTGATCCTGTGGTTCGGCTGGTACGGCTTCAACCCCGGCAGCACGCTCTCGGCGATGGACTTCGAGGGCATCGGTCGGGTCGCGACGAACACGACGCTGGCGGCATGTGCCGGAGCGATGGTCGCGGTGCTCTGGGCCTACCCGCGCTCCAAGAAGTGGGACGTCGGCATCAGCATCAACGGACTGCTCGCCGGCCTCGTGGCCATCACCGCACCGTGCTACTGGGTGTCGCCGACCGGATCGCTCGTCATCGGGGCGATCGCCGCGGTCGTGATGATCTTCGCCGTCGACTTCTGCGAATGGATCCGGGTCGACGACCCCTGCGGTGCGTTCGCGGTGCACGGCGCCGCGGGCATCTGGGGCACGTGGTCGATCGGGTTGTTCGCCACCGGCCAGTACGGCAACGCGGCGGCGTTCGGCGCCAAGGGCCTCTTCTACGGGGGCGGCACCGACCAGCTGGTGTCGCAAGTCATCGGCAACGCCTTCGTCACCGCCTGTCTGCTCGGCGCCGGGCTGTTGGTCATGTTCGGCATCAAGGCGATCGGCTGGCTCCGCATCTCCGAGGAGGGCGAGCTCGAGGGCCTCGACATCCACGAGCACGGCGCGCCGGCCTATCACCCGGAGCCGTCCTACGAGGGGTACTCGCCGCTGCCTCCGGGCCCGAGCACCAGCTCGGCCGCGCCGGGCGTCCCGGCGGAGAGCGCGACGACGTAAGCGCACCGCACCGACAGTCCCTGTCCGCAGGGGGTACGTGGTCACGAGAGGCCCGGGCTTCGGTCCGGGCCTCTCGTCGTGGCTGCGTCGGCTCCTGCCGGATGGTCATACAAGGGTCAGAGAACGGGCGTCTCTCGTTAACAGTCAGGTCCTGAACGCGAAACCGCGTCTCCTTACGGTCTCCTGAAACCAACCGGTGAGCGGGCGGGCGGGTCATCGGCGCCCCGCCCCCGCTCCGCAGCGATGCTCAGGAGGCTCGAGTGAGATTGAACAAGAGAAGGGTCGCGGTCGTCGGGCTGCTCGTGACCCTGTTCGTGATGTTGATGGCCGCGCCGGCGTTCGCGGCCGACAAGCCGGTCTACGACGGTGGGGGGCTGGTCCCGAAGACGCTTCCGGATGTCGCAGTCAGCCTGAACCTGCTCTGGGTCGTGATCGGCGCGGTGCTGGTGATCTTCATGCAGGCGGGCTTCGCCCTGGTCGAAACGGGATTCACCAGAGCGAAGCACGCCTCGCACGTGATGTCGACGAACTTCGCGATCTTCGGGCTGGGGTTCGTCGCCTTCTTCCTCGTCGGCTACCCGCTGATGTTCGGGGGATACAGCTTCCCCATCTTCGGCATGAACAAGCCGGTCGGTGATGCGCTCATCGGGTCGGGCAACTGGGTGTTCCTCTGGAAGGGCGGCTGGGGCCTGACCCACATCGGCGGCCTGACGAATGCGGCACCCGCGGCCGCGTTCTTCCTCTACATGGTCGCGTTCATGGACACGACCGCCACGATCCCCACCGGTGCCATGGCCGAGCGGTGGAAGTGGAAGGCGTTCGTGGGCTGGGGCCTGTTCTGCGGCGCGATCTACTACCCGCTGTTCGGTGCCTGGACCTGGGGCGGCGGCTGGCTGGCCAAGCTGGGCAACACCGCCCACCTCGGCTTCGGCTACGTCGACTTCGCCGGCTCCGGTGTCGTGCACGCGGTCGGCGGTGTCGCGGGTCTCGCCGGGGCGCTCGTCCTCGGTGCCCGCATCGGCAAGTACGGCCCGGACGGGAAGCCGCGCACCCTGGCAGCGCACAACATCCCGATGGCCATGCTCGGCACGTTCATCCTGCTGTTCGGCTGGTTCGGGTTCAACGCGGCCTCGACGTTGGCGGCGACGGATGTCCGCTTCGCAATGATCGCGACGAACACCGCGCTCGCGGCGGCGTTTGGTGCGACTGCGGCGATGTTCTACGTGATGAAGCGCATGGGCAAGCCCGACCCCGGGATGATGGCCAACGGAATGCTCGCGGGCCTCGTCGCGATCACGGCGCCGTGCGCCTTCGTGCAGCCCTGGGCTGCAGCGGTAATCGGCATCCTGGCTGCGATCATCGTGGTCGAGTCGGTCTTCTTCTTCGAGCGGCGGGGCATCGACGACCCGGTGGGTGCGATCTCCGTGCACGGTGTCTGTGGAATCTTCGGGGTGCTCTGCGTGGGCATCTTCTCGTCCGGCCAGTACGGCGCGGGGTGGAACGCCACGACCAAGGGTGCGGCAGCGACCGCCAGTGGAGTCACCGGGATCCTGTACGACTTCGATCTCGGATTGCGTCAGCTGGCTTCACAGGCAATCGGTGCGTTGGTGATCATGACCGTGATCTTCGGGGTCGCCTACGCATTCTTCAAGATCCAGAATGCGGTCATCAAGGGGGGCATCCGTCCCACGGCCGAGGTCGAGGAGGCGGGCATGGACCTCGCGGAGATGGGTGTCCTTGCCTACGACAACCTCGTCGTGAACGAGATCGACATCGTCGGCAGCGAGGGTGTCGAGCAGGTGCTCTCGGGAGGTGGGTCTCCGGATCCGACGACCGGGAGGTAAGGCGCACCGCGGCACCTCAACGAGATCTGCAGGTCACGGCCGGTGGGAGACCACGCCTCCCGGCCGTGACCTGCAGTCGCGCTACGCCAAGTCGCCGTCGGGGAGCCAGCGGTACCCGAGGCCGGGCTCGGTGAGGATCAGCCGGGGACGGGCCGCGTCGTCGTGCAGCTTGCGCCGCAGGTTGCCCACGTGGACCCGCAATGCCGCGACCTCCGGCCCGTTGCCGCTGCCGAGCCGGCTGGTGAGCAGCTCGTAGGTCACCAGCTGGCCGGGATGCGACGCGAGCAGCTCGAGGATCTGCAGCTCCGTGCGGGTGAGTCGCACGGGCGAGCCGTCGAGGCGCACCTGGCGACGGTCGAGGTCGATCTGCAGGTCGCCGATCGTGAGCACGCCCGCGGCCGACGCGGACGGCTGGTGGCGCCGCAACGCGGCCCGGAGCCGCGCGAGCAGCTCCTCGGTGTCGAACGGCTTGGTGACGTAGTCGTCGGCGCCCGCGTCGAGCGCGGCGACCTTGTCGTCGCGCTGGTCCCGGACCGTCAGCACCACGACCGGGACCTCGCTGCCGGTCCGCAGCTCCCGCAGCACCTGCATCCCGTCGATGCCGGGGAGGGCGAGGTCGAGGACGACCGCGTCCGGCCGGTGCGTGGTGTGCGCGCGCAGGCCCTCTTCGCCGGAGTCGGCCTCGACAACCTCGAATCCGCTCGCCCGCAACGTCGTCCCCAGCGCGCGCCGCAGCGGCTCGTCGTCCTCCACCACCAGCAGCCGCGTCATCCGGCGATCCCTTCCTCGACCGGCAGCACGATGACCACCGTGGTGCCCCCGCCGACAGTCTCCTCGATGTCGATCGCACCCCGCTGCGCCTCGATGAACGCCCGGGCGATCGTGAGCCCGACGCCGGTGCCGGGCGCGGCGTGGCGCGGGTCGACCCGCACGAACTCGTCGAACACGCGAGCCCGCTCGCCCGTGGGGATCCCCGGTCCGTGGTCGGCGACCTCGATGCGCACGCTCGACCCGGCGTGCCGCCCTCGGATCTCGACCGGTCCGTCCGGCGCGTAGCGCAGCGCGTTCTCGATCACGTTCACGAGCGCGACGTCGAGCAGCGCCGGGTCCGCGCGGACGAGCGGGAGCGCGGCCGGCGAGTCGAGCCCGATCTCGCGGTGGTCGGCAAGGAGTCGGAGTCGCTGGACCGCTCCCTGGGCGGCCTCGGCGAAATCGACGGGCTCGGGGTGCGCGACGAGCGCGCCGGCGCGGATGCGGCTCAGCGCGAGCACCTTGCTCACGAGCTGCTCGAGCCGCTCGGACTCGCCGTACGCGGCGTCGAGGAGCTCGGTCGAGGCGTCCGCGCTCAGGTTCGTGCCCCGGCGCAGGCTCGAGAGTGCCGTCTTGATGGTGGCGAGCGGCGTGCGGAGGTTGTGCGTCATCGCCGAGAGGAAGCTGGCCCGGCTCTGCTCCACCGCGGCCTCGATCGTCGCCTGCTGCACCGCGCCGGTGAGCCGGACCCGCTCGAGCGAGGTCCCGAGCCCCATCACGAACGCCGCGATCTCGGGCCGGTCCGCCGAGGTGATCGGCGTCGTGCCCTCGACGAGGTGGACGCCCAGGCTGCCGTCGGCCTGGCGGGTGAGGTGGCACTCCGTGAGGCCGAAGATCGACGTCAGTGCCTCCTCCGCGTCCCGGATCACCTGCTCCGGTTCGTCACCCGCGGCCAGCCGGTTGGACAGCTCGAGGCGCGTGCGGATCTCCTGCTCCCGGAGGTCCGACCGGTGCCGGAGCCGGTTGACCCGGGCGATGGTCAGGCCCAGCACTCCGGTGGTGACGCCGAACGCGACGAGTGCGACGAGGTCGTCGCCCTTGCCGATGCCGAACTCGCCCCGCGGCGGCGTGAAGGAGTAGTTGAGCGACGCGAACGACGCGAGGATCCCGACCACGACTGCGGTCGTGCCCGCGAACGTCAGGAGCACACCGAGCACGACGAGGGTGAGTGCCGCGGCGGTCTGGTCCGCATTGAGCGCGTTCAGGAGCAGCGTCGCCACCGCGACGGCGACCAGCGCGCCGACGGCTTCGAGGATCATGCGGAGGGGACCGGACCCGGGCGTGCGCACCCCAGGCATCGTACGGCGCACCCGCCGCGGCCGGGTCGTGGCGCGCGCGTCGATCGGCGAGGTCACGCGACGCGGCCGGTAGTGTCTGAGGGTGCCGGTGACCACGTCGCGTCAGGGCTGAGCGGTGGACACGGAGACGTTCCGCGTCCGGCGGGCCGCGCTGGTCGACGACTCGACGCTCCAGGGCGCGGACTTCGCGACGGTGTACTCCGCGCTGGTCGACGAGTGGATCCGGTCGCTGCTCGGTGACGAGCCGAACGCCGCGATCGTGGCGGGTGGCGCGCTGGGCCGCCGGGACCTCGCGCCCGCGAGCGACCTGGACCTCGTGTTGATCCACGACGGGCGCCGTGACTTCGCTGATCTCGCGGAGCGGCTCTGGTACCCGATCTGGGACGCGAAGGTCGCGCTCGACCACAGTGTCCGCACCCCGAAGGAGGCGGTGGCCGTCGCGGGCGACGACCTCAAGGTGGTGCTGAGCCTGCTCGACGGCCGGACGATCGCCGGCGACGAGGACCTCGGCGACCGGACGCTGCGGGCGGTGCGCGAGCGCTGGGTCAGCGGAGCCAGGAAGCGCCTCGCCGCGCTCGAGGAGATCACCCGCGAGCGTCATCGCGCCGAGGGCGACCTCGCGCACGTGCTCGAGCCCGACCTCAAGCAGGCGAAGGGCGGTCTGCGCGACCTGCGCGTGCTGCACGCGCTCGATGTGGCCACACCGGTGGTCGAGCCGCTCGACCTCACCCGCGATGCAGCCGAGCACCTGCTCGCGGTCCGGGTCGAGCTCCACCGGGTGGCGGGTCGGGCGACCGACCGGTTGCTGCTCCAGTACCAGGACGACGTGGCCGAGCGCCTCGGCGAAGGTGACGCCGACGTCCTCATGGCCGACGTCGCGGCGGCCGGGCGCGCGATCGCGTGGGCGGGCGACGACGCGTGGACGCGTGCGACCTCATGGCGCGCAGGACCGAAGGGTCGCGGTGGCGGCGGCGACCTCGAGCTCGGGCCCGGCATCGTCCTGCGCGACCGCGAGATCGACCTGCGGGCCGACGCGGACCTCGAAGACGACTCCTTGCTCCTGCGCGCCGCGGAGGCGGCGGCGCGTCTCGGGGCGCGCTTCCGCCGCGGCGCGCTCGGACGGCTCACCGCGGCCGCACCGCCCGGTGACCCGTGGTCGCCGGCCGCCCACGACGCGCTCATCGGGCTGCTCGGCGCGGGGGAGGCGCTCGTCCCCGTCTTCGAGGCCCTGGAGCACCACGGCCTGATGGCGCGCATCCTCCCCGAGTGGAGCCCGGTGCGCAGCCGGCCCCAGCGCAACTCGTTCCACCGCTTCACGGTCGACCGGCACCTGGTCGAAGCGGTCGTGCAGGCGGGCCGGCTCACGCGTGAGGTCGCCCGCCCCGACCTCCTGCTCGTGGGCGCGTGGTTGCACGACCTGGGCAAGGGCTACCCGGGCGACCACACGGAAGCCGGGGTCGAGCTGATGGAGAAGATCGCGCCGCGGCTCGGCTTCGATGCCGACGACGTCGCGGTCCTGAGCACGCTCGTTCGGGAGCACCTCCTCGTCGCGTCGGTCGCGACGAGCCGGGACCTGAGCGACCCGGTCACCATCGACACGGTCGCGCGCGCGGTGCGCACGCGCGAGACGCTCGAGCTGCTCGCCGCCCTGACGAAGGCGGACTCGCTCGCGACGGGCGAGGGCGTGTGGACCAGCTGGAAGGAGGAGCTGATCGACGACCTCGTGCGCCGCGTCGACGCAGCCCTGCGCGGCGAGCCGGCGCCCGCACCCGTCGCCGAGTCCGACGCCGCGCGCCGCGCGCTGGTCGATCGGGCGTCCGGCGGCATCCTCGCCGAGGTCTCCGGTCCGCGCGTGACCGTCGTGGCCCCCGACCGTCCCGGGCTGCTCGCGCAGATCGTCGGGGTGCTCGCACTCCGGAGCCAGAGCGTCCGCAGTGCCGTAGCGACGACGGACGACCGCGGGATCGCGGTCGACACGTTCACCGTGCAGCCCGTGTTCGACCGTGATCCCGACTGGGGGAGCTTCGGCGACGACGTCGTGGCCGGGGGTCGGGGCGCGCTCGACCTCGACGGCGCGCTCGTGGAGCGCGCCCGCCGGTACCGAACCGTCCGGACGGTCGCGGCGCGCCCGCCCGACCCGGTCGTGCTCGTGCACCTCGGTGCGGCGACGGACGCGACGGTCGTCGAGGTGCGTTCGCCGGACGACGTCGGCGTCCTCTACCGGATCGCACGCACCTTCACCGCCCTCGGGCTCGACATCCACCAGGCGCGGGCCGTGACGCTCGGCCAGGAGGTGGTCGACACCTTCTACGTGCGCGACGACGCGCGCGGGACGGTGGACGAGCGCGCCGGGGAGATCAGCGCCGCACTGCTGGAGATGCTGACGACCGGCGACTGACCGTCCGGTGATCTCAGTGGCCGACGGGCACGCCCATCCGATCGAAGACCCCTGCTTCCGCTGCGTCCTGCATGCTGCTGGTGGGAGCGTCGGCGCCTCCGGTGACGGCCGCACTCGCGGCCTGCGTGCTCAGCACGCCGCCGTCGCCGCCCGTGGTGCACGCCGGTGCGCCCGGGGCCACGAAGACGTTGGGGTCGAAGCCGAGGTCGTCCGAGCACCGACGGGCCGAGAGGCTCGCGCCGAGGTTGTTGGCGTTGCGGTCGCGCCCGGTGAGGAACCACGAGTCGCCCGGACGTCCGGGACCTTCCGGCGGGGCGCCGAGGAAGCGCCACTCGAGGAACCGGAGCACCGAGCTGTGCTCGTAGGTGCGGTGGTCGACGAAGCCGGGACGGGCGAACGGCGACGCCAGGACGGTCGGCACGCGGAACCCGGTCTGACCGAAGTCCTCCTCGTCGACCGCGCTGGCGCGGTCGTCGACGACGCGCGGGGGCCGGACGTGGTCGAAGAAGCCGCCCCACTCGTCATAGGTGATGACGAACAGTCCCTTGTGCCAGTTCGGTGACGCCGCGAACGCCTTGAACGCGTCGCGCAGGAACGCCTGTCCGCGCCGGATGTCCGCGAGCGGGTGGTCGTCGCACTGCTCGGGGCCCAGGAACCGGGGGTCGAGCATCGACACGGCGGGCAGCGTGCCCGCCGCGCAGTCGGCGAAGTAGTCCGCCGACGGGTGCATGAGGTCGCTCAGCCGGGGACCCCAGAAGGCCAGGAACGGGAGGTCCGAGTAGTAGTACCGCGCGGGCACGCCGGCCCCGCGCAGGCGGTCCCAGATCGTGTCCCAGGTGAACCCGCCCGCGGGCGGGAACGCGTTGGTCTTGTTCCCCCCGGACTGGGCCGAGTGCAGGTACTCGCGGTTCGGGTACGTGGGCCCGAGCACCGATGCGTGGTACCGGTCGAACGTCGTGAAGCGGCGCGCGAGCTGCGACGTGAACGGCAGGTCGTCGCCGACGTAGTAGCCGGTGGCGAAGACGTCGTTGTCGCTGCCGGGCGAGAGGAAGCCGCCGTCGCGCTGCGCGCGGCCCTCGTCCCAGCCGTGGCCGGGGTCCACGTGCCCGCAGCCCTGGAACGGGCTCGGCTCGTCGGCCGCGCCGACGAGGTGCGCGGTCGCGACCGGTCCGGTCGGTCCCTGGATCACCTGGTGCTGGCGCCCGTCGATGCCGAACCGCCCGCCGTACCGGCTGTGGCCCGCGGCGAGGAACCGGTGGTCCTCGGCGAGCCACCCGAGCCAGTGGTCGAACGACCGGTTCTCCATCATCACGACGACGACGTGGTCGATCTCGGACTCGGTCGCGGGCAGGTCCAGCATCCCGCGGCCGGTGAACGCGGAGCCGGGACCGAGGTGGTGGAACAGCTGCCGGCACCCCGGCAGCGCGGTCGCGGCGGCCGCAGCCCCTCCGACCAGACCGGCCCGCTTGAGGAAGTCGCGTCGATCCATCGCCATGTCGCCCCCCAGTTGCTCCGTCGTCTCGCCCCTGTTGTACCGAAGTTGCTCTGCCGTGTCGCCCCTGTTGTACCCGTTCCGGAGGGTCGGCACCCGCGAACGCGCCGATACGATCCGCCGATGGCTGCTCTGCCCAGGATCTCCGGAGGGCGACACGGTGCCCGGGGGTGATGCGGCGCCCTCCGGCGGCCTGGCCCACGTCGACCTGGCCGCGGCGTCCGTGTTCCTGGACTTCGACGGCACGATCACCACCGGAGACGTCGGCGTGCACCTCCTGGAGCGGTTCGGCGCTGACGGCTGGCGGGCGATCGACGCCGAGTACGACGCGGGCGAGATCGGCAGCCGGGTCTGCCTCCTCGAGGAGTGGGACCTGCTGCCCCACGACCGGGAGCAGCTCCGGGCGGTCGCGGCCGAAGTGCCCCTCGACCCGGATCTGGACGGGCTGGTCGGGGACCTGCTCGCCGCGGGCGCGGAGGTGACCGTCGTGTCGGACGGGTTCGGGTTCTACGCGACCGAGCGGTGCGCACACCTCGGGGTCCCGGTCATGACGAACGCGGTCGACTGGGAGCTCGGCCGGCTCGAGTTCCCCCACGAGGACCGTTGCTGCGCCTGCTCGAGCTGCGGGACCTGCAAGCAGGCGCCGATCAGAGAGGCCGCGCGGCGGGGCCGCGCCACGGTGATGGTCGGCGACGGCACGAGCGACCGCAGGGCCGCCCTGCTCGCCGACGTCGTGTTCGCCAAGGGCGCGCTGGCGCGGTGGTGCGCGGCGAACGCGGTGCCGTTCCATCGGTTCGAGACCCTCGGCGAGGTGCGCGCCGCGCTCCGCCGGTGACGCTGGTCCCCGGTCGCGGACGGCGCCCGATCCGGACGAAGTGGTCAACATCGCTCGTCTTGAACCCAGTTAGGCTGCGCGGATGCCGACCTACGCGATGCTGAGCACCCTTGGCCCCGGCGGTTGGGCCACCCTGCGGCAGAACCCGGATCGGCTCCACGCGGTGACCCAGGAGGTCGAGTCGATGGGGCTCACGGTCATCGCGCAGTACGCCCTGTTCGGCCAGTGGGACTTCCTCAACATCATCGAGGCGCCCGACGAGCAGACGATGGCGAAGGCCGCGGTCACGCTCGCCGCCCGCGGGACGATGCGCTCCACCACGCTGCAGGCGCTGCCGATCGCGGACCTCATCGAGGCGCTGCAGGCCGCACCCGAGTAGGGCGGCTCACCGCTCCTCGCGTCAGATCCACCACATGTCGTTGCGGCGGCGCTCCTCACGGACCTCGTCGCCGCCGAAGAGGACGGGCAGGACCGACCCGTCCGACCGGCGCCGGACCCGGTAGCTCGGCTCCGCGAGCCCGGGCACCTGCTCGGCGACCTCGAACCCGCGCGCCCAGGCCTGATCGAAGCGCGACCGGACTTCCACGCGGGTCCCTGGGTCCACGCGCCGATCGTAAACCTCGCGTCCAAACCGCGACGAGGGCGCGCGACCGGCCGCGGCGGTTGCTAGCGTGCGCGCGCGTGACCGCCCTCGCCCCCCGTCCCACGCTCCGGCTCGAGCGCAAGTGCTGGAAGGCCGGGGAGCGGCTGGTCTGCGGGATCGACGAGGTCGGACGCGGCGCGTGGGCGGGTCCGGTGACCGTTGCCGCGGTGATTCCCGCACCGGAGCACCTGCGCGGCGTCCGCGACTCCAAGATGCTCACGCCGGAGCAGCGCGAGGTCGCGGCGGTGGCCGTTCGGTCCTGGGCCGTGGCGTACGGCATCGGGCACGCGAGCCACGAGGAGTGCGACACGCTCGGCATGACTGCGGCGTTGCGGGCGGCGGGCCAGCGCGCACTGCGCCAGCTCGCGGACCAGGGGTTCGAGCCCGACCGCGTGATCCTCGACGGCAACCACGACTACCTGCAGCTCGGCGCGCGCTGCACGACGGTCATCAAAGGTGACGCGACCTCGCTCGCGGTCGCCTCGGCGTCGGTCGTGGCCAAGGTCACGCGCGACGGGATGATGGCGGAGGAAGCCGAGCACTTCCCCGCATTCGGCTTCGAGTCCAACCGCGGGTATCCGGCGCCGGTGCACAAGGCCGCGCTGGCCGCGTGGGGTCCCACCACGATCCACCGGCGCTCGTGGATCTTCATGGAGGGGCTGTGCTGGGGCGGGCTCCCGCCCGCGCCGGGCCGCCTCTTCTGAGGTCCGGGCGTCCTGACAAGGAGGGCGTGATGGCAGTCGATCTCCCGACCGTGCACGCGGAGGCGTTGGAGACCACCCGGGCGTTCGTGACCGGGGTGGGTCCCGACCAGTGGCACGACGGCACCCCCTGCGGGGATTGGGACGTCCGGTTCCTGGTGAACCACATCGTCACCGGCAACCTCTGGGCCGCGGAGCTGGGCGCGGGCCGGACGATCGAGGAGGTCGGCGACCGCCTCGACGGCGACGTCCTGGGCGACGACCCCGTGGCGGAGTACCTCGTGTCGGCCGAGCTCGCGGCGTCGACCTTCCGGGCGCCGGGGGCGATGGAGCGGCCGTGCGCCGTGTCCTACGGCCCGGTGCCGGGCGAGGTGTACTGCGGCCACCGATTCCTCGACGTGCTCGTCCACGGATGGGACGTCGCGACCGCGACGGGCCAGGACGCGACGCTGCCGCCCGCGCTCGTCGACGCGTGCATCGAGGTCGTCACACCTCAAGCGGACCTGCTGCTCGGCAGCGGGATGTTCGCGACCGACGTCGACGCCGGGGTCGGCAGCGACCACCAGGCGCAGCTCCTCGCCATGCTCGGCCGCCGCGCCTGACCGGAGCGCTAGCCTCCGATTCCATGGGCCAGCCGATCACCGTCACCGCGCGCTCGGGCGCGTCCCCGTCCGTCTGGATGTTCGATCTCAACCGGTCGCTCACCGGCATGGCGATCGAGCGCTACGCGTCGGTCGAGGACGCCGAGGCGCGTGGCGGCCGCCCGCCGGACGTCCTCGCGAAGCGCCTCCTTGAGGCGGGGGGCGAGCACGTGACCGTCTACTCGAACACCGTGACGGTCGAGGCACCCGCGGACCGTTGGCCCGACCTCGAGCCGAAGGCCGTGTTCCTCATCGAGCACCTCTTCGAGTACTACGGCGACGACGCCGGCTGGTCCTTCGAGGCGCGTGGGGTCGAGGCGCCACCGCCGCTCGACGTGGCCGAATAGCGCCCGCGCCCACGGGGAACGCTGCGGGCCTCCTGACGCGAGCGAGGCGGCCGTGATGCCCGTCCCCATCCAGATCGTCATCGACTGCCACGACCCCGCCGCGCTCGCCAGGTTCTGGGCCGACGCGCTCGGCTACGTCGAGCAGCCCCCGCCCGCGGGGTTCGCGACCTGGGACGACTTCCTGCGCGAGCAGCAGGTGCCCGAGTCGGAGTGGAATTCGTTCAACGCCGTCGTCGACCCCGACGGCGTCGGCCCGCGGCTGTTCTTCCAGCGGGTGCCGGAGCCGAAGCAGGGCAAGGTGCGGGTCCACCTCGACCTCAACGTGGGTGGTGGGCGCGACGCGCCGGAGGACGAGCGCCGGGCCCGGGTGGACGCCGCGGTCGCGCGTCTGGTGGCGCTCGGCGCGGAGCACGTCAGGACCTACGAGGAGCGGGGCGAGCGCTGGGCCGCGATGCGCGACCCCGAGGGAACCGAGTTCGACCTCCAGTAGCGCGCGACGATCGTGGGATGCCCACTCCCGCCGAGGCCCGTCCGGCGATCACCCACGACCTGCACACCGGGGACCTGCCCGACCTGCCCCAGCGCGACTTCCTGATCCCTGCCACGCGGTGGCTCGAGGCCCCCGCAGAGCTGCGGGCGCTCGGCGCGGACATCGGGGTCGGGCTCGTCGCGTACAAGCGGCGGATCGGCCGGTTCCTGTTGTGGCGCGCGGGTCCGGCGCGCCGCGCCGACGCCCGGTACATGGCGGTGGCCGCCGACGACCTCGAGGAGCGCTACGAGTTCCGGCTGCTCCCGGACGGCAGCGGGACCGGGCTGGGTGCGGACGGGGTCACGCACGTGCGCCTGCGGACGTGGAAGGAGTCCCTCCGGGACGCGCTCAGCTCCCGATGATCTTGTCGGGCAGCGAGTGGACGATCAGTCCCAGCCCGATGCAGACCACCGCGGCGATGATCACCCACCGGCCCCGGCGTTCACCCCGCGCGATCGCGACGCCGCCGAGGACGATCGCCAGCGGCCCGAGGATCAGCGGAAGGATCCACACCGCGAACGCGGCCGCGAACGTGCCGAGGATCGCGGCGAGCTGGCCGGGTCGGAGCTGCAGGCTGCCCGTGGTCGGGGCGGGAGACGCCACGGTCGAAGGCTAACCCCCGGGTCGATCGCCGCCCGGGTCGGCCGGGCCGGCGGTGGACGGCTGCTGGTAGGTGGTGACCGAGCGGCGGCCCATCATCAGGTCGGCGGCCACCGCGGCGAGGAGCGCCGGCACGATGAACCCGGGCCGGCCGGTGGCCTCGGCGACGAAGACGACGGCCGCGAGCGGCACCCGGTAGCCGGCGCCGAGCACCGCCGCGACCCCGATGATCAGCGCGAGGTGTTCGTCCAGCCCCGGGAGCATGGCGCCCGCGGCGCGCCCGAGGAGCGCTCCCGTCACGACGAGGGGGATGAAGAGGCCGCCGACGCCGCCACCGGCGACGGTCGCGGCGGTCGCGACGATGCGGAGGAGCATGACGGTCAGGACGATCCAGGCGGCGTGGTTCGGCTCGAGCGCCCACGCGATCGCCCCGTAGCCGACGCCGATCGCGATCGATCGGTGCGCGACCGCGTGGCCGAGCAGCAGCACGCCGGCCATCGCGGCGCCGGCCGCGACGATCCGCGCCGGCGCGCCGACGCTCGTGCTCACGCGCTTGGCCCGGCGGAGGAGCGCGGCGAAGCTCCGCGCGACGAGACCACCGGCGATCCCGAGCACGATCGCGCCCACGAGGTCTCCGGCGGAGAGGGCGGGTGATCCGGCGCCGGGCGGGACGAGGCTCTGCGTCCCGTGCACCGCGACGAAGCCGAGGTAGCCGCCCGCCGCCGCGACGAGCGCGGGGAGCAACATCTTGCGGGCGAAGTCGTCCTGATAGGGCACCTCCAGCGCGAACACCGCGCCGGTCGCGGGGGCCTTGAAGATCGCCGCGACTCCGGCCGCGGCGCCGGCGACCATCAGCACCCGGTGGTCCACCGACCGGAAGAAGCGTTGGAAGCGGGACTGGAGCGAGGCGCCGACCGACGCGCCGAGATACAGGGACGGGCCCTCCAGCCCCATCGCGCCACCGAACCCGAGCGTGCCGATCGCGGCCAGCATCCGGGCGGCGACCGGGCGCTCGGTCAGCCGCTCCGACGGGTCGTGGAACGCCTGGAGGTACGCATCGGTCGTGCCGGGACTCGTCGGCCCGAGAACGTGCAGCGAGACCGCCGCGATGACGAGCCCGGCCGTCGGCATGAGCGCGAGGGCCCAGAGCGGGAGGTCGAGGAAGCTGTCCAGCAACCACTCCACGACGATCGACTCGAACAGCGCGACGCCGAGACCGGTCGTCACCCCCGCGAGCGCGGCGAAGAGCAGGACCTGGCGTGACCGCACCGCGAACGCGTCGACGACGGCCCGCCGCGCGCGGCGCCACCAGCCGCTCATCGCGTCCGCTCCTGGCCCTCCGGGCCGGGCCGACGACCCATCCCTCGGCGAACCGCTCCGCTGGCTCGTCGGCCCGGGCTCGGGGACTTCCCCGCTTCGCTCATCGCTGCTCCCAGCCGAACGACCAGGACGGCTCCGAGGTCTCGCCCGCGGCTTCGGCGAAGACCCCGAGCGCGTGGACGAGGACGCGCCGGTCGCGGCTCGGGATGCGCGACACGATGCGCGTGATCTCATGGCGGCGTCGCTTCGTCACCGTGTCGACGACGGACCGGCCCTCGTCGGTCAGCCGCACGAGCAGCTCGCGCCGGCTCCGGGACGCCGGCTCGCGGCTGATGAGGCCCTTGGCCTCGAGGCGGGTGCACAGCCGGGTCGCGCTCGACGGGTGCACGTCGAGCGCCTCCGCGAGCTCGCCGAGGTTGCGGTCGCCGGTCGCGAGCACCACGAGCGCGCGGAACTGGGGGAGCGTGACCTGGTCCTCGACCTCGGCCAGCGAGCGCGCCGCGACCCCGACGAGCGCGCGCGACGCGAGGAGCACGGCGTCGGTGACGTTCGGGTCGGTGGGGGACACAGTTGCAGTATACAACTGTTGGTCTACGCAACTATTTTGCTGGGATGGGCGACCAGTACGCTCGCCGCCATTCGGGGGCAGCCGAGCGACGGGATCGACGAAGGTCATGGCGGAGGGACTCGGGCCGGGTGAGGTCGCGAAGGAGATCTCGGAGCACACCAAGCACGCCGGCGAGCACGGGAACGGGGGGATCTCCAAGCACGACCGCCGCATCAGCATCATCGAGGCCGCGCTGCTGGCGATCGTCGCCCTGACCGCGGCGTGGTCCGGGTACGCGTCGGCGAAGTGGTCCACGGAGTCACGTCTGACCGTCGCCCAGGCCTCGACCGCGCGCAACGCCGGCAACGCGGCCGAGCTCGAAGGCCTGCAGACCCGCACCTCGGACGCGTCGATGTTCAACTCCTGGTTCAGCGCGCACGTCGTCGGGAACACCGACGCCGAGGCCGTCGCGATCCGGCGCATGCGGCCGCAGTACCGGGTCGCGTTCTACGACTGGCGCCAGACCGACCCGGATCACAACCCGGATGCGCCGGGAGGTCCGCAGGACATGCCCGAGTACAGCGTGCCCCAGACCGCGCAGGCCAAGGCGCTGGCAGCGAAGGGGGCCGAGCTGTTCGCCGAGGGGTCGGACCAGGCGGAGGACGGCGACAGCTACGTGCGGATCACCGTCTACCTGGCGACCGTGCTGTTCCTCGTCGGCATCAGCACGCAGTTCCCGATCCGCGGCGCGCGGTACACGCTGATCGGGCTCGGGATCGTCATCCTCGTGTTCTCGGTGTCCCAGCTCCTCACGTTGCCGGTCCCGCACTGACGCTCACGCCTCGGCACTCCGGGTCGTCAGGCGCAGCAGCACCAGCCCCACCGCGCCGCTGACGACGGACGCGGCGAGGATCCCGATCTTCGCGTCGTCGAGGCGCGCGCCGTGGTACGAGAGGTCGGCGACGAAGAGCGACACGGTGAAGCCGATCCCCGCGGCCGCGCCCGCGGCGACCAGATGCGCGAAGCGCACGCCGTCAGGCAGACGGCCGACGCGGAGCCGCCGTGCGATCGCGGAAGCGGTGACGATCCCGAGCGGCTTGCCGACGACGAGCCCGAGCACGATCCCCCAGGCGATCGCGCTGCCGAGGGCGTCGTGGATCCCGTCGCCGCCGAGGTGGACGCCGGCGTTCGCGAGCGCAAAGAGGGGGACGATCAGGCAGCTCGACCAGGGGTGGAGGCGCGCCTCGAGTGGCTCGATCACGTCGCGGCCGTCGACCGGACGGGCCGGCGTGAGGAGCCCGAGCACCACCCCGGCGATCGTGGCGTGCACCCCGGACTCGAACACGCAGAGCCAGAGGACGAGCGCAGGCAGGACGTAGACCCAGACGGAGCGCGCGCCGGCAATCCGGACCGCGACCACGACGAGGACCGTCGCGGCCGCGCCGGCCAGCCACGTCATGGAGATGGTGCCGGAGTAGAAGACCGCGATGACGACGATCGCGCCGATGTCGTCGACGATCGCGAGCGTGAGCAGGAAGAGCTTGAGGTTGGGTGGGACCCGTGACCCCGCGATCGCGAGCAGCGCGACGGCGAACGCGATGTCGGTCGCCATCGGGATGGCCCAGCCCCGTCCACCCGCACCACCCGCGTTGACGGCGAGGTAGAGCAGCGCGGGGACGATCATGCCGCCGATCGCCGCGATCACCGGCAGGCTCGCGGCACGTGGGTCGCGCAGCTCGCCCCGTACGAGCTCGCGCTTGATCTCGAGGCCGACGACGAAGAAGAAGATCGTCATCAACCCGTCGTTGACCCACTGCTGCAGGTCCTCGGTGATCGTGTGGCTGCCCGGCCCGATCGTCAGGTGGGTGGACCACACCTGCTCGTAGGAGCTGAACGAGACGTTCGCCCAGACGAGCGCGGCGATGGTGGCGATGAGGAGCACGACGCCACCGAGCACCTCGACGTCGACGAACGCGCTGCCCATGGGCGGGAGGTACCGGCCCAGGGGGAGGCGGACGTGGCGCCGGGACATCGGCCGACCCTAGGTGTGGAGCCCGTCTCCGCGGTCAGATCTTGCCGCTGCCGGCCGTCGTTCGATCGGGTTCCGGTGGTCGGTCGGCAGGGATCGTGGAATGGCCGCTGCCGGCCGTCGTTCGATCGGGTTCCGGTGGTCGGTCGGCAGGGATCGTGAGAGGCGGTGGCTACGCGCTCGCGGGGTCGAAGCTGGGGTCGTCGAAGTCGGGTCCGAGCGAGAAGACGATGGACCCGGTCGACCAGGGGTCGGCGTCGCCGTCCGTGTCGACGAGGGCGCGGACGTCGGTGACGAGCTCGGGGTCGGGCGCGGGGACGTGGGTTCGCATGGCGTCGGTTCTCGACGGCCCGGCGCGCCGCCTTGACCGCCAAATCCCTCGCCGGGGCGCGCGTCCCTTGCCTGGCCGCGCTTGTCGATGCGAACAGGTGTTCGATAGGGTGGCGGCGGTGACCCTCGCGGCCCTTCCCCCGACTCCTTCCCCGGCCCTCGTGCCCGCACTGCCGAAGCGCGACACCACGGCCCGCGCCCACCTCGACGCGGTGGCCCGGCGCGGCGCCCCCCTGGTGCTCGCGCGCGACCGGGTCCTGGAGGTCCCGGGGCCGCTCGGCGCGCTCCTCCCGGGCGGCGCGCTGCAGCGGGGCACCGTGACCACGGTCGACGGCGAGCGGGGCGCGGGCGTCACCTCGTTGGCGCTCGGTCTGGCCGCGGCGGCGACGGCCGCGGGCGAGTGGGCGGTGGCGGTGGACCTCCCGGGCACCCTCGGCGGGCTCGCGGCGCGCGAGGCCGGCGTGGAGCTCACCCGGTTCGCGGTCGTGCGCGAGGTGCCGGGCGACCATTGGGCTGCGGTGGTGGCCGCGCTGCTCGACGGGGTGAGCCTGGTGATGGCCGACGTCCCGCGCGGGCTGCGCGCCGCGGATGCCCGCCGGCTGGTCGCGCGCGCCCGGGAGCGCAGCACGGTGCTGGTGATGGTGAGCGCGGCCGCACGGGCCTGGCCGGCGGATGCCGCGCTGCGGCTCCGGGCCGAGGGCGGTGCGTGGACCGGGTTGGGATCGGGGCGCGGCGTGCTCGCGCCCCGGCCGCTGCGCCTGCGGGTCGAGGGCCGGGGGATGCCGTCCGCGGTGCGCACCGTCGACGGGCCGCTCGCGCTCACCGGCTGACCGGCCGACTGGTGGACGCGTCCTGCCCGACGAGCCCGGTACCGACACGGAGCCTGTGCCTGTGGTGCCCGGACTGGCCGGTGGTGGCAGCGCGCCGCCGGGGCGACGCGCCCGGTGACGAGCCCGTCGTGGTCCTCGACCGGGGCCGGGTCCTCGCCGCGTCCAGGGAGGCCCGGGCCGAAGAGGTCGGCACCGGGCTGCGCCGGCGCGAGGCGGAGGCACGCTGTCCCGGGATCACGGTCATCGAGCGCGACCCCGCGGCCGACGCGCGCGCGTTCGAGCCGGTGGTGCGCGCGATCGAAGACCTCACGCCCCGTCTGGTCATCGACCGGCCTGGGATGCTCGGGTTCCCGACCCGCGGCCCGTCGCGCTACTTCGGCGGTGACGACGGGCTCGTCGCGCGGGTGCTCGGCGCGTTGGACCCCGTCGGGGTCGAGGACGTCCGGGTGGGGATCGCCGACGGCGCGTTCGCGGCCCGGCTCGCCGCGCGCCGCGCGGTCGTGGTCCCGCCGGGGGAGACCCCGGCATTCCTCGCGCCCTGGCCGGTCGGCGTCCTCGGCGACGACGGGTTGGCCGGGGTGCTGGCCCGGCTCGGCCTGCGCACGCTCGGCGCGTTCGCCGCGCTCCCGTCCCCCGCGGTCCTGGCCCGCTTCGGCCCGGACGGAACGGGCGCGCACCGGCTCGCGCGTGGCGAGGAGGAGCACCCGCCCGCGCTCACCGTGCCGCCCCCTGACCTGGTGGAGGTCTGCGAGATCGACCCGCCGGCCGAGCGGGTGGACGAAGCCGCGTTCATGGCGAAGGGGCTGGCCGACCGGCTCCTCGGTCGACTCGAGGAGCGGGGGCTCGCCTGCACCCAGGTCGTCGTCGAGGCCGAGACCGAGCACGGGGAGCACCTCTCCCGGTCGTGGCGCCACGACGGTGCGCTCACGCCGGCCGCGCTGACCGAGCGCGTCCGGTGGCAGCTCGACGGGTGGATCACCGACGGCCTGGGGGAGCGCGCCGTCGCCGCCGGCCGCCTCACCGGTGGGCTCACCCTGCTGCGCCTCACCCCCGACCAGGTGATCCCGGCACACGGCCGCCAGCTGGGCTTCTGGGGTGGTGACGCGGCCTCGACCGATCGTGCCGCACGCGTCTTCGCGCGCGTGCAGGGGATGCTCGGCCTCGAGCACGTGGTGACCCCGGTGCCCCAGGGCGGGCGCACCCCGGCCGAGCGCGTGCACTGGGTGCCGTGGGGCGAGCCCCGCGTCCCGGAGGGGGGTCGTCCGGTCGATCCCGTCGTCGGGCCGACCACGACGGAGCTGCCCGCGTGGCCGGGCGCGGTCCCGGGTCCGGCGCCGGCGCGGGTGCTCGCGCCCCCCGCACCGGTCGAGCTGCTCGACGACCGAGGGCGACCGATCGTGGTGACCAGCCGGGGCGAGGCGTCGGGCACGCCCGCGGTGCTGCGCTGCGCGCTGCTCCCGGATCGTGGGGGTGCCGTCACCGCGTGGGCCGGGCCCTGGGCCCAGGACGTCCGGTGGTGGGACCGGGCCGGACGGGCCCGGCGCGTCCACTGGCAGGTCGTGGTGGGCGAGGTCGCGTGCCTGGTGCGCGTCGAGCGCGGCACCGCCACCCTCGACGCGCTCTACGACTGAGGTCGCGGTGGGCCCGGCGCGCTCAGGAGAGACGGGCTGAGCGGCGGCACCGCAACCCGCAGCGCTCCAGGTTCGTGCCGATGCTTCCCGGCGAGTGCAGCGACCCGCCAGGGCCGCTCAGGAGAGACGGACCGCGCGCCAGCACCGGCAGCCCATCGGGAGCTCGAGCTGCTCCCGCCCCGCGATCGCGGGGTGGCCGCGCACGATCTCGACGACCCGCTCGCGCAGCTCGGCGCGCTCCGCCTCGGGCAGGACGATGAACCGGCTGTACGTGCCGGCGAGCCCGACCAGGTCGTCGGGCGTCACCGGGATCGACCACCGCACGACGTGGGTCTCCGGCTCGCCGAACGGCGCGTCGTCGGGCAGGTGCACCGCGTGGCGGCGCTGCCGCCGGCGCGCCTCCTCCTCGGCCGGCACCGCGGGGCCGACCGCGGCCGCCATCAGGTCGGCGAGCCAGCCCTCGGTCCGGTCAGGACCGGTCCAGAGGAGGCCGAACACCCCGCCGGGGCGGAGCACCCGGGCCGCTTCCGTCGCGGCGCGCGGCTCGTCCACCCAGTGCCACATCGACGAGCCGACGAGCGCGTCGAACCCGCCGTCCGGCAGCGGGAGCTGTTCGGCGCGCCCGTTGAGCACGACCGCCTCCGGCACCCGCGCCGCGAGCACCGCGGCCATGCGCGGATCGGGCTCCACCGCGGTGACGCGGCGCGCGAGCTGCACGAGCAGCCGGGTCAGCGCGCCGGTTCCCGCGCCGATGTCGACCACCGCGTCGCACTGCCGGGGCAGGACCCACTCGGCGGCCGCGATGGGTGGACCCGGCCGGTAGCGGTCGTAGTCCTCAGCGATCGCCCCGAAGGACGTCGCGCGCGTCGCCCACTCGTCGACGGCCATGGGCTCCGACGGTACCGCCGGCGCCCGCCCGGCTGAAGCCGCCGGCCGCGACGTCTCAGCAAGTCCTTCGTTTGTGCGCTCCCCCGGGGACGGCTTCCGGCACGAACGGCCGGGACGAGCCGGACGTGATGGCTAGCGGACCTCGCAGATCTCGTAGACCAGCTGCCGGCCGTCGTCCGAGAGGACGCCCTTGCCGACCGCCTGGACCTTGTTCAGCCAGGCGTAGCGCTCGTCGCCGGTCTCGTAGAGGGGCGCCGCGTACGCGGGGGAGGTGCCCGGTCCCTGCGAGAGGTCGAGCCGGCCCTGGTACCAGGTGTAGACGAGCGCGCCGTCGTCGGTCTCGAGCAGGCCGCGCGCGTCGATGGTGCCGATCATGTTCGCGTCGACGGTCATCCAGTCCGCCGCCGCGGCGCCCTTCATGCGTGCGGTGATGCGCTCACCGGCCACCGCCCAGGCCTCGACCTCGACGATCACGCGCATCCCGGTGGGTGTGCCGGGGATCAGGATCGGCTCGGCCAGGCTGATCGTCGCCGTGCACAGGGGGACCAGCTCGATCGTCATGGCCGCAGTCTGTCCACCCGCCGACGGGACCCGGGAACCGGCCCTGGCGGGTACGAACGTACGTTCGATAAGGTGCGCGGATGGCGGCGTACGCGGAGTTGCACTGCCACACGAACTTCTCCTTCCTGGACGGGGCGAGCCACCCCGAGGAGCTGGTCGAGGAGGCGCACCGCCTCGGCCTCTCGGGCCTCGCGGTCACCGACCACGACGGGCTCTACGGCGCGGTCCGGTTCGCGGTCGCGGCGCGCCCGCTCGGCTTGCCGACGGTCTTCGGCGCAGAGCTGACCCTCGGGGCCGAGCGGCCGCCGAACGGGTCGGCCGACCCGCCGGGGGAGCACCTCGTGATCGTCGGCGACGGACCGGCCGGGTACGCGGGGCTCGCCCGCGCGATCAGCGAGGCCCAGCTGCGCGGGCAGAAGGGCGCGCCGCGGCTCACGCTCGCCGATCTGGCCGGGGCGCCGCGCGCCGGGCGCGCGCACTGGTGGGTGCTCACCGGGTGCCGCAAGGGCGCGGTGCCCGCCGCACTCGTGCGCGACGGTCCGGCTGCGGCGGAGCGCGCGCTGGGCGGCCTGATCGACGCGTTCGGCCGGGACCGGGTGCTGGTGGAGCTGTGGGACCACGGCGACCCGATGGACCGGCCGCGCAACGACGCGCTGGCCCGCATCGCGGCGCGCACGGGCACCGAGGTGGTGGCGACGAACAACGTCCACTACGCCACCCCGGACCGGCACCGTCTGGCCACCGCGCTCGCGGCGATCCGCAGCCGGCGCAGCCTCGACGAGCTCGACGGGTGGCTGCCCGCGGCACCCTTCGCGCACCTGCGCAGCCCGGCGGAGCAGCTCCGGCGCTTCGCCCGGTACCCGGGCGCGGTGGAGCGCGCCGCGGAGGTGGCCGCGGCGGCCGCGTTCGACCTCCGCATCGCGGTGCCGAACCTGCCCGACTACCCGGTGCCCGATGGCCACACCGACATGAGCTGGCTGCGCGAGCTCACCGCGCGCGGCGCCGCGGTCTCCTACCCGTCGACGCACCCGCAGCACGCGCGGGCGATGCGCCAGATCGACTACGAGCTCGGGGTGATCGAGCAGCTCGGCTTCCCCGGCTACTTCCTGCTCCTGCACGACATCGTCGAGTTCTGCCGCACACACGACATCTACTGCCAGGGCCGGGGGAGCGCGGCGAACAGCGCGGTCTGCTACGCGCTCGGGGTCACCAAGGCCGACGCGGTCGCGCTCGACCTGCTCTTCGAGCGCTTCCTCTCGCCCGAGCGCGACGGACCGCCCGACATCGATCTCGACATCGAGCACCAGCGCCGCGAGGAGGTCATCCAGTACGTCTACGAGCGCTACGGGCGGGACCGCGCCGCGCAGGTGGCCAACGTCATCACCTACCGGCCGCGGAGCGCGCTGCGCGAGGTGGCGAAGGTCGCGGGTCTGTCGCCGGGCCACGCCGACGCGATCAGCCGGTGGATCGACCGGTGGCGCTCGCGGGAAGGCGCGTTCACCGACTTCCGCGACAGCGTGGACGCGCCGCCGGTCCCGGACCTGGTGCTCGAGCTCGCGGAGCAGGTGCAGGACTTCCCCCGCCACCTCGGCATCCACTCGGGCGGGATGGTGATGGCCGACCGGCCGCTGGTCGAGTGCTGCCCGATCGAGTGGGCCCGCATGGAAGGGCGCTCGGTGCTGCAGTGGGACAAGGACGACTGCGCCGCGGCGGGGCTGGTGAAGTTCGACCTGCTCGGGCTGGGGATGCTCACGATGCTGCACCTCGCGGTGGACCTGGTCCGCGAGCACGAGCAGGTCGAGGTGGACCTGGCGACCATTCCGCAGGAAGACGCGGTCTACGCGCTGCTGAGCGCGGCCGACACGATCGGCGTGTTCCAGGTGGAGAGCCGGGCCCAGATGGCGACGCTGCCGCGGCTGCGACCGGAGAACTTCTACGACCTCGTGGTGGAGGTCGCGCTCATCCGCCCGGGCCCGATCCAGGGCGGCTCGGTGCACCCCTACCTGCGCCGGCGCAACGGCGAGGAGGCGGTCACGTACCCGCACCCGGTGCTCGAGGACTGCCTGCGCAAGACGATGGGCGTGCCACTGTTCCAGGAGCAGCTCATGCAGATGGCGATCGACGCCGCGGGCTTCACCCCGGGGGAGGCGGACCAGCTCCGCCAGGCGATGGGCTCGAAGCGCTCGAAGACCCGCATGGCGCGCATGCGCGTCCGGCTCATGGCCGGCATGGCCGAGCGCGGCATCACCGGCGCGACGGCCGAGGAGATCGCGAAGAAGCTCGAGGCCTTCGCGAGCTTCGGCTTCCCCGAGAGCCATTCGGTGAGCTTCGCCTACCTGGTGTACTCGAGCGCGTGGATCAAGCTGCACTACCCGGCGGAGTTCGTGTGCGGGTTGCTCAACGCGCAGCCGATGGGCTTCTACTCACCACACACGCTCGTGCGTGACGCGCGCCGGCACGGGGTGGAGGTGCTCGGCCCGTGCGTCGAGCGGTCGCGACGGGACTGCACGCTCGAGCGCCGCAGCCCCGAGGCCGGTCCCGTCGGTGAGCCGTTGCCGGGATGGCACGCGGACCCGTCGATCCACGCGGTCCGCACCGGGCTGCGGTACGTGCGCGGCCTGTCGAGCGCGCTGCTCGACCGCATCGACGAGCAGCGGGACCGGGTGCCGTACCGCGACCTCGAGGACTTCACCCGCCGCACGGGGGCTCCGGTCGACGCGCTGGAGTCGCTCGCAACCGCCGGCGCGTTCGCTTGCTTCGGGGTCGACCGCCGCGCCGGGCTCTGGGCCGCGGGCGCGCTTCGCGACGCGAAGCCGGCGACGTTGCCGGGCATGGTCACCGGGATCGAGGCGCCGCGCCTGCCCGGGATGAGCGAGGTGGAGGAGACCGCGGCCGACCTCTGGGCGACGGGCATGGCCCCCGGCCGGCACCCGACCGAGTTCGTGCGCGAGGAGCTGACCGCCCGGGGCGTGGTCACCGCGAGCGCGCTGCGGGAGATCGAGGCCCGCCGGGTGGTGGAGGTGGCGGGGGTCGTCACCCACCGCCAGCAGCCCGAGACCGCCAAGGGGACGATCTTCCTGAACCTGGAGGACGAGACCGGGCTGATCAACGTGATCTGCCCGGCGGGGGTGTGGAAGCGCTACCGGAGGGTGGCCCGGGTGGCCCCGGCCCTGCGGGTCCGGGGGCTGCTGGAGCGCCACCAGGGCGTCATCAACGTCCTGGCCCAGCGGATCGAGGCGCTGCCCCTCACCCTCGCGGACGCCTTGCGTTCGCGAGACTTCCGCTGACCCGCGCAATCCGAGCCGGTCCTTGCACCGTTCTTGCCCGGTCCCCAGCGCGCTCCCAGGAACCCTCCCCAGGATGCCCCCATGTCGTTCGGCTCCGTCATGCGCAACAAGAAGACCTGGTTCATCGGGATCCCGATCCTGCTGATCGTCGTGTTCGTGGGCGGGCCGTTCGTCTACATCCACTTCATCCAGGGCGACCCGCCCGCGAAGCTGAAGCTGTCGACGGTCACCACCGACCCGAAGTCCGACCCGTCGTCGACCGCCGCGACCTCGGACTCGATCGACGGCGCGTGGAAGGTCGCCTCCGGGAGCGCGGCGCAGTACCGGGTGCCCGAGGTGCTGTTCGGGCAGAGCACGACCGCGGTGGGCAAGACGACCGCGATCACCGGCGACATGACGATCAGCGGGACGACGGTTCCGACCGCGACGTTTACCGCGGACCTCACCAAGGTCACGAGCGACCAGGCGAACCGCGACCGCCAGTTCCAGGGCCGGATCATGGACACCGCGAGCTTCCCGACCGCGACGTTCAAGCTGACGTCGCCGATCGAGCTCGGCTCGGTCCCGGCGAACGGCAAGCAGGTCACCGAGAAGGCGACCGGCGACCTGACGCTGCGGGGCAAGACCCAGTCGGTGACGTTCGACATCGTCGCCCAGCGCGACGGCTCGACGATCGAGACCAACGGCACGATCCCGGTGAAGTTCGACGACTACGGCATCCCCGCCCCGAGCTTCGGCCCCGCCCAGGTCGGCGACAACGGCGAGCTCGTCTTCCTCGTCAGCTTCACCCAGTCCTAGAGCACCCCACCCGGACTTTGGCGTCGCTTCCCCACCCATACGGAGGGTAAGCGACGCCAAAGCTCGTCGCGGGGCCGCCGCCGGCCGTCGGTTGGTCGCGGTCCGGCGGTCGGCCGGTGGAGATCTTCGGCGAGGGCGCCGGCGGAGACCTTGATCACCTAGGTGCGCGGAGGCGGCGGACCTCGGTGGCGGGATGGTCCGGGGTGCGGACCAGGTGGATC
>DASXYP010000076.1:0-21600 GCA_036502405.1 Acidimicrobiia bacterium
GAGGGCAACCGCCCGACCGGGAGACAGCGGCGCCCTCGGGCGGCCTGCTGAGGATCTCCCGAGGGCAACCGCCCGACCGGGAGACACCGGCGCCCTCGGGCGGACTGCTGAGGATCTCCCGAGGGCAACCGCCTGACCCGGAGACACCGGCACCCTCGGGCGGCCTACTGAGGATCTCCCGAGGGCGTCGAGGTCCACAGGACCTCGCGGACCGAGTCCCATCTCGTCGGGGCGAAGAAGCGCCGGAGCAAGGCGCGTCGGTACGCAGCGAAGCACCGCCGGAGGCCGCCTGACCATCGGCGGTCCGGCAGTCGGCATCCGAAGCCAGCGAGAACCGCCGGAGGCCCCGACGCCATCGCGCTCCGGCGACCGCCTCCGGAGATCTCCGAGGCGCCGCCGGAGGCCCCCGACGCGACGACGGCTTCGATGATGGGCCTCCGGAGCGGCTCGTAGAAGAGTAGGTAGCCTGCGACGGATGTCGGATTGGAGCTTCGCCGCGGTCTGGGACTCGATCGCCGAGGCCGCGCCCGAGCGCGACGCGGTGGTCTGCGGGCCGGTGCGGCGGACGTTCGGGGAGCTCGAGCAGCGCGCGTCGGGTCTCGCGTCCTGGATGTGGGCCCAGGGTGTCCGGCCCGGCAGCAAGGTCGCGATCAACTTGGTGAACCGACCGGAGTACCTGGAGGCGTTCTACGCCGCCGGGAAGCTCGGGGCGGTGCCGGTCAACGTCAACTACCGCTACGGCGCCGAGGAGATCGGCTACCTGCTCGACGACAGCGACGCGAAGATCGTGGTCACCGAGCCCGCGTTCGCCAAGGAGACCCGCAAGGCCGCGCGGCGCCTCGGGCGGCGCATGGGTCGGAAGTTCGAGCCTCGGGTTCTCGAGATCGGCGCCGAGCTCGAGGACGCGATCGCCGGCGCCGCGGGTGCCGACGGCGACGGCGAGTCCTGGCGCGACCGCCCGCCGAGCGGCGACGACCTGATGTTCCTGTACACGGGCGGCACGACGGGGATGCCCAAGGGCGTGATGTGGCGCAACGACGACCTGTACGTCGCGCTCTGGCAGATGGGCCGACCGGGGACCGAGCCGCCCGATCCGCTCGCGGCGGTGCGCGCGGGCAAGCGCGCCGCGACCGCGCTCCCGGCCTGCCCGCTCATGCACGGCACCGGCCTGTTCATCACGCTCTCGACCCTGGCCGGCGGCGGGACCGTCGTGCTCATCGACCGGATGGGGCTCGACCCGGAGCTGATCTGGAGCGAGGTCGAGCGCAACGAGGTCCAGATCCTCACGATCGTCGGCGACGTGTTCGCCCGTCCCCTGCTGGCCGCGCTGGAGGCCGAACCGGACCGCTGGGACCTGTCGAGCCTGCGGGCGATCACCTCGAGCGGGGTGACCTGGAGCCCCGAGGTGAAGCAGGCGCTCCTCGACCGGCTGAAGCAGGCGACGATGCTCGACTCGCTCGGCGCATCCGAAGGGCTGATGAGCCGGTCGGCCGCACGGGCCGGCGACGGCGAGATCGCGCCGGCGCGGTTCGCGATCAACGACCGGGTCAAGGTCGTCACCAAGGACGGGCGCGAGGTCGGGCGCGGCACCGACGAGGTCGGAATGGTCGCGGTCGGCGGACGCATCCCGCTCGGCTACTACAAGGACCCCGAGAAGACCGCGCAGACGTTCCGGCTCGTCGACGGGGTGCGGTACTCGATCCCGGGGGACTACGCGACGGTCGACGCGGACGGCACGATCCGGCTGCTCGGGCGCGGCTCGGCGACCGTGAACACCGGCGGCGAGAAGGTGTACCCGGAGGAGATCGAGCTGACCCTGCGCAAGAACAAGGGGGTCTTCGACTGCGTCGTCGTCGGGGTTCCCGACGAGCGCTTCGGCGAGAGCGTCGTCGCGCTGGTGCAGGTCACCGACGGCTACTACACCGACGAGGCCGAGCTGCGCGCCTTCTGCAAGAGCCGCGGCCTCGCCGGCTACAAGATCCCGCGGCGCGTCCTGTTCGTCGACACCCTGCGCCGCGCGCCGAACGGCAAGGCCGACTACAAGCTGCTGCGCGAGATGGCCGCCGACCTCCTCACTGTGACCGGAGACTGACTGACCGTGGCCGACCACTTCGTGATCGACGGATCGAACCTCGCCACCGAGGGGCGGACCGAGCCGAGCCTCGCGCAGCTCAAGGAGGCGGTCGCCGCCTTCCACGGCGAGCACCCGGGCGCGGTGGCGACCGTCGTGGTGGACGCGAGCTTCGAGCATCGCATCGACCCCTCCGAGCGCGCCGCGTTCGCGAAGACCGAGGCGGCGGGTGAGGTCGTCTCGCCGCCCGCCGGTGCGGTCGGGCGCGGTGACGGCTTCCTCCTGCAGATCGCGGACCGCACCGGCGGCACGGTGCTCTCCAACGACTCGTTCCAGGAGTTCCACGCCGAGTACGACTGGCTCTTCGAGCCCGGCCGCCTGATCGGCGCGAAGCCGGTGCCCGGCGTCGGCTGGATCTTCTCGCTCCGCCGGCCGGTGCGCGGGATCGTCAGCCGCAAGACGGTGCAGAAGGCCAAGCTGGAGGCGAAGGCCGACACCAAGGTCAAGAAGGCGATCGCGGAGGCCACCGCGAGCGCGCTGCAGCCGGACGCGCCGAAGCGGCGCCGCCGGCGCGGCGGGCGCGGCCGCAGCAGCAGCGGCACCACCGCGCCGGCGACCAGGGGGAACGACAAGCCCGAGCCCGAGGCGGTGAACGAGCCCGCGGCCTTCCTGCGCTTCGTCATCGACCACCGCCTGGGCACCGAGGTCTCCGGCACGGTCGACGCGTTCGCGTCCCACGGCGCGTTCGTCAACGTCGACGGCGTGCGCTGCTACGTGCCGCTCAGTGCGATGGGGAACCCCCAGCCCAACCGCGCCCGCGACGTGCTCACGAAGGACGAGACGCGGACGTTCGTGGTCCAGGCGGTCGACGCGCCGCGGCGCGGGATCGAGCTCGGCCTGCCCGGCTACGCGACCGTCGCGGGCGCGCCGAGCGAGGAGACGGTCGCCGCCGAGGTCGGACGGGGACGCGCCAGGTCCAAGGGCGGCGCCGGGGAGAAGGCGGCCCGCAAGCCGGCGGCGAAGAAGGCTGCCGCGAAGGCCACGAAGGGGCCGGCGGCGGCGCGGCCCGAGCTCGCCCCGGCCCCCCAACCGACCGAGCCGCCGCCGCGCAAGCGATCCCGCCGGGGTGCCACCGAGAGCCCTGCCGCGGAGCCGGTCGCCGCGGTGGCCCCGCCGGCCAAGCGGAGCCGGGGGACCAAGAAGAAGGCCGCCGAGCAGCCGGCGGCGACGGCGGGGACGGCCAAGCAGCCGGCCCGGAAGCAGCCGGGCCGGAAGCAACAGCCAGCCACGTCGCGGACCGCCAAGAAGAAGCAGCCGGCGAAGCAGCTTCCGGCCCCCTCCACGGCTCCGGCGAAGAAGAAGGCGCCGGCCAGGAAGACCGGGGCGAAGCAGACCGCAGGGACCCCGGCCGCGGCGCCCGCCACCAAGGCCACGAAGGCAACCGCGAAGGCGGCGAAGGCCTCGGCGAAGACCGCCTCCAAGAAGGCCAAGGCGACCGCGAGCCCGGCGCCCGCGACGTCGAAGGCGGCCCGGCGCCGGCGCTGACCCGGCGGGCGGTGGGCGCCGGACCCACCGCTAGGGTGGCGCGGTGAGCACCTTCAAGCCGCGTGCCGTCCCGTCGATCACCGTCAACGACCTCGACGCGCTGAAGGCGCCGATCCTCCTGGATGTACGCGAACCGGACGAATGGGAAGCGGGCCACGCGCCCGACGCGTGGTTCTGGCCCCTCGCCCGCCTCGACCAGGTGCGCGCCGAGCTGCCGTTGGGGCCCAAGATCGTGTGCATCTGCCGCTCCGGCGCGCGCTCGGCCAAGGCGACCGAGCTGCTGCGGTCGTGGGGTCTCGACGCGGTGAACCTCGAGGGTGGGATGCAGGCCTGGGCGGCCGACGGTCGCCCGGTCGAGCGCGACGACGGGTCACCCGGCACCGTCATCTGACGCGCGGCACCGCTCTCCGGCGCGGTCACGCGCGCGCGTGGCGCGCGATCGTCGGATGGCACGACTTACCTAAAGCATCCGCATCACTGCATCGACGTCCGGCACGACATGAACCGGACATTCATGCATACACTCCTCGGCGAGCGTCGGGGTGGCGGGTTTGTGCGGGGCGTCGGACCGAAAGGTCTCACCACGGAAGGTACTGATCCAAGGATGGAACCTCCGTTCTCCAAGCCCGTCACCCCGCGCTCGTTCTCGTGACGCGCAGCACCCGAACCGCCGTGCGCGTCGCACTCCTGATCGCGGTGCTCGGCGCCGCGACCCTCGCGTCACCCTCGTTCGCGCACGCGGCAACGAGCGCGACCGCGTCGACCGATCCGACCGGCGCGCACGTGCAGCTGTCGCGACGCGGCGTGTGGGTCGAAGTCCGCGCGCCGGCTGACGGAAGTGCCGGGAGCGGCGGCGCGGGCACGACGGGTTGCGTGCGGCGGTGGGTGCCGACGAAGTTCCCGTACCACCTCAACCCGGGCAAGGTCGATCCCGACATCCACACCACGCCGATGCCACCGCAGCCCGGACCCGAGTACGTCGCGTACTACGTGTACTGCGGCACGACGTACCTCGACAGCGTCTGGCTGGCGCCGAGCGCGTTCGCACCGCAGGCCGGCGCGGTCGACGTGCGCGCGATCGCCGAACAGGTTGCGCGCGACCTGCCGTACCCGGCTGCGTCGATCCATGCGAGCCCCGACGGCCGCGGCCTCACCGGCCTGGAGTCATGGTTCTGGGTCAGCGGCTACGCCGGGCCGATCGACGACGTGGTCGACCAGTTCGGGTTGCAGGTCGAGGTCGTCGCGACGCCGACGGCCGTGCAGTGGGACTTCGGTGACGGGAGCCCCGCGCAGTCGGGCACCCTCGGCGTCGCCGCACCGGCCCGGTCGGACGTCGTGCACACCTACGAGCGGCGCAGCCGCGGTGGGGCGACGAGCGTGCGGGCCACGGTGCGGCTGGACGTCCGCTACCGGGTCGACGGCGGGGCGTGGCAGGCCCTCGACCCCGTCTTCCGGACCGCGGCGCGCGGCTACCCGGTCGCCGAGTCGCGTGCCGCGCTCGTGACCCCGCGCTGATCCCTCGGGCCGGAAGCGGCGCAGGGGTCCCGAGGTAGCCTGAACCGCATGCCGGCACCCACCTTCGATCGCGCCGACGCGCTCCGGCGTCTGGGCCAGGAGCGCTTCGACGTGCTCGTGATCGGTGGCGGCATCACCGGTGCGGGCGTCGCGCTGGACGCCGCATCGCGCGGCCTCACCGTGGCGCTGGTCGAGCGCGACGACTTCGCGAGCGGCACGTCCTCGAAGTCCTCCAAGCTCGTGCACGGCGGACTGCGCTACCTGCAGCACCGCGAGTTCAAGCTCGTCTACGAGAACCTCTACGAGCGTCAGATCGCGCTGCGGAACGCGCCACACCTCGTGCGCATCCTGCCCTTCCTCATCCCGGTCCTCTCGAAGGACGGGCTGATGAACGCGAAGCTCGCGCGCGCGCTCGGCACCGCGCTCTGGCTCTACGACTTCACCGGCGGGGCGCGCATCGGCAAGCTGCACCGCCGGATCAAGAAGGAAGCAGCGCTTGCGCACATGCCGACGCTGCGGGCCCGGAACGTCGCCGCCGCGTACATCTACTACGACGCCCAGACCGACGATGCCCGGCTGACGCTCACGATCGCGCGCACCGCCGCGTCGCGCGGCGCCGTCGTGGCCAACCACGCCGGCGTCACGGGGCTCCGCAAGAACGCGTCGGGCCACATCCTGGGCGCCACGGTCGAAGCCGACGGGCAGACCATCGAGGTCGACGCCCGGTACGTGGTGAACGCCACGGGCGTCTGGTCCGACGATGTCCGGGCACTGGACGAGCCGGCCCATCCGCACTCGATCCGGCCGGCCAAGGGCATCCACATCACGGTGCCGTGGAGCAAGCTCCGCAACGACATCGCGGCGATCGTCCCGGTGCCCAAGGACAAGCGCTCGATCTTCGTGGTGCCGTGGGGCGAGCTCACCTACATCGGCACCACGGACACGGACTACACGGGCCCGCTCGTGGATCCCCAGTGCACACCCGAGGACATCGACTACCTGCTCAACGCGATGAACCTCGTCCTGACCGAGCCGCTCACCACCGGTGACGTCGTCGGGACGTGGGCCGGGCTGCGGCCGTTGATCGCGGGCGGCAGCGTCGGCGAGAAGACTGCCGACCTCTCGCGCGTGCACAAGGTCTTCACTTCGCCCGGCGGGCTCGTCACCGTGACCGGCGGCAAGCTCACCACCTACCGGCGCATGGCGTCGGACACCGTGAACATGATCGTGAAGTCGCTCGGCCGCGGTGGGAAGTGTCAGACCAAGCGGCTGCCGCTGCTGGGCGCCACGTCGTCCCAGGGCACGGCGATGGCCCGCGGCTCGGCGCCCCGGGACGAGCACCTCGCCACGCGGTACGGGTCGCTCGCGCGCGACCTGCTGGACCTCGAGCGCGACACGCCGGAGCTCCGCGAGCCGCTCGTCGCGGGCCTCCCTTACCGGCGCTCCGAGGCGGTCTACGCGGTCCGCCAGGAGATGGCGTCAACGTTGGACGACGTGCTCTCGCGCCGAACGCGCGCGCGCCTGCTCGGCCGGGACGCGACGGCGGCCGCGGCCGAGTCCGTCGCCGAGCTGATCGCGCCCGAGCTCGGATGGGACGCGCGCCGCACCGCGATGGAGGTCGCGTCGTACCGCGAGGCGCTGGCCGCCGAGCGGGAGCACGCGGGGCTGCCCGAGCACGCGATCGACGAATCGATCGGCGCTTGACCCACTCGGGCGCACCCACGCCCCCGATCGCGCTCGAGACGCCGGCCGCGGCCGTCCGCGACCGTTTGACCGCGCGCCGGGTCGAGCTGGACGACGCGCTCCTGCGCCGGCTGGGCGACGCGTGCGCGACGGTGCTCGTGGACCCGGAGACCGTCGTCGAGTCCAGCCGCGACTGGTGGCCGCTCACCACGGTGTGGTCCCTCGAAGGCCAGATCGCCGCGCGCGCCGCGGCGGTCGCCCGACCGACGAGCACCGCCGAGATCGCGGCGGTGCTGCGGCTGTGCAACGACGCGCGGATCCCGGTGACCACCGCGGCCGGCCGCAGCGGCGTGTGCGGCGCGAGCGTGCCGCTCCACGGCGGCGTCCTGCTCGATCTCACCGCGATCAGCGGCATCGTCGGCGTCGACTCGGAGTCGATGGTGCTCGACGTGCTGCCCGGGACGTTCGGCACCTGGCTCGAGGACACGTTGCGGGCCGACCACGGGGCGACGCTCGGACACTGGCCCCAGTCGATCGACCTGTCGACCGTCGGCGGCTGGCTCGCGTGCCGCGGCGCGGGGCAGATGAGCACGCGCTACGGGAAGATCGAGGACATGGTCGTCGGGCTCGACGTCGTGCTGGCCGACGGGCGCGAGATCCACACCGGCGGTTGGCCGCGCGCCGCGGTCGGCCCGGACCTGACCCAGGTGTTCGTGGGGTCCGAGGGGACGCTCGGCGTCATCACCGGGGCGCGGCTGCGCCTCCACCCGGCACCACCGGCCGAGCAACGCGCCGCGTACGCGTTCGGCAGCTTCGCGGACGGGCTCGACGCGTGCCGGCGCATCCTCCACCGCGGCGCGACCCCCGCCGTCATCCGCCTGTACGACGCGATCGAGGGCGACCGCTCGTTCCAGACCGGCCCGGACCGCCACGTCCTGCTGGTGATGGACGAGGGCGACCCGGCCATCGTGGCCACGATGATGGGCGTCGCGGCGGAGGAGTGCGCGAGCGCCGAGCCGCTCGACGCCGAGCTCGTCGGGCACTGGCTCGACAAGCGCAACGACGTCAGCGCGCTCGAGGCATTGATCCGGCGCGACTACATCGTCGACACGATGGAGATCTCCGCGCCGTGGGCCCGGTGCGCGCCGATCTACGAGGCCGCGACCGCGGCGATCAAGGCCGTGCCCGGCGCGCTGGTCGCGAGCGCGCACCAGAGTCACAGCTACCCCGACGGTGCGTGCCTGTACTTCACGTTCGCGGGGCAGCCGCCCGCGGGCGAGAAGGACGCGTTCTACCGGGCCGCGTGGGAGGCGGGCACGCGCGCGGTGCTGGCCCACGGCGGCGCGCTGAGCCACCACCACGGCGTCGGCCTCAACCGGTCGCGATTCGTGCGCGACGCGCTCGGCGACGCCTTCGAGGTGCTCGCGGCGGTGAAGCAGGCACTCGACCCGAACGGCATCCTCAACCCGGGCAAGCTCGGCCTCCCCGACCCCTGGGGCGACCCCACCTGGCCATGAGTGCCCGGGTCGAGAGCGCAGCGGATCGGTCTCCGACTCGTCGCCGTTCGACGAGCGGAGCGTGGCCCGAGCGGCCTGGGCCGAAGGACCGAGAGCGGAAGCGATGAGCCTGCTCGTCATCGACGTCGGGACGTCATCGGTGCGCGCCGCGATCATGGAGGCGGACGCGTCGCTGCACGACGAGCAGCTGCGCCCGTTCCTCCCGAGCTCGCCCGAGCCCGGCACCGTCGAGTTCGACGCCCGCGCACTGGCGGACACGGTGCTCGACGTCGCAACCGCCGCGCTGGTCGCGCACGACGGTCCGGTCGACGCGATCGGGATCACCAACCAGCGGGCGTCGACCGTCGTCTGGGACCGCGCCACGAGCGAGCCCGTCGGGCCCGCGATCGGATGGCAGGACCTCCGCACGATCGGGATGTGCCTCGAGCAGCAGGCCCACGGCTTCCGGTTCGCGCCGAACGTCTCCGCGACGAAGATCGCCTACCTCCTCGACACCTACGACCCGGACCGGTCGCGGGACCTGTGCTTCGGCACCGTCGACTCCTGGGTCACGTGGATCCTGACCGAGGGCGCGCAGCACGTCGTCGACGCGACGAACGCTGCGATCACCGGCGTGCTGCGGGGTGACGGCTCGGGGTGGTCGCCCGCGCCGCTCGAGTCGCTCCGCATCCCCGCCGCGATGCTCCCGTCGGTCGTGGACTCCAGCGGGATCGTCGGCCCGGCGACCGCGCTGCCGGGCGCGCCGCCGATCGCGGCACTCGTGGGTGACCAGCAGGCGTCGCTGCTCGGCCAGGCCTGCGTGCGCCCGGGGCCGGCAAAGATCACGTTCGGCACCGGTGGGATGCTCGACATGGTCCTCGGCCCGGACCGTCCCGCGTTCGAGACCCGGGGCGACGGCGGCACGTTCCCGATCATCACGTGGCGGCTCGGCGGCACCGACACCTGGGGGCTCGAGGGGATCATGCTCGCGGCCGGCACCAACGTGGAGTGGCTGCGCGACGACCTCGGCATCCTCGAGACCGCGGAGGAGAGCGACGCGGTCGCGCAGCAGTGCGCCGACGCGGGCGGAGTGGTCTTCGTCCCCGCGATGCTCGGGCTCGGCACCCCGCAGTGGGACTTCGGCGCCCGCGGCACCGTGCTCGGGCTCACCCGGGGAACGGGGCGGCCCGAGCTGGTACGTGCGGTGCTGGAGGGCGTCGCGCAGCGGGGCGCCGACCTGGTCGAGGCGGCCGAGACCGACGGCGGCCGCACGATCGAGGTGCTGCGCGTCGACGGGGGGATGTCGAGGAACGCCACGTTCGTGCAGGCGCTGGCCGACGCGGCCCAGAAGCCGGTCGAGGTGTCGCCGGTGAAGGAGGCGACGACCCTCGGTGCGGGCTTCCTCGCCGGTCTGGCCGTGGGCACCTGGCCCGACCTCGACGCGCTCGGCGGGACCTGGAAGCCCCGGTCCCGCTGCGAGCCGAAGGCCGTCCTCGACCGGGACCGCTGGCGCGACGCGGTCGACCGGGCCCGGGCCTGGATCCCCGAGCTCTCGACCGTCGACTTCTAGCTTCCTCCCGAAGATCCCCGCCGGCCGACCACCAGACCGCGACCAACCGGCGGCCGGCAGCGGCCCTCCCGAAGATCTCCACCGGCCGACCGCCAGACCGCGAACAACCGGCGGCCGGCAGCGGCCCTTCCGAAGATCCCCACAGCTCCTCCCCCGTTTGTCCGATTCCCGGTCGTCGTGAGCGGGTGACGGACAAACGAACGGCATCCGCGGCGAGTTTGCGATCCGGTCGCCGTCGGTACGTTCGCCCCAGGATGCCTACCCGTCGGTCGAGCGCGTGGCGGATCGAGATCTATGCCGTGCTCGGCCTCATCGCGCTGCTCGGCATCCTGGCCATGCCGCTGCCGTTCACCGGGGATCAGGCGCTGTTCGCGTCGGGCGCCCGGCAGCTCGCGCACGGCGACGTGCTCTACCGCGACTTCTGGGACGTCAAGCAGCCCGGGATCTACTTGTTCTACCTGGTCGGCGGGCAGGTCTTCGGCTACAGCGAGATCGCGGTCCACGGCTTCGAGCTCGGCTACCAGCTGGTGTTCGCGACCGTCCTCATCGTCACCCTGCGCCGCACGTTCCGACACCGTTGGATCGGGCCGCTCGTCGCGCTGTTCGTCGTCGGCACGTACTACGCGACGATCGAGCCGGTGGTGCTGGGCCAGGTCGAGAGCCTGATCGGGCTCCCGCTGTACCTGACGGTCTGGTGCTCGTTGCGCGCGCTCGGCGGTGTGCAGCGCGGTGCGATCGACGCGGCGGCGACCGGCCAGCGGCGCAAGCGAAACCGGTACCGCATGCTCTGGCTGTTCGCCTCGGGACTCGCCGGCGGCGCGGTCGTCGTGCTCAAGCTCGTGATCGCGCCGATCGTCGTGGGCGTCTGGCTGCTCACCGCCTGGGAGCTGCTGCGGGCCACGCGCGGGCGACGGATCCGGTCGTTCGCTTCGGGGACGGTCGCGGTCGCGGCCGGGTTCGCGATCCCGGTCGCGGTCGTGGTCGCCTACCTCGCGGTGCACGGGCAGCTCGGCACCGCGCGGTGGACGTACTTCTCGGTCACGCCCCAGACGACGGGGATCGCCGGCCGCCCGCTCTCCCGGCTGATCGACGGGAGCATCACCACCGGCGTCCGCTGGGCGGTGCCGATCGCGCTGGCCCTGGTCGGGCTGAGCGCCGCGGCGCGGAAGGGCTGGGACCGCCTGGAGCTGCGGCTCGTGGTGTGGCTGATCCTCGGCGTGCCCGTGTTCCTCGTGCAGCACTGGTGGATCTACACGTTCGTGATGTTCCTCCCGCCGGTCGGCATCTTCGCCGGCTACGGGCTGGACGTGATCGTGAGCTCGTGGAGCACGCTGCGGCGACCGGTGCACGCGCTGGCGATCGCCGCGGTGGTCGTGCTGCTCGTACCGGCGGCGGTGCGCTTCGCGCACAACGGGCGCGACGTCGCGAGGCACGACTTCGCGTTGAGCAGCAGCGGCCGCGACGCGCTTCACCGTGAGCTCGAGCCCAACTACACGCACGCGACGGAGTCCGCCGCATGGTTGCGCCGCACCGACCAGCAGGACCGGGGCGTCTACGTCCTCGGGAACCCGCTCGACCTGTACCTCGCGGACCGGAGGCAGGCCGTCGCGGTCAGCGGTTGGTCGCCGCAGCAGTTCCCCCAGTCGGTGTGGGCACGCCTGCGCGGGGAGCTCGTCGCGGCCCGGCCCGACGACCTCGTGGTGGACGTGACCATCGACTCGATCATGCGGGCGCGCTCCCCCGAGACCCTGAAGCTGATCGGCGAGCGCTACGTCCGGGTCGGCGGCGCGGGACCCGACGGGTGGTACCAGCTCCGCCCCGGGCTCCCGGTCACCGGCTGAACCCTCGCGTTTCGTTGGCTTCGTTGGTACGATTTTGGGCGCCCCCAGAAGCTCGGGAACGGACGAGCCCATGACGATCGCGGATCTGGTCACCGGAGTCTTCGGCGAAGACCTCCCCATCGGCCTCGAGGCCTACGACGGCAGCCGCGCCGGGCCCGCGGACCCACCCGCGACGCTCGTGGTGAAGTCGCCCGACGCGGTGCGGAGACTGCTCACCGCGCCGGGCGATCTCGGCTTCGGTCGTGCGTACGTGGCCGGCGACCTCGACATCGAGGGCGACCTCTTCGCCGCGCTCGAGCTGCGCAGCCACTTCGCGGGCTTCCACTTCGACCGTGAGCAGTGGATGAACGCGATCCGGCTCGCGACCGCGGGCGGCGTCCTGCACCGGCCGCCGATCCCGAAGGAGGAGGTGCACCTGCGCGGGCGCCGGCACAGCCAGGCGCGGGATGCCGCGGCGATCGCGCACCACTACGACGTGTCGAACGACTTCTACCGGATCGTCCTCGGGCCGTCGATGACGTACTCGTGCGGCGTGTGGTCGTCGCCCGACGTCGGGCTCGAGGCCGCGCAGGCCGCCAAGTACGAGCTGATCAGCCAGAAGCTCGATCTGAAGCCGGGCATGCGGCTGCTCGACGTCGGCTGCGGCTGGGGTGGCATGGTCATGCACGCGGCCCAACACCACGGGGTGCGCGCGGTGGGCGTGACGGTGTCGCGCCGCCAGGCCGACCTCGCGGCGAAGCGGGTCGCGGAGGCCGGGCTCAGCGACCGGGTCGAGATCCGGCTCCAGGACTACCGCGACATCCACGACGGCCCGTTCGACGCGATCAGCTCGATCGGGATGTTCGAGCACGTCGGCCTCTCCCAGCTCGAGACCTACTTCGACCAGCTGTACGCGCTGCTGCTCCCGGAGGGGCGGTTGCTGAACCACGCGATCTCCCGTCCCGCCGCGCCGAAGGGAAAGACGCGGTCGCGGTTCAAGAAGCTCTCGTTCATCGACCGCTACGTGTTCCCCGATGGGGAGCTCCACGAGGTCGGGTCGGTGGTGAGCGCGATCCAGCGGCGCGGCTTCGAGGCACGTCACGTGGAGAGCCTGCGCGAGCACTACGCGCTGACGTTGCGGGCCTGGGTGAAGAACCTCGAAGCGGACTGGGACCGCGCCGTCGCGCTCGTCGGGATCGGACGGGCGCGCGTGTGGCGCCTCTACATGGCCGCGTCCGCGGTCACGTTCGAGGAGGGCAGCAACCAGATCCACCAGGTCCTCGCAGTGAAGGCCAACGGCGGCAAGAGCGGGATGGCGCTGCGCCCCGTCTTCCACGAGTACCCGGTCCCCCGCCACGAGAACCCGGTCCAGCTCGTCTGACGGCCGGCTGTCTCCCCATACCTCGTTTCGGCGTGAGTGCGCGTTGCTCTGGCGACGCGAACGCAGGCCGAAAGGTGGTCAGTCGGCGGCGAGCTCCGCGTTCGCCCGCCGGGTGACGGTCTCGAGCACCCGGCGCGCGGTCTCGAGGTCGTCCGGGGCGATGTCGCCGTAGAGCCGCACCGCGATCCCGCTCGTCGCGGCGGTGAGCTCCTGCACCAGCGCGGCGCCGCTCGCGGTCAGCTCGACCTGCGCCGGCTCGCCGGGGGTGCGCGCGACCAGACCGGCGGCGACGAGCTGCTCCAGCGCGTCCGCGGCAGTGCCGTCGTCCACCTTGAGGCCGTCGGTGATCCGCTCGAAGGCGGCGGCCTCGGTGACGACGGGGCCGGCGGTCGCGATGAAGCTGGCCATCAGCCAGCTGGCGAACGGGACGCCGGTCTTCGCCAATGACGTCTCGAGCAGGGCGCGGGTCGCGTAGTGGGCCTGGCCGATGTGCTGGCCGGTCAGGATCGGGGGCTGGGTCTGGGTCATCGGTGGCTCCTCAGGGTTCCGGGTTCGGTACGGCGAGCAGGGTCTGGAGGGCGTCGGTCAGCGCGCGCGTCTGCTTGCCGCGACGACCGCCGAGTGGCGCCGTGAGCTGGTCGAGCAGCGCGCCCACGATGGTGATCGCCTCCAGCGCGACCTTGGCGCCGCGCTTCGTCGGCGCGAGCAGGACCGCGCGAGCGTCGGCCGGGTTCGCCACCCGCTCGACGAGGCCCGCCTGCTCGAGGGCGCGGACCACCTTCGAGACGTGCAGCGGCTCGAGGCCCGTGTGGTCGGCGAGCTCGCGCTGGCTCGGGTGCAGGCCGGCCTCGCTCATGCCCTGGAGCGACGCCAGCACGGAGTACTGCCCGTGCGTGAGTCCGAGTGGTGCGACCGCGCGATCGACGGCGGCCCGCCACTTCATCGACAGCCGCCAGACCAGGAAGCCGGGAGTCGGTGCGCGCCCGGGGATCACCATGCAAATACCATACATGGATACTATCTCCATGTACAGCATCTTCGCTCGAGGGACGCGGGTCAGCCCGGAGGGCGCTCCGACTCGGTGAAGGTGCCGGTGCCGTCGAACGGGATGCGGTCGCGACCGACGAGCAGCTCGCCGTGCACGAGGTCGGGCGTCTCCCACTCGAGGTCGAGGCCGACCGCAATCCGCTCGCCGACGTCGCTTCGGGCCGCGTCCTCCTCGTCCTCGTAGCGGAGGCCGAACGCCTCGAGCCCGAAGCCCCAGTGCTCGCCGGCCGTCTCGCACACCAGCTCGGCCCACAGCCCGTCGGCGCGGATCTCGAGCAGGCGTCCCTTGGGCGGGTGCACGTCGGCGTCGCGCACGACGATCACGCCGTCGCCGAGCTCGGGGCCGGAGAGGTGCAGCTCGTAGCGGGCTTGCCCGGTCGGCGGCAGCTCGAGCTCGACCGAGCCGCGGGTGCCGTCGTCCCCCGAGAACTCCAGCCGCCAGACGGTCACGGCAGCGGTGTGTAGTACGGCACGTCGGGGTCGGGCATCGTGTCGTCGGGCAGCTTGTCGATCATCGACAGCGCTTCGTAGAGGTCGAGGCTGTCGCGCGGCACGGTCCAGTCCAAGTCATCGTCGATCCCTGCGACGCGAGCGAACGGGCGGAGGAACGTGAAGTACACGTACGCGCCCGCGTCGATCTTCTCCTGGCGGCTCATGCCGGCGATCAGGCGGTAGAGGTCCTTCTGCGCGCCCTTCACCTTCTCGCGGATGTCGTCGAGCGCGGCCATCGGCACCGGGGTGAGCGTGCCGCCAGTCGAGTCGAAGACGCCCGCGGCCACGACGTGGTTGAGGTAGTCGACGGGATCGGTGACCGTCGTGCCCCAGTCGTTCACCTTCACGTCCACCCCGTCGAGCACGAACGTGAGGGTGAGGTTGTCGTGCGGGAGGTCCGCGCCGATAACGGTGCTCCACGGGAAGTGCGACACGGCCATCTCGTTGAAGTCGCGCACGAGCAGCAGCCGGCCGTCGGGCAACGGGTACGGGCCGGTGTCCTGGTAGCCGGCGCGGGTGTCGAAGTAGAGGAGGAAGAGGTACGACGTGAGCGCGGCGTTGAGCTTCGAGAGCGAGGCGCGGGTCGCGTCGTCGGCGATCGGCGTGGTCCCCGCGACGAGCTCGTCGATCACGTCGGGCGAGTAGCGCGGCACCGTGAAGCTCGCGTCCCACGCCTGGAGGTGACCGTCACCGCGGAACGCGGCCGCGGCAGGCTCCCAGAAGCCGAAGATCGCGTCGAGCGTGGCGAGGTCGGTGACCGGGTCGATCATCCCGAACGGGGCGAGGATCTGCCGGCCGACGAGCGCGATGTTCGCGATCGACCAGAGGTGCACCGCGTCGACCTGGTTGCCCGGCCGCTTCGCCGCCGCGCCGATCTCGTCCGGTGCCATCGCTGCGGCGATCTGCGCCATCAGCTCCGGGTAGCGCCGGTAGCACTCGATGCCGGAGATCAGGATGTAGGCGGTGACGGGGATGAGCGCCGACTCGAGCGCGGTGCGCTCCGCCGTCATCTTTCCCGCGATGTCACCGTGGTAGAGCAGCGTCCGGTTGACCGCGTCGCGATTCGGCGCGGCGGGCACCGGTCAGACCGCGCGGACGACGCCGGGATCGGCCGAGCAGTCGACCTCGACCTCGGTGCCGTCGGTAGGGACGCCGTCGGTGAACGCGGTCGCCATGATGCACGGCACCTGGTACTCCCGGCTCACGATCCCGATGTGGCTCGCGGGCGTCCCCGAGAGGCAGACGACCGCGGTGAGCTCGTCGAAGATCGGCGCGAGGAAGGTGGCGCCCGCGTCCTGGACGCCCGCCACCACCCCGTCGGCCGACGAGTCCATCAGCTCGAGCACGTCGTCGGGGGTGTGGAGCATGCGCCACGAGCCGCGCACCGCGGCCGCATCGAGCGCCTTCGTGCCGGTTCCGAGCGTGGCTCCCATGACGCTGCGGGACCCTACCGCCAACCCGGCGACCCGGCGTGCGAGGCTCTCCGACCGTGAGCCAGACGCCGACCGAAGCCGACCGCGTGCTGCACGAGCTGCGGGTGCGCGGGACCGCACCGGACGAGGGCGCGGCCGCAGACCGGCTCGTCGACGCGGGCTACGCGATCCGGCGCCGGTCGGTGCTGATGCTCACGCCCGCGGGTCGTGCCGAGGCCGATCACCGCTTCTGCCTCGCGGGGACATCCCTCGAGGAGGCACTGCAGACGACGTACGCGCGGTTCGGGCCGTTGAACCGCCGGCTGATCCAGATCTGCAACGACTGGCAGGTGCGCGCCGGGGGTGTCCCCAACGACCACAGCGATCCGAGCTACGACTGGGGGGTGATCGACCGCCTGGTGGCCCACGACGAGCAAGCTGGGCCGGTGGTGCGCAGCCTGGGGCGCAAGGTTGACCGATTCGCGCAGTATCGTGAGCGCTTGCGCACCGCCCGCCGAAAGGTCGAAGCGGACGAGCACGACTGGCTGCTCTCCCCCCGCATCGACTCGTACCACACGGTCTGGATGCAGCTGCACGAGGACCTGCTGCTCGGGCTGGGCGTCGCACGAGCCGATGAACGAACCGATGATTGACGACGGGCGAATGAGCCGGGACGGCACCGAGCCGTCCTCGCGCGAGCGCTGGGTCGACGTCGAGGGCCTGTGGGTGCACACCGCCGACTGGGAGCCCGCCTCGGCACGTGCCGATGCGCCGCCGGTGCTGCTGGTGCACGGGCTCGGCGGCAACACGGTGAACTGGGAGCTGGTCGGCCAACCGCTCGCCGACGCGCTCGGGGTCGTCGTCACCGCCGTCGACCTTCCCGGCTTCGGCCGCACCCGGTCCGACACGCGGGCGCCGGTGTTCCCGCTCTACCTCGAGCTGCTGACCGAGCTCCTCGGCGGCCGCGAGCCGGCGCTGGTGATCGGCAACTCGATGGGCGGCTCGCTCGGCGTCGCGCTCGCCGGGAACCATCCCGACCTCGTCACCGGGCTCGTGCTCGTGAACCCCGCGCTCCCCCGCCCGCGCGGCAACCTCGAGCAGCTGTCGCGCACCGCGAAGTTCGCCGCGCTGACGTTGCCGCGCGCCGCGACGCCGATCGTGCGCGCGCGTGCCCGAGCGCTCGGGCACCAGGGTCTGGTCGACGCGACGCTGTCGCTCGCGATGGCCCACCCCGAGCAGCTGGACCCGGCGGTGCGATCGCGGCTGATCTCGCTGTCGGCCGAGCGCCACGGCTTCCCCGACACCGCGGCTTCGTACACGCTCGCCGGTGGTTCGCTGTTCCGGTATCTGATCGGCCCGATGACGCGCGACCTCGCGGCGATCAAGTGTCCGACGCTCATCATGCACGGCCGGCGCGACCGGCTGGTGCCGGTGGCGTGGGCGCGCGCGCAGGCCGCGAAGCGTCGCGACTGGACGTTCGTGGAGCTCGACGGCTGCGGCCACGTCCCCCAGCTCGAGCAACCCGACCGCTTCGTCGGCACGGTGACGAGCTGGCTCAGCCGGGTGTCCGTGTAGCCGTGGTCGACTACCTGCTCGAGGTGATCGAGGTCCCGGTCTCGGACTTCGACCGCGCCCGGGACTTCTACGTCGGTGCCGGCTTCCACCTCGACGTCGACCTCGTCGTGGGCGAGGACTTCCGCGTCGTCCAGCTGACCCCACCCGGCTCCGCGTGCTCGATCACCCTCAAGCGCAACGACGCGCCCGGGAGCCTGCAAGGCCTCTACCTGATCGTGACGGACGCCGCAGCCGCGCACGCCGACCTGTCGTCGCGCGGCGTGCCGGTCAGCGAGCCGTTCCACTTCGGCCCGTCCGGCCAGGAGCCCGGCCCCGACCCCGACCACGGCGACTTCGAGACCTACCTCTCGTTCTCCGACCCCGACGGCAACGGCTGGCTCGTCCAGGAGGTCCCCAGCCGCGCCTGACCCTGTCCTTCTCGGCACGCTGAACCGTGTCAGGGACGGCCGAGCGTGCCGAGAACGGACGAGGGGTCAGGTCATCTCGGCGAGGCGGCGTTGGAGGTAGCGGCGCTCGGCGTCGCCGGTCGTGAGCGCGAGCGCGGCGCGGTACGCGATCGCGGCCTCCTCGTGCCGGTCGAGACGGCGCAGCAGATCGGCCCGCGTCGCGGGGAGCAGGTGGTAGCCGTCGAGCGCGCCGCCGGCCTCGATCTCGTCGACCAGCCGCAGCCCGGCCTCCGGGCCGTCGGCCATCGCCACCGCGACGGCGCGGTTGAGCTCCACCACCGCCGACGGGTTCATCCGTGCCAGCGCGCCGTAGAGCGCCGCGATGTCGACCCAGTCGGTCTCGTCGGCCGTCGCCGCGGTCGCGTGGCACGCGGCGATCGCGGCCTGCACCTGGTACGGCCCGGGCTGTTCCCGCCGGAGCGCGGCATCGAGTCGCTCCACGCCCTCGCCGATCTCGTCGAGATCCCAGCGCGTCCGGTCCTGGTCCTCGAGCGGGATGAGGTCACCGGCGTCGTCGACCCGTCCCTCGCGCCGCGCGTCGTGCAGCAGCATCAGCGCGAGGAGACCGAGCGCCTCCGGCTCGTCGGGCATGAGCTCGGTCAACGTGCGGGTGAGCCGGATCGCCTCGACGCAGAGGTCCCGGCGGACGAGGTCCGCGCCCGACGTCGCCGCGTAGCCCTCGTTGAACAGCAGGTAGAGGACGGCGAGCACCGCGGTCGTGCGCTCCGGCAGCAGGTGCGCGGGCGGCACGCGGTACGGGATGCCCGCGTTGCGGATCTTGCGCTTGGCCCGCACGATCCGTTGCGCCATCGTCGGCTCGGGCACGAGGAACGCATGGGCGATCTCCGGCGTCGTGAGCCCCGCGAGGGTGCGCAGGGTGAGCGCGACGCGCGCCTCGAGCCCGAGCGCGGGGTGGCAGCACGTGAACATGAGCCGGAGGCGGTCGTCCTCGACCCCGCTGCCGTCGACGTCGATCACCTCCCGCCCCTCCCCGTCGTCGTCCCCATCGTCGGGCGTCATCACCGCGACCTCGCGGAGCTTCGCCGCACCGACCTTGGCCCGGCGGAGCCGGTCGACGGCCCGGTTGCGCGCGATCGTCGTGAGCCACGCACCGGGGTTGCGCGGGACGCCGTCACGCGGCCACGTCTCGAGCGCGCGGGCGAAGGCGTCCTGCGCGCACTCCTCGGCCAGGTCCCAGTCGCCGGTCACGCGGATCAGCGTGGCGACGACGCGCCCCCACTCGTCGCGGAACGCGGTCGCCAGCGCCGCCTCGACCGCGGGCGCTACATCTCCCAGACCGGCCTCACTTCGATCGAGCCGCCGTCCTGGGCGGTCGGGATCTTCGCCGCGATGGCGATGGCCTCGTCCAGATCCTTGGCCTCGACCAGGTAGAAGCCGGCCATCTGCTCCTTGGTCTCCGCGAACGGGCCGTCGGAGGCGAGGACCTCGCCGTTCTGGACCCGGACGGTCGTGGCGTCGGTCGTCGGGTACAGCCGCTCCCCGGCGAGGATGGCGCTGCCGGCCTGCTCCTGGAACTCGAAGTACCGGGCCATCCGGGCCTGGCCCTCCTCGGGGCTCATCGCGGCCTGAGCCGCCTCGTCCATGCAGATCAACAGGGCGTAGCGCATCGCGTGCTCCTCGGCTCGGGGTCGGTGCTCGCCGGAACGACGAACAGGATCCACCAGATCGACAGGTTGCCCCAACTCGGCTCACCCATCGACACAGAGAGTGGAGTCCTTCCGGACGGCCGGGTCGGCGAACGCGCCCAACCCGCCGAGACGGTGACCTTCTTCCGCTGAGCGCGGCTACTCGGCGGTGAGCGCCAGCGCGGGCGGCCGGCGCGCCGCGGCGCTCGACGGCCACAGGCCGACCAGGTTGACCAGCAGCAGGACCGCCGGGACGATCAGGAGCAGCGTCACCGTCGGGTAGTCGGGCGTGGCGGTGACGCCGATGCTCTCGGCCACCCGGCGCCACACCACGCTGCCGACGACGACGCCGAGCGGGATGCCGACGACGAGGCCGACCGCGGCGATCGTCGTCGCCTGCCACGCCAGCGTCGCGCGGACCTGGCGCCGCTCGAACCCCAGCGCGCGCAGGACCGCGAGGTCGCGGCGACGCCGGCGGGTCGTCGTCGTGAGCGTGTGCGCGATCGCCACCAGCGCCAGGACCGCGACGAGCGCCGCGACGAGCGGAGGGACCCATCCGATGTTCCGGAGCCGATCGACCTCCGGCGGCCGGAGCGACCCGGAGACGCCCTCGTCGAAGACGAAATTGCTCTCGCCGGCCGGCGCCCGGAACTGCGGCATCGCGTTCACCCGGTGCAGCACGGTCGCGCGGTGCGCGCCGGGCGCGATGGTGCCGACGATGTAGCGCGTCGCATCGTTGTCGAGGAGCCGGTGCCCGCCGGCACCGGTGAACGCGGCACCGTCCGCGAGGGGCTGCGCATCGCCGAGCTGCATCTCGGGGAGGACGATGCGTCCGACGATCTGGTACGTCGCCGAGCCGGCGTTCCCGCTCGCCCTGACCGAGTCACCGATCTTCTTGCCCAGGGCGTCCAGGGTGGACGCGCCGAGCGCGACCTCGCGTGGCCCGCTCGGAGCCCGGCCCTCCACCACCTCCGGGCCGATGGACCCGCGCACCGGGGTGAAGCTCCACCCCATCGTCGGGTGCCCGTCGACCGCGACCTGCTCGTAGCAGACCGCGGAGACGGCGCGGATGCCGGGCTGGTGCGAGACGCCGAAGTCGTTCCCGGTGCACCGCACGGCGAAGGTGTCGTCCGGGGCCTTGAAGTCCCACGTGTACCCGTAGAGCTTCGGGGTCGCGTCGAGATGGGCCAGGCTCGCCCCGAACACGATCGCGGCGGTGAGGCCGATCACGCCGAAGACCGCGCCGAAGTAGGCCGACCGGACGGGCAGCGCACTCGGGCCCCGACCCGGCTCCAGCGCCATCCGCACCCCGCTCGTCACCGGCGGGCGCAGCCCGGCTTCGGCCGCGCGGTCCGCGATCGTCCGGCGTCCGCCGCGGATCGCGGGCTCCTCGATGCGGAACGGGTGGCGCGTCGCCCGCAGCGCGGCCACGGTCCCGACGAGGATGACGAATGCGATCACCGCGACGAGGCCGACACCCAGGACGAGGCCGTCGACCCGGAGGCCGGGAGATGGCTCGGCCCGCCGCGCGATGCCTACCGGGAACAATGGCGACATCGCGATCGCGAGCACGGCGGCGACGAGCGCGCCTCCGAACGCGATCAGCAGCACTCTCCCGCCGACCGTGGCGACGCGCTCACGCCGGACGAGCCCGAGCGCGGCCAGGGTCTCCTGATCGTGCTCGGACTGCGCGACGTCGCGGGAGAGCACGATGGCGAGCGTCACCGCGCCCGCGGCGGCCGCGATCGCGGCGAAGGCCCACAGCGCGACCGTGAGGACGTTGACCGCGTCCGCTCCGCCGTGCGCCTCGGCCGCGACGTTCGTCACTCCGTCCAGCTGGGCCCCGAACGCGCGGCGGGCCGCCGCGGTGACCGCCGCGATGTCGGCCGCGCCGTTGCGGG
>DASXYP010000077.1:0-10684 GCA_036502405.1 Acidimicrobiia bacterium
GCGGGCGCGGGCGCGGGCGGCCTGGTCCGAGAGGTACGCACGCTCGAGCACCACCACGATCCGGTCGGCGAGGTCTTCGACCAAGGCAAGGTCCTCCGGCCGGTACACCCGTCCCGACACCACGGTGTCGTCGAGGCAGAGCAGGCCGACGACGTCGTCGCCGACGTGGAGCGGCGCGATGATCGAGGACCGCACGGCCATGCGCGTCATCAGGTCCAGGTGCTCGGCGCTCTGCGCGAACGCCCGCCGCATCCCGTCGGTCACGTGCGTGGCCACCGCCGCCCGGCCCTCGGCCAGCGCCGGGCTCTCGGCCAGCATCCGCGACAGGTCGAGCGGCCAGCGCCGGTCCGCGTCCGCGAGCTCGCGGCCCATCGCGTCGTCGACGTGCGCGACGGCGAAGCGGCGAGGGACGTCGGTGCGGGGCAGGAGGTAGATGCTGCAGGAGTCGGCCAGGGCCGGGACCATGATCGAGGCAGCCCGCTCCAACAGCTCGCCGAGGTCTGGGCCCGCGGCGAGCAGGTCGCTCAACGCGCCGCGGAGGCCGGCGGCGCGCTCCTGGCGCTTGCGCTCGGTGATCTCGACGACGATCGAGCCGACCTCCACCGGGACGTCGTCGCTGCCCCGGACCGGGTAGAAGCTGGCGAGCCAGTGGCGCTCGACGCCGGGCTGGGCCGGGGTCTGGCCCGTGACCTCGACGTCGGAGATCGGCACTCCGGACTCGAGCACCGCGCCCAGCAGCTTCTCGACCCTCGCCCCGATCTCCGGGAGGATCTCCGAGACCCGTCGGCCGAGGTGGTCCTCGATGGGGAGGCCGTTGTTGTCGGCCAGCGGCTGGTTGAGCCGGACGTAGCGCAGGTCCCGGTCGTAGAACGCGAATCCGAGGGGCGCGTTCGCGAGCAGCGTGTCGAGTCGACCCACGGTCTCACCGAGGCGGTCGTTCGACTCCCGGAGGGCGGTCTCGGCGCGGTGCTGCTCGGTCACGTCGATGCTCACCCCGATCCAGTCGCCGTCGGCCTCGAGCTCCCGACCCCGCGTCTCGATCCAGCGGATGACCCCGTCGGGGCGGCGGATGCGGTACCCGACCGTGAACTCGTCGCCCGCGCCCGCGGCGGCGCTGATCACGTCGCGCAGGTGGGGACCGTCCTCGATCAGGATCGGGCGCACGAAGGACTCCCACGTCCCGTCGTAGCTGCCGCGCTCGATGCCGACGAGATCCTCGAGCTCGGAGGACCACGAGCCCTCGTTCGTGCGCGGGTTCCAGCGCCACGACCCCATGTGGCCGGCGCCGAAGGCGAGGCCGGCCTCGAGCTCGTTCGCCCGCAGCTCCTGCTCGATCTCCTTGCTCTCGGTGATGTCGATGCCCACACCGATCCAGCTCGTCACCTCGCCGTCCGGTCCGCGCTCCGGGGAACCGCGACCCTCGAACCAGCGGACACGGCCGTCGTCCATGAGCACCCGGTGCTCCATCGAGAAGTCCGCGTCCCCCGCGGTGGCGAGCTCGAGCTCCGCGGTGATCCGCTCGCGGTCGTCCGGATGGATGCGCTCGACGAACGCCGCGAACGTGCCGCCGAAGCTGCCCGGCTCGAGGCCGTAGGCGGCTTCCATCTCCTTCGACCACGAGACCTCGCCGGTGGCGATGTCCCACCGCCACGAGCCCATCCGCCCTGCCGCGAAGGCCAACCGGGCCTCGAGCTCGCGGCCCCGCAGCTCGTCCTCGACGTCGCGGCGCGCGAACGACGCGCCGAGGAGGTTCGCGACGCTCCGGGCGAACGAGATGTCGTCGTCGTCGAAGGACCGCCGCTCGGTGGCGTACGCCCCGAGCACGCCGAACGGGCGTCCGGGCAGCCGGATCAGCGTGCTCATCGCGCTCACGACATGGTGGGCATTGAGGCCCGGGCCCCCCACGAAGCGCGGTTCGGACGCCAGGTCCTCCGTGATGACCGGCCCGTCGGTCCGCAGCGTGTAGCCCGCCATCGTCGTGGTGTCCGCGCTCACGAGCGACGTCCCGAGCAGGACAGCATCCCATCCCGTCCCCGCCTTGATCTCGAGCCGGGAGCCGTCGTCGCTGAGGGCCATCGCCGCGGTCAGGGGCACCCCGAGGCCGTCGGCGAGCACCTTGACCGCGAAGTCGAGGAGCTCCTGCTCGTCGTCGACCTGGATCGCGAACTTCCCGAGGTCGGCCACGATCGCCTGCTGACGCTCACGCAGGCGAAACTCCTCGAGCGCGGTCCGCGTCTCGTGCACGTCGACGCACAACCCCGCGAAGCCGACGAAGGTGCCGTCGCTGGCCCGCCACGGCACGCCCTGGTCGAGGATCCACCGGTACTCGCCGTCCGCGCGCCGCAGCCGGTACTCGACCGAGAACTTCTCCTGGCGGCCGAACGCCTCCGCCGACGCCTCGAGGACCGGGGCGATGTCGTCGGGGTGCACGACCTCGGTCCAGCCGTGGCCGAGCTCGTCCGCGAGCGGCCGGCCGGTGAACGCGGTCCACTGGTCGTTGCACCAGGTGTGGCGCCGGTCCGCACCGGACGCCCAGAGCAGGAGCGGGACGCGGTTGGCCGCCCGCTCGAAGCCGGGATCGTCCGCGAACGCGTGGGAGCCCGGCGCGTCCTCTCCGCCATCGAGCCGCTCCCTGTGCTGGCTCACGATCGGGCCGTAATACCCGGTTCACGGGGCCCGCAACCGCGTTCTTTCGGAATTTCGGTGGTTCAGGAGTCCGCGGCGATCGCCCGCAGGTATTCGAGCGAGTGTCGGATGAGCCGGGACACCTGCATCTGGCTCAGGCCCACCCGCTCCGCGATCTCGCTCTGGGTCAGCTCGTCGAAGAAGCGCAGCCGCAGGATGAGCTGTTCCCTCGGGCCGAGGTGCTCGAGCAGCGTCTCGACGAGCAGCCCCCGCTCGACCGCGCCGAGTCGACCGTCCTCGCGGCCGAGCGCGCTGGCCGAGCCGTCCAGGCCACCCTCGCGCTCGGGCGGATCGAGTGCCACCGCCGAGTAGGCCAGCCGGGCCTCCATCGCCTCGAGGAGGAGCTCCTCGGACTCGCCCATCACCCGGGCGAGCTCGCGCAGGGTCGGCGACCGGCCCTTGAGATTCGTCAGCTCGTCGATCGTCCGCCCGAGATCCAGGACCCGCTCCTGCAACGACCGCGGCACCCGCACGATCCACTGTCCCCGGAAGTGGCGCTTGAGCTCTCCCTCGATCGTGGGAACCGCGAAGTTGGGGAACGCGATGCCGAGCCCGGGGTCGAAGCGCTCGACCGCCTTCACCAGCCCGACGAGCGCGACCTGCTCGAGGTCGTCGACCGGCTCGCCGCGACCCCGGTAGCGGCGGGCGAGCGCGCGGGCCATGTCGCCGTGCTCGAGGACCAGGGCGTCCCGGATCCGGCGGTCCCCCGTGCGCGCGTACGCGGAGAAGCCGTCCTCGGCGCGCTCGGCGCCCGGGCCCCCATCCATCCAGAGGGGGTTTGCCACTTCCGGGGGTCGGGAAACCTGCGGCACGTGGATTTCATCCTGTGGTTGATCGCCGTGGTGCTGGTGGTCGCGGGCATCGTGACCCTCGTGCGCGGCTCGGTCCTCTCCGGCGCGGTCCTCATCGTGCTCGGCTTGCTCGTCGGGCCCGGGGGCGTCAGTCTCTTCACCTGAACGCCCGGATCGCATGCTGACCGCCCAGGAGACCACGTTGAAGCCACTCGAGCTCGAGCACCGTCAGGACGCGAAGGGCCGTGAGGTCGTGGCGGTCCGGGGCGAGATCGACGTCGCAACCTCTCCCGCCCTGCGCGAAGAGCTCTACCAGCTCATCGACGGTGGAGCCCGCGAGGTCGTCGTGGACCTCTCCGGGCTCGGCTTCATCGACTCCTCGGGCCTCGGGGTGCTCGTCGCGGCGCTCAAGCACATGCGCGAGCGGGACGGGCAGCTGGTGCTGTCCGGTCTGGTCCAGCCGGCGCTCCGGGTGTTCGAGATCACCGACCTCACCACCCTCTTCACGCTCGAGCCGGCCGCCTCGTAGGACTGCCCACACCCCGGCCACCGCTCCGCGGCCACCCTCGTGCGCCGGGCTCGGGGACGATCGGGCAGGATGGCGCACGTGGGTCCATGGGCAGAGGTCGACGACGGCGCCCCGGCGATCGGCGACTACGCGCTGCTGGGGAATTGCCAGGGCAGCGCGCTGGTCAGCCGCTCCGGGTCCGTCGACTGGGCGTGCCTGCCGAGCCTGGACTCGGCCGCGTTCTTCGCCCGGATCCTCGGGGAACCGGGTGGCTACTGGTCGATCCGCCCTCGGGGCCGCGCCGAGGTCCGGCGAGAGTACGTCGAGGACACGATGGTCCTGCAGACGTGGTTTCGCACCGGTTCCGGCCAGGTCCTGCTGACCGACTTCCTGCCGCTGCACCCCGCGGACCGCCACAACGACATCGGGCTCCACTCGGCGTCGGCGCTCGCCCGCATCGTCGAGTGCACCGAAGGACAGGTCGAGGTCCGCGTCGAGATCGCGGTCCGGCCCGAGTACGGGCTGACCACGCCGTTGATGGTCCAGGACCCGGACGGGGCCTGGCGGACCCGCGGCGGATCGATGACCGCGTCGCTGTCGACGGACGCCGTGCTCGGGGTGAACGGCGCGGTCCTGGAGGCCGACCTGACCCTCGGAGCCGGCGACGTGCGCAGCTTCGGGCTGGTCACCGCAGACCCGTGGGGCGACCCCGCGACACCGCTCGATCCGGCCGGCATCCTGGCCGCCCGTGACACCACCATCTCCGGGTGGCGGTCCTGGGCCGAGAAGCTCGTCGGCTACGAGGGCGAGTACCGCGAGCCGGTGCGCCGCAGCGCGATCGTGCTGCGGGCGCTCAACTACGCCCCGACCGGCGCGATCGTGGCCGCGCCCACGACGTCGCTGCCCGAGGAGATCGGCGGGGTGCGCAACTGGGACTACCGGTTCACGTGGGTGCGGGACGCGAGCTTCACGATCGGGGCGCTCGCGGCGAGCGGCTGCGGCTTCGAGGCCAGCCGGTTCTTCGACTTCTTCGGCAACGCCACCGCGGGGAGCCTGGCCACCGGGCAGGGCCTCCAGATCATGTACGGCATCCGCGGCGAGCGCTTCGTCCCCGAGCACGAGCTGCACGCGCTCTCCGGCCACCACGGCAGCCGCCCGGTGCGCATCGGCAACGGCGCGTGGGACCAGACCCAGCTCGACGTCTACGGCGAGCTGGTGGACGCGGCGTGGAACATCTGGGAGCTGGGCATCGGTATCGACACGGACTTCGGCGCCTTCCTCGCGAATGTCGCCGACCGGGCGGTGTTGCGCTGGCGGGACGTCGACGAGGGGATCTGGGAGGTGCGCGGCGGTGCCGGGCACTTCCTCTACTCCAAGCTCATGAACTGGGTCGCGCTCGACCGCGCGGTCCGGCTCGCCGAACCGCTCGGCGCCGACGAAGCACGTGTGGCGCGGTGGGCCGAGGAGCGCGACCTCATCCGCGCCGCGATCCTCACCGAGGGCTGGAGCGACGAGGTCGGCGCTTACACGCAGGCCTTCGGCCGGCCCGAGCTCGACGCCTCGGTGCTGATGATGCCCATCGTCGGGTTCCTCCCCGCCGACGACCCGCGGATGCGGGACACGATCGAGGCCATCGCGTCGCAGCTGACCGACGACCACGGCTTCGTCTTCCGCTACCTCAACGAGGACGGCCTGCCCGGCGGCGAGGGCAGCTTCGGCATCTGCACGTTCTGGCTCGCCGAGTGCCTCGCGCGCGCCGGCGAGCACGACCGGGCGGCGGCGCTGTTCCAGCTGATGGCCGGATGCGCGAACGACGTCGGGCTGCTGGCCGAGGAGGTCGATCCGGGCTCGCGTGCCCTGCTCGGCAACTTCCCGCAGGCCTTCAGCCACATCGGCCTGATCCACTCGGCGCTCGCAATCGAGGGCGTCATGGTCGACAAATAGGCCGTTCGGCCCGTGACTGAGCGGGGTGGCCCGCGCGTATCGTTGGCCATGGCGGAGCTCGGGCTCGCAGAGGTCACGACCGCACCGCGGCTCCGCGGCCGGCTCCACCAGGCGGCCTTCGTGATCGCGGTCCCGGCCGGGATCCTGCTCGTGGCCCTGAGCCGCGGCTTCACCGCCCACGTCGCGTCGGTGCTGTTCGTCCTGTCGCTGCTCGCCCTCTTCGGCGCGAGCGGCACGTACCACATGAGCCACTGGCCGCCGCTGATCAAGGCGCGCCTGCAACGACTCGACCACGCGATGATCTTCGTCCTGATCGCCGGCTCCTACACGCCGGTGACGCTGCTCGCCCTCGACCCCGCGTGGGGCATCACGTTCCTCGTCCTCGCGTGGGGCATCGCCGCCGGCGGCGCGATCCTCGCGCTCTGGCACATGCGGATCATCCACCGGTACGCGGCGCTCCTGTACATCGGCTTCGGCTGGCTGCTCGTCCTGGCCCTCCCCGCGGTGCTGCGCGCGCTCGACGCGCCCGAGCTCGTGCTGCTCGTGACCGGCGGGGTGCTGTACACGCTCGGCGCGATCGGACTCTGGTTGCGCATCCCGAACCCGAGCCCGCGGCTGTTCGGATACCACGAGGTCTGGCACGCCATGACGTTGATGGCCGCCGCGTGCCACTACGTCCTCGTCCTGTTGCTCGTGCGCGGCTAGACCGGAGCCGGTGGCCGCCCCTGACGTCACGCGCGTCTCCGCTCGCCGGGTCCTCCGCGACGTCGGCCAGTCCTACCGCCACCGCTTCGGACGGGTGGTGATCGCGGCTGCGCTCGTGTTCGGGATCACCGCGGTGGTCGGCGCCGCGGTCGAGGACCTGACCCATCGGGCGGAACCCAACTTCGTCATCTACGTGATCGCGCTCACGGGCACCGCGATGTCCCAGGTCGGCATCACGTTCTACGCGGGCCTGCTCGACAAGGTCGTCGGCGAGTTCGAGCTCGGCGAGGACCCGGAGCCGGTGCTGCACGTGCTGCGCACGCTCCCCTACGGCTCATTGATCGTCGCCGACATCCTCATCACCGTGGTGAGCGCCGTCGGGCTGGTGCTCCTGGTGATCCCCGGCGTGGTGGCCTTCACGCTGTTCGCGATCACCGGGCCCGTGATCAACATCGAGCACCTGGGCGCGCTCCGAGGCATGCGGCGCTCGGCGGAGCTCGTCCGGCACCACTTCTGGCTCGTGCTGCTCCTGGTCGCGGTCCCGATCGCGATCGAGCACCAGGTCATCGAGCTCGCCAACGAGCTCGTGCTGCACCACTCGCTCGTCGAGGTGTTCCTCGTGCAGGGACTCCTCGGCATGATCGTCGGGTCGTTCGTCGGCCTCGTCGAGGTGAACGTGGCCTACGGCTTGGAGCTCGAGCGCGTGGAGCCCGCCCCGCCGGCCTGACCGACCCGCCCTCAGCAAAATCTCAGACTCGATCGGCACACTGGCTCGATGCGCATCCTGGTCGTCGACGACGAGCGTGCCGTGCGCGAGGCGATCGAGCGGGCGCTCGGCTTCGAGGGCTACCGGGTCGACCAAGCCGGCGACGGCGTCGAGGCGCTCGAGGCGCTCGCCCACCAACCGGTCGACGCGGTGGTGCTCGACGTGCTGATGCCGCAGATGGACGGGATCGAGCTGTGCCGCCGGATCCGCGCGTCGGGCGACACCACACCCATCCTGATGCTCACCGCGCGCGAGACGGTGTCGGACCGCGTCGCCGGCCTCGACGCCGGGGCCGACGACTACCTCGTGAAGCCGTTCGCGCTGCGCGAGCTCCTGGCCCGGCTGCGGGCACTGCTGCGGCGCACGGCCGACCCGACGACCGGCGTGCTCACCCACGCCGACCTCTCGCTCGACCCCGAGACGCGCGAGGTCCTGCGAGGCGACCGCCGGATCGACCTCACGCGCACCGAGTTCCTCTTGCTCGAGCTGCTCTTGCGCAACGCCCGCCGGGTGCTGACCCGCGAGGTGATCTTCGAGCAGGTGTGGGGTTACGACATGGACTGGAACTCGAACTCGCTCGAGGTCTACATCGGCTACCTGCGCCGCAAGACGGAAGCCGGCGGCGAGCCCCGGCTCATCCGCACGGTCCGTGGCGTGGGATACGTGCTGCGCGACTCGACATGAGCCTCCGCATGCGCTTGACGCTCGCGGCGGCGACCGCGGTCGCGCTCGCGGTCCTGCTCGGCGCGGGCTACTCGTACGTCAGCGTCCGGGACCAGCTGCAGCGCCAGGTCGACGGGCGGCTCCAGGACCAAGCCGAGCGGGTCAGCGACTCGAGGGTCTTCGGCCGCGTGCTGGGGCCGGTCCCGAGCTCACCGCTGGCCAGCGAGCAGCCTTTCGTGCAGCTGGTCGGCGCCGACGGCTCGACCAGCCGTCCGGCCAACCAGCACGGGCGGATCCCGGTCGACACGACCGACCGCGCCGTCGCGTCCGGGCGGGTCGACAAGCGGTTCCGGGACGCGACGATCCACGGCCAGCACGTCCGGGTGATCACGCTGCCCGCCGCGCCCGGGGTCGCCGTGCAGCTGACCCGCTCGCTCGCCGAGGTGGATCGCAACCTCGCCGACCTGCGGTTGCGGCTGATCCTCGCCGGGCTGGGCGGCGTCGCCCTGGCGGCTGCGCTCGGCCTCCTGGTCGCGCGCTCCGCGCTTCGCCCCGTACGCCGGCTCACCGAGGCCGCGGAGCACGTGGCGGAGACCCAGGACCTCTCCGCGTCGATCGACGTCCATGGGCGGGACGAGGTCGCCCGGCTCGCGACGAGCTTCAACGAGATGCTCGAGGCGCTGAACCGGTCGCGCGTGCAGCAGCGCCAGCTCGTCGCGGACGCGGGCCACGAGCTCCGCACCCCGCTCACGAGCCTGCGCACGAACATCGAGGTCCTCGCGCGGCAGGACTCGATGCCCGCCCGCGACCGCGACTGCCTGCTGTCCGACGCCGTCGCCCAGCTCGAGGAGCTGACGGTCCTCGTCGGCGACCTCGTCGAGCTGGCGCGCGAGGACCACACCCACGACGAGGACCAGCTGGTCGACGTGCGCCTCGACGACGTCGTCGAGCGGGCGGTGGAGCGCGCCCGGCTCCACGCGCCCGAAGTGCACGTCCGCATCCGCGACAACACGCCGGCCGTCGTCCACGGGAACCGGGCGCTCCTGGAGCGGGCGGTCGCGAACATCCTCGACAACGCGTGCAAGTGGAGCCCGCCGGGCGGCGACGTCGACGTCTCGCTCGCCGACGGGCAGCTGAGCGTGCGCGACCACGGGCCCGGCATCGATCCCGAGGACCTGCCCCACGTGTTCGACCGCTTCTACCGGGCACCGACGGCTCGGGCCATGCCCGGCTCCGGCCTGGGCCTGGCGATCGTCCGCAACGCCGCGCTCGTCCACGACGGCGCGGTGACCGCATCGCCCGCGGCGGGCGGGGGCACGGTGGTGCGGCTCCGCCTCCCGGTCCAGCCGAGCCCGGTGGTCGACGACCTCGGTGACGACCCGCCCGCGGTCGAGATGGTCAACTCATCGTGGCCCGTTTGACCCCGGGCCGACAGGCGTAGCTCGCCCGGACGGGGATAGTCTGGACGCTTCGGCGTTGGGGGGCGCGGGTGGGCGTGGCCACGAAGGGTGTCGGACACGTCGCCGTCGGTGAGCGGCCCGCGAGCGCGCCGGCCGGCTCGCGCTTCCCCTGCTTCGACGGGCTCCGGGCGCTCGCCGCACTGGGCGTGTTCGTCTTTCACGCCTCGGTCATCTTCCGACTGCAGACCAGTACCTTCGTCCCGTCCGAGGCACTGCGGTGGCTCAGCCCGCTCGGGACCACCGGCGTCGCGATCTTCTTCGTGATCTCCGGCTTCCTGCTCTACCGACCCTTCGCGGTCGCCACCTTCGAGAGCCGCCCGTCGCCACGGACGTCGCAGTTCTGGAAGCGGCGCTTCTTCCGGATCTTCCCGGCCTACTGGGTCGCACTCGCGTTCGCCATCTGGGTGTTCGCCGACACGCAGGTCCACACCCTCTCCCAGGGACTGACCACGTTCGGGCTGCTCCAGAACTACCGGGCCGAGTACACCCTGCTCGGTCTCGGTGTCGCGTGGACGCTCGTGATCGAGCTCAGCTTCTACCTCGTTCTCCCCCTCATCGCGTGGTGTGCGCGCGCGATCTGCGACCGCCTCCCGACGCTGACCGCCAAGATGACGGCGCAGCTCGCGGTGATCGCCGCGCTCGCCGCGATCTCACTGCTGCTCCGGTACTGGTACTTCTTCGGGGCCACGCTGCACAGCGGCACCAGGGGTGCCTGGCTCGACCTGCCGCAGCTGCGGTTCTGGCTTCCCAGCTACCTCGACTGGTTCGCGTATGGCATGGCGATGGCCGTCGGCAGCGCCTGGCTCTCGGCCGGCGGCCGCCTCGCGGGGATCGTGGCGTTCCTCGGCCGCGTCCCGTCACTGTCGTGGCTGCTCGCACTCGAGTGCTACTGGCTGGTGGTGCAGCTGCGCATCGCGGTGTTCGACAACTCACCGGCGGCTTCCCCGACGCAGGAGTACCTGCGCTTCATCCTGTACGGCCTCGTCGGCACGTTCTTCGTGCTCCCCGCCGTGTTCGGCGACCAGCGCCGCAGCGCAACGCGTGCCTTCCTGCAGACGCCGGTGCTCGTCATGCTTGGCGTCGTCTCGTACGGCATCTACCTCTGGCACTTCCCGATCTGGCTGCAGCTGCACGCGTGGTTCCCGAGCGGGATGCCGATGCC
>DASXYP010000078.1:0-6665 GCA_036502405.1 Acidimicrobiia bacterium
CGGGTGAGGCGTCGAACGCCGCGCTGCGTGAGATGCCCGTCGACGGAATGATCCCGGACACCGCGTACCAGGTCGTGCACGACGAGCTCATGCTCGACGGCAACGCGCGGCTCAACCTGGCCACCTTCGTCACGACGTGGATGGAGCCCCAAGCCGAGAAGCTCATGGCCGAGACCTTCGACAAGAACATGATCGACAAGGACGAGTACCCGCGCACGGCCGATCTCGAGATGCGCTGCGTGAACATGCTCGCCCGGCTGTGGAACTCGCCGGAGGAGGAGACCGCGACCGGAACGTCGACCACGGGGTCCAGCGAAGCGGCGATGCTCGGCGGGATGGCGCTCAAGTGGCGCTGGCGCGAACGGATGCGGAAGGCCGACAAGCCCACCGACAAGCCGAACATGGTGATGGGCATCAACGTCCAGGTCTGCTGGGAGAAGTTCTGCCGGTACTGGGACGTCGAGATGCGCCTCGTGCCGATGGAGGGCGACCGCTTCACCCTGAACGCCGAGGAGGCCGTGAAGCGCTGTGACGAGAACACGATCGGCGTCGTCCCGATCCTGGGCTCGACGTTCGACGGCAGCTACGAGCCGATCGCCGACATCTGCAAGGCACTGGACCAGCTCGAGCGGGACACCGGCATCGACGTGCCGGTGCACGTCGACGGGGCTTCCGGCGCATTCGTCGCGCCCTTCATCGACGAGGACCTCGTGTGGGACTTCCGGCTTCCGCGCGTGCAGTCGATCAACGCGTCGGGCCACAAGTACGGGCTGGTCTACCCGGGCGTCGGCTGGGTCGTATGGCGCAACCCCGAGGCGCTGCCGGACGACCTGGTCTTCAAGGTGAACTACCTCGGCGGCGAGATGCCCACCTTCTCGCTCAACTTCTCCCGACCCGGGAACCAGGTCGTCGCGCAGTACTACAACTTCATCCGGCTCGGGAAGGAGGGGTACCGCCGGGTCCAGCAGGCCGCGCGCGACGTCGCGCGGGCGACGGCCGATGAGGTCGCCGCGCTCGGGCCGTTCGACCTCGTCACCGACGGCACCGGGCTGCCGGTGTTCGCGTTCGGGCTCAAGCCCGACATCGAGAACTACACGGTGTTCGACGTGTCCCGAATCCTGCGGGAGAAGGGCTGGCTCGTCCCTGCGTACCGGTTCCCGAAGAACCGCGAGGACCTGGCCGTGCTGCGGGTCGTGGTGAAGGCCGGCTTCGACCGTGACCTCGCCCGGTTCCTCGTCGACGACCTGAAGGGCGTCGTCGACTACCTGTCGCAGATGAAACAGCCGATGCCGCAGCAGCCGGGGGAGTCGTTCCACCACTGACGGCGGGTGATCCCGTAGCGTGCGCGAACCATGAATGCGGAGGGGACCGGACCGGAAGGCGGGTCGCCCGAGGGCGAGACGAGGGCGGACCAGCGGGGCGCGGCGGCGCGCTTCGGCGTGGTGCTCCTGCTCCTGCTGATCACCTACGTCTTCCTGGCGGCCGGACCGAGCGGGCACTGGGTGCCCTTCGTCGCGGTGGTCCTCCAAGGGGCGACGCTGCTCGCGGCGCTCGCCGCGGCGGACGCGAACCGCAAGCTGTGGCGAGTCGCCGAGGTCGTCGTGTTCCTCGGGCTCGTCGCGGCGTGCGGTGTCTGGTTGACCGACCTCTCGAACGTCGACGCCATCCTGTTCGTGCTGAACGGGCTGCTGGTGGCGGGCGCCCCGGTGGTGATCGCGACTTCGCTGGTGCGGCGCCGCGTCGTCGACATCCACACCGTCATGGGCGCGCTGTGCATCTACGTGCTGCTCGGGATGTTGGGTGCGTTCATCTACGGCGCGATCGGCGGCTTCGGCACCTCGCCCTTCTTCGCGGAGCAGACGCACACGAACATCTCGGACTACCTGTACTTCAGCTTCGTCACGCTCACGACCGTGGGCTACGGCGACCTGACCGCGGCCGATGGCCTGGGCCGGGCGGTAGCGGTCATCGAGGCGCTCACCGGCCAGCTCTACCTGGTCACCGTCGTTGCGCTCGTCGTGAGTCGGATGGCGCGCCTCCCGCGGCGGCGCGACGACGCCGGCTGATCAGCTCGAGGGGCACTGGTCCGCGAGTGCGCTCGCCAGGTCACTCGAGGACGACACCACCTTCGAAACTGCATTGCCGGCCTTCGAGATGTTCGACGACAGGCTGCCGCTGTCGAAGCCCTTCACGACCGTCTTGAGCCGGTCGACCGACGAGCTCACGGCGTCGATCTGCGGTTGCAGGTTCGCCTTCGCCGACTTCCGCAGCGAGTCGAGGTTGTTCTGCACCTTGTCGAGCGCATCGGTGACCGAGCTCTTCCCTCCGGACACCACCGACGGGTCGCCGAGATCCTTGACCGACTGCTGAAGCGCGTCCTTGTCCGAGCACACGGCCTGCTTCGCCGTCGTCGAGGACGAGGTGGAGCCGGAGTCGGAGCTGCACCCGGCGAAGGTGAGCCCGACGCACGCGATGGCGACGCCGGCGACGAGGTGCTTGAGTCCCACGGTGGTCCTCCCGATGGCGGGTGGTGACCTTGCAACGTAGATCGGTCCGCGTCGCGGCGCAGTGATGCCGGGGCGAATCATCCGGAGGGGGTGATGGCGGGCGGGGTCCAGTCGGTGATGATCGGCGCGTGATTGCCCGGCGCGGCCGCGTCCACCCTCTAGCGTGAGGCTCCTGTGACCGGGGGAGCGGGGCAGTCCGAGGTCGAACGGCGCACCGGTGACCTCCTGCGACTCCTCGCGGGCGCCCTCGGCGTCGTGCTGGCCGGGCTCTGGGCCCAGGCGTCCACCAACGTCGACACCCATCTCTTCGCGACCCTCAACGACCTGCCGAACAGCCTGGAGGGGCTCGCGAAGGCCCTGAGCGCGCTGGGGTCGATCTGGTGCGTGCTGGTGGTGGTCGCGGTCCTGCTGATCGCGCGCTGGTTCCTCGCGGCGCGCGACGCGGCGGTGGCGGGCGTGCTCGCCTGGCTCGTCGCGCTCGGCCTGAACGAGCTGCTCGGCTTCCGTTCGGCCCACGAGCTCGGCATCGTGGTGCGGACGGGAAGCGGCCCGTCCTTCCCGGCCGCGTCCGCGGCGATCGTCACCGCGCTGGCGCTCGCGCTCGCGCCGTATCTGGTCCGGCCGTTGCGCCGGCTGTCGTTCGTGCTCGTCGCGCTGGTCGCGCTCGCGGCGATGTACCTCGGCACCGGGCTCGCTTCCGACGCGCTCGGGGGGATCCTCCTCGGGGTCGCGGCCGGGGCGGCGGTGCACGTCGCGTTCGGCGCGCCGAGCGGCCGACCTTCGCGTGCACAGATCGAGACCGCGCTCGACGATCTCGGGCTCGAGGTCGCCGGGCTCGAGCCGTCGCAGCTCGGAGCTCCCGGCGCGACGATCATGGTCGGCACCCTGGCGGGCGCGCCGGCCCGCATCGTGACTCTCGGGCGCGACCAGCGCGACGGTCAGCTCGCGGCCCGGCTCTGGCACAACGTGATGTACAAGGATCCGGGCCTTCCGCTGTTCGGCAGCCGGCTCCAGACGGTCGAGCACCTGGCCTACGCGGGGATGCTCGCCGACCGGGCCGGCGTCGTCGCGCCCCGGGTGGTGAAGACCGGCATGGCGGGACAGGACCTCGCGCTGCTCGTGACCGCGCCCCCCACCGGCCGGAGCTTCGCCGAGATCGGCGACGACCTCACCGACGATCAGGTCACCTCCGGCTGGAAGGCCCTCGCGCGCTTGCACGAGGCCGGGATCACCCACGGCCGCGTCGGCTCGGACCATCTGCTGGTGGGCGCGGACGGGAGCGTGGCGTTCTCGGACCTCGGCGTCGCCGAGGTCACCGACGACGAATACCGGCGCAACCGCGATGTCGCGGCCCTCCTGGTGGCCACGTCGCTGCTCGTCGACCCGCCGGTCGAGTCCGGCGGCGACGGCGACGACTCGCCCGACGTGGGCGGCGACGCGCCCGGGGCGGACGCGGACTCCGACACCGCGCCTCCGCCGCGCTCGGTGTGCCTCGCGATCGCCGCGCTCGGGAACGACCGCATCGCCGCGGCGGTGCCCCTCATCCAGCCTGCCGCCCTCCCGGCAGGCACCGGGCAGGGCACGAAGCACTTCAGCAAGATCCTGAAGCAGCTGCGCCAGTCGACCGCGACCGCGTCGGGTACGGACGAGGCGGCGCCGCTCAAGATCAAGCGGCTGAGCCTCGTGAACATCGGGATGCTCGCCGGGATCCTGTTCGCACTCGCGATCGCGATTCCGAGCATGAAGGACGTCAACTGGGCGTCCGTCCAGAGCGAATTCGAGCATGCGACCTGGGGCTGGGCGGTGCTGGCACTCGTCCTCTACCCGCTCGTGCCCACGGCGTGGGCGACCGCGTTGCTCGGGTGCGTGAACGCCGACCTCCCGTTCGTCCCGACCGTGCTGACCCAGCTCGCCTGCAGCTTCCTGAACCTGATCACGCCCAACGGGATCGGCGGCACCGGCCTCCAGCTCGACTACCTGCACAAGGAGGGCGTGCCGGTCGCGTCGTCCGCAAGCGCGATCGTCCTCAGCACCGGTGTCGGCGGCGCCGTGCAGCTGATCCTGTTCTTCGTCGCGGCCGGAATCACGTCGACCAAGGTCGACACCGGCGGCAACTCGGGCAGCGTGAGCCTCGGCGCGATCGCGATCGGCGCCGCGCTGATCGGCGTGGTGCTCGCGATCCCGAAGATCCGCGGCAAGGTGGTGCCGGCGGTGAAGCGCGCCGCGAACGACATCTGGGCCGTGCTGCGCACCCCGAAGAAGGCGATGCAGCTGTTCGGCGGCGACCTGGCCGGCAACCTGGTGTACCCGTTCCTGCTCGGCCTCTGCCTGATGGCGTTCGGCGCGCACCTGAGCTTCGCCCAGCTCGTCGTGGTGCAGATCGGCGCGGGCATGCTCGGCAACGTCGCGCCGGTGCCCGGCGGCATCGGTGTGCAGGAGGCCGCGCTCACCGCGGGGCTGACGGCGTTCGGCATCGACAGCAACACCGCGCTCGCCACCGTGCTCGTCTTCCGCGGCATCACGTTCGCATTGCCCCCGGTGTTCGGCTTCGTCACCCTGCGGTACCTTCGGCAGCGGGGATATGCGTGAGATGACCGCGCCGACACCAGCCGATGCGCCCGCCCCACCGAACCCGGCGGCACTGCTGCGGGACCGGCGCTACGTCGGCTTCCTCGCGATCGGGGCGATCATCGGTGTGCCCGTCGCGACCGTCGCGTACTTCTTCCTCAAGATCGTGGCCGAGGCCCAGCAGTACCTGTTCGAGACGCTGCCGAACGACCTCGGCTTCCACGGCGCGCCGAGCTGGTGGCCGATCCCGCTCCTCGCGCTGAGCGGCGTGCTCGTCGCGCTCACCATCAGGCACCTGCCCGGCACCGGCGGTCACTCACCGGCCGACGGCTTCCAGTCCGGCGGCCCGGTCCCTCCCATCGAGCTCCCGGGCATCATCGTCGCCGCGTTCGTGACGCTGTCGCTCGGCGTCGTGCTCGGCCCCGAGGCGCCCCTGATCGCCATCGGCAGCGGGCTCGGGGTACTCGCAATCCACCTCCTGAAGAAGGACGCGCCCCCCATGGCCGCGGTGATCGTCGGCGTGGCCGGGAGCTTCGCGGCGATCTCGACGCTGCTCGGCTCGCCGATCGTCGGTGCGTTCCTGCTCATGGAGGTCGCCGGTCTCGGCGGCGCGATGCTCGGTGTCGTGCTGGTGCCGGGGCTGCTCGCGGCCGGCGTCGGGTCGCTGATCTTCGTGGGGCTCGACTCGTGGACCGGCTTCGGGACGTTCTCCCTCGGTGCACCCAAGCTCCCGCCCGTCGCGACGCCGACCGGTTCCGAGTTCCTGTGGGCGATCGGCATCGGGATCGCCTCGGCGGTGCTCGCGCGCGCGATCAAGCTGCTCGCACTCTGGGTCCGGCCGATCGTCGCCCGGCACAGCGTCCCGTTCACGGCCATCGGGGGGGTTGCGATCGGGCTCCTCGCCTTCGCATTCGTGGAGACGGCCGGCCACCCGGTCTCGTTCATGCTCTTCTCCGGGCAGTCCGCGCTTGCACCCCTGATGGAGAACGCCACCGAGTGGAGCGTCGGCGCGCTCCTGATGCTGCTCCTGTGCAAGTCGCTCGCCTACGGCATCTCGCTCAGCAGCTGGCGGGGTGGCCCCGTGTTCCCCGGCCTGTTCATCGGCGCCGCGGGTGGGATCGTCCTGTCGCACTCCCTCGGCTTGCCGATGGTCGCGGGCGCGGCGATGGGGATGGGTGCGATGACCACCGCCATGCTCGGCCTCCCGCTGACCGCGGTGCTGATCACCACGCTGTTCCTCGGCGAGAACGGCGTCACGCTGATGCCCGTGGTGATCGTGGCGGTCGCGGTCTCGTACGTGGCCTCGGCTCGGCTGACCCCCGCGGAGCCGGTCGCCGGCGCGGCTGCGGCGGATTCCGCCCCGTCAACCGCCTGAGCGGGTCACGACGGGCGATTCCGCCCCGCCGGCGCGAAGTGGGCCCGAACCGGAGCCCTCGTGCGAGCCGAATCACCCTCAGGGGGTGATGCCCGGACCGACCCGTCATGCGTCAATGAGCCGTCAGGTTCGGCAACGGGGGAGGGGTTCGGAATGGACGAACGAGTATCGGGCTGGAACTTGTTCGCGGGGATCATGCTGATGATCGTCGGCTT
>DASXYP010000079.1:0-40775 GCA_036502405.1 Acidimicrobiia bacterium
CTCAAGGAGGCGGCCGAGAAGGCGAAGATCGAGCTGTCGTCGCTGGCCGAGACGAGCATCAACCTGCCGTTCATCACCGCGACGTCGGACGGTCCGCTGCACCTGGAGCTCACGCTCTCGCGGTCGAAGTTCCAGGAGCTCACCCACGACCTGCTCGACGCGTGCCGCGGCCCGTTCGACCAGGCCATCCGCGACGCGGGCCTGACCAAGGACCAGATCGACCGCGTGCTGCTCGTCGGCGGCTCGACCCGCATGCCCGCGGTGTCGGACCTGCTCCGGGAGCTCACCGGCAAGGAGGGTGACAAGGGCATCAACCCCGACGAGGCCGTCGCGGTCGGTGCGGCGATCCAGGCCGGCGTCCTCAAGGGCGACGTGAAGGACGTGCTGCTCCTCGACGTCACCCCGCTGTCCCTCGGCATCGAGACCAAGGGCCAGATCATGACGAAGCTCATCGAGCGCAACACCACCATCCCGACGAAGCGCTCCGAGGTGTTCACCACCGCGGACGAGAACCAGCCGTCGGTGGAGATCAAGGTCCTGCAGGGCGAGAGCGACATGGCCTACCGCAACCACACGCTCGGTACGTTCCAGCTGGTCGGCATCCCGCCGGCACCGCGCGGCGTCCCGCAGATCGAGGTCACGTTCGACATCGATGCGAACGGCATCGTGAACGTGTCCGCCAAGGACCTCGGCACCGGCCGTGAGCAGCAGATGACGATCACCGGTGGCACCGCGCTCGGCAAGGACGAGATCGACCGCATGATGAAGGATGCGGAGGCTCACGCCGAGGAGGACCGTCAGCGGCGCGAGGAGGCCGAGGTCCGCAACAACGCGGACAACCTCGTCTTCCAGACCGAGAAGCTGTTGAAGGACAACGGCGACAAGGTCGAGCCGGCCGAGCGCGAGAAGATCGACACCGAGCTCAAGGCGCTCAAGGACGCGCTCGCAGGCACGGACATCGAGGCGGTGCGGCGGGCCCACGAGGGGCTCGTGTCGGCCAGCCAGGAGTTCGCGCAGCGGCTCTACGCGTCGGCGTCCGCGGCGCAGAACGCGCAGGACGCAGGCCAGGGCGCCCCGGGTTCGGGGTCCGGGTCACCGCCTCCGAGTGACGACGAGGTCGCCGAGGCCGAGATCGTCGACGAGGGCGACGCGAAGGAAGCCTGATCGTGGAGTCCGGAAGCGACAAGGACATTGCGGCGGCGGACGCCGACGCGGAGGAAGCCGAGCTGATCGGCGACCCCGCGGCGGCCGACGCCGGCGCCGCCTTGGAGGCGGACCTGGCCCGCCTGACCGGCGAGCGTGACGAGATGCGCGCGCTGGCCCAGCAGCTCCAGGCCGACTTCGAGAACTACAAGAAGCAGATGCTGCGCCGGCAGACCGAGCACCTCGAGCGGGCCACGGAGGGCCTGCTCGAGCAGCTCCTGCCGGTGCTCGACTCGTTCGAGCTCGCGCTCGGCGCGCTCAACGACGCGGGCGACAGCGTCCGCAAGGGCGTCGAGCTCGTGTACGCCGAGCTGCTCGGCGTGCTCGAGAAGGCCGGGCTGGAGCGGATCGACGCCGAGGGCAAGTCGTTCGACCCGACCGAGCACGAAGCCGTGCTCCAGGAGGACGGTGACGGCGAGCCGATCGTCGTGGACATCCTCCGCACCGGGTACCGACTGAAGGGGCGCGTGCTGCGCCCGGCCATGGTGAAGGTAGCGAGATAGCGCGATGGCGCCGCAGCGTGAATGGTTCGACAAGGACTACTACTCGGTGCTCGGCGTGCCCCAGGGCGCGACCGAGAAGGAGATCACGCGCGCCTACCGCAAGCTCGCGAAGCAGTACCACCCCGACGCGAACCCGGGGAACCGCGAGGCCGAGGAGCGCTTCAAGGAGGTCTCCGCGGCGAACGACGTCCTCGGTGACGCCGCGAAGCGCAAGGAGTACGACGAGGTCCGGCGCATGGTCGCGTCCGGCGCGTACAGCGCGCCCGGGGGCGGCGGCGGGTTCGACCCGGGCGGCGGAGGCTTCACGTTCGACGAAGGCGTCGACTTCTCCGACCTGCTCGGCGGGATCTTCGGTGGCGGTGGTGCTCCCGGTGGTGGTCGCGGCTTCGGCCGGGGCCGCGCAGGGCGCGGCCGCAACGCGCGGAGCGCGCCGCAGCGGGGCGCCGACCTCGAGACCGAGCTGCACCTCGACTTCCTCGACGCGGTGCACGGCGTGACGACCACGGTGTCGTTCACCGCCGAGGCGGTGTGCTCGGTCTGCAACGGCAACGGCGCCGAGCCCGGCACGCTGCCGACGACGTGCCCGCAGTGCAACGGGTCCGGGCAGATCGCGGTCGACCAGGGTCCGTTCTCGTTCTCCCAGGTGTGCCCGACGTGCGGCGGGCGGGGCACGATCATCGAGACCCCGTGCCACCAGTGCCGGGGCAGCGGCGTCGAGGTCCGGCCGCGCGACGTGAAGGTGAAGATCCCGGCCGGCGTCGACGACGGGCAGCGCATCCGCGTCAAGGGCCGCGGCGGCGCGGGCGCGAACGGCGGACCCCCCGGCGACTTGTACGTCGTCGTCCACGTTCGACCACACCCGGTCTTCGGGCGCAAGGGCAAGCTCGACCTGACCGTGCACGTGCCGCTCACGCTCACCGAGGCCGCGCTCGGGGCGAAGGTCAGGGTGCCGACGCTCACCGACCCGGTGACGCTCAAGGTCAAGAGCGCGACGCAGGCCGGCACGACCCAGAAGGTGAAGGGGCGCGGCATCGTCCCGGCGAAGGGCTCGGCCGGCGACCTGCTCGTCACGTTCGACGTCGACGTCCCGAAGCACCTGAACGACGACCAGAAGCGGGCCCTCGAAGCGCTCGCCGCCGCGTTCCCGGAGAACCCGCGCGAGCACCTGGAGGTGTAGGACCGTGGCCCAGGACGATCGCGCGCTGTACATCATCTCGGTCGCGGCCGAGCTGGCGGGCGTCCACCCGCAGACGCTGCGGATCTACGAGCGCAAGGGCCTCATCGCCCCGGCGCGCACCGTCGGCCGGAGCCGCCGCTACTCGGACCGCGACATCGTCCTGCTGCGACGGATCCAGGAGCTCACGAACGAGGGCGTGGGCCTGGCCGGCGTGCGCCGGATCCTCGAGCTCGAGGACGCGATCGACCGGCTCACCGACGAGCTCGAGACCGCGCGCCGCGACGCGCGCGAGGCAGTGGAGCGGGTCCACCGCCGCTACCGGCGCGACCTGGTGCCGGTCCGCCCCGTCTCCGTCGCGACCCGCCCCCGCCGCTCCGTCCCGTAGGACTTCGAAGTGGGCCCGGAGGGCGTCGGGCATGTCCGGGTCCGGCAGTCGCGCTCCGGAGATCTTCAGAAGGCCGGCGCGTTCGCCGAGCTGAGCCAGGCCTCGATCGCGGTGCTCGCCGCCGCGTAGCCGAGCTCGACGAGCTGGTCGAAGGCCGAGAACTCGAGCATCGCGATCCCGTCGACCGGTGGCCGGATGTACAGGTCACCGAGGTCCGCGGCGCCCGACCCGCCGAGCTCGGTGATCCGCATGATCACGCGGATGATCCCCGCCATCTCGGGTGACGCGAGGCGCGGGTCGGCACGTTGCATGAGGATCTTCCAGCCGGAGACCACGCCGGTGTGGGGGAGCTGACCGGCGCGGATGTCGCGCTTCGAGCCGACGTCGACCGCGATCACGCGGATGCCGTCGTGGAGCCCCCGCATGATGCCGACGGGCATGTTGTCGAGCACGCCACCGTCGACGAGCACGTCGCCGTCCGCGGTCCGCATCGGGGGGAACACGCCGGGGATCGAGAAGCTCGCGCGCAGGCCGAGCCAGGCCGGCCCGGTGCGGTGCACCTCGACCTCGCCGCGCGTGAGGTTCGTCGAGACGCAGAAGCCGTTGAGCCACTGGTCCTCGAGGTCGAGCCCGCGCGCCGCGGTCTGCATCCGCTCCGACACGCGTGCTCCGGCCGCGAGCGACACGACGGGGAGGGTGATGTCGACCGGGGACTTGCCCTCGACCAGTGCGGCACGCAAGAGCCGTGCGGTCGCCTCCAGGTCCATGTCGCTCGCAGTGGCCCCCGCGAGGATCGAGCCGATGCTCGTGCCGCCGGCCGCGTCGATGGGCACGTCGGCCTCACGGAGCGCCTTCAGCACGCCGAGCTCGGCGATCCCCCGCGCGCCGCCCCCGCTGTAGACCACCCCGACCCCGCGGCTGAGCACCAGACGGGCCACGCGGTCGGCGTCGGCGGGCCGGTCGGCGCGGACGTGGTGGTGCCGGTCGAGCCGGCGCGGCGCGAGCCAGCGCGTCGTGCCGCGGGGGTCCTCGGTCCAGCCCGGGTGCACGAGGACGAGCTCGGCGCGCTGGTGTCCGAGTTGCTCACGCCCGGAGGCCGCGTCCTCCACCTCGCGTCGATCGGGCGGCGTCGTCGCGTCAGCGACGAGGAGGACGAGGTCCGCCTGGCGGACCGACGCGCGCGTCCACGGCGTGGGCTCGCGATCGGCGCGGTAGATCACGACCTCGTGCTCGGTCTCGAGCTCCTCGGACCACGCCGCGAGTCCTTCGAGCTCGTCGCCCAGCATCGCGGTGGCGGCGACCGAGTCGATCTGGCGCACCGACCCGGTGAGCCGCCCGAGCGCGCGCTCGAGCTGGGCGCTGAAGCTCCGCACCGCCGGCTCGGGGCCGAGCGGGACCAGGGCGATCGTGACGACCGGGGTGCTCGGCCGGCCGACGACCCTCGAGCGGAGGAGCCGGTCGACCATCTCGGTGCTGATCCGGCGGGCGGACTCCGGGTGGTCGGCGATGAACCGGGTGAACGCCCCGGTCGAGAGGCGCAACAGGTGCGAGTCGCGCAGCACGTGGACGGTCGCGGTGCGGGCCCGCTGGGTGATGAGCGCCATCTCGCCCACCAGGTCACCGCGGCCGATCTCGGCCAGCTCGCGCTCCTCGCCGTCGGGATCCGTGGTGACGACCCGGAGGCGCCCGGCGGCGACGAGGTACAGGCAGTCGGCGGGGTCGCCCTCGCGGATCAGCACGGTGCCGCCCGGCACCGCGAGCGGCTCGAGCGCGCCGCGCAGCTGCGCCCGGGCCTCGCCGCCGAGCGTGCCGAACACGCGGTTCTCGCGCACGAGCCGGTCCAGCTCGGCGTCCGAGAGCGCGGTCATTGCGGGAAGGCGGCCACCTGGACCGCGGCCTGGGCCGCGCGCAGCTCGCCCGCCAGACCGACGAGCAGCTGCTGCGCGAGCTCGGGGAGCTCGCGCAGCAAGGTCCGGAACATGCGGATGCCGAGGACCGCGACCTTCACGTCCGAGGACGCGACGACCGTCGCGCTCCGGGGCGCGCCGTCGAGGATCGCGAGCTCGCCGAAGTAGGAGCCGGGGCCGACGCGGGTGACCTCGTGGCCGCCGCGTCGCACCACGGCCTCGCCGTCGATGATCACGAACAGCGCATCGCCCGGCTCCCCCTCGCGAACGAGGTCGGTGCCCGCCGGGAGCTCCGCCATCTGCGCGTGCCGCGCGATCGTCTCGCGCTCCCGTCTCGTGCAGCGGGAGAACAGGCCGACGTCCGCCAGCAGCTCCGCGAGCTCACGCTTCGACCCTGCCACCCTGTTCCGCCTCTCCGACCCGACGTATCGTCGGGCGCTCCCCGCCGAGCATTGCGCTCAACGGCGTAGCGTACCGGCGGCGCGACGAGACGGCACCTGCGAGAGGTGCGGCGCGTGCAGGGGGTGCAGGGTGCGTCGGCTCGCGTTGTTCGTGGTACGCCGCCGTTGGTCGGTGATCGTCGTGGCGGTGCTGTTCCTCCCGATCGCGGGCGTGATCGGCGGTGGTGTGGCGCGGCAGCTGACGGTCGGCGGGATGGAAGATCCTGGCTCCGAGTCGGCCCGAACCGCGCTGGCGCTGCAACACCGGTTCGCGAACGCGGGCCAGTCGGACTTCGTCGTGCTCGTCACCGCTCGCCACGGCGACGTCGACGATCCCGAGGTCCGGGCCGCGGGACTCGCCCTGACCCGGCACCTCGACCGCTCGCCCGGCATCGCCTCCGCGTCCTCCTACTGGATCGGCAACCTCGGCCCGCTGAAGAGCACGGACGGGCACCAGGCTCTCGTCTTCGGATCCGTGAACGGCAGCCTGGACGCGAAGCTCAAGGTGGCGGAGCGGCTCACCGCGGCATTCACGGAGGTGACCCCGGTGGTGCGCACCGCGGTGACCGGCCGGGCCGAGATCGCCCGCCAGGTGAGCAAGCAGGCCGAGCACGACCTCCGACGGTCGGAGCTGCTGACCGCACCGGTGACCTTCATCGCGCTCGTCATCGTGTTCGGCGGCGTCGTCGCCGCGCTGCTGCCCCTGAGCGTCGGCATCCTGGCGGTCGTCGGGACGTTGCTCATCCTGACGCTGCTCGTCGCGCTGACCGATGTCTCGGTCTTCGCGCTGAACCTCACCACCGCGCTCGGGCTCGGGCTCGCGATCGACTACAGCCTGTTCGTCGTCTCGCGCTACCGCGAGGAGCTCGTCGCCGGGGCGTCCACGAACGTCGCCGTCGGTCGCACGATGCAGACCGCGGGCCGCACCGTCGCGTTCAGCGCGGGGACGGTGATGATCTCGCTGGCGTCCCTGCTGCTCTTCCCGATCACCTACCTGCGCTCGTTCGCGTACGCCGGTGTCGCGGTCGTGCTGCTCGCTGCGCTGTCCGCGGTCGTCGTCCTGCCCGCGATCCTCGCCGTGCTCGGTCCCCGGGTGGAGTCCCTGCGCGTGTTCAAGCAACGGCCGCCGTCCGCCGACGGGTTCTGGGGCCGGCAGGCGACCCGGGTCATGCGCCACCCGATCCCGTACGCGGTCGGGGTGAGCGCGGTGCTGCTGGTGCTCGCGATCCCCTTCCTGCGCTTCAACCCGGGCCTGATCGACGACCGCGTCGTGCCCGACCACGTCACGAGCCGGGCCGCGACCGACCAGATCCGGGAGCACTTCTCGAGCCGCGAGGCGGACGCCCTCCAGGTGCTCGTCCCCGACGCGAACATCGCACGCGACGCGCATGCGCTCGAGAGCTTCGGCACGAAGCTCGCGGCGCTCCCGGGTGTGGCACGCGTCGACGCCGACAACGGCTACTACCTGAAGAGCGGCGGCGACATCGTCGTCGCGCCGCCCAACGCCCTGAGCGCGCGGTTCCGGCCCGACCACGGCGCCTCGGGGACGTGGCTCTCGGTCGTGCCGAGTGTCGAGCCCCACTCCACCGCCGGCGAACGCCTCGTGAAGGACATCCGCGCCACTCCCGCGCCGTTCCGGTTCTCGGTGGCGGGCGAGTCGGCGGCGCTCGTCGACACGAAGGCGTCCGTGCTCTCGGTGCTGCCCTGGACCCTCGGGCTGATCGCGGTGGCGACCTTCGTGCTGCTGTTCCTGATGACCGGCAGCCTGCTCGTACCGGTCAAGGCGCTCCTCCTGAACGTCCTCAGCCTGACCGCGACCTTCGGCGCGATGGTCTGGATCTTCCAGGAGGGTCACCTGTCGGGGCTGCTCGGCTTCACCCCCACCGGCAGCATCGACATCTTCACGCCCATCCTCATGTTCTGCATCGCGTTCGGGCTCTCGATGGACTACGAGGTCTTCCTGCTCTCCCGGATCAAGGAGGAGTACGACCTGGACCGCGACAACGAGCACGCGGTGCGGGTGGGGCTGCAGAAGACGGGCCGGATCGTCACGGCCGCGGCGCTGCTCCTGACGATCGTCTTCGCGGGGATCGCCACGTCGGAGGTGTCCATCGTCCAGCTCTTCGGGGTCGGCCTCTCCCTTGCGGTCCTCGTCGACGCCTTCCTGATCCGGGCCACCCTGGTCCCCGCGTTCATGCGGCTCGCCGGGCGCAGCAATTGGTGGTCGCCCCGCTGGCTGCGCCGCTGGCACCTCCGCTACGGCATCTGGGAGAACGAGCCGATCGCCATCCTCGACCGCGAGTTCGAGACGACGGGTTGATCGCGCGCTGAGTGCGGGCGGCATTGACTCGGGGGCTCGCCGCCGGCTCGACCCCCGCTCGGTGGGCGAATTCGGGAATGACGGGAATGACGGGAATGGCGGAGTTGACAGTCCCGTTGTCAACTTCGACCATTGGCGACACGACCCGCGAGGTTCGACACATGCCGCTCGACCCCAGCAAGTTCACGCGCAAGAGCCAGGAGGGCATCGGAGCCGCTCAGGCCCTGGCGCGCGACCAGCACCACTCCCAGGTGGGACCCGAGCACCTGCTCCACGCGCTCATCGGTCAGCCCGAAGGCGTCGTCGTCGGGGTCCTCGAGGGCGTCGGGGTCACCCCGGCCAGCGTGCAGGCCCAGGTCGACGCCGCGCTCCACGCGCTCCCCCAGGTCTACGGCGAGACCGCCGCGGCCCCGCAGATCTCGCCCGGGGCCTACAAGCTGCTCGAGGCCGCAGACGAGGAGCGGCGTGACCTCGGCGACGACTACCTCTCGACCGAGCACCTGCTGCTCGCGATGACCAAGGTGCCGGGCGGCGTCGGCGACCTGTTGCGCGGCCTCGGCGTCACCACCGACGCGGTGCTCGAGGCACTGAAGAAGGTCCGCGGGTCGCACCGCGTCACGAGCGAGAACCCCGAGGACCAGTACCAGGCGCTCGAGCGCTACGGCCGCGACCTCACCGAGGATGCGCGCAACGGCAAGCTCGACCCGGTCATCGGACGCGACGAGGAGATCCGACGCGTCATCCAGGTGCTCAGCCGGCGCACCAAGAACAACCCGGTGCTGATCGGCGAGCCCGGGGTCGGCAAGACCGCCATCGCCGAAGGTCTCGCGCGCCGCATCGTCGAGGGTGACGTCCCCGACGGGCTGCGCGACAAGCGGCTGGTCTCCCTCGACATCGGCTCGCTGGTCGCCGGTGCGAAGTACCGCGGTGAGTTCGAAGAGCGCTTCAAGGCGGTCCTCAAGGAGATCGCGGACTCGGACGGCGAGGTGATCACCTTCCTCGACGAGCTGCACACGATCGTGGGCGCCGGCGGCGCCGAGGGTGCCGTCGACGCGGGCAACATGATCAAGCCGATGCTCGCACGCGGCGAGCTGCGCATGATCGGCGCGACGACGCTGGACGAGTACCGCAAGCACATCGAGAAGGACGCCGCGCTCGAGCGCCGGTTCCAGCAGGTCTTCGTCGGCGAGCCGTCGGTGGAGGACACGATCGCGATCCTGCGCGGGCTGAAGGAGCGCTACGAGGTGCACCACGGGGTGCGCATCCAGGACGCCGCGCTCGTCGCGGCCGCGGTCCTGTCGAACCGGTACATCCCGGGCCGTCAGCTGCCGGACAAGGCCATCGACCTGGTAGACGAGGCGGCGTCGCGCCTGCGCATCGAGATCGACTCGATGCCGTTCGAGATCGACGTCGTCGAGCGGCGGATCCGCCAGCTCGAGATCGAGAAGGCCGCACTCGCCAAGGAGACCGACGACGCGTCGAAGCACCGGCTCGAGGCGCTCGAGTCGGAGCTCGCGGAGCTGGCCGAGCAGCGCGACGGGATGGTCGCACACTGGCAGGGCGAGCGCGACGCGATCGTCGAGATCCGCGAGGTGAAGGAGCGCCTCGAGCAGGCGCGCACGGACGCGGAGATGGCTGAGCGCTCGGGCGACCTCGAGCGTGCGGCCGAGCTGCGCTACGGCACGATGCGCGAGCTGGAGGCCGAGATCCAGGCGAAGACCGCACGGCTCGACGAGCTCCAGCACACCGAGCAGATGCTCAAGGAGGAGGTCGACGAGGAGGACGTCGCCGAGATCGTGGCCAAGTGGACGGGGGTGCCGGTGAGCCGGCTCATGGAGGGCGAGATGCAGAAGCTCGTCCGCATGGAGGATGTCCTCCACAGCCGGGTCATCGGCCAGGACGCGGCGGTGACCGCGGTCGCGAACGCGATCCGCCGGTCGCGCGCGGGGCTGTCGGACCCGAACCGTCCCATCGGGTCGTTCCTCTTCCTCGGGCCGACGGGGGTCGGCAAGACCGAGCTGGCGCGCTCGCTCGCGGACTTCCTGTTCGACGACGAGCGGGCGATGGTCCGCATCGACATGAGCGAGTACATGGAGAAGCACACGGTGTCGCGCCTGGTCGGCGCGCCTCCGGGCTACGTCGGCTACGACGAAGGTGGCCAGCTGACCGAGGCGGTGCGCCGCCGCCCGTACGCGGTCGTGCTCCTCGACGAGGTCGAGAAGGCGCACCCCGACGTGTTCAACGTGCTGCTCCAGCTCATGGATGACGGTCGTCTGACCGACGGCCAGGGCCGCACGGTCGACTTCACGAACTGCGTGCTGATCATGACGAGCAACCTGGGCGGTGGCGCCGACGAGTCCGTGGTCCTCGCCGCGGTCCACCAGCACTTCAAGCCGGAGTTCGTGAACCGCATCGACGAGCTGGTGGTCTTCCACCGCCTCGACGAGCGCCACATCGAGCAGATCGTCGACATCCAGGTCGACCAGCTGCGCCGTCGCCTCGAGGACCGCGGCCTGGGCCTGGTGCTCACCGAAGGGGCCCGCCAGCACGTCGCTCGCGTCGGCTACGACCCCGATTTCGGCGCTCGCCCGCTCAAGCGGGTGATCCAGCGGGAGCTCGCGGACCCGATCGCGCTCTCCCTGCTCCAGGGTGAGTACCGGGAGGGCGATGCGATCACGGTGGACGCGTCGCCTGACGGCTTGGTGTTCCTGCGCACGGCCCCGGTCGGGAGCTAACCCCGGCGGATGCCCAAGACGGCCGACTATCCTGCACCCAACGTGAGCGCGAACAACGCAAGGAGCGCCGCGTGCCCGGGGCGGTGATCGTCGGGACCCAGTGGGGCGACGAGGGCAAGGGTCGGTTCACCGACTACCTCGCCAAGGAAGCGTCGCTGTGCGTCCGCTACCAGGGCGGCCACAACGCCGGCCACACGCTCGTCGTGGACGGCGAGGTGTTCAAGCTGCAGCTGGTGCCGAGCGGCGTCCTCTACCCGTGGGTCGTCCCGGTGATCGGCAACGGCGTGGTGGTCGACCCCGCGGTGCTCCTCGAGGAGCTGGACATGCTCGAGGCCAAGGGGATCGACAGCCGTCGGATCCGGGTGTCGGGCAACGCGCACCTGATCATGCCGTACCACCAGGAGCTCGACCGGCTCACCGAGCGCTACCTGGGGAAGAACAAGCTCGGCACCACCAAGCGCGGGATCGGTCCGACGTACGCGGACAAGGCGATGCGCGTCGGCCTACGGGTCCAGGACCTGCTCGACCCGAAGATCTTCCGCGAGAAGCTCGACCTGGTGCTGCGCGAGAAGAACCTCGTCCTCGCCAAGGTCTACAACCGGCTCCCGATGAGCGCGGACGAGATCACCGAGCAGTACCTGGGATACGTCGACCGGCTCGCGCCGCTCATCGACGACACCGTCCACCTCGTGCACGAGGCACTCGAGGTCGGCCAGTGGGTGCTGTTCGAGAGTGCGCAGGCGACCTACCTGGACCTCGACCACGGCACCTATCCGTTCGTGACCTCCAGCAACCCGGTCGCCGGCGGGGTGGGCGCGGGCGCCGGCGTCGGCCCGCGTGCGATCGAGCGCATCACCGGGATCGTCAAGGCCTACGTGACCCGCGTCGGCAGCGGGCCGTTCCCGACCGAGCTGTTCGAGGGTGACGAGGTCGGCGACCTGCTCGTCGAGCGCGGCCGCGAGTACGGCACGAACACCGGGCGCAAGCGCCGGGCCGGCTGGCTGGACCTGGTGATGCTCAAGCACGCGACCCGGCTGAACACCTGCACCGAGCTCGCGATCACGAAGCTCGACGTGCTGTCGCCGCTCCCGGAGCTCAAGGTGTGCGTGGCGTACGAGGACGAGTCCGGCGCGCGCTACGACCACGTGCCGTACCACCAGTCGGTGCTCCACAAGGTCCGCCCGGTGTACGAGACGCTCCCGGGCTGGCAGGTCGACGTGGAGCGCGCGGAGCGGATCGAGGACCTGCCCTCGGCGGCGCGGGACTACGTCCGCTTCATCGAGGAGTACACCGGCGTGCACGTGAGCTTCGTGTCGGTCGGCCCCGCGCGCGACCAGTGCGTCGTGCTGCCCCGCGCCGCTTGAGCGCGCGGTGAACGTCCTCGTCGTCGGCTCGGGCGGTCGCGAGCACGCGTTGGCGTGGAGCCTGGCGCGCTCGACGGCGGTGGACGCGGTGATCTGCGCGCCCGGCAACCCCGGGATGGCCGAGGTCGGGCCCTGCATGGAGCTGGAGCGCGCGGTCGAGAGCCTCGATGAGTTCGAGCTCGTCGTGATCGGCCCCGAGGCGCCGCTCGTGGACGGGCTCGCCGACGACCTGCGCCGGAGCGGTGCCGCGGTCTTCGGCCCGTCGGCCGCGGCGGCCCAGCTCGAAGGCTCGAAGGCCTGGATGAAGGAGGTGCTCGCGGAGGCGGGCGTCCCCAGCGCGCGCCACGCAGCGTTCGACGAGACCAGGGAGGCGGAGGCGCTCGCGTTCCTCGAGACGCTCCCGGGGCTCTACGTGGTGAAGACCGACGGACTCGCCGCGGGAAAGGGGGTCGTCGTCACCGAGTCGCTCGCCGACGCCCGCGACGCCGTGCGCACCTACCTCTCCGGCTCGGCCTTCGGCGATGCGGGCCGCCGGCTCGTCATCGAGGAGGGTCTGACCGGCCCCGAGCTCTCGTTGCTCGTGCTCTGCGACGGCTCGACCGAGGGTGTCCCCCTCGCGCCGGCCCAGGACTTCAAGCGCATCGGGGACGGTGAGACGGGTCCGAACACCGGCGGGATGGGCGCGTACTCGCCGGTCCCGGTGGCCGGCCCGGCCCTGGTGGACGACCTGATGGGCACCGCGATCGAACCGACGCTGGCAGCACTCGCGGCCCGTGACATCGAGTACCGCGGCGTGCTGTACGCGGGGCTGATGCTGACACCGGAGGGCATGAAGATGCTCGAGTACAACGTGCGCTTCGGCGATCCGGAGAGCCAGGTCGTGCTGCCGCGGCTCGCGAGCGATCTCGCCGCGCACTGCTCGGAGGCCGCCACGGGACGCCTCACGACGCCGGTCCGGTTCGCGGACGACGCGTGCGTGACGGTGGTCCTCGCGACCGAGGGCTATCCGGCTTCGCCGCGCTCGGGTGACGTCATCTCCGGGGTGGCGGATGCCGCCGCGCTCGATGGCGTGGAGGTCTTCCACGCGGGCACGGTGCGCGACGGCGACGCGCTCCGCACCGCCGGCGGCCGGGTGCTCGCGGTCACCGCGGTCGCGCCGTCGATCGCGGACGCACGTGCACGCGCGTACGAGGCGGTCGGGCACATCAGCTGGCCCGGAATGCAGCACCGCACCGACATCGCCGCGGCCCCCACGGAGAGACCATGATCCCGCGCTACTCCCTGCCCGAGATGACCAACCTGTTCACGGACGAGGCCCGCTACGGCGCGTGGCTCGAGGTCGAGATCCTCGCGACCGAGGCCTGGTCCGAGCTCGGGGTCGTCCCGGCCGAGGCCGCCCGGGCCGTACGCGAGCGGGGTGGCTTCGACGTCGCGGCCATCGAAGCACGGGAGGCGATCACCGAGCACGACGTCGCCGCGTTCGTGGACGTCGTCCAGGACCGGGTGGGCCAACCCGAGGGCGCGTGGGTGCACTACGGGCTGACGTCGAGCGACGTCGTCGACACCGCGCTCGCGCTCCAGCTCTCGCGCGCCGCAGACCTCCTCGTCGAGGCCGCGGTCGAGCTCGACGCGGCGATCACCGCGCAAGCACGCGAGTACCGCGACACGCCGATGGTCGGGCGCACGCACGGCATCCACGCCGAGCCGACGACGTTCGGGGTCAAGCTCGCGCTGTGGGCGCTCCAGGTGCGCCGGGACGTCGAGCGCCTGCGCCGGGCGCGTGAGGGCATCTCCGTCGGGAAGCTCTCCGGCGCGGTCGGGACCTACTCCAACGTCGACCCGTTCGTGGAGCAGTACGTCTGCGAGCACCTCGACCTCACCCCGGTGCCCGCGACCCAGGTCCTCGCGCGCGACCGCCACGCGGAGCTGCTCTACGCGTGCGCGAGCGTCGGGGCGAGCATCGAGCAGTTCGCGACCGAGATCCGTCACCTCCAACGGACCGAGGTGCGCGAGGTCGAGGAGCCGTTCCGGGCCGGGAAGCAGAAGGGCTCCTCGGCGATGCCCCACAAGCGGAACCCGGTGAAGAGCGAGCAGCTGAGCGGGCTCGCCCGGGTGCTGCGCGGCAACCTCGGTGCGGGCCTCGAGAACATCGCGCTCTGGCACGAGCGCGACATCTCGCACTCGTCGGTCGAGCGCATCATCCTCCCGGACTCGTGCGCGCTCGCCTACTACCTGCTCGTGAAGTTCCGCTCGATCGTCGAGGGCATGCACGTCTACCCGGAGCGCATGCTCGAGAACCTCGACGCGAGCTACGGCCTCGTCTTCAGCCAGCCGGTGCTCCTCGCGCTGGTCGAGGCCGGACTGGCGCGCGACGACGCGTACCGGATCGTGCAACGCAACGCGCTGCAGACCTGGGAGGAGCGCCGCCCGTTCCTCGACGTCCTGCGTGAGGACCCGGACATCACGAGCGCCCTCACCGACGCGCAGCTCGCCGCGAGCTTCGACCTGAAACGCGCGATCGCGAACGTGGGCCGAACGTTCGATGCGCTCGAGCGCACACGATGACGATCACCCTCCCGCACGAGTACACCGGCAAGGTCCGGGACCTCTACGACGCCGGCGACGAGCGGCTCCTGATGGTGGCCTCGGACCGGGTCTCGGTGTTCGACGTCGTGCTGCCGGCCGACATCCCGGACAAGGGACGGGTGCTGACCGCGATCTCCGCGTTCTGGTTCGACCAGGTGGCGGACCTGCTTCCCAACCACGTCATCTCGGTCGACCCGGCGGACTTCCCTCCCGGGGCACGTCCGGACGCGGACGGGCGGGCGATGCTCGTGCGCCGCACGACGCCCGTCCCGATGGAGTGCATCGCCCGGGGCTACCTCTTCGGCGGGGCGTGGGCCGAGTACCGGGACCGGGGCACCGTCCAGGGGCGTCCGATGCCGGCGGGCATGCAGGAGGCCGAGCGGCTCCCGGAGGTTCTGTTCACGCCGACCACGAAGGCCGAGGAGGGCCACGACCTCCCCATGTCGGACGCGGAGGCGGTCGGCGCAGTCGGCGAGGACGTCTTCACCCGGCTCCGGGACGCCGCGCTCGCGATCTACGCGCGCGGCGCGGCGCGGGCCGAGACGCGCGGGATCATCCTCGCCGACACGAAGTTCGAGTTCGGCCGCGCCCCGGACGGCGAGCTGCTGCTGATCGACGAGGTGCTCACGCCGGACTCGTCGCGGTACTGGCCCGCGGAGGAATACGCGGTCGGCGGGTCACCTCCGTCGTTCGACAAGCAGTACGTCCGCGACCACTACCTGACCCTCGACTGGGACCGCACCGCGCCGGCGCCCGCGCTGCCGGCAGCCGTCATCGCGGGCACCCGCGCGCGCTACGTCGAGGCCTACGAGCGGCTCACCGGCCAGTCCTTCGCGGACTGGTACGGCGGATAGTCTCGGAGCATGAGCGGAGCGGCTGGAGGCCCGGTCTGATGGCGCGATTCGAGGCGCGGATCGACGTCAGCCACCTGCCGGGGATCCTCGACCCGCAGGGCGCGACCGTCGAGAAGGCGCTGCCGGCGCTCGGGTACACGAACGTGACGCAGGTCTCGGTCGGCAAGAGCATCCGGCTCGTCGTGGATGCGGCGGACGAGGCCGCGGCGCGCGCGCAGGTGGACGAGATGTGCCACCGGCTGCTCGCCAACCCGGTGATCGAGGCCTTCTCCATCTCGCTCGCGGAGCTCGTGTGAGCGCAGCGGAGACGAGATGAGCGCTCGGATCGGGGTCGTGCAGTTCCCGGGCACCAACTGCGAGCTGGACGTCCAACACGCGGTCGAGCAGCTCGGCGGCACCGCGGAGATCCTCTTCCACGCCGAACGGGACCTCCGCGGGGTCGACGCGGTCGTCGTGCCGGGCGGGTTCGCGCACGGCGACTACCTCCGTACGGGCGCGATCGCCCGGTTCTCGCCGGTCATGGGTGCGGTGGCCGATCTGGCCGCGGCGGGCGGACCCGTCGTCGGGATCTGCAACGGCTTCCAGGTGCTCTGCGAGGCCGGGCTCCTGCCCGGCGCGCTCCAGAAGAACGCGGGCCTCAAGTTCCTCTGCGAGACCGTGGAGCTCCGGGTGGACAGCACCGCGTCGGTGCTCACCGGCGGGGCTCGCCGGGGCGACGTCCTGCGCATCCCGATCAACCACTTCGAGGGGAACTACGTGTGCTCGCCGGAGACGCTGGCCGAGCTGTGCGACGAGCAGCGGGTGATCCTGCGCTACATCGGCAACCCGAACGGCAGCCTCGACGACATCGCCGGCATCCGGAACGCCGCGGGCAACGTCGTGGGCCTCATGCCCCACCCGGAGCGCGCGAGCGACCTGGTGCTCGGCTCCGACGACGGGATCGTGTTGCTCCGCTCCCTGCTCGACGCGGCCACGGAACGCGCCGCGCTCGTCGCTTCATGACGCTGCGTCCCGCGCAGGCCGCGCTCGCCGAGGTCCTGCGCGCGCACGCGATCGACGAAGGCGAATTCACGCTCGCATCCGGACGGATGTCGAACTGGTACCTCGACGGACGCCAGGTGACGTTTCGAGGCGACTGCATCAAGATCGTCGGCGCCGCGATCGTCGAGGCGATCGGGCCGACCGAGTTCGACGCGGTCGGCGGTCTCGCCGTCGGCGCGGTGCCGGTCGGGCTCGCGGTCGCGCTGGTCACCGGCGCGCGGAGCTTCGCGGTCCGCAAGGAGGCGAAGGGCCACGGCGTCGGCGGCCGGATGGCCGGCCCGATCCAACCCGGCGACCGCGTGCTCGTGGTCGAGGACACCGCGACCTCCGGGGGCTCGTTGCTGGACTCCGTCGACGCGATCGAGGAGTTCGGCTGCGAGATCGTCGGCGCGTCGCTCCTGCTCGACCGGGGCGGCGAGGTCGGCGGCGCGCTCGAAGCGCGCGGCATCCCGTACTTCCCGGTGCTGGGGGCGCCCGACCTGGGGTTCGCGTTCGGCTCGTGACGCGCCCCGACGAAACCCCGGCCGCGACGCCGCTGCACATCCAGCTCGGGATGACCGACGAGGAGCTCGCGGCGGTCGTGGACGAGCTCGGGCGCCGGCCCACCGGGCTCGAGCTCGCGATGTACTCCGTCATGTGGTCGGAGCACTGCTCCTACAAGTCGTCCCGGGTGCACCTCGGCCGGCTGCCGACCGAGGCGCCGTGGGTGCTGGTCGGGCCGGGAGAGGGGGCCGGCGTCATCGACGTCGGCGAGGGCATCGCCGTCGCGATCCGGATCGAGAGCCACAACCACCCCTCCGCGGTGGAGCCGTACCAGGGGGCCGCGACCGGCGTCGGCGGCATCATCCGCGACATCTTCTCGATGGGCGCCCGGCCGATCGCGGTGATGGACCCGCTGCGCTTCGGGCCGCTCGACGACCCGCGCACCCGGTACCTCTTCGAAGGCGTCGTCAGCGGCATCAGCGGCTACGGCAACGCGGTGGGCGTCCCGACGGTCGGCGGCGAAGTGGTGTTCGACGAGTCCTACGCGGGGAACCCCCTGGTCAACGTCCTCTGCCTCGGCGTTCTCCCGAAGGAGCGGCTGATCCTCGCCCGGGCCGAGGGGGTCGGGAACCTCGCGGTGCTGATGGGCTCCTCGACCGGGCGGGACGGGATCGGCGGCGCCAGCGTGCTCGCGTCGGCCGGGTTCGTCGAGGGCTCCGAGACCAAGCGGCCGTCGGTGCAGGTGGGCGACCCGTTCGAGGAGAAGAAGCTGATCGAGGCGTGCCTCGAGCTGCTCGACGCCGGTCTCGCGATCGGGGTGCAGGACCTCGGCGCCGCCGGGCTGTCGTGCGCGGCCTCCGAGACCGCGGCGAAGACCGGCGCGGGCATGGATGTCGACGCCGCGCGCGTGGCGAAGCGCGAGCCGGGCATGAACCCGGTGGAGGTGCTCACGTCCGAGAGCCAGGAGCGCATGCTCGCGATCGTCACCCCCGAGCACCTCGACGAGGTCCTCGCGCTCTGCGCCCGGTGGGAGATCCGGGCGACCGTCGCCGGTCGGGTCACCGACTCCGGGCGGTTCCGGGTGTTCGACGGGTACTTCGATGCGGTGGGCGTGCCGGGTGAGAACCCGGCGCCTCCGCTCGGCGACGATCCGTCGCGGGTGTCCTCGGACAACCCGCCGGTCGCCGACGTGCCGATCGGCAGCCTCGGCGACGGGCCGTTGTACCACCGGCCGCTGGCGCCCCCGGATTCGCTCGCGGAGCGCCAGGCCGACGACCCGCGGGCCGAGATGCGGAAGCGGTTCCCGGCCGGCACCGACCTGTCGGACGAGCTGCTCGGGCTGCTCGCCTCGCCGAACGTCGCGGACACGAGCTGGGTGTGGCGCCAGTACGACCACCAGCTGTTCCTCAACACGGTCGCCGGACCCGGTGGTGACGCGAGCGTGCTGCGGCTCAAGGAGACGACGGCGAAGGCGCTCGCACTCTCGGTGGACGGCAAGGGACGCTTCTCTGCGCTCGACCCGAAGGTCGGTGCGCAGCTCGCGGTGCTCGAGGCGGCCCGCAACGTCGCGTGCAGCGGCGCCCGCGGCATGGCCCTCGTGAACTGCCTCAACTTCGGGAACCCCGAGCACCCCGAGGTGATGTGGCAGTTCTCGGAGACGATCGACGGCATGGCGGACGCGTGCCGAGCGCTCGGGCTGCCCGTCGTCGGTGGCAACGTCAGCTTCTACAACGAGTCTCACGGGGTGGACATCGACCCCACACCGGTGGTCGGCGTCGTCGGCCTCATCGACCGGCTGCTCGCGCCGCCGCCCGGCATCGGCCTGCGCGCCGGCGACCGCATCGTGATGCTGGGCCAGACCCGGCCCGAGCTCGGAGGGTCCGAATGGGCGACGCGCCTCGGTCTCCGCAACGGCCGGCCGCCGGCCGCGGACCTCGAGTCGGCCCGGCTGCTCCACGAGCTCGTTGCGAGCCTCGTCACCGACCGGCTGGTGGACGGGATCCACGACTGCTCGGACGGCGGGGTCGCAGTGACGCTGGCCGAGATGGCGATCGCCGGCGAGGTCGGGTTCCGGGTGACGATCGGCGACGCGACGATGTGCTTCTCCGAGTCGGCCTCGCGCGTGGTGCTCTCGGTCGCGCCCGACCGGCTCAACGAGGTCCTCGGCCGGGCCGGCTCGGGGCGGGTCCCGGCTGTCGTCCTCGGTGACGCGGGGGGAGCCGAGCTGCACGCGGACGGCGCGTTCTCGGTCCCGCTCCCCGCGGCGACCCGGGCGTGGCGCGACGCGATCCCTTCGATCATGCGGGCCGCGCCCGTCGTGGGATGATGGACGCTGTGCTTCCCGCGCGAAGGCACGACCCCTCCGCCTCCTCGCTCGAGGAGACCCCCGGCCACGCCTGTGGCGTCTTCGGCGTGTACGGACCCGGCCAGCAGGTCTCGCACCTGACCTACCTCGGGCTCTTCGCGCTCCAGCACCGGGGCCAGGAGTCGGCCGGGATCGCGGTCAGCGACGGCGAGACGATCACGGTCACCAAGGACATGGGCCTGGTCACCCAGGTCTTCGACGAGCGTCGGCTCGCCCCGCTGCAGGGCCACCTCGCCATCGGGCACAACCGCTACTCCACCACCGGATCGTCGTCGTGGCAGAACGCCCAGCCCGTGTACCGGTCCGTCGGCGACGCCGGCTTCGCGCTCGGCCACAACGGCAACCTCACCAACACCGCGGAGCTCGCGTCCGGGCTCGGAATGCTGCCGGGGATGACCCCGGACGAGACGAGCTTCGACTCCACGACGGACTCCGCGCTCATCGCCGAGCTCGTCGCGCGCGAGTGGCCGGTCGAGCCCCGCTCTGACGGTCGCGAGCTCGAGCTGGCGCTGGAGAAGGTCCTGCCGGACCTGCGCGGCGGCTTCTCGCTCGTGATCATGGACGACTCGCACCTCATCGGCGTGCGCGACCCCCACGGGTTCTGGCCCCTCGTGCTCGGCCGGCTCGACGGCGGTGGCTGGGTGCTCGCGAGCGAGACCGCGGCGCTGGACATCGTCGGTGCCCACTACATCCGCGACGTCCAGCCCGGAGAGATGGTGGTCATCGACGCCTCCGGGCTGCGCCGCGAGCACCGGTACGCCGAGCCCGAGCCCCGCCTGTGCCTCTTCGAGTTCGTCTACTTCGCCCGCCCGGACACCCGCCTCTACGGGCACAGCGTGCACGCCGCGCGCACTCGGATGGGCGAGGCGCTCGCCGGCCAGGCGCCGGTCGACGCCGACATGGTGATGCCGGTCCCCGAATCGGGGATCCCCGCCGCGCAGGGCTTCTCGCGCGCGTCCGGCATCCCGTACGGCGACGGCCTGGTCAAGAACCGCTACGTCGGCCGCACCTTCATCCAGCCGAGCCAGCAGATGCGCGGCGTCGGCGTGCGACTGAAGCTGAACCCACTCCCCGAGAGCATCCGGGGCAAGCGCCTCATCGTGGTCGACGACTCGATCGTGCGGGGCACGACGACGCGCGAGGTCATCAAGATGCTGCGCGAGGCGGGCGCGACCGAAGTGCACTTCCGGGTGTCGTCCCCGCCGTACCGGTGGCCGTGCTTCTACGGGATGGACACCGGCCGCCGCGGTGAGCTCCTCGCGGCCGACCTCTCGGTGGGTGAGATCCGGGAGTACCTCGACGTGGACTCGCTCGCCTACCTCGAGCTCGACCGGGTGCGCACCGCGACCGGTGCCCCGCCCGAGTCGTTCTGCACCGCGTGCCTGTCGGGTGAGTACCCGGTGCCCGTCGCGCTCACCGGCCGCGACTCGAAGCTCCTGCTCGAGGCACCGGTGCTCGACCTCACCGAGTCGAGCGCGTCGCGCACCTCGTGACCCGGCCCGACCCGCCCGATGACTCGACGCGCGGGGCCGACGGCCTGACCTACGGCGACGCGGGCGTGGACATCGGCGCCGGCGAGAAGGCGGTCGAGCTCATCAAGGAGCACGTCCGCTCCACCTTTCGGCCCGAGGTCATCGGCGACGTCGGCGGGTTCGGGGGGTTGTTCGCGCTGGGCAAGCTCGGGCACCGCGACCCGGTGCTCGTGCTCTCCACCGATGGCGTCGGCACGAAGTCCGCGATCGCCCGGATGATGGAGCGCTACGACACCATCGGCCTGGACGTCGTCGCGATGAGCGTGGACGACATCGCGGTTCAGGGCGCGGAGCCGCTCTCCTTCCTCGACTACCTCTCCGTCGGCAAGGTCATCCCCGAGACGGTCGACGAGATCGTGCGCGGGGTCGCCGACGGGTGCCGGCAGGCCGGCTGCGCGTTGAGCGGGGGTGAGATCTCCGAGCACCCCGACCTGATGGACCCGGGCGAGTTCGACCTCGTGGGATTCGCGGTCGGCATCGTCGAGCGTGACGAGATCCTGCCCCGCAACGTCGAGCCGGGGGACCGGATCGTCGGGTTCGGCAGCCCGGGCCTGCGCTGCAACGGGTACTCGCTCGCGCGCCGCGCCCTGCTGGACCGGCGGGGCCGATCGCTCGACGAGCCCGCGTGGGACGGCGCGCACCATTCGCTCGGCGACGAGCTGCTGCTCCCGAGCGTGATCTACGCGCCGGCGATGGCCGAGCTCCGCCGGCACGTCGACGTGCACGCGTTCGCGCACATCACCGGCGGTGGGATCCCCGGCAACCTGGTGCGCGCGCTCCCCGACCACTGCGACGGGGTCGTGCACCGCGGCACCTGGGACGAGCCGCGGGTGTTCACCGAGATCCAGCGCGCCGGCGACGTCAGCGACGAGGAGATGGAGCAGGTCTTCAACCTCGGCCTCGGCATGCTGGCAGTCGTTCCCGAGGACCAGCTGCTCCACGCGCTGGACGCGGTGCGCGGCGCCGGTCGAGATGCGTGGGCGGTCGGCGAGATCGTCGACGGTCACCGGCGCGCGCACGTCGCGCGCGCCGGCAGCTGAGGGCCGGGCGCGGCCCGCTACTCGAACCAGCGTGCCGCGAGCCAGGCCCGCCGACCGCACGCAGGGCACACGACGTAGCGCGAGTAGTGCCGCCACGGGGTCCAGAGCCAGTACGGCAGGTGGCGTTGCACGAACTCCGAGTAGCTGACGCGCGTGCGGCCGTGACACCGCGAGCACTCGACGACGAGCGTGCCGCGTCGCCGAACCGCGCTCGAGAACAGCGCGCGCTTCCCGTCGGCCTTCCGGGTCGCGGCCGCCTCCGCACCTCGGTTCCGGGTCGCGGCGGCGTCCGCACTTCCTGCCCGCTCCGGTCCTCGCTCCGACTCGGACCGCCGGTCGGTCACGGCGCCAGCATCCGGGTCACGGTCTCGGCGAGCTCCCGGTAGGCGACTGCACCGATCGAGCTCGACGCGTGCCCGAGGATCGACTGTCCGGTCGCCGGCGCCTCGGCGAAGCGGATCGAGCGCGGGATCATCGGCGCGAGCACCGGCAACCCGTACCGGGCCTCGACGTCGGCCAGCACCTCGCGCGTGTGGCGGGTGCGGCCGTCGAACATCGTCGCCACCGCGCCCAGCACCGCGAGGTCCGGCTGGGTGTACGCGCGCACGTCGGCGACGGTCTCGAGCAGCTGCCCGACGCCGCGGTGGCTGAGCGTCTCGCACTGGAGCGGGACGAGGACGAAGTCGGCGGCCGTGAGCCCGTTGATCGTGAGGATGCCGAGCGAAGGTGGGCAGTCGACCAGCACGACGTCGTAGCCATCCTTCACGGGATCGAGCGCCCGGTCGACCGCGTGCTCGCGCCCGACCCGGCCGACGAGGTGCACCTCGGAGCCGGCCAGGTCGATTGCGGCCGGCAGCACCGCGAGCGGTCCGACGTCCACGACCACGTCGGCGGCCTTGTCGCGGCCGACCAGGACGTCGTGGAGGGTTCGCGGCAGCGCCTCGGGATCCAGGCCCACCGAGTAGGTCAGGCAGGCCTGCGGGTCGAGGTCGACGAGCAGCACGCGGGCTCCCCGCTGCGCGATCGCCGCGCCCAGCGTGTGGACGGTGGTGGTCTTGCCGACGCCGCCCTTCTGGTTCGCGACCGCGAGCACCCGCGCCATGTCGCGGAGTGTACCGACGCGGGCACGACCCGACCCGGCCCGCGCGCGCACGCGCGGAGCGGCAACGCGCGAAGGGCGCGACCGGTGACGATCTACCCGATGTGGTGATGCCCGAAACGCGGAGCGCGGTCGGAGAATTCGGCTCTCGTCACCCATTTCCGTTTTGGGCCGACGGTGCTAGGTTGAATACACCACCTGGAACGCGCGAGACGTTACGCTCCCGGGAGCAATCGGACAGCAGCATCGGGGAACGGACAACGCCGCTCGACGATCGCTCGACCGGTCGACTGGAGGAAACATGCAGGGACAGCCCGAAAACGACGCGCTGCTCACGCCGTCAGAGGTGGCTGCCATGTTCCGGGTCAACCCGAAGACCGTGACCCGTTGGGCCCGGGCAGGGAAGATCTCGGCCATCCGGACGCTCGGCGGACACCGCCGGTTCCGCGCCTCGGAGATTCGTCGCTTCCTCGAGCAGGTCGAGGAGCACGAAGAAGCCTGAACCACCTCAGCGGACAACGATCGACGACGAGAGGCCCGGTCTGAGGAGACCGGGCCTCTCGCATGCTCCGCAGCTGCCGCATCGCGCGGAACCTCACGACCGGACGCGCGCCTCTTCACCAACACGAGGCGCAGCGGTGACGGGAGCGCGCACCTGCGGAGATGACGAGGGGCCCGGTCTCGGCGACCGGGCCCCTTCGCTTCTCGCCGGTGGCCGGGACCGGCGTCGATCCGGTGACCCCACGCTTTTCAGGCGTGTGCTCTGCCGACTGAGCTACCCGGCCGGGAGGACTCGCCCGGGGGCTCGTCCAGCGGTCCTGACGGGATTTGAACCCGCGGCCTCCGCCTTGACAGGGCGGCGTGCACTCCAAACTGCACCACAGGACCCGATGCGCCACCGAGCGGCGAACCGCACGATGACCGTGCCCCCAGGGGAGTTCGAATCCCCGTTACCGCCTTGAAAGGGCGGCGTCCTGGGCCACTAGACGATGGGGGCTCGCTCCTCTGAGAGGCAGCGCATCGTAGCAGTCGGCCCCCCCGGGGGACCCGGGAGCCGCGCGCGCACCGCGCGCCGGCTGTTCGGACGCGTCTTACGCGATCTTCGCGTGACCGCCACGAGATAGCGGTGGGCCGGGACCTACGATTGCGAACGGCACTCCAGCGGTGACCGCCGGTGGAGAGGAGAGAAGGTCGAGGACCTCGGCCGAGGAAGGCAGCGTCAATGGGCTCGAAACCCCTTGACGTGGTGATCGCGGGCGTCAACAAGGCCGGGACCACCTCGTTGTACGTGTCGCTCGCGACGCACCCGAGCGTCACACCGTCCGCGGTCAAGGAGACCCGGTTCTTCCTCCCCGCGCGGTACGGCGAGCCGGTCGGCCCGGTCGCGGAGTACGCGCGCTACTTCGAGGCGGACCCCGACCCGGTCGTGCGGCTCGAGGCCACCCCGTCCTACTTCTACGGGGGCGCCGCCGTCGCGCGCGCGATCGACGACGCGCTCCCCGGAGCGCGCATCGTCGTGGTGCTGCGCGAGCCGGCCGCTCGCGCGATCTCGTTCTTCCAGTACCAGAAGACCCGGCTCCGCCTGGCCCCGGACCTGCCGATCGAGGAGTACCTCGCGCACGCGGACTCGTTGACCGATCTCGACTTCCTCGACCCGGAGAACGAGTGCTACTTCGCGGTGCGCGGCGGGAGCTACGCGGACTTCCTGCCGGACTGGCTCGAGGTCTTCGGCCCCGACCGTCTGCGCATCCTCACGTTCGAGGAGCTCACCGCCGAGCCCGTGCGCGTGTTCGCCGAGACGCTCATCTGGCTCGGGCTCGATCCGGTCCAGCTGCCGAACGACGCGCTCGCGGCCGAGAACCGGACCATGGGGTTCAAGAGCCGGCGGCTGCAGCGGGTCGCGCTCGGGGCGAACGATCGCTTCGAGCGGTTGTTGCGCAAGCATCCGAAGATGAAGCGTCGACTCCGCCGGCTCTACCTCCGCCTCAACGGCCAGCCGGCGGGGAGCCACATCAGCCGCGACGTGCGCCGCGAGCTCACCGAGCGGTTCCGGGAGCCGAACGCGCGCCTGGCCGAGCAGCTCGCGGCGGCGGGGATGCCGCAGCCCGCATGGCTCGAACCCGCGCCCATCGGCATCCCGTGACCCGCGCCGCCGCATGCTCCGGGCCGCGTCCCGACGGCCTCGGGTTATCGTGACCCGGGGTCGCTAGCTCAACAGGCAGAGCACCGGGCTTTTAACCCGTTGGTTCAGGGTTCGAGTCCCTGGCGGCCCACCGCAGGTACGATCCGACGCGATGCCTCCGGGGTCCCCGATCGTCGTCGCGGACGGCACTCCGTTGTTGCGCGTGGGCGTCGCGAGCACCCTGCGGGACGCCGGCTACGCCGTTCCCGGGCTGGGCGCCACCGCCGCGGACGTCACCGAGCTGGTCCGCCGCCACGCGCCCGAGGTCGTCGTCGTCGGCGCCCTTCCGGACGCGCCGTTGCCCGAGCTGGTCCGCCGCGTGCGCGCGTTGGCGGAGCCGGTGCGCGTCCTCCTGCTGCTCGGCCCGTTGGGAGCGGAGGCGATCGCCGAGCTCCTGGGTCTCGACGTCGAAGGTCTGGTCCCGCGGACGATCGACGCCGACGCCTTCGTCGCGGTGGTCGCGAGGATCCGGGCGGGCGAGCGGGTCGTGGACCCCGGCGTGCTCGTCGTCGACCGGACCGACGAGGTCGACGACGAGCCGGCGGGATCGCTCACCGCCCGCGAGCGCGAGGTCCTCGTGCTCCTCGCGGCCGGGCACTCGAACCGCGAGATCGCGTCCTCGCTCTACGTGTCGCTGCCGACGGTGAAGACCCACCTCGCGCACATCTACGCCAAGCTCGGCGCGAAGAACCGCAACGAAGCGCTGGGACGCGCGGTCGCGGCCGGCCTGTTGTAGGTAGGCCCGGGGGGCGAAGTCGACGGTCTTTTGCCCGGAAGTGTTCGCGAACGGGGGCTTTCGACATCCGCGGAGTCGCGGGTGGTCGGCCTTATGCTGACCAGAGGGCGGACTTGCGTTCCACGGAAGGAGTTCCCGGGTTGCTCGTGCTCACCAGGCGATCGAACCAGAGCATCATGATCGGGACGGACATCGTGGTCACCGTGCTCGAGGTACGGGGCGAGCAGGTGCGCATCGGCATCAAGGCGCCGCGCGAAGTCGAAGTCCACCGCGAAGAGGTCTTTGATGCACTGCACGAGAGCGAAGCTCCGCCCTCGGCCTGACCTCCACAATCTGAACGAGCGCTGACCGGTCGGCTTCGCGCGGCGAGCGCCGTCGGCGTTCGCGCTGCGTTCACGGACGCGTCGCGCCCCCGTGACCTCGCTCGGCCAGCATGGGCCCTGCACGAACGAACCGCCGAGCGGCGGTGGGGCCGGCCAATCCCCCCGGTCGGGCCCACCGCCACCCGGTTCGGAACCGGGGAGGATGAGCCGTTCGTGCCGGTCAGGCGGCCGGCAGCTGCTTCCAGGCCTCGGTCAGGCAGGTCCGCAGCGTCGTCTCGATGACCTCGAACTCGGCGGGCCCGGCGATCAGCGGCGGCGCGAGCTGCACGACGGGGTCGCCACGGTCGTCGGTGCGGACGATGAGCCCGGCCTCGAAGAGCCGGGGGGCGAGGAACCCGCGCAGCAGCCGCTCGCCCTGGTCGCGGGTGAACCGCGCCTCCGTGTCCTGATCGGCGACGAGCTCGAGCGCGAGGAAGTAGCCCGCGCCGCGGACGTCGCCGACGATCGGCACGTCGCGCAGCGCCTCGATGCGGGAGCGCAGCTCGCCTTCGTTGGACCGGACGTGCTCGAGCACCCCCTCCTCCTCGAACAGCTCGAGGTTCCGGAGGCCGACCGCGCAGCTGACCGGGTGGCCGCCGAACGTGATCCCGTGCAGGAAGCTCGCGCGGTCCGCGAGGAAGGGCTCGGCGATCGTGTCGCGACAGATCACCGCGCCGAGCGGTGAGTACCCGCTCGTCAGGCCCTTCGCGGCGGTGACGATGTCCGGCAGGTAGTCGTAGCGCTGGCAGCCGAACATCTCGCCCAGCCGCCCGAACGCGCAGATCACCTCGTCCGAGACGAGTAGCACGCCGTAGTGGTCGCAGATCTCCCGGACCCGCGTGAAGTAGCCGGCGGGCGGGACGAAGCAGCCGCCCGCGTTCTGCACCGGCTCGAGGAACACCGCGGCCACGGTCTCGGGCCCTTCGGCCAGGATCTGCCGCTCGATCGCATCGGTGGTGAGAGCCATGAACGCCGCGTCGTCGTCCGCGAGTGGATGCCGGAAGCGGTTCGTGTTCATTGCGTGGGCGGTGCCCGGGGTGAGCGGCTCGAACGGGGCTCGCAGCGCGTCGACGCCGGTGATCGCCAGAGCACCCATCGTGGTGCCGTGGTACGCGGTGTCGCGGGCGATGACCTTGTAGCGCTCCGGCTGGCCCACCGCCTGGAAGTACTGGCGCGCCAGCTTCCACGCCGACTCCACCGCCTCGGACCCGCCGGTCGTGAAGAACACCCGGTTGAGGTCCCCCGGCGCGAGCGCGGCGAGCTTGGCCGCGAGCTCGATCGCCGGCGGGTGCGCGTAGCTCCAGATCGGGAAGTACTCGAGCGTCTCCGCCTGGGCCCGTGCCGTCTCCGCGAGGTCGGCCCGTCCGTGCCCGAGCTGCACCGTGAAGAGGCCCGAGAGCGCATCGAGGTAGCGCTTGCCGCGAGCGTCCCAGAGGTTGCAGCCGTCGCCCTCCGCCATGATCGGGATGTCGGCTCCGGTGTACGCGCCGAGCCGGCTGAAGTGCATCCAGAGATGGCGACGGGCCTGCTCGTCGAGCCGGTCGACGTCGTAGGTGTGATGCGGTCCCTCGTGCACTAGCGGGTCCCCCACGCATAGGTCTGCTTGTAGAGCCGGAGGTACGTGAACGTCTCGGTGCTGCGCACGCCGGGGATCGAGCGCACCTTGTCGTTGAGCAGCGCGAGGAGGTGGTCGTCGTCCTCGCAGACGACCTCCATCAGCAGGTCGAACGATCCGCTCACGACGACCACGTAGGACACCTCCGGGACCGACGCGATCATGTCGGCGACGCCGCGCAGGTCTCCCTCGATCTTCAGACCGATCATCGCCTCCCGCCGGAAGCCGAGGGTGAGCGGATCGGTCACCGCGACGATCTGCACCACGCCGGACTCGACGAGGCGCTGCACCCGCTGGCGCACCGCGGCCTCCGAGAGGCCGACCGCGGCACCGAGGCGCGTATAGGGAAGACGACCGTCCTCCTGGAGCTGCTCGATGATCGCCTTGTCGAGATCGTCGATGACGACCGCGCGGTCGGACCCGGTCCGCTCGGCGCTCCGGCGGGTGTTCGTCATGCGCTCCTCCTCGGGCTCGGGAGATTCTCCCCGGAGCCGGCCGCCTCCCGCAAGGGAATCCGTCGCAACAGGGCTCGGAAACTGCGGATTCCGGAGTTGATGGCGGCTGGACGTACGGATCCGGAGAGCGGTCAGCCGCGCCGGAGCTCGGCGGCCAGCTCGGCCGGGCTCGTGACCAGGTGGTGGCCCTCGCCGGCGAGCCAGCCGTGGTTCCGGCGGTGCAGGTCGTCGTCCGCGTCGTAGCGGTTGAGGGCCACGAGCACGCGCGCGTCCGCGGGGCCGTCGGCGCGCAGCGCCGAGGTCGCCAGGCGCACCGCGTTGATCGTGCCGAGCCCCGCCGGGGCGACGAGCACGAACATGTCGGCGCCGATCGCGGCGCCCAGGCTCACGGTGTCGCCGTCCGCGGCGAGCGGTGACCGCGGCCCGCCCGCACCTTCGACGATGGTGATCGTGCTCGGCTCGGCGGGCGGCACGAGCTCGGCGACGAGGTCTCCGATCGTGAACGTCGGCAGTCCGAGCACGTCGGCCGCCATCGGAGGAGCCATCGCCACCGGGTACCAACGGTGGCGCGGGCAGACGACCTCGGCCGGCTCGCCGCTGGCGTGGGCGAGCACCTCGGCGTCCGTCGCGCCGAGCTCCTCGGGCGAGTACGACTGGGTGGGCTTGCGCGCCGCGACCGGGACCCCGGCGGCGCGCAGGACGTCGATCGTCGTGCGGCCCCACCACGTCTTTCCCACCTCCGTCTCGGTGCCGGTGACGAGGACGGTGCTCACGCGAGGCCGATCCCGTCGAGCCCGGCGCGCAGCGCCGCGACCTGCTCGACGGAGTGCGCAGCGGAGAGCGCGACCCGGAGCCGCGAGGTGCCGATCGGCACCGTCGGCGGTCGGATCGCGGGCACGAGGATACCGAGGTCGAGCAGGGAACGCGCCGCGGCCACGGCGCGCGCCTCGTCACCGCACACGACGGGGACGATGGGTGACGGATGGCCCGCGCGGAGTGCCGCCACGTTCATCCGCAGCCGTTCGCGCAGCTCGTCGCCCTCGTTGCTGCGCACGACCTCGAGCGCGGCGAGTCCTGCAGCCGCGTCGGCCGGGGAGGTCGCGGTCGTGAAGATGTAGGAGCGCGCCCGGTTCACGATCAGCTCGGTCAGCGCGCGGGGTCCGGCGACGAAGCCGCCGAGCGCACCCAGGGTCTTCGAGAGCGTGCCGACGCGCAGCAATTCGGTTCCCGGGTCCGTGATCTCCGGCCCGAGGACCGCGTGCGCCTCGTCGAGCACGAGCAGGGCGCGGTGACGTGCGCACACCTCGACGAGCCCGTCGACGTCGGCAAGATCGCCGTCCATCGAGAACACCGAGTCGCTCACCACCAGCGCGCGGCGCCCGCCGCTGCGCTCGCCGAGGACCGCGTCGAGCGCCTCGAGGTCGCGGTGCGGGTACACCGCGACCTCGCCCTTGGCGAGGCGGGTCCCGTCGATGATCGACGCGTGGTTGAGCTCGTCCGAGCAGACGAAGGTGCCGGGGCCTCCGAACGTGGTGAGCACGCCCAGGTTGGCCGCGAACCCGGTCGGGAACAGGACCGCGGCCTCGCAGTGCTTCCACGCCGCGAGCTCCCGTTCGAGCTCCGAGTGGACGGGACGGGACCCGACGATCAGCCGCGCCGCCCCGGATCCGGTGCCCCAGCGATCGATCGCCGCGTGGGCCGCGGCGAGCACCGCAGGGTGCTGGGTCAGCCCGAGGTAGTCGTTCGACGCGAAGGCGACGACGGCGCGCCCGTCGGGCGCGAGCTTCCCCTCGGGTCCCGCGGCGTCGAAGTCGACCGGCGCGCGCCACTGCCCGGCACCATGGATCGCACGAGTCTGGGTCTCGGTCCATTCGGACCAGCTCACGGTGCCGCCCCGAAGTCCGTGACCTCGTCGATCGCGTCGGCGAGCGCGTGCACGATCTGGTGCAGCTCCTCGGAGGTGACCGTGAGCGGCGGCATGAGCACCACGACGTCGCCGAGCGGGCGTAGCAGGACCCCCCGCTCGACCGCCGCCGCGCACACCCGGCGGCCCCACCGCAGCCCGTCGACCGGCGGCGCGAGCTCGACGCCGCCCATGAGCCCGCACAGCCGGACGTCGGCGACCTCGGGGAGCGACACGATGCGGTCGTCGAGCAGGCCCCGCAGCTCGTCCGAGCGCGCCCGGACGTTGGCCAGCACGTCGTAGGCCTCGATCAGCTCGAGGTGGCGCAGCGCAACCGCGGCGGCCAGCGCGTTCCCGCTGTACGAGTGCCCGTGGTACAGCGTGCGCTCGGACAGGTCCGGGCCGAGGAACGACTCGAACACCCGGCCGGACGCCACCGTGGCCGACATCGGGAGGTAGCCCGCGGTCAGGCCCTTGCCGAGGCACATCAGGTCCGGACGGATCGCCGCCTGCTCCGACGCGAACAGCGTGCCCGTACGCCCGAAGCCGGTCGCGACCTCGTCGCAGATCAGCAGCACCTCGTGCTCGATGCAGGCGGCGGCCAACCGGCCGAGCCCCTCGGGGTCGGCGAGCTGCATGCCGGCCGCGCCCTGCACCAGCGGCTCGACGATGACTGCGGCGAGCTCGTGGGCGTGCTCGGCGACCATGGCGCAAGCGGTCGGAAAGCAGTCAGGGTCGCGGAACGACGGCGCGCGCAGCACCGGGAAGCGGAGCGGGTCGAAGAGGTCCGTGCCGAAGCCACCGGACCCGACCGAGAGCGCCCCGATCGTGTCGCCGTGGTACGCGTCGCCGAAAGCGAGGAAGCGGTGGCGGCCCTCGATTCCCCGGTTCGCCCAGTGCTGGAACGAGATCTTGAGCGCCTGCTCGACCGCGCATGCGCCGTCCGAGGCGTACAGGAAGTGCGGCTCGTCGATCGGCACCACCCGCGCCAGCGCTTCGGAGAGCTCCACGACGATGCGGTTGCCGTTCCCGAGCATCGTCGTGTGGGCGCCGCGCGCGAGCTGCGCGCGCAGGGCCTCGTCGAGCTCGGGCACGGCGTGGCCCAGGGTCGTGACCCAGAGCGACGAGATCGCGTCGAGGTAGCGGCGCCCGTCGACGTCGACGACCTCGTGGCCCTCGGCCCGGTCGACGAGCACCGGCGCGTTGTCCGCGTAGCTCGCCATCTGGGTGAAGCCGTGCCACACCACCGCGGCGTCGCGCGCCACCCACTCGTCATGCTGGCCCACGTGGCCGATGCTACGACCCGCCTCGGAGGGGCCGCCCCGGGTGATCAGGCCCGGGCCAGGGTGGCGCAGAAGTCGGCGAACTGGTCGACGTACCGGTCGATGTCGGCCTCGGTGTGCTGGACCGAGATCGTCCACTGCTCCTCGTCTCCCGGGGTCATGAACACGCCGCGGTTCATCGCCCACGGGTAGGAGGCGAGGTAGAGGTCCGGGTTGGTCTCGAGGAAGTCGCGGTAGTTGCGCAGCGGCTCGGGGCGGTACGAGACGCACCCCTTGGCGCCGAGGTCGACCGCGTGCCCGGGGATGGAGCTCTCGGCCATCGCACGGGCGCAGCCCTCGGCGAGGCGCGTGCCGAGCTTGGCCAGCCCGTCGTAGGCGTCGGGCGTGAGGACCTCGGTGAGCGTCGCGAGCCCGGCCGCGGCGACGAGCGGGTTGCCGTTGAACGTGCCCTGCTGCGCCGCCCCGTGGTCGATCGCGTCCATGACGTCGGCGCGGCCACCGAACGCCGCCGCCGGCGTCCCGCCGCCGATCGCCTTGGCCCAGCACGCGAGGTCGGGGACGACGCCGTAGCGCTCGACGGCGCCCCCCTCGGCGATCGTCGCGCCGCTCTTCACCTCGTCGAACACGAGCAGCGCGCCGTGCCGGTGCAGCAGGTCGCCGAGCCCCTGCAGGTAGCCGGGCTCGGGCTGGCAGATGCCGATGTTCATCATCACCGGCTCGAGGATCAGGCACGCGATCTCGTCGCCGCGCTCGTCGAGCAGCGCGGACAGGACCTCGAGGTCGTTGAACGGCACGACGTGCGTGTACTCGGCCATCACCGCGGGGATGCCGTTCGACATCGGCGTGGTCGCCGGCGTCTCACGCCCGCCCATGAGGTCCGAGTTCGGCACGACCGAGAACATCAGGGAGTCGTAGTGGCCGTGGTACGAACCTTCGATCTTCACGATGTGCTCGCGTCCCGTCGCAGCGCGCGCGACGCGGACCGCCGTCATCGTCGCCTCGGTTCCCGAATTGCAGAAGCGGATCGCCTCGGCCTTGAACCGCCGGCTCAGCTCCTCGGCGAGCAGCACCGTCCCCTCGGTCGGGGCGGCGAAGTGCGTCCCGGTGCGCGCGGCGCGCTCGATCGCCTCGGCGACCTTCGGGTGCGCGTGCCCCACGACCATCGAGCCGAAGCCGTTGTGGAAGTCCGTGTACTCGTGGCCGTCGACGTCCCAGACCCGGCTCCCCTTCCCCTCGCGCAGGTAGATCGGGTACGGCTCCCATGCCTGGAACGACGACGGGACACCTTGGGGCATCGTGCGGAGAGCCCGCTCGTACAGCGCCTTCGAACCGGCGGTCCGCGCCCACATCCGGGTGTTCTCCGCCTCGGTGATCTCGGCCGCTCGGGCGTTCAGGTCCGGCATCGCAGTTCCTCGTTCCCTGTCGTCGGTGTCGACCGCGCTCGCCGCTCGGTCGAGCGTTCAGTGCTTGATCATCACGTGCTTGAGCTCGGTGTAGGCCTCGATCGCGTAGATCGACATGTCCTTGCCGTAGCCCGACTGCTTGAAGCCGCCGTGCGGCATCTCCGAGACGATCGGGATGTGGTCGTTGACCCACACGCACCCGAAGTGCAGCGCCTTGCTCATCCGCATCGCGCGCCCGACGTCGCTCGTCCACACGCTGGCCGAGAGTCCGTAGTCGACGTCGTTGGCCCAGGCCAGCGCCTGGTCCTCGTCGGTGAACCGCTGGACCGAGACGACCGGACCGAACACCTCGCGTTGCACGATCTCGCTGTCCTGCGCGGGGTTGGCGACGACCGAGGGCTCGTAGAAGAAGCCCGGTCGGTCCATCGTGTGGCCGCCCACGGTGATCTCCGCGCCGGCCTCCGCCGCGCGCGACACCATCCCCGAGACCCGGTCGAGCTGCTCGCCCGAGATGACGGGGCCCATCGCGGTGCCCTCGTCGAACGGGTCGCCGGTCGCGATCGCTCCGACCGAGTCGGTGAGGCCGCTCACCAGGTCGTCGTACACGCGGGGGCCGGCCATCAGCCGGCACGGAGCGGTGCAGTCCTGGCCGGAGTTGTAATACGACATGTCGGTGAGGATCGCGACGGCCGCCTCGATGTCGGCGTCGTCGAAGATCACGACCGGTGCCTTGCCGCCCAGCTCGAGGTGCACCCGCTTGAGCGTCTCGGCCGCGGTCCGGGCGATGACCTTGCCGGTCTCGACGCTGCCGGTCAGCGACACCATCGCGACCTTCGGGTGGCGCACGAGTGCGTCGCCCGCGGTCTCACCCTGGCCGGTCACGACGTTGAGCACTCCGGCCGGGAGGATGTCGCCAGTGATCTCGGCGAGGCGCAGCGCGCTGAGCGGCGTCAGCTCGGACGGCTTGAGCACGACCGTGTTCCCCGCCGCCAGTGCGGGGCCGAGCTTCCAGGTCGCCATGTTGATCGGGTAGTTCCACGGCGCGATGGAGCCGACCACCCCCAGCGCGTCCCGGCGGACGTAGCTCGTGTGCTCCTCCAGGTACTCGCCCGCGGCCCGGCCCTCGAGGAAGCGAGCGCCCGCCGCGAAGAACCGCCAGTTGTCCAGGGTCAGGTCCATCTCGAACTCGATCATGGAGGCGGGCTTGCCGCAGTTCTGCATCTCGAGCTTCTTGATGTTGTCGAGGTCGGCCTCGATGGCGTCGGCGACCTTGTGGAGGTGCTCGCTGCGGGCCCGCGGCGTCATCGCGGCCCACTCGTCGAAGGCTGCAGCGGCGGCCTCGACCGCCGCGTCGACGTCCTCGGCCCCGCTCGCCGGCACCTTGGCGAGCACCTCACCGGTCGCCGGGTTCAGCACCTCGTCGGTGGCCCCGCCGCGGGCGTCGACCCAGCTCCCGCCGATGAAGTTCTGGTCGGGCATCGTGCGCTCCTTCTCATCCGGACCGGGTCCGGACCCATTTGACCACGATGTTGCGCGGCGCGTCGGGGGACGCGCAAGGGATTCCGTTGCAATTGTGTTTCAAGGTTACGGAATCCGTCACGCGGGTATTGCATCGCTGCGGGGTATCTGCGAGCCTCGGCGGTCGCACGACCCGCAACGGGACGTGTGGGAGCACGACGGGGACCAGGAGGCGCAGCGCTGACGGAGCACCCGGGGGGCGGTGGCGACGTCGTCATCTCGATCGACCACGTGACGAAGCGATTCGGGGCGTTCGTGGCCGTCGACGATGCGAACTTCGAGATTCGGCGCGCGGAGTTCTTCTCGATGCTGGGCCCGTCGGGGTGCGGCAAGACGACGACGCTGCGGATGATCGCCGGCTTCGAGCAGCCCTCCGAGGGCCAGGTGCGGCTCGAGGGCAGCGACGTCTCGAAGGTCCCGCCGTACAAGCGCAACGTCAACACGGTCTTCCAGGCGTACGCGCTGTTCCCCCACATGTCGGTGCGGGAGAACGTGGCGTTCGGGCTGAAGGCCAAGAAGGTCGGCAAGACCGAGATCGAGAAGCGGGTCGTCGAGCTGCTCGAGATCGTTCGGCTCGCGGACTACGCCCAGCGCAAGCCGGCGCAGCTCTCCGGCGGGCAGCAGCAGCGAGTGGCCCTCGCCCGGGCGCTCGTGAACTACCCCAGCGCGCTCCTGCTCGACGAGCCACTCGGAGCGCTGGACCTGAAGCTTCGCCAGGCGATGCAGCTCGAGCTCAAGCGCATCCAGCGCGAGGTGGGCATCACGTTCATCTTCGTCACGCACGACCAGGAGGAAGCGCTCACGATGAGCGACCGGATCGCGGTGATGGACGACGGTAGGGTCGAGCAGATCGGCTCGCCGGAGGAGATCTACCACGAGCCCGAGACCGAGTTCGTGGCCGGCTTCATCGGGATGGCGAACCTCCTGCCGGCGCACATCGAGGGCCGTGACGGCACGCTCTCGGTCGCGCGGGTCGCCGGCGACCGGATCGTGGGTGCGCCCGCGGTCGACGGCCTCGACGTCGGTGGGCAGGCGACGCTGATGATCCGGCCCGAGCGCATGCAGCTCCGGCTGGACGAGCCGCCGCCGGGAGTGACGTCGGTGCCGGCCGAGGTCGTCGACCTGGTGTTCCAGGGACCGCTGATCCGGTTCGACCTCCGCGCGTCCGACGGCAGCCCGCTCGTCGCGCACGTCGGCCCGGAGGCCGCCCTGCCGCTGCTCCGGCCCGGGGACCGGGTGTGGGTGGAATGGGAGCCCGAAGCCGGTCGGCTGATCCGTCGCTCCGAGCGGATCGGGTCCGACCCGGAGCTCCAGGAGATCGAGGAGCTGAAGACCACGACCACGAGGAGCCAGACATGAGCCACCGTGATGACCGCATCCGCCGCGACCAGATCCGCCTGGCCCGCATCGGCATGTCCCGACGCCAGTTCCTCGGGCGCGGTGGCGCGCTGCTCGGCGGGCTCGCGATCGGGCCTGCGGTGCTCGCGGCCTGCGGGGGCAGCAGTGGGTCGTCGAGCTCGGGTTCGGACAAGAGCGTCTCGATCTCGAACTGGACGAGCTACATCACCGACCAGTCGAAGTCGGACTTCACCAAGGACACGGGCATCAAGCTCACGTACACCGAGGACATCAACGACAACGACGAGTACTTCGCCAAGATCCGTCCGAACCTGAGCCGGGACCAGAGCATCGGCCGCGACGGCTTCGTGCTCACGGACTGGATGGCGAACCGCATGATCAACCAGGTCAAGTGGGTGCAGCCCTTCGATCCGGCGGCGTTCACCAACAAGTCGAACCTCCGTGCGCCACTGAAGTCCCCCGGGTTCGACCCGACCAGGAAGTTCAGCGCGCCGTGGGCGAGCGGGGTGACGGGAATCGCGTACAACATCAAGACGACCGGCAAGGAGATCAAGACGATCCAGGACTTCCTCGACGCGCCTGGGACCAAGACCGCGCTCACGGAGATGCGCGACACGGTCGGGTTGTTCATGCGCTCGATGGGCATCGACACGGCCCATCCGACCTACGCCAAGGCGGAGCCGGCGTTCGACGCGCTGGAGAAGGCGGTCAACGACGGCAAGATCAAGGGGTTCAACGGCAACGAGTACGTGAGCGACCTCGGCGCGGGGAACCTGGCCGCGGCCTTCGCGTGGTCCGGTGACGTCGCGCAGATCACGCTCGACAACCCGGACGTCCGGTTCGCCGTGCCGGACTCGGGCGGGATGCTCTGGTCCGACAACTTCATGATCCCGAAGACGACCGACAAGGCCAAGCTCGCGACCGACTTCATCAACTTCTTCTACGACCCGAAGAACGCCGCCGTGCTCACCGCCGGGATCAAGTACATCTCACCGGTCGAGGGTGTCGACGCGGAGCTCACGAAGATGGGGGGCAAGGCCGCGGCCCTCGTCAACAACCCCTTGGTCGTGCCCACCGACGAGTTCCTCGCGACGTTGGCGATCTTCGGCCCGCTCGACTCGGCCGAAGAGGTGAAGTTCGACAAGCGGTTCTCGCAGATCCTCGGGTCGGGTTGACGGGCGGGCCTCCGGGGCGACGATCGTGAACGAACGCGACGACCAGGGACGCAAGCGGGCGCGGCTCTCGCCGTGGCTGCTGCTCGGTCCCGGCATGCTGTTCCTGTTCCTCTTCTTCTTCTTCCCGCTGTACACGCTCGGACGGATGTCGCTGTCGTACCGGCCGAGCCGGTTCGCGAACCCGAAGTTCGGATGGCACTGGGACAACTTCTCGAACGCGTTCTCGCAGTACGGGAGCCAGTTCACGCGGTCGTTCGTCTACGCGGCGCTCGCCACGCTGCTCGCGCTGATCATCGCCTACCCCCTGGCGTACGTGATCGCGTTCCGGGGTGGACGCTTCCGGAACATCCTGCTCGGGCTCGTCGTCGTGCCGTTCTTCACGAACTTCCTCATCCGAACCCTGGCGTGGAAGACGATCCTCGGTGACCAGGGAACTGTCGTGGGTGTGCTGCGCGACGTCGGGATCCTCGGCCCGACCGGGACCCTGCTGCGCACGCCGCTCGCGGTCATCGGCGGCCTGACCTACAACTTCCTGCCCTTCATGGTCCTGCCGATCTACGTCGCCCTGGAGAAGATCGATCCCCGGCTCATCGACGCGGCTCGCGACCTGTACTCGAACACGTGGCGCGCGTTCCGCAAGATCGTCTTCCCGCTCTCGCTGCCGGGGGTCTTCGCCGGGAGCCTGCTCGTGTTCATCCCCGCCGCCGGCGACTTCGTCAACGCGTACTACCTGGGCAACTCGAAGACATCGATGATCGGCAACGTCGTCCAGGACCAGTTCCTCGTGCAGACCGACTATCCGGTCGCGGCCGCGCTCTCGTTCGTGTTCATGGCGATCGTCATGGTGATCGTCGTGATCTACGCGTTCATCCTCGGCACCGAGGACATCGCGTGAGGCGGCGGCGATGAGCACGCACTCGGGGACGGTCACCTCCACACGCGGCCGGATCGGTCGCCGGCTCGTCGACCTGGCCGCCGGTCTCGGGCTCGTCTACCTGTTCCTCCCGATCTTCGTGATCGTGATGTTCAGCTTCAACCAGCCGGTCGGGCGGTTCAACGCGGTCTGGCAGCGGTTCACGTTCGACAACTGGCTGCACCCCTTCAAGGACAAGGCCCTCGTCGACGCGCTGAAGCTGAGCCTCGAGGTCGCCGTGATCGCGACGGTGATCGCCACGATTCTCGGGACCTTCGTCGCGCTCGCGCTGGTCCGGTACCGGTTCCGCGGTGGCCAGGCCGTGAACTTCCTGCTGGTGCTGCCGCTGACCGCACCGGAGATCGTGCTGGGCGCGTCGTTGCTCACGCTGTTCCTCGAACCGCACCTGGTGCTGCTGAACCACAACTTCGCGCTCGGCTTCACCACGATCGTTCTTGCGCACATCATGTTCTGCGTCAGCTACGTCGCCCTGACGGTGAAGGCACGGTTGCGCGGCTTCGACTGGACCCTCGAGGACGCCGCGATGGACCTGGGCGCGAACCCCACGCGCACCTTCATGCGGGTGACGCTGCCGCTGATCACGCCGGGGATCCTCGCCGCCGCGCTGCTGTCGTTCGCGCTCTCGATCGACGACTTCATCATCACGTACTTCGTCTCGGGGCCGAGCACCACGACGTTCCCGATCCGGATCTTCGGGCAGTCCCGGACGGCGACCCCGCCCCAGATCAACGTGCTCGCGTCGATGATCCTCTTCGGCAGCATCATCGTGCTGGCCGTGGGAACCTTGCTCGGACAGCGGCGGGAGCGCCGCCTGAACAAGGCGACCTGACCCTCCCACCCGGGGGCGAGGAGAGAGGACACCGATGCGCACGGTGCAGCACTGGATCGACGGGAAGCCGTGGGACGGCGCCCCGGCGCGCACGGGCGACGTGTTCGACCCGTCGACCGGGGCGGTGCAGGCGCAGGTGGCGCTCGCGGGCCCGGCCGAGATCGAGGCCGCGGTGCGCAGCGCGAGCCAGGCCTTCCTCGAGTGGCGCGAGGTCCCGCTCGCCCGTCGGGTCCGGATCCTCTTCGCGTTCCGCGAGGGCCTGGAGCGGCGCAAGGACGAGGTCGCGGCGGCGATCAGCGCCGAGCACGGCAAGGTCGTCGCGGACGCGCTCGGTGAGGTGGGTCGGGGCCAGGAGGTCGTCGAGTTCGCGTGCGGGATCCCCCACCTGCTGAAGGGTGGGTACTCCGAGTCCGTCTCGACCGGGACCGACGTCCATTCGATCCGCCAGCCGCTCGGGGTCGTGGCGGGCATCACCCCCTTCAACTTCCCGGCGATGGTCCCGATGTGGATGTTCCCGGTCGCGATCGCGTGCGGCAACGCGTTCGTGCTCAAGCCGAGCGACCGTGACCCGTCGGCGTCGCTGGTGCTGGCCGAGCTGTGGGCCGAGGCGGGTCTGCCGGCCGGTGTGTTCACGGTCCTGCAGGGCGACAAGGAGGCCGTCGACGGCCTGCTCGCCCACCCGGACGTGCGCGCGGTGAGCTTCGTCGGGTCGACCCCGGTCGCGCGCTCGGTCTACGAGACCGCAGCCGCGAACGGCAAGCGCGTGCAGGCGCTCGGCGGCGCGAAGAACCACATGGTCGTCCTGCCCGACGCGGACCTCGACCTCGCGGCGGACGCGGCCGTGAGCGCCGGCTACGGGTCCGCGGGCGAGCGCTGCATGGCGATCTCGGTGGTCGTCGCGGTCGGTCCGGTCGCCGACCCGCTCGTCGAGGCGATCGCGGCGCGCACGCGCGACGTGCGCGTCGGCCCGAGCGCGGACCCCGCTTCGGAGATGGGCCCGCTCGTGACGGGCGCCCACCGCGACCGCGTGCGCGGCTACGTCGAGGAGGGGGTGGCGGACGGTGCAGACCTCGTCGTCGACGGCCGCACCGCGAGCCTGCCCGACGACGGGTTCTTCCTCGGCCCGTGCCTCTTCGACCGGGTCGCCCCGTCGATGGCGCTCTACCGCGACGAGATCTTCGGGCCCGTCCTCTCGGTCGTGCGGGTCGGCACGTACGACGACGCGGTGCACCTCGTATCGGAGAACCCCTACGGCAACGGCGTGGCGATCTTCACCCGCGACGGCGGCGCGGCCCGACGGTTCGAGCACGAGGTCGACGCGGGCATGGTCGGCGTCAACGTCCCGATCCCGGTGCCGATGGCCTATTACTCGTTCGGGGGCTGGAAGCAGAGCCTGTTCGGCGACACGCACGTCCACGGCCCCGAGGGCGTCCACTTCTACACGCGGGGCAAGGTCGTCACGAGCCGCTGGGCCGACCCCGTCGAGCGCGGCCCCGACCTCGGCTTCCCACGCACGGACTGAGCCGTCGACCGCTCCTCCGGACGGTCTTCGCCGGCCGCGTCCCGCGTCCGCTCGCGCGCACCGTGAGGACAGCCGACGCTCGCGATTCTGGTGCGCGAAATTGCGCGGATCCGAAAGACGGGGGTCTGGGATGGGTGCAACGACAGGAGGTGGGTCGAGTCTTCGCGGTCCTTCGCAACGCACCTTGGCAATTCGCCGCGTCATCGCGTTGGTCGGCGCGGTCGCCGTGGTCGTGTTGCTGTCGGGCTGCGACTGGTCGATGTTCCGTGCCGGTGCCGGAGAGGCGGGCTTCAACCCGGAGACCGGGCTCTCGACGACGGACGTCCACGGGCTCGCGCTGCAATGGTCGGCTCCCGCTGCGGGCGGGGTGCCGCTGGTCGAAGGGGTCAACCGGGTGGTCTTGGCGGGTCAGGCGTTCGACGCGGCGACGGGCGAGCCGCGCTGGAACGTCAGCGGCAGCTGGGG
>DASXYP010000080.1:0-1641 GCA_036502405.1 Acidimicrobiia bacterium
GCGGTCCGGCCGGCCGTTCGTCTGCTCGTGCCCCACGCGGGTGTAGCCCCGGAACTGCGGCGAGTGGACGTTCTCGATCGCGACCTTCTCGGCCTCGGGAAGCGCGAAGAAGGCGCGCGCCAGCGCGAGGACGGCGTCGCAGCGGTCGGGATCCACGCCGTGACCGACCAACGAGAAGAAGCCCCGGTCGCGACACGCGCGTCGGAGCGCGTCGACCGCCCGGTCCGCGTCCGCCCCGTCGGGATCGAGCCGCAGGGCCGTCATGTCCACCACGGGCAGCCTCGGGCCCGGCGTCGCGCTCACGGCCGTGGTGCCCATCCCGTCGACGATAGACCTGCGTTCCCGAGCTTCACGTCGCCGGGTGGAGCGGGACGGGAGCACCCCGCCACCGGCTCAGCTCCGGTGGGTCAGCTCAGATTGAGGTCGGGGTGTCGTGGACGCGATGAAGTCGACGAGGACCTCCACGAACCGCTCGGGCTGCTCGCAGTGGGGGAAGTGCCCGGCGCCCTCGAACACCTCGAGCCGGCTGCCCGGCATCAGCTCGTGGGCCGCGCGCCCGTGGTCGAACGGGATGATCGGATCGCGGTCACCCCACACGATGAGCGTCGGCACGTCGGCGGCGAGGTACATGCGGTCCTGCGCGCTCACGCGTTGGCCGTGCACGTCGACCACCGATCGCAAGGTGTGATGGAACGCCTCGCGCGTCGACGCATCGCTCAGTGAAGCGAAGCTCCGCCACATCTCCGCGACCGCGGGAACGGGACGCATCCCCAGTCGATCGAAGAACCCGGTGACCGCGACGCCGGCGTCGCGCACGCGCCCGTTGCACGCGATCGGCATCAGGTAGTCGGCACCCGGCAGGGTGAGCGCGCGCAGCAGCAGTGCGACCTCCTGGCCCAGTCCCCCGCTGGAGACCAGCACCAGTCGTTCGCAACATTCCGGGTGCTGGTAGGCGAGCTGCATCGCGACGCCCCCGCCGAACGACTGCCCGACGATCGTCGCCCGTTCGTGACCGAGCACGACGAGAAGGTCGCGGATGATGCTGGCGTGGGCACCGAGGGAGTAGTCGCCGCGCGGCTTGTCCGAATCGCCATGCCCGGGAAGGTCGGGTGCGATGACCGTGTGGTGGCGGGTCAGCTCGTGGAGGACCGGCTCCCACGTGACCGAGCTCCCCGCCATGCCATGGATCAGCACGAGGACCGGCCCGGATCCGCCCCCGCGGTAGCTGATGTCGTGCCCGTGAATCGAGACGGTCTGGGCTTCCACGGCGTCCTCTACCCCTGGTCGCGGCCGACGACGGAAACGAACGAGACCATCTCGCCGGGGTACCCGCCCAGGTTGTGCGTGAGCGCGAGCGGGCGGTCGTTGCCGATCTGACGCTGCTCCGGCGCTTCGCCGCGCAGCTGGAGCCAGCACTCGAACATCATGCGCAGCCCCGACGCGCCGACCGGGTGCCCGAAGCTCTTCAGGCCGCCGTCCGGGTTCACCGGCAGCTCGCCTCCGAGGTCGAAGGTCCCCGCGAGCTCCTCCTTCCATGCGGTCCCGCGCTCCGCGAACCCCAGGTCCTCCATGAGGACGAGCTCGGTGGGCGTGAAGCAGTCGTGGACCTCGGCCATCGCGAGCTGGTGACGGGGATCCGTG
>DASXYP010000081.1:0-15865 GCA_036502405.1 Acidimicrobiia bacterium
TGTAGTGCGTGCCTTCGAAGCTGAATGCCTCGCCGGTCCACGCGCCCTTGATGACCGCGAGCGCCTCCTCCAGCCGGTCGACGCGCACGCCGGGACGGTCGTAGGGCAGGCCCAGCGCGTCGTAGTCGGTCTTCAGCCACCCCGCCCCGATGCCGAGCTCGACCCGGCCGTCGGACAGGCGGTCGAGCGTCGCGATCTCCTTGGCGAGGATCGCGGGGTGCTTGTAGTCGTTGTCGAACACGAGCGCGCCGACCCGGAGGGTCGTGGTCGCCTCGGCCGCGACGGCCATCGCCACGATCGGCGCCATCTGGGTGCCGATGAAGTGGTCGGGGACGTACATGGTCTCGTAGCCGAGCGCCTCGATCTTCCGGGTCAGCTGCTCCCAGCCCCCGCGGTCGTGGTCACCGCCGCACTGCACTCCGAATCGAAACGGCTTCACCATTCGGGCCTCCCCTGTCCTCGTGACTGGTCTCGTCCCCGCCCGGCGGGCGGAGCGTCCTACGTGCCCGCGAGTCGGGACACCACCGGTGCCATGGCGTCGGCGAACTCCTCGGGCACCACGACGTAGCTCATCTGCCAGCGCTCGCGCCGGGCCTCGAGGTCGTCGACGATCTGGTCGAGCGTGCCCACGAGCACCGCAGGCGTCTCGAGCGCAACCTCGGGATCCACGCCGAAGTGCGACGAGATCCCGGCCGCGATCGACGCCCGGTCGTCCGTGACGTGCACGAAGCCGGTGAGCGTCTGGATCTCGAGGCCCGGGAACCGGTCGCCCGCCGCCGCCCGCAACCGCTCGAGCTTCTCGTCCGTCGCGGCTGCGGTCAGGGAGCGCACCGAGTCGGGGTGGTCGCCCTGCCCCGCGCGCAGGTTGGCGTTGATGCCGACGATCTGCGCGTGCTTCGCCGCGAGCGCCAGCACCTTCGGGCCGCCGCCACCGACGACGATCGGAGGATGCGGGCGCTGCACCGGCTTCGGCGCGCCGTCGAGCGCCTCGATCCTGTAGTGCTCGCCGCGGAAGGTGAACGGCCCGTCGGCCATCAGACCCTTGAGCACGGTCAGCGACTCGTCGAGGCGCGCGATGCGCACGCCGGCACCGTCGAGGGGGAATCCACCTTGCTCGTAGTCCGCGGTCATCCATCCCGCTCCGACCCCGAGCTCGAGCCGACCGTCGGACAGGAGGTCGATCGTCGCGGCCTCGTTGGCCAGGACCACCGGGTGCTTGTAGTCGTTGCCGAGCACCAGCGTGCCGACGCGGAGCGTCGTGGTGGCGGCGGCTGCGGCCATGATCCCGGGAATCGGCGCGAGCGGGTGATCGACGAAGTGGTCGGGCATGTAGAAGGTCGAGAAGCCGAGGTCCTCGACCCGGCGGGCGAAGCTGCGGAACTCGATGGCCCCGCGCGCCTGCTTGGCGATGACCCCGAATCGGAACTTCCGGTCGACGGGCCCGTTCATCGTCCGGTGCTCCCGAAGCCGAAGGTGTCCCGCCGCGTCTCGTCGAGCTCGTCGACCAGCGACCACTCGACGTACTCGACCTTCTGGATCACCAGCTGCGCGATGCGGTCGCCGCGGTGCACGTCGTAGTCCTCCGAGGGGTCGGTGTTCACCAGCAGCACCTTGAGCTCACCGCGGTACTGGGGGTCGATGAGCCCGGGCGCGTTCGAGACCGTCACGCCGTGCTTCATCGCGAGGCCCGAGCGGGGCAGCACGAAGCCGCCACAGCCCGATGGGATCGCGACCGCGAGGCCGGTCGGCACCAGGGCCCGACCGCCGCCGGCGGCGAGGTGGGCGTCCTCGTTGGCGCAGAGGTCGTAGCCCGCGTCGTCGTCGTGGGCCTGCATCGGGAGCGGTGCGTCGGGGTCGAGCCGGCTGATCGGGACGTGCACGGCGGCGAGACTAGGCGGACCGCAGATTTTGGCGTCGCTTCGCCACCTCTTTGGTGGGGAAGTGGCGCCAAAACGCGGAGAGCGGGGCCGGCCTAGACGGCGAAGTCTTCGAGCAGCTCGTTTCGTTGCGCCTCGGTGAGCTCGACCCGGGCCGAGTACTCGGCGTGCTCCACCGCGATCGCCACCGGCCCGGTCGCGAACGCCTCCCGCTGCGCGTCGGTGAACGCGAAGCGCAGGTAGTGGACCGTGGACGTGATCTCCTCCTCGCGGGTGAGCCGTTCGACGTCGACCTCGACCGCGGGAACGGCGTCGCCCGCCACCTCGATCGCGATGTGGTTCTGGACCCGGGTCAGCTTGGGCAGCCACTCCCGGAGCGCGTCCGCGTCGGTGACCTCGATGAACAACGTGGCCGAGAGCTCGCCGTCGTCCGGGACCAGCTCGTTGTAGGTCTCGATCTCGTGGGCGATCTGCTCGTCGCGCAGCATCCGCTCGGCCCGGGCCATCTCCTGGATCTGGAACCGCATCGTGGTCGCGTTCTCGAACACGATCGTCATCAGGTCGCCGAGCGCGATCCGGCGCTTCTTCTTGAGCGAGATGATCTCGGCGACGAACGCGTCGCGCTCGCGCTCGTACTCCCGCAGGTCCTTGATGTCGGCGTTCGTCAGCTTCCGCATGCCGTCCTTCCTGCCGCCGTTCCCGGTCCGGGCACAGTCGCGGCCCCGGGAGGTACCCGGGGCCGCGTCCGACTCGTCGTCTCGGGTCGAGGGTCAGCTGACCTTCTCGAGCCCCTGCGTGAAGCGGCCGGCGTGGCTCTTCTCGGCCCGTGCGAGCGTCTCGAGCCACTCGGCGATCTCCTCGAAGCCCTCGTCCCGCGCGGTCTTGGCGAACCCGGGGTACATCTCCGTGTACTCGTAGGTCTCACCCTCGATCGCCGACTTCAGGTTGTCGCTCGTGGGGCCGACGGGCACGCCGGTCACGGGGTCGCCGACCTCGGCGAGGAAGTCGAAGTGACCGAACGCGTGGCCGGTCTCGCCCTCGGCGACCGATCGGAACAGCGCGGCCACGTCGGGGTAGCCCTCGATGTCGGCCTTCTGCGCGAAGTAGAGGTACCGGCGGTTCGCCTGGCTCTCTCCCGCGAACGCCTCCTTGAGGTTGTCCTGGGTCTTGCTGCCGTTGAGCTCGGCCATGGTGCTCCTTCGTGGTTGGACGGGTGACGAGCTGGGGTTTACGAGCTGGATGGGAGCGAGGCGCACCGGTCGCACACCCCGCGGAAGATCACCTCGACCGCGTCGGTCTTGAACTCCCTGCGGTACCGGGCGGGCAACGTGGGGACGTCGGTGACCGGGACGTCGCGCACCAGCCCGCACGACGAGCAGACCAGGTGGTGATGGTCCGCGTCGACGTTGGGGTCGACGCGCACGCTGCCGGTGCCGAGGTCCAGGAGGCAGACCTGCCCGAGCGCCTCGAGGTCGTGGACGGTCTGGTACACGGTCTTGAGCGAGATCGTCGGCATCTCGACACGGGCCGCGTCGTACAACGCGTCCACGGTCGGATGCCGGTCGTTGCCGTGCAGCAGGCGGAAGATCGCCTGGCGTTGCGGCGTGACCCGCAGCCCTTGGCTCCGGAAGATCGTGGTGAGCTCGTCGGCGGTCTGCATCTCGACAGCCATGTTATCGACAACAGTTGTCGTTAGCAAGCCGTTGTCAGTACGTAAGGGCACCCTCAGCCGGGCGGGTGCGGGAGCCGGCGCGCTCAGGCGCCGTCGGCGGCCGCCTGCAGCGCGGCGATGTCGAGCTTGCCCATGCCCATCATCGCCGCCGTCGCCCGCTCCGACCGGCCCCGGTCGGGATCGTTCAGCATCTCGACCCAGTCGGACGGGCAGACCTGCCAGGAGAGGCCGTACCGGTCCTTCAACCACCCGCACGGGCCCTCCTCCCCTCCCGCGGAGAGCGCGTCCCAGTAGTAGTCGATCTCGCTCTGGTCGGCGCAGCTCACCATCAGCGAGATCGCCTCGTCGAAGGTGAACTGCGGTCCGCCGTTGATCGCGATGTGCTCCTGGCCGTCCAGCTCGAAGCTGACCGTCAGCACCTCTCCGGCCCGGCCCGGCCCGGCCTCGCCGTAGTACGTGATGGCGGTGATCTCCGAGTTCGGGAAGATCGAGACGTAGAACTTGGCGGCCTCGAGGCCCTGGGTGTCGAACCAGAGGTTGGGCGTGATGCGGGGCATGGGGGCTCCAGTCGTCGATCTCACCGGTCGTCACGTGCAGACCGTCCCGGCCGTCCGGACTCATCGCCCGGGCTCCCCGCGGGGCACCCCGCGATCAGGCCCGCGATCAGGCCGGGAGTCGGGCGGCGAACGTCCTCGCGAACAGGTAGGAGTCGCCGGGCCATCGGGCGGACACGTAATTGCCGTCCTCGACCACGAACGCCGGCCCGTCGTCGGACTCGGTGCCCCGTCGGGCGAACACCCGCGGGCCACGCACGAAGTCGCTCCGGTCCTGCATCGACTCCCGGACCTCGTCCTCGACGTACATCGGGTAGGTGCGGTAGTAGCGGCCGAGCCGCCAGGCCGTGGCGAGGAAGGCGGAGCGCTCCATGTACTTGGGCAGGCACGTGGTCTCGCGCCCGTACAGCAGGCTTCGTCCGGAGCGCGGGTCGCGTGTCCGGGCCAGCACCAGGACGCCGTGGCAGATCGCGCCGACCGGCACCTGGCGGATCCAGAGCTCGGCGACCTTGCCGCGCAGGGTGTCGCTGCCCAGGTACTGGCGCATGCCCGGCGCGTGACCGCCGGGCAGCACGAGGCCGTCGTAGCCGGCCGCGTCGATCTCCGACCAGGCGACCGGAGCGCGGTAGGCCGGGTCGTCGAGCATCTCGGCGTAGAACGCCTTGGGCTCGGCCGCCGCGCCGAGCTGCCCGAAGATCACGCCGTCGAGCAGTCGTGGGTCCGCGGCCGGCGCACGCCCGCCCTGCTCGGTGGCGAACGTGACGGCATGGCCCGCGCGGGTGAGGAGCCGCCACGGCACCGCGACCTCGGTGACGTCGAAGTCGTGGTCGGGCAGCGGCAGCAGGACGGTCGCGATGGCCTGACGCTAGAGGAGTTCACGCGCGTCGAGAAGCTCGCGGTACCGGCGCTCGGTCGGGCCGTCGAACGCGACGAGGCGCACCAGCTCGAACCCGCCGGCCGGGGCCCGGTCGGCGACGGTCGCGACGGCGATCTCCGCGGCGGGGTCCGCCGGATAGCCGAAGATGCCGGTCGAGATCGCCGGGAACGCGATCGACGTCGCTCCCGCGTCACGGGCAACCTCGAGCGACCGGCGGTAGCACGACGCGAGCAGCTCGGGCTCCTGTCGGCCCCCGCCGTGCCACACGGGTCCGACGGCGTGCACGATCCAGCGGGCGGGCAGGTCGAAGCCCGGCGTCACCACCGCGTCGCCCGTCGCGCACTCCCCGATCGCGGCGCACGCGGCGTCGAGCCCCGGCCCCGCAGCTGCGAAGATCGCGCCGCACACTCCCCCGCCCCGCCGCAGCGACGAGTTCGCCGCGTTGACGATCGCATCGACGCCTTCGGTCGTGATGTCGCCCCGGCGCGCCTCGATCTTCACGCACCCATGTTCGCGGGTGGCTACCGGGGCGTCGCAACCTTCTGCCGGCGCAGGGCCCGGAGACCGAGCACCGCCCCCACCCCGAGCGCCACGACGAACAGCGCGAGCACGGCGTCGTCGGAGGCACCGAGGAGCTTCACGGACGAGAGCAGCAGCACCGCGACCAGGATCGGCCGGATGATCCCGTCCGGCGCACGCGACGAGATCCGGGCGCCGAAGTACACACCGGGGATCGCGCCGACGAGGAGCGAGCTCGTGAGGCCCAGCTCGAAGTCGCCGAAGAGGATGTGACCGAGGGCGGCTGCGCCGACCAGCGGGATCGCCTGGACGAGGTCGGTGCCGACGAGCTGGCCCGCGCTCAGCGACGGGTAGAGCAGCAACAGCATCACGATCATCAGCGAGCCCGACCCGACCGAGGTCATGCCGACGATGAACCCGCCGATGACCCCGATGAGGATCGTCGGCAGCGGCCGGATCCGGATCTCGTGCTGCGCGCCGTCGACCGGCGCGCCCGCACGACGTTGCTGGATCGCCTGACGGACGACCATCGAGATCGCGGCGAGGAGCAGGGCGATGCCGAGCAGGACCTTGATCTCGTCGGCCAGATCATCGCCACCGAGCTGCTTCAGCACCACGACCCCGGCGAAGGCGCACGGCACCGAGCCGATGCACAACCACCGGACGAGCCCGAAGTTCACCGTGCCCCGCCGGACATGGACACCCGCGCCGAACGGCTTCATCACCAGCGATGCGACGAGGTCGCTCGACACCGCCGTCAGCGGGGGCACCCCGAAGACCAGGACGAGCAGCGGCGTCATCAGCGCGCCGCCGCCCATGCCCGTGAGCCCGACGACGAAGCCCACCCCGAGGCCACCGAGCGCCAACCCCCAGTCCATCGATCCGGTCCCCTACTGCGGCTTCTCCATCAGTGTACTGGAGAAGCCCGGGTCACCGACCGGGCAGTCGGGCCAGGTAGGCCTCGCGCAGCTTGGGCTTGCGGACCTTGCCGTTCGGGTCGCGGGGCAGCTCGTCGACCAGCTCGACGATGCGGGGCCGCTTGTAGTCGGCCATGTGGTCGCGGACGTAGGTGACGACGCCGTCCTCGTCGAGCGCCGATCCCGGCAGGGGTTGCACGAGCGCGTAGATCACCTCGCCCCACTCGTCGTCGGGGACGCCGAGCACCGCGCAGTCGACAATCTCGTCGTGGCCGAGCAGGCACTCCTCGATCTCGCGTGGGTACACGTTCACGCCGCCCGTGATCACCATGTCGCTCTTGCGGTCCGTGAGGAACAGGTACCCGTCGTCGTCGAGGTAGCCGGCGTCGCCGACGGTGAAGAAGCGCTCGCGATGCGACGCCGCGGTCTTCTCCGCGTCGTTGTGGTACTCGAAGCTCGACGCGGCCGGGTTCACCCACACGGTGCCGACCTCGCCCGCGGGAAGCGCGTTGCCGTCGTCGTCGAGGATCACGAACTCGTTGCCCGGGAAGGGCTTTCCGACGCTCCCGGGGTGCTCCAGCCACTCCTGCGGGCTGATCACCGTGCCACCACCCTCGGAAGCGCCGTAGTACTCCCACACCTTCTCGGACCCGACGAAGTCCATGAACGCGCGCTTGAGCGGCACCGGGCAGGGCGCTGCCGCGTGCAGCACCAGCTTCAGGCTCGAGTGGTCGTAGCGGTCCCGCTCTTCGGCGGGGAGCGCGAGCAGACGCTGGAAGTTCGCCGGCACCATGTGGGTGCTGGTCACGCGATCGCGCTCGATGATCGCGAGCGCCTCCTCCGCGTCCCAGCGCGGCATCACGTCGACGGTCGCGCCCAGGGCCAGGTGCATCTGCGCCCAGTACGCCGGACCCGAGTGGTACAGCGGTCCCACCGCGAGGTGGACGTCCTCGGGCCCGAGCCCCCAGCGCTGGCCGCCGGCCGCGACGCCCTCGGCCCGCCGGCGGAAGTCGTCTTCGCCGATCGCGACACCCTTGGGCCGCCCGGTCGTGCCGGACGTGTACGCCATCACGGTGGGCCAGCCGTCGCCCACGACGTCCGGGTCCTCGACCTCGCCGTCGGGCGCCGCCGCGAGCGCGGCCTCGTACCCGTCGCCCACGACGAGGCGGGGCACGTCCTCGACGCCGGAGAGCGCACCGAGCAGTGGTGCGTCCACGACGACCGCGGTCGCGCCGGAGTCGCTCACGATCCACCCGGCCTCGTCGGCCTTGAAGTGGACGTTCACCGGCACGACGACGGCACCGAGCCGCCCCGCGCCGTGCGCGGCTTCGAAGTACTCGATGCCGTTCGGCACCATGACCGCGACGCGGTCGCCTCGCCGCACGCCGACGGCGTGGAGGGCGTGGGCGACCCGGCGCGCGCGATCGTCGAGCTCGGCGTAGGTACGGGTCTCGTCCCCCGCACGGAGCGCGATCTGCTCCGGCCGGATGCGAGCTTGGGCGATCACTCCTGCGTCCATCCGTGACATGATGCCGCGCGTGGCGGAGCCGGACCTCGGACCCATCGCGACCGAGATCGTCTACGAGGACGAACACGTCCGGATCTGGACCCATCACCTCGCACCCGGCGAGGCCGGCCCACCCCACCGGCACGACCACGACTACGTGATCGTCGACGTCGAGGGCGACCGGATCGCCGCCGAGCCGCTCTCCGAGACGAGCGGCGAGCACGACGAGTACGTCGAGGCCCCGGTCAAGCGCGGGCGGAGCTACTTCCTCCGCGCCGGGGGTGTCGAGCGTGCGGTCAACGTCGGGGCGACGCCGTACCGGACGGTCATCGTCGAGCTCAAGCACGACTGAGATGGGCCTGCTCGTCGGCAACGTCCTGCGCCACGCCGCGGCGGTCACCCCGCACGCGCCCGCCGCCTCGCTCGACGACGAGCTGCTGACGTTCGCCGAGCTGGACGCAGCGTCGAACCGGGCCGCGCACGCGTTGCGGGCCATCGGCATCGGCCACGGGGACCGGGTCGCGTGGTGGGGCGAGACCGACCTCTCGGTGCTGCCGGTGTTCGGCGCGCTGGCCAAGCTCGGTGCGGTCTTCGCCCCGGTCAACGGCCGGCTCGGCGTCGACGAGGCCCGTCCGATCCTCGAGCTGGCGCGCCCCGCGCTGGTGGTCACCGATGCCGCCCGGTCCGAGCTCCTCGTCGGCTCCGAGCTCGTGCGCGCGATGACCGACGAGCTCCTGATCTCGAGCACGGACGCCGACGACGTCATCGAGCCCGCGCTCGATGAGCGCCACACGCACGTCATCTTCTTCACCAGCGGCAGCACCGGCGCGCCGAAGGGCGTCGTGCTCTCGCACCGCGTGAGCTGCCTGCGGAGCTTCCCGAGCCTCGGCGTCGAGCGCGACGGCGGGACCGTCTGCATGTTCCCCCTGTTCCACATGGCGGGGTGGTCGCTCGCCCTGGGCGCGTGGCAGGCGCGCCGCCCGATCCACCTGGTACGCAGCCCGGACGCGCCGACGCTGCTCTCGGTCGCGGCGCGACGCCGGGCGACACGCATCTACGCGATCCCCGCGGTGTGGGCCCGCATCCTCGAGCACGGCGTCGACGGGTACGACCTCAGCGCACTGCGGGAGGCGGACACCGGGACGTCGGCGGTGCCGCCCGAGCTCGTGGCGGCCATCGAGCGTGCACTGCCCGGCGTCGCGATCCGGATCTACTACGGCTCGACCGAGGCCGGTCCGGGAACGATCCTCGGATCGGCCGATGTGGCGACGAAGCCGGGGAGCGTCGGGCTCCCGCAACCCGGCGTGGCACTGCGTCTGGCCGACGACGGCGAGGTGTGCCTCCGCAGCGAGCTGCTCATGGACGGGTACTTCGAGAACCCGGACGCGACCTCGGCGGCCCTCGACGCGGAAGGTTGGTACCACTCCGGCGACCTCGGCGCGCTGGACGACGAGGGCTTCCTCTCGATCGTGGGCCGCCAGCGCGACGTCCTGCGCACCGGCGGCGAGACCGTCTCACCGGTCGAGGTGGAAGCGGCGGTCGCCGATCATCCTGCGGTCGCCGAGGTCGCGGTCGTCGGGATCCCGGACTCCGACTGGGGTGAGGTCGTGTGCGCCGTGGTGGTCCTCGTCCCGGGCGCCGACGCTCCGAGCGTCGAGGACCTGCGGGCCCACTGCGACGGGCGTCTCGCCCGGTTCAAGCACCCCCGCCGGGTCGCCGTCGTGACCGCGCTCCCCCGGACCGCAGCCACCGGCCAGATCCAGCGGACCCTGCTCGTCGAGCGCATCGCCGCCAGGGTGGAATAAGGTTCCGGGAATGGAGAACCTGGTTTCGACCCTGGCCGACCGGGCCCTGGCCGAGCGCCACGAGACCTACGCAGTCGAGATCCGGACCCTCCTCGACGCCGCGCTCACCGTGATGCAGCGCTCGGAGACCATCGATCCCCGGGTCAGCGACATCGTGCGGACCGCGGGCCTGAGCAACCAGGCGTTCTACCGGCACTTCCGCGGCAAGGACGAGCTGCTCGTCGCGCTGCTCGACGACGGGCGCCAGCGGCTCCTCGCCACCATCGAGCGGCGCATGACGCGGGCCACCGGTCCCGCGGGCAAGGTCCGCGCGTGGATCGAGGTCGTGCTGGCCCAGGCGCGCGATCCCGAAGCCGCCGCGGCGACCCGTCCGTTCGCGATCAACGGCGACCGGCTCGCGGTGCAGTTCCCCGACGAGACGCGCCGATCGCGCGACCGTCTCGTCGACCCACTGCGCGCAGTCGTCGACGAAGCGGACGCGTTGGCGATCTACCACGTCACGATGGGCACCACGCACGATGCGCTGGTGCTCCGCCACACGCCGACCCGCGCCGAGGTGGAGCAGGTCGTTGCGTTCTCACTCCGGGGGTGCGGCATTGGAACGTGAGCTGTTGGTCACCGGCATCGGGGGGCAGGGCGTCCAGCTCGCCGCCCAGGTGCTCGCACGGGGCGCGACGCTCGAGGGCAGCCACGTGATGCTCTTCGGCGTGTACGCGGGCGCGATGCGCGGCATGAACACCGACGCGACGGTCGTGATCGGCGACGGGCCGCTCCAGTCCCCACCGCTGATCTCGCACACCTGGTCCGCGATCGGCATGCACGACAAGTTCTGGCCACCGATCGAGCGGAAGCTCCGTGACGACGCGCTCGTGCTCGTGAACGACTCGACCTTCGAGAGCGCGCTCGACGGCGACCGGTACCGCGTCCTCCGGGTACCGGCCACGGACATCGCCGACGAGATCGGCAACCCGCTCGGCGGGTCGATGGTGATGGCCGGGGCGTACGCGGCGATCAGCGAGCTCGTCGGCCTCGACGCCCTCCTCGACGGGATGCGGGCATCGATCCCGCCCTACCGGACCCAGCACATCGCGGCGAACGAGACCGCCATCCGCACCGGCCACGCCTGGGGAGCCGCCGCATGAGCGAAGCCATGACGCATGATCAGCTGTCGACAACGCGGAGCGGGGTCCGAGCGGCCCGGCCCGCAGGGCCAGGAGCGGACAAGGCATGACCAGTGCATCGAAGACCGTCAGGAGCAAGGGGACGGTGACGATCGCGACCGAGGTGTGCAAGGGCTGCGAGCTCTGCATCCCGGCCTGCCCGCCCGACGTCCTGTCGATGAGCACCGCCGTCAACCACCTCGGGTACCACTACCCCGAGCTGGTCGATGGCTGCACCGGCTGCGCCGCGTGCCTGCTCATCTGCCCCGACTTCGTGTTCGAGGTGTTCCGCGAGGTTCGGCGGCCCGCGGCGGGGGCCGTCACATGACCGAGACCGCCGTGGTCACGGGCACCGGGACCGGCATGAAGCTCATGGAGGGCTCGGAGGCGATGGCCGAGGCGTCGATCGCGGCCGGCTGCACGTTCTTCGCCGGCTACCCGATGACCCCGTTCACCGAGCTGCTCGAGCACTTCGCCAAGCGCCTGCCCGAGCAGGGCGGCGTCTGCATCAACGCCGAGAGCGAGCTCGAGGCGGTCGGCATGGCCTGGGGCGCGCTCTCGACCGGCGCCCGCGCCGCGACCGGCTCGACGGGCCAGGGCCTGTCCCTCATGCAGGAGTCGTTCTCGGAGATCACGCTCGCCGAGCTCCCGCTGGTGATCTTCAACATGGCCCGCGGCCAGCAGGACTACTACCAGTCCACCCGCGGCGGCGGGCACGGCGACTACCGCCACATCGTCCTCGCCCCGATGGACATCGGCGAGGCGGTCGAGCTCACCCAGCTCGCGTTCCACCTCGCCGACAAGTGGCGCAACCCGGTCCTCGTGTACGGCGACTACCTCATCGCGCACATCCAGGAGGCGGTGGACGTCGCACCCGTGACGTTCGACGAGCCGCTCCCGGCCAAGGACTGGGCGGTCGACGGCTCGCTCGGCGGCAGCGGGAGGTCGCGCATCATCTCGTCGCTCGGGTTCGCCAAGGCCGGGCAGCACTCGGACGGCATCGAGCAGCACCTGCGCAAGATGGTGGCGAAGTTCGAGGAGATCGAGGCAGCCGAGGTCCGCTACGAGTCCGCCTTCACCGACGACGCCGAGACCGTGATCGTGGCGTTCGGATCGCCGGGCAAGTTCGTCCGGTACGTGGTGAGCCAGCTCCGGGCGGAAGGCGAGAAGGTCGGCTACGTGCGCCCGATCACCCTGTGGCCGTTCCCGTACGAGGCGGTCGCGAACGCCGCGGAGGGCGCGGACCGGGTCGGCGTCTTCGAGCTGTGCGCGGGCCAGATGATCGACGACGTGCGCCTCGGCGTGCTCGGACGCGCACCGGTGACCGGCATCGGCGGCATCTCCACCGACGGGTCCGGCTTCGGCGTCGGTCCGCTGCTCGACGCGGAGCTGATCCGCGAGCGGGTGCTCGCGCTGCACCGGGGCGAGCCGTTGCCGCCGCTGCCCGACAACGAGAGGATGATGTAGCCATGAGCGAGCCCACGAACTTCCACTGCCTCCGGCCAACGGCGAGCGGGGCCCGAGCGGCCCGGCGAAGCCAGGAGCGTGTCTGATGGCTCAGATGGAGGCGATGAAGCTCGTCGGGCAGCAGAAGCCCGAGCTGCTGCTCACCGAGACCCACCACATGTGTCCGGGCTGCGGCGAGCCGCTGGCGCTGCGGGGCTACCTCGAGGCGATCCAGGAGCTCGGGCTCGGGCAGAAGACCATCGGCGTGGCCGGCATCGGGTGCTACACGAGCTTCTCCATGACCACCGACGTCGATCTCGTGCAGGCGCTGCACGGGCGCGCGCCGTCGGTCGCCACCGGGGTGAAGCGCATGCGCCCGGATGCGATCGTCTTCACGATCCAGGGCGACGGCGACATGGTGAACGAAGGTCTCCAGGAGGTGCTCCACACCGCGGCGCGCGGCGAGGCCGTCACCTGCATCCTGTTGAACAACGGGGTGTTCGGCGAGACCGGCGGCCACATGACCGCGACCTCGGTGATCGGCCAGCGCACCAAGAACACGCTCGACGGTCGCGACGCGGACTACCACGGCTACCCGATCCTCATCGGCGACCTGCTCGCGCAGCTGCAGGGCGCGACCTACGTCGCGCGCGGGTCCGTGCACAACGCGGGCGCGGTGGCACGCACGAAGCGGATGTTCAAGCGGGCGTTCCAGACTCAGATGGACGGCGGGTTCTCGTTCGTCGAGGTGCTGACCATGTGCCCGACCGGCTGGTTCATCCCGACCAAGGACGGCCCGGACTACATGAGCTCGACCCTGGGCGAGGTCCACATCATGGGGGAGCTCAAGGCGGACGGTGTCGTGAAGAGCACCGAGGAGCTCCACGAGGAGAACGTCCGCAAGGCGATGGAGATGGAGCAGGCGCTCGCCCGCGGGGGGATCGACGACTGATGGACTTCGACTACCCGCCCGAGGCCGAGGCCTTCCGCAAGGAGTTCCGCGCCTGGCTCGACGACCACCTGACCGACGAGCACCGCGGCGGCGGCCTCGGCTTCTCGATGGAGATGGGCCCGGACCGGCTCGACACCCTCCGGGCGTGGAACCGCGAGCTCGCCGAGGCCCGGTACGCGGCGATCGCCTGGCCCGAGGAGTACGGGGGGCGGGGCGCCGGGATCATGGAGCAGGTGGTCTTCGCCGAGGAGATGCACCGGTCGAGGGCGCCCGGCACGTTGAACCCGCTCGGGCTGTCGAACATCGCGCCCGCGATCATCCAGCACGGCACCGAGGCGCAGAAGGAGGAGCTCCTCCCCCGGATGCTGCGCGGCGACGACATCTGGTGCCAGGGCTTCTCCGAGCCCGACGCCGGCAGCGACCTCGCGTCGCTGAAGTGCTCCGCGGTGCTCGACGGCGACCACTTCGTCGTGAACGGCCAGAAGACCTGGAACACCCTCGGGCACCTCGCCAACTGGTGCGCGCTGCTCGTGCGGACGGATCCCGACGTCCCCAAGCACCGCGGGATCTCCTACCTGCTCGTCGACATGACACTGCCGGGCATCGAGGTCCGTCCCCTCGTCACGATCACCGGCGAGAAGGAGTTCAACGAGATCTTCTTCACCGACGTGCTCGTCCCGAAGGACGCGCTCCTCGGCCCGGTCAACGAGGGCTGGCGGGTCGCGATGACGACGCTCGCCTACGAGCGCGGCACCGTCGCCAACCTGCACCTCGGGCTCCGCAGCAAGATCAGTGGGCTGCTCGACGAGGCGAAGGCGAACGGCGCCGCCCAGGACCCGGTGCTGCGCCAGAAGCTGGCCCGCATGTACCTCGAGGGCGAGCTGCTGAAGCTCGTCAGCGAGCGGGCCATCTCCGGCGCGATCCACGGCCGCGACCTCGGGCCGGAGGGCAGCATCGCCAAGCTGGTCTGGAGCGAGGCCGAGCAGCATCTCGGCGAGGTGGCGGGCGACGTCCTCGGCGCCGACGCCAACGCCGGCTCGTGGGGTCGCGACCGGGTCTACATGCGCGCGCTCACCATCGCCGGCGGCACCACCCAGGTGAACAAGAACATCCTCGCCACGAGGATCCTGGGCCTCCCCCGCAAGTAGCCGGACGGCAGCTCGGCCTCCGCGCGACTACCGGTGCCGGTGTCGATGCCGGTGGTGAGCGTCGCTCACGTGCGCGTGCGCGTGCATCAAGCGCCCATGCTCGTGCGGATGGCTGTGCGGCTCGGTCGGGTCGATGCCAGGCAGGTGCTCGTGTTGGTGGTGCTCGTCATGAACGTGCCGATGGTCGTGAGTCAGTGGTTCGTGGACGTGCTCGTGCTCGTGGAGGTCACCGACCAAAACCACGACTCCCAACGCCATCGCAGCTGCCGCGGCAACGTCGGCCGCGCTCCAGGTCTCCGCGAGGAGCGGGACAGCAAGCAGTGCGCCCGCGAATGGCGCAGTCGCGAATGCTGCTGCCTCGCGTGCTGCACCGAGCATCCGAAGCGCGTACGCGTCCAGGACGATGCTCACGCCGTACGCAACGGCACCCAACGCGAGCGCCCCGAGGATCACGCCGGACGATGGCAGCGCCTCGCCCCTCGCGAGTGCGAGGGTCACGTTCACCACTGCGGCCACACCCGTCTTGACCGCGACGATCTGAAACGGGTCTCGAACCGACAGGCGTTGCGTCAGGTTGTTATCCACGGCCCATCCGAGACAAGCGGTCACGACGAGAACCGCACCGACGACGTCGAGGTTTCCACCCCCACCCTGCAGGCCGATGAGCGCGGAGCCGCCGAAGATGACGAGCGAGCCCAACATCGCGCGACGTCCGAGGTACTCGTGCAGAACCACCACTCCGACGAGCAGCGTCAGTGGTCCCTCGAGGTTCAACAGGAGCGACCCGGAGACCCCGGTCAGTCGTTCGAGCCCGAGCATCAGGAGCACCGGAGCCGCGATGCCACCGGTCACGACGACTCCCGCGAGCAGCGGGACATCCGAACGCCGCAATCGCGCCTCGGACCGCTCGGGGCCGAGTCGCACGAACGGAGCGACGGCGAGGAACGCACCGAGGTAGAGGAGCCCCGCGAGCATCTGCGGACCGGCGTCCTCGAGGAGGACCTTCGACACCGGCGCGCTCGCACCGAACAACAGTGCAGCCGTGAGGCCGATGGCGTAGCCCGGCCGGACCCGGCGCATGCCCGTCACGCTACGTCGCGTTCCGGTGCGATCCCGCCTGCGGCGCCGTATCCTCTGCGTTCTTGCGTCACACGAGCCGCGGGGCGAGGCCGTTTCGCCACAAGTTCGGCGGTCAGGGGATGGTGACGGGGACGTTGCTGTAGCCGGCGACGTTGGACATCTGCACCCGGCGGAGGCCCTCGTCCACCACCGAGTACGCGGGCCAGCGCGCGGCGATCTCCTCGAACGCGATCCGGCTCTCGAGCCGGGCCAGCGCGGCGCCCAGGCAGCTGTGGATCCCGTGGCCGAAGCCGACCGAGAGCTGCATCGGCCGGCCGATGTCGAAGCGGTCCGGGTCCTCGTAGGCGCGCT
>DASXYP010000082.1:0-9095 GCA_036502405.1 Acidimicrobiia bacterium
CCGCCGCGAACGCCAGCGCCGCGGACACGAGCCAGACCGTGTCGTAGTCCGCGGCGTCGAGGACCACCTCCCCCAGCGCGGGACCGAACGCGAGGCCGCTGTACACCGCGACCGACCAGTACGAGATGGCCTCACCGCGCCGTTCGACGGGCGCGAGGTCCGCGATCATCGTTCCCGCGCCGACGAAGAACGCGGCTTCGCCGAGCCCACCGAGGACGCGCGCGGCGACGAGCGAGACGAGATCGCCCGCGAGCGGGTACAGCGCCGAAGACGCCGCGACGACGAAGGCACCGACGATCACGAGCACGCGGCGCCCGTACCGGTCGCCGAGCCGTCCGGCGTAGGGCCGGAGCAGCACCGCGCCCACTGCGAACGCACCGACCGCGATGCCGACCCCGAGCGTGTCGCCGCCGAGCTCGTCCTCGACGAACTGCGGCAGCACCGGGAGGAGCACTCCGAGGGCCAGGAAGTACAGCGCCCCCGCCGACGTGACCGTGAAGAACTGGGGCGTCAGGAGACGTGCGCGCGGCTCCGCCACCGGGGAATGGTCGCGCTCAGCCGGCGGCCGCGGCGGCGAATTCGAGCGCGGTGTCGAAGGTCGCCCGCTCCGCGATCATCCGGCGGTACTGCATGACCCGGCGCGGCTCGGAGAACCCGAGCACGCCCGAGATGCGGCCACCGCGCTCGAAGATCGCGACGAACCGCGCGTCCTCGAGCGATCCGTGCACGACCTCCATGCGGTCCTGGCCCGCGAACCGCCCGGCGACCTGGATCTTCACGTCGTACTGGTCGGACCAGACGAACGGCACGGGCGCGAACGGCGCGGGCGGCGTCGCGTCGTCGTGCAGGAGGCGCTGCCCGACGTAGACGCCCTGCTCGGCCGCGTTCGTCCAGTGCTCGACGCGCATCACCTCGCCGTCGAACGCGGGGTTCGGCCAGCGCGCCACGTCGCCCGCGGCCACGACTCCCGGCGCGGCGAGAAGCGTCTCGTCGCACACCACCCCGTCGTCGAGCACCAGCCCGGAGCCCTCCAGCCACCGCGTCTCGGGATGCACCCCGACCGCGACGAGCAGGACGTCGCAGTCGATGCGTTCGCCGTCGCCGAGCCGCACGTGCTCGACCGCGCCGTCCCCCTCGATGGACTCCAGCGTGATCCCGCAGCGCAGGTCGACACCGTGGTCGCGGTGGAGCCGGGCCAGCACCGCGCCCAGCTCCATGCCGAGGCCGCGCACCATCGGCTGCGGCAACGCCTCGAGGACGGTGACGTCGAGCCCCCGCCGCCGGCACGTCGCCGCGACCTCCGCGCCGACGAACCCTGCGCCGATGACGCACACCTTCGCCCCGGCGTCGAGCCGCTCGCGGATGGCGTGGCAGTCGTCGATCGTCCGCAGCGTGAACACGCCGTCCAGGTCCGGCTGGCCCGGCAGCACGCGCGGCGTCGAGCCGGTCGCGATGACGAGGCCGTCGAAGGCCAGCGTGGTCCCCGTCGCCAGCGTCACCCGGTGCTCCGCCAGATCGAGCGCCGTCGCCCCGACCCCGAGCCGGAGCTCGAGGTCCAGGTCCTCGTATGGGACCTTGCGCAGCACGACCTGGTCGTGCTCCCAGTCCCCCGCCAGCAGCTCCTTCGAGAGCGGCGGCCGGTCGTAGGGCAGGTGCGGCTCTGCGCCCACGAGGGTCAGCCGCCCCTCGAAGCCCTCCCGGCGGATGGTCTCCACCGCGCGCAACCCGGCCAGCGACGCGCCGACGACGACGATCGACTTCATCTCGGAGCGGGGCACGACGGCAGCGGGAGTGCGGGCGGGGCGGCGGGCCTAGCCCTCGATGGAGATCGCCTGGGTCGGGCACATGCGCACCGCTTCCTCCATCTTCGGCCGCAGCGCCTCGGGCGGCTCCTCCTGGAGGACGTACAGGAAGTTGTCGTCCCGCACCTCGAACACCTCGGGCGCGATGCCCATGCACACGGCGTTGCTCGTGCACTTGTCGTAGTCGACCACGATCTTCATGCGTGCTCCTTCCGAGGCTGTGCGCGGACCCTAACCGCTCCTCCTCAGCAGGCCTCGAGCTACGGGTCGTACCGGGCGGACCTCGACCCGCCGAACCGGGAGTCGCCCGCGAGCGGCGGGACCGGGGCACCGGAACCGGATCCGCCGTCGCGGGGGTCACTGCCACGATCACCGCTCCGACCACCAGGGCCAGCCCCACCCCACTCCGATGACGACCCAGCCCGCCCGTCCGGGCGCGTGCGGGCGCTCGCTTCGCGCCATGGCGCCACCCTCGTGATCTGGCGCGCGCGTCGGACCAGATGCGAACCTGACTCCGGCGTCATACTGGAGCGCCCGCCGACCGTGAACCACTGGAGCCGCGCGCCCATGGCGAAGACCACGAACGCCCGCCCGCCGATCGACGTCTCGGGCCGCCCGCTCGAGCTGCGTGACGTCGACCTCGACGCCTTCCTCAACCCCAGGACGATCGCCCTCATCGGCGCCTCCGAGCAGTCCCGAAAGCCGAACACGGCGATGACCAGGAAGTTCGACGCCTGGGCGCGCGAGCACGGCGCGACCTTCTACCCGGTGCACCCGAACTACGAGACGGTGCTCGGCCACAAGGTCTATCCCTCGCTGATGGACGTCCCCGGCGACATCGACCTCGCGATCATCCTCACCGGCCGCGCGGTCGACACGTTCGAGGAGGTTCTCGCCCGCAAGGCCAAGTTCGCGGTGATCTTCGCGGCCGGGTTCTCCGAGACCGGCAAGGAGGGCGAGAAGCTCGAGGCGCGCCTCACCGACCTGGTCGAGAACGGCGACGTCCGGCTCCTCGGGCCGAACACGAACCTCAACGCGTTCGAGCAGTTCCGTGAGGACCTCGAGGGCCCGTCGATCGCGCTCGTCACCCAGTCCGGCCACCAGGGTCGACCGGTCTTCCAGGGCCAGGAGCTCGGCATCCGGCTCACCCACTGGGCGCCGACGGGCAACGAGGTCGACCTCGAGTTCGCGGACTTCGCCCGGTACTTCGCCGACCAGGAGGAGGTCGGGGTCGTCGCCTGCTACATCGAGGGCTTCAAGGACGGGCGCACGCTGATGCTCGCCGCCGACCACGCGGCGAAGCTCCACAAGCCCATCGTGATGGTGAAGGTCGGGCGGACCGACACCGGCAGCTCGATGGCCCAGAGCCACACCGGCCATCTCACCGGATCGGACGCGATCACCGACGCGGTGTTCCGCCAGCTCGGCGTGACCCGGGTGGACGGCCTCGACGAGCTCCTCGAGGTCTCGGCGTCGTTCGCCCGCACCATCCCTTCCGCAGATCTCCGCCGGCCGACCGGCGCGAGCGGGAAGGCCACGCGGCCGGCGGCCGCCCCCGTTCCGCCCGCGTGGGCGAAGCGGAAGGGCGAGCCCGGCGTCTGCGTCTACGCGATCTCGGGCGGCACGGGCGCGCACATGGCGGACATGCTCGCGGCGGCGGACCTGAAGCTGCCCCCGCTCGCCAAGGAGACCCAGCACGTCCTCCACGACGGGCTCATCCCCGCGTACCTCAGGGTGAGCAACCCGGTGGACAGCGGCGGGCCGCCCGTCGCCGACGCCCGCGGCCGCCAGATCCTCGACGCGATCGTGGCCGACCCGAAGACCGACATCGTCGTGGTGCCGATCACCGGTGCGGTCGCGATCTTCAGCGACCCGTTCACGCGCGACCTCATCGACGTGGCGAAGACGACCGACAAGCCGATCTTCGTGGTGTGGGGTGCGCCCGCGGGCACTGACGACACGTACTACAAGCGCCTGCTCGACGGCGGCCTCCCGGTGTTCCGGACGTTCGGCAACACCGTGAAGGCAGTGCGGTCATACGTCGACTACTGGAAGTTCGCGGCCCGGTACCGCTCCGCGTTCGACGACGCGCCGACGACGCCCCTGCCCGCAGCCAAGCGGGCCCGCGCGATCCTCGAGGAGGCCGGGCCGGGCGAGGCGCTGTCCGAGCACGCGTCGAAGCGGCTGCTCGCGACCTACGGCATCCGGACGTCGAAGGACGTGCTGGTCGAGACCCCGGCGGCCGCGGTGAAGGCGGCGGGCAGCCTCGGCTACCCGGTCGTGATGAAGGTCTCCTCCCCCGACCTGCTCCACAAGAGCGACCTCGGCCTGGTCAAGGTCGGCGTGGCGTCGGCGAAGGACGCCCGCGCCGCGTTCACCGAGCTGATGGCGAAGGCGAAGAAGGCGGGCGGCCGGAAGGCGCGCATCGAGGGTGTGCTCGTCTGCGAGATGGTGACCGGCGGCGTCGAGACCGTCGTCGGCGTGTCGCGTGACCCGCTCTTCGGACCCGTGGTCATGGCCGGGCTCGGCGGCATCTTCGTCGAGGTGCTGGAGGACGTCACCTTCCGGGTGCCGCCGTTCGGCCGCGACGAGGCCGAGCGCATGCTCCACGAGCTCGCCGGGTTCAAGATGCTCGAAGGGGTGCGCGGGGCGAAGCCGGTGGACGTCGATGCGCTCGTCGACGTGATCATGAAGGTGGCCCGCCTGGCGATGGACCTCGCCGACGGGATCGCGGAGCTCGACATCAACCCCCTGGTGGTCCGCCCGCGCGGCGCGGTCGCCCTCGACGCATTGGTGGTGCGCAGCAAGTGAGTGACGAGACGAACGTGGACGAGGAGCTGCTGGCGACGCTCGAGGACGGCGTGCTGTGGCTCACGATCAACCGGGCCGGCTCGAGCAACGCGATCCCGTTCTACGTGCGGGACCGGCTCATCCAGCACTTCCAGGAGGCGAACACGGACCTCGCGGTGCGCGTGGTCGTGCTGACCGGCGCCGGCGAGCGCCACTTCTGCACCGGGTCGGACCTCCGCATCCGCCCGCCCGCGCCGCCGAAGCCCGAAGGCGCGCCGGACATGGTGGTCGGCTCCGCGGTGCACATGATGCGGTCAGGCTTCCAGCGGCTGATGGAGTCCATGCAGGACTGCCAGAAGCCGGTGATCGTCGCGCTGAACGGCACCGCGGCCGGCGGCGGGGCGATGCTTGCTCTGGCCGCCGACCTCGTCATCGCGTCGGAGACCGCGCGCTACGTCGACGTCTTCGGCAAGCAGGCACTGATCCCGGACGGTGGCTTCCTCTACCTGCTCCCCCGCCTCGTCGGCATGCACAAGGCGAAGGAGATCGTGTTCTTCGGCGACCAGCTGAGCGCCAAGGAGGCGATGGACCTCGGGATCGTCAACCGCGTCGTCGCGCCGCTCGAGCTCGAGACCGCGACGCGCGAGTGGGCCGGTCGGCTCGCGGCGAAGCCGACGAAGGTGCTCGGGTGGTCGAAGAAGCTCCTGCACGACGCGAACGAGCTGCCCCGCACGCAGTGGCTCGAGAACGAGGCGACGTTCATCGAGCTCAACCTCGGCACCGCGGACGGCAAGGAGCGCATGGCCGCGATGATGGAGAAGCGTGACCCCGAGTGGAAGGGCTGGTAGCGAGCCCTCGGGCCCGAACCGGATCGCGACCACGTGCCTGACTTCCTCTCCATCAAGGACAAGACCGCGGTGGTCGGCATCGGCCAGACCGCGCTGGCCAAGGGCCTCGAGGACACCGAGCTCTCGCTCGCGTGCCAGGCCATCAGCCTCGCGATCGACGACGCGGGTCTGACCCCGGCCGACGTCGACGGGCTCGCGATGTTCTCGATGGAGGACGGCCGCGAGGTGGACGTCGCCCGCAACGTCGGCCTCGGCGACATCACGTTCTTCAGCCAGGTCGGGTTCGGCGGCGGCGCCGGCTGCGGCGTGGTCGGGCAGGCCGCGATGGCCGTCGCGACCGGGCAGTGTGAGGTCGCGGTGGCGTGGCGGGCCCGCAAGCGCGCGTCGAAGGCGAGCCGCCCGTGGGCCCAGGTGTCCGACCGGCTCGCCGGCCACCAGCAGTGGAGCCGCCCGTTCGGCGTGCTCCGGCCGGTCGACGAGATCGCCCTCCTGACCCGCCGCGCGATGCACCAGTACGGCTACACCCGGGACCACCTCGCCAACGTCGCGCTGGCGTTCCGCAAGCACGCCCAGCGCAACCCCAACGCCACGATGGGTCGCAAGCCGCTCACTCGCGAGCAGTACATGGACGCGCGTTGGATCTCCGAGCCGCTGTGCCTGTTCGACAACTGCCTCGAGACCGACGGCGCGCTCGCGGTCGTGATCACGAGCGCGGCGCGGGCACGGGACCTTCCCCACCCGCCGGTGTACGTGCACGCGTTCGCGCAGAGCATCCCGCAGCAGCACCAGGTGATGACCAACTACTTCACCGAGGACCCGCTGCTCGGCCCGTCGTGGGCGTGCGCCAAGCTGCTCTGGGAGCGCTCGGACCTGCAGCCCGCCGACGTACCGGTCGCCCAGCTCTACGACGCGTTCAGCCCACTCGTCCCGCTGTCGCTCGAGGGCTACGGGTTCTGCGCCCGGGGCGAGGGCGGCGCGTTCACGGAGGACGGCAACCTCGAGTGGCCGAACGGCCGGCTGCCGACGAACACCTCGGGCGGCGGGATGTCCGAGGCGTACGTGCACGGCTTCAACCTCGTGCTCGAAGGGGTACGGCAGTGCCGGGGCACCTCGACCGCGCAGGTCGAGGGCGCGGGCTCGTGCCTGGTGACGAGCGGCGAGGGCGTCCCCACGAGCGCGGTGCTGTTCCGACGATGACCGACGCGCCCGCCTGGATCCTCCCGGACCTCGACGACGAGGTGTCCGCGCCGTTCTGGGCCGGCACCGCGCGCGGTGAGCTGCTCGTCCAGACGTGCGCGCAGTGCGGGCTGACGCGCATGCCACCCCGGCCGATGTGCCCGTCCTGCCGTTCGCTCGACCACACGTGGGAGCCGTCGAGCGGCCGCGGCACGGTCTGGTCGTTCGCGGTCCCCCATCCCCCGCTGCTGCCGGCCTACGCCGAGGTCGCGCCGTACAACGTGCTGATCGTGGCGCTCGACGAGGACCCGACGATCCGCTTCGTCGGCAACCTCGTCGCCCGCGAGGGCGGCCCCATCAACGAGGTCGACCCCGCCACCATCGAGATCGGCGAACCCGTCCGCGTCACCTACGCCCAGGTCGACGACGTGACCCTCCCCAGGTGGATGCGCCGCTAGCAGCCAAGAGCGCAGGCACCCGCGCAGCAAGCACCGCAGTCCTGCGAGCAACGCAGTCGTGCGAGCAGGACCGCCGTCGGACCCGACGCACGCCGACGTGTCGCCCGCGCCGACGGACACCTGCGGCCAGCTGCCGAAGGCGCCCGGCCGCAAACGATGAAGACAGGACCGCCGTCGGCCCCGACCCACCCAAACGTGTAGCCCGCGCCGACGGAGACCTGCGGCCAGCTGCCGAAGGCGCTCGGCCGGAGAAGAAAAGCAACGACGCCGTCGCTGCGACGGTCGACGGGGGGTTCGACCGGAGTGACGGCGTCGATGCAGGTGGGACCCTGAGGTCCCACGGGGGATCGTGGAGCTACGCGGCCTGGGGCTCGCGCTCCCGGACGACCTCGGTGCGCTCGCTGCGCAGGGAGCCCAGCGTGCGCTCCCAGCGGAGCTGGCGCTCGATCCAGTGCTTGGCCTCGCGGGCCTCGGTGCGGCCCGTCTGCCCAGGCGCCAGCTTGGTGGTGGTGGCTTCGCTCACCTGGACCTCCCCTAAACTCGAAGTTATGACACTGAGAGTAAACACTCTCAAGGTAAACACTGTCAACCTTTGTGCCCAGCGTCACAAGCACCGGGGCCGGCCGTGACCGAGATCCGCATCGACGAGCTGGCCCGGCGCTCGGGGCTCACCGTCGACACCATCCGCTTCTACCAGCGCGAGGGCCTGCTCCCCCCGGCCGAGCGGGCCGGCCGGGCCAAGGTCTACGGCCAGGACCACCTCGAGCGGCTGGCCCAGATCCGCGACCTGCAGACCCGGCGCTTCTCACTCGCCGCGATCCGCGCCCTGCTGGAGTCCGAGCGCTCCGGCCTGGTCGACGGGATCTTCGCGGGCGAGGGGTCGCTCTCCTACTCTCTCGCCGACCTGGTCGAGCGCAGCGGCGGATCGGCCGAGCTGGCGGCCCGGCTCCACGACGTGGGACTCCTCCGCGACCCGGTCGAGTTCGGCCGCGCCACCTACGACGCCACCGACCTGGACGTCCTGCGCGCGGTCGTCGAGCTGCAGCGCCTCGGCCTCCCCGACGACGTCCTCGTCGAGCTCGCCTCGATCTACGTCGACGGGGTCGAGGCGATGCAGCTCCAGGTGTTCGAGCTGTTCTCCGGCAACCGCGGGCAGACGTGGTCACCCGAGGAGCTCTCCACGTTCCAGAACCACGCCGTGACCTCCGCCGGTCAGCTCCTCCCGCTCGTCACCCGCATCGTCGAGTACGTGCACCTGCGCACCCTGCAGCGGGTGACGCTCGGCGCGATCGAGCGCAGCAAGCGCACTTGACGTCTCTCCGAAGATCTCCGCCGCTCGACCGTCGGACGCGAGGCGCCAGGCGAGCGGCGGCGGCTCATCCCGAAGATCTCCGCCGCTCGACCGTCGGAGCCCGCGGCGTCGTGGGAGCGGCGGCGGCTCGCGCGGCTCAGCCGAGGTCGAGGTCCCAGACCCGGGCCGCGTTGCCGCCGACGATCAATGCCTTCTCGGCCGCGGGGATCCCGTTCATCGTCTCCTCGATGACCTTGCGGGAGTACGGCCAGTCGTTGCCGTGGTGCGGGTAGTCGCTCGACCACATGATGTTGTTGATCCCCGCCTGGTGCCGCAGCGCGATCCCGGTGCGATCGCTGATGAAGCTGGCCGCGTTGTTCCGGTACCAGTAGTACGACGGAGGTTGGTCGATCGGGAGCTGGCCCCATGACCGGTTCCGCCAGTACCGGTCGTCCAGGCACTCGATGAAGTGCGGGAGCCAGCCGACCCCGATCTCGATCCACGCGACCTGGAGCTCCGGGAACCGGTCGAAGACGCCGGTGAAGAGCATCGACGTGATGTTGCCGGCAGCCATCGAGAACACGTGGCTCATCCCGCCGATCGCCTTGGCTCGTGCCGCCTCGGTCGTCATGTCGTAGAGCGCGTTCCCGCTCTTCGCCGCGGCCTTCCGGCCCGCCGCGCGCTGGTTGCGGCTGATGATGTTGATGTGGATCGCGACCGGCAGGCCCTC
>DASXYP010000083.1:0-46513 GCA_036502405.1 Acidimicrobiia bacterium
CGAGAGCTGGGGGTACGCGCGACCGTCGGTGTGCCGATCCACATCGAGAGTCGCCTCTGGGGCGTCATCGCCGTGGCCTCCCGGCGCGAGGAATCGTTGCCCGTCGGAACCACGGAGATCTGGCTCACCGGGTTCACCGAGCTGGTCGCGGCGGCGATCGCCAACGCCGAGGGGCAGGCTGCACTCACGGCATCGCGGGCGCGAATCGTCGCCGCCGGCGACACCGCACGGCACCGCATCGAGCGCGATCTGCACGACGGCGCCCAGCAGCGGCTGGTGTCGCTCGCACTACGGGCTCGCGCTCTCCAGGCCGCGGTGCCGCCGGGAGCCTGCGAGCTCTCGTGCGAGCTCGAGCGGTTGGCCGACGGGCTCACCGCGGCGCTCGACGAGCTCCAGGAGATCGCGCGCGGCATTCATCCCGCCGCGCTCGCCAAGCGCGGACTCGTCCCTGCGCTCACGGCTCTGGCGCGGCGCTCCGCGGTACCGGTGCACCTCGACGTCCATATCGACGCGCGCCTCCCCGAGCAGATCGAGCTCGCCGCCTACTACGTCGTGGCCGAGGCCCTCACGAACGCAGCGAAGCATGCCCGGGCCGAAACCGTCGAGGTCGAGGTCGTCGCCGACGGCCCGGTCGCGCACGTCTGCGTGCGCGACGACGGCTGTGGGGGCGCGGATGTCTCGCGGGGCTCCGGCCTCCTCGGCGTCAAGGATCGAGTCGAGGCGCTCGGCGGCCACATCTCGCTCCACAGCCCGGTGGGGGCGGGAACACGGGTCGAGATCGCGCTGCCCATTCCCCGCTGAGCGCGCCCCGTGTCGGCCGGTCGACGACGGCCCCGAGCCACTGGAGGAACCCGCGGTGGGTGAGCTCCTGCGGCGACCGAGCAGGTGCATCCACCCTCAACGGATCTCCGGGAGCCGGGCGATCCGGTCGGCGACCGAGCACTCGGTCGCGAGCGTGACCGGTAGCGTCGCCGGCGTGGACACCTTCACGTTCTCCGGGTCACTCGCTGGTCGCACGGTGGCGCGAATCGGCTTTGGCGCCATGCAGCTTCCGGGTCGGGGGGTCTTCGGTCCACCCCGCGACCGCGAGGAGGCCGTGGCGGTGCTCCGGCGTGCGATCGAGCTCGGGGTCAACCACATCGACACCGCCCAGTACTACGGACCCGACGTTGCCAACGAGCTGATCCACGATGCTCTGCACCCGTACCCCGACGATCTGCTGCTCGTGTCCAAGGTGGGTGCGCGTCGTGACGCGGAGGGCGCCTGGCTCCCCGCGCAGTCGCCGGCGGAGCTGCGCTCCGGAGTAGAGGACAACCTGCGCACGCTCGACATCGAGCAGCTCGGTGCGGTCAACCTGCGACGGCTCCCCGACGACGAGCTTCCCGGCGGAACCCGGCCGGTTCCGCTCGAAGATCAGCTTGCCGAGATGGTCGCGCTGCGCGACGAGGGCAAGCTCGCCGGAGTCGGCATCTCCAACGCGACGCTCGACGAGGTCGACATCGCCATCGAGGCCGCGGGCATCGTCTGCGTGCAGAATCCCTTCAGCCTGCTCGACCGCCACGACGCCGAGGTGCTCGCACGGTGTCGCGAGGCCGGGGTCGCCTACGTCCCGTTCTTCCCGCTCGGATCCGCGTTCCCGGGTCTGCCGAAGGTGACCGAGGACTCCACGGTCCGTGCGGTCGCCGAGCGGGTCGGAGCCACGGCAGCTCAGGTCGGGCTCGCGTGGCTGCTCGCCCACGACCGATCCATCTTGCTGATCCCGGGCACGTCGAGCCTGGAGCACCTGGTGGAGAACGTGGCGATCGCCGATCTCACGTTGTCCACCGACAACCTCGCGGAGCTCGACACCGCACACGCCTGAACGTCGACCCGCTCCGCGTCAGTACCCGGGCACGCTTGCGGTTCCAGAGCTCGACGCGGAGCCGGAGACCTGGTTGCCCGAGGGAGAGACTGCGAACCAAGCGGCGCCGAACGCCACCACGCCCTGCCCGTTCGTGTCGCCCGGGCTCTGGTCGCCGGAGAAGGTGTACACGGGATGGCCGTTGTAGGTCACCTGGGTCGTGCCGTCCGGCCGCGTCGTGGTGCCGACCAGGGATGCCTTGGCGCCACTGCCGACCTTGGGGGCGCCCGCCGCGATGAGCGGCGGCCAGGAGGCCGCGCACGCGCCGGTGCAGGTGCTCGTGGTCCCCGAGTCCTTCTTGAAGAGGTAGAGCGTACGACCCTGCGCGTCCACGAGGGCGCTGCCGAGCGAGGTGCTCGTGACACCGACCGTGGCGGGCTTCCCGGAGCCGGTCTTGGGGGGTTGCGTCGACTGGGTCGCGGTACCTCCGCTGCTGCCACAGGCAGTGAGCGCGAGGGCCAGCGCGACGATCGCCCCGCCTGCGAGGGACGCACGGGCGGATTTGAGGGACATCATGATTCGTTTCCTTTGGTCGAAGGGACCGTCGAGCGGACGTCTCGTACCGCTCGGGCGGGGTTGCCGCTCCCAACGCTCTGCCGATCGCCGCGCTCTGGCATCCGTGAGTCCCTCGCCAGCTCCCTAGTCCATCCCGTCCGAACGAGGCGTTGCGCACTTGCAAGTCCGAGATCGGCTGTCATGCTCATTGGTGCAGGGAGCCGACGTCGTCGGCCGCATCACCGCGTGGGCCATTACCTCCACGAGAAGTTGCAGCTCGTCTACCCGCTGAACCGACCCGTACCGAAGGATCGGGACCAGGAGTCGTCCCGCGGCGAGCACTTCCTCGGCGGGCTCGACGCCGCAGGGCGGGGATGCCTCGCCATGCATGACTTCGGGCGTGGCCGGGAACGGTGGGGGGAGAGCCGGCCGTAAGGGTTCCACGATGTCGACAAGCGCCGAAGGTCCGATCCTGCGCGTCCACGATGTCGACGTCGTCTACGGCGAAGCGATCCACGTCCTCCGGAGGGTGAACCTCGAGGTCCTTTCGGGTTCGATCGTCGCGGTTCTGGGCGCGAACGGCGCCGGGAAGACATCGTTGCTCCGCGCCTGCTCGGGGCTCTTGGGGGTGCATCGGGGGTCCGTCATCTCGGGAACGATCGAGCTGGAGGGGGTTCGCATCGAGCGTGCTCACCCGGCGTCGATCGTGCGCCGCGGCCTCGCGCAGGTCATGGAGGGTCGGCGGATCTTCGGTGAGCTCACCGTGGAGGAGAACCTGCGCGCGGGCGCGTTCACGCGCCGCGACCGCGCGAGTGTCCGCGCGACCTTCGAGCACGTGCTCGAGCTGTTTCCCGTGCTCGCGGAGCGGCGCCGCAACCAGGCGGGGTACTTGTCGGGCGGCGAGCAGCAGATGCTGGCGATCGCGCGCTCGCTCATGGCCGCGCCGCGCCTGCTCCTGCTCGACGAGCCGTCGCTGGGGTTGGCGCCCATGATCGTCAACCAGATCCGGGAGATCATCGCGACGATCAACCTCTCCGGGACGAGCGTCCTGCTCGTCGAGCAGAACGCATCGATGGCGCTCTCGATCGCGCACCACGCGTACGTCCTCGAGACCGGTCGGGTGGTGCGGGAAGCGCCCGCCGCCGAGCTCCTCCACGATCCCGACATCGCGCGCCTCTACCTCGGAGGCGAGGCTTCGGGCGCGAGGTCCTTCGCGGCGTCGACGCCGTCCTCGCGTGTGCGGTCCTGGATGCCATGACGTCGACGGACCTCGGGAGGGCGCCGGACGATCCCACCGCGACGGGCCCGATCCCGCTGCTCACGGTCTCGGACCTGACGCTGCGCTTCGGCGGGGTCAACACGCTTCGGGCCGTCGACTTCGAGGTCCTCGCGGGCGAGCTGTTCGCGATCATCGGGCCCAACGGGGCGGGGAAGACCTCGATCTTCAATTGTCTCAACGGCGTCTACCGACCCCAGTCCGGCTCGATCCGCCTCGACGGCGAAGAGCTGGTGGGGCGCCGCCCGGCCACGATCGCATCACGCGGGATCGCGCGCACGTTCCAGAACCTCGCGCTGTTCACGAACCTCGACGTCATCGACAACCTGATGCTCGGTCGCCATCACCTGATGCGCACCGGCTTCGTGTCCGGGATGGTGTGGGTCGGGCGGGCGAAGCAGGACGAGGTCCGACACCGGCGTCGTTGCGAGGAGATCGCCGACATGCTGATGCTCGGGCCTTACCGCGGGGTGCCGGTCGCGACGTTGCCGTACGGCGTGCAGAAGCGCATCGAGCTGGGCCGCGCGCTCGCGATGGACCCGAAGGTGCTGCTCCTCGACGAGCCGGTGGCGGGCATGAACGTCGAGGAGACCGAGGCGATGGCGCGTACGATCCTGCAGGTCGGCGCCGAGCTGGCCCTCACCACGATCCTCGTCGAGCACGACATGCACCTCGTCATGGATCTGGCGGACCGGGTGCTCGCGATCAACTTCGGCGAGGTCATCGCCGTCGGGCCGCCGGCCGTGGTCCAGACCGACTCGTCCGTGATCGAGGCGTACCTCGGGGGTGGCGGATGAACGCTCGCGCGGCTCGGGCGTCGTGACGAGCGGGCCCGACGAGGGCGTGCGCATCCCGGGGTCGTCGCTCCCCGCGCTGCTCGTGGCCCGGTCGACCGCCACACCGGGTCGCGTCGCCTGGCGCCAGCTCACACACGGCGTCTGGACCGAGACGGTCTGGGCCCAGCTCGAAGCGCGGGCCGCGGCGTACGCCTCGGGGTTCGCCGCCTCGGGGATCGCGCCCGGATCCCGGGTTGCGATGATCGTCGGTCCCGGGCTCGAGGCGGCCGCGGCTGCCACCGGTCTCCTTGGACTCGGCGCGATCGTCGTGTCCTTGCACCCGGGTCGGCACGGAGCGGATCTCGGTGCCCCGCTCGCCGGTGTGCGCATCGCGATCGCGGAGGACGTCGAGCAGCTGGCGTCCGTGCTCGCGCTGCGGGAGACGGTCCGGGACCTCGGCGAGGTCTTCGTGGTCGACGCCCGCGGTGTCGGGGGCTCGGGTGGTAGCCCACCCCTCGCCGACGTGGCGGCGCGAGCGGACGATGCCGAGCGCGGCGTCAACGCCTGGCGCGAGTCGGTGCGAGCGCTCGCGCCCGACGCCGCCGCGCTGGTGGCGTTGACGGTCGGCGGGTCGGGAGCGTCGCGACCGGTCGTGCTCACCCACTCGAACCTCGTCGCAGCCACGCGCGCTCTGGCCGAAGCAGTGCCCGTGCGGCCCGACGACGAGATCCTCTCCTACCTGCCGCCCAGCCACGTCCTCGAGCGCGTGCTCTCGACGGGTGTGGCACCGCTCGTCGGTGCCGTGGTCAACGTCGGGGACGGGCCCGACGAGGTGCTCTCCGACCTGCGCCAGGTACGGCCCACGGTGCTGCTCGGTGTCCCGGGGCTCTGGGACCGCGTCGTCGACCGGCTGGACGAGCGGCGCTCGAATGCCGGTTGGCTGAAGCGCACGGTGCTGGACCGGGGCCTGCGCCGCGGCCACCGTCGCCTCGACGCGTGGCGGGGCGGGACACGGCCCGGTCTGCTCGCCGGGCGCCTGAGCACGCGGCCGGCCCGCGCCCGCCTCGGCCTGGACCGCACCCGCGCCGCGCTCAGCGCGCTCGCGCCACTCGCCGACGAGACCGCGGATGCGCTCGGTGCACTCGGCCTGGTGGTCCGCCAGTGCTACGGCACCGCGGAGGCAAGCGGGCTCCTCACGATGGAGCCGGTCGACGCCGTGCGGCCGGGCTCGGTCGGACGGCCGGTGAGCGGGACCGACGTGCGCGAAGACGAACGGGGGGAGCTGCTCGCCCGCGGGCCGCAGATCGCGCCGGCCCAGCAGGACGACGAGGGTTGGCTGCACACCGGCGACCGGGCGCGCATCGACGACGAGTCGCTCGTACGGCTCGAGGGACGCGTGGAGGACGTGATCGTCACCGCCACCGGCGCGCACGTCGACGCCGCCGCCGTGGCCACCGCCCTCGGCAAGGCGCGACTGGTCCGGCGAGTGGTGGTCACCGGCGACGGACGCTCGAGCGTCGGTGCGCTGCTGGAGCTCGATCCGGTCGCGCTCCGCTCGTGGGCCGTCGAGCGGTCGGCCCCGTTCAGTGGGACGCGCGACCTGCTCGCGTGGCCGGAGCTGCGCCGTGAGCTCGAACGGAACATCGCCGATGCGAACGACGTGGTGCCACCCGATTCACAGGTGCACCGGTTCCGCGTGCTGCCCGGACCGCTCGTGCCGGATGCCGAGCTCACGGGAACCCGGCGGCTCCGACGTGCCGCGGCGATCCGTGCAAACGCGGATCTCGTCGACGAGATGTACCGCGCATGACGAAGCTCTTGGAGCTCCTCTTCGCCGGGGTCGCGCTGGGTGCGCAGTACGCGCTCGTCGCACTCGGCTTCGTCGTGATCTACCGGGCGACCAGCGTGATCAACTTCGCCCAGGGCGGGTTCGTGATGCTCGGGGCGTATCTCGCCTACAACTTCCACCAGACGTGGGGGCTCCCGTTCTACATCGCGGTCGTGCTGGCGATGGTGGGGGGAGCGGTCGTCGGCGCGCTGGTCGAGGCGTTGATCCTGCGCCGGCTCCTCGGCCGACCGCCGTTCGTCATCATCATGGTGACCATCGGCCTGCTGATCCTCATGGAGCAGCTGATCCCGATGGTGTGGGGTCAGGATCCGTTGCCCCTGGGCGATCCGTGGGGCGTGCGCGCGGTGAAGCTCGGCGACGTGGCCCTCGCGGTCGCGGACTTCTGGACGCTCGGGATCGTGGCCGTCGTCCTGCTCGCGTTCTTCGTGTACTTCAAGTACTCGCGCATGGGCGTAGCGATGCGCGCGACGGCATCCGACCAAGAGGCTGCGCTCGCCCAGGGCATCAGCGCGAACCTCGTCATCGGCGTGTCGTGGGCGATCGCGGGCGCCGTCGCCGCGCTCGCCGGGGTCACGATCGCCGGCGGCGGGGGCGGGGTGAGCCTCAACATCGAGCTGGTGGCCCTCACTGCGTTCCCCGCGATCATCCTGGGCGGGCTCGACTCGCCGGGAGGCGCGGTGGTCGGCGGGCTGGTGATCGGCATCGCCCAGTCCCTCGCCTCCGGGTACCAGCCCGAGTACGCCCCGTGGCTGGGGAGCGGCTTCGATCTCGCGCTCCCGTACATCATCATGGTCATCGTCCTGCTGGTTCGACCCTACGGGTTCTTCGGGCAGCGGGAGGTGCGACGGGTGTGATCGCGCGACTCACCCGTCCCGGACGGGCCGCAGGCGGGCGCCCCGGTCGCGGCCTCGTACGGCGCACCCAGGACCGGCTGCGGCTCAGCCCGAGCCGGTCGCAGCGCCTCTTCCTCCTCCTGCTCGCCGTCCTCTGGATCCTGGCACCGTCGTACGTGAGCGACTACTGGCTCGATGTGCTCGCTCGTTGCGGCCTCGCGGCGATCGGCGCGATCGGGCTGAACCTGCTGACCGGCTACACCGGCCAGATCTCGCTCGGTCAGGCGTTCTTCATCGGCGTCGGCGCGTACGTGGCCGCGTGGTTCGGCGTCCAGCAACAGATGCCGCTGCTCGTGTGGCTCCCGCTCTGCGCGATCATCGGCGGGCTGATCGGAGGCCTCATCGGACCGTTCGCGCTGCGGCTGCGCGGGAACTACCTCGCGATCGTGACGATCGGTCTGCTCTACATCGGCAACCTGATCTTCAACAACTGGGACAGCCTCACGGGTGGTCACGCCGGAACCGCGACCGCGGCACCGGTGTCGATCGGCCCGCTCGACTTCGCAGATCTCCACCTCTTCGGGCAGGTGTGGTCGCGCCGACAGGGCCTGTTCTGGCTCGTCTGGCTGATCGTTGCATTGACCGCGCTGCTGGCGAAGAACCTGGTGCGCACGCGACCGGGGCGAGCGATGCAAGCGGTGCGCGACCAGGACGTCGCGGCCGAGATCGTCGGGGTCAACGTGGCGCGCTACAAGGTCGGCGCGTTCGTGGTCTCGAGTGCTCTGGCCGCGGTGGCCGGCGGCCTCTTCGGTGTGGTCCAGCAGTTCGTGAACCCGGGCGACTTCGGCGGCGCACCGGGCTTGCTGCTCTCGATCACGTACGTGGCGATGATCATCGTCGGCGGGATGGGGACCATCGGCGGGTCGGTCGTCGGGGCGCTGGTCGTGGTCGGGCTCCCCAACGTGATCCAGCAGGCCAACCAGTCGATTGCGATCCCGCTGGTCAAGAGCAGCCCGACCGCCACCGACGGCATCGTCACCGTCTTCCAGCTCAACCAGCTGCTGTACGGCCTGCTGATCGTCCTGTTCCTGCTGTTCGAGTCGCGTGGTCTCGCGGCGGTGTGGCAGCGGGCCAAGGCGTTCGTGACGTCGTGGCCGTTTCCCTCGTGAGCGCATTGGGAACACGTTCGAGTGGCCCGGCCGGCGCTCGCGTGCCGGTGAGACTGTGGAGGTGACGCCGATGAACGTGCATACGCGTGCGCGCGGCCTGTTGATCGTGCTCGTCGTTCTCGCCGTGGTAGCGGTCGGGTGCGGCGGGGGCGGGCGGGGCCAGTCCGCCGGATCGAGCGGCGGCAAGCCGGGCGCGCCGGCCACCGCCACCGGGTTCGACGGCAAGACGATCACCGTCGGCGCCATCTCGCCGCAGACGGGCATCGCCTCGATCATCGGCATCCCGCTCACCGCGGGCAACCAGGTCTACTTCGATGCACTCAACGCGAAGGGGGGGATCGCCGGCAAGTACAAGGTCAAGCTCGAGGTGCGCGACAGCGCGTACAACTCGAACACCGCGCAACAGAATTACTCGGACCTCCGCGACAGCGTTGCGATGCTCGCCCAGGTGCTCGGCACCGACATCACCAACGCCCTGCTCACCCCCATGCGCCAGGACGACATGGTGGCCTCGCCCGCCACGCTCGACGCGCAGTGGGTGCGGGATCCGAACCTGCTCCCCGTCGCGGCTCCGTACCAGATCGAGGCGATCAACGGCCTCGACTACTGGGTCAACCAGGGGGGCGGCAAGGGCAAGACGCTCTGCGTCATCCGCTCGGACGACCTCTACGGCCAGGCCGGGCTGGACGGCGTGAAGTTCGCGGCATCGAAGCTCGACTTCAAGTTGGGCAAGGTGGCGGAGTTCCCGGCGGCGTCGACCGACCTGACCGCGCAGCTGCAGGAGGTGCGAAGCGGCTGCGACGCGGTGTGGCTCGTTGCGCTCCCGACCGCGACCATCCCGACGATGGGTGCGGCGGCCGGGCAGGCGCTCGACGTGCGTTGGATGGGCCAGGCACCGACGTGGGTGTCGCTCCTGTCGTCCGGGTCCACCGGCGACTACGTCACGAAGCACTTCTGGCTCGCCGCGCAAGGTCCCCAGTGGGGCGACCTGAGCTCGCCCGGCATGAAGCAGATGCTCGCCGACGTCGCCAAGTACAAGCCGGACCAGAAGCCGGACCTGTACTTCGCGTTCGGCTACGCGCAGGCGCTCACCGTCAGCAAGCTCCTCGAGAAGGCGGTCGCGCTCGGCGATCTCAGCCACGCCGGGATCAAGAAGGCGCTCAACGGGCTCGGGACCGTCGACACGCTCGGCCTGGCCGGCACCTACAAGTACGGCCCGCCCGACCAGCGGGTCCCACCCGAGCAGACCACGATCTTCGCGGTCGACGCGGCGGTTCCGGGCGCGCTCAAGGCGCTGAAGGTCAACTACGAGTCCAAGACCGTGAAGTCCTACTCATTTCCCAAGGGCGGCTGACTCTGGAGCTCCGCGCGAAGCATGACCTTGCCGGTGGACGTCAATCGCGTCGTTCTCCGGCGATGAGGTCGAACTCGTTGCCTTCGATGTCTGCGAAGGTCGTCCAGCGCGCGTTGCCACGCTCCATGTCGCGGAGCTTCTGAGCACCGAGGCTCACCAAGCGTTCGGTGTCGGCGTCGAAGCTGTCGCTGACGAGGTCGATGTGGAGTCGGTTCTTGACGACCTTCGCTTCGGGCACCTGGTGGAACGCAAGGCGTGGTCCGCTGGTCGCGGTGTCGTCGGCGAGCAGCACGGCATTCTCGGAGGTGGCGGCGTCCGCGACCTGCCGACCGAGGACGGCGCCCCAGAAGCGGGCCACGGCCGCGGCGTCGGCGCAGTCGACGGAGATCCCGAACAGGTTGGTCCGCATGGTCGGCGGTCCCTTCTCTGGTTGCGGTGCCGGTCACGACGACCCCCTGAGGTCGCCCGGCGCTGTCAGACCGCGGTGCGACCGCCGTCGGCGGCGATCACGGCGCCCGTCATGTAGCTGGCCTTCGGAGACGCCAGGAACGCGACGACCTCGGCGATCTCGCGGGGTTCGGCCGCCCGGCCCAGCAGGGTCGTGTCGCCGAGGGCCTCGATGCGTTCGGGAGTCGCGCCGCCGGTGAAGACCGGACCGGGGGCGATCGCATTGACGCGCACCCCGGCGGCCCCGAACTCGGCGGCCCACGAACGGGTCATCGACGCGAGCGTGGCCTTCGTCGCGCCGTAGGCGGCGGCGCCGGCCAGGCCGATCTGTCCGGCCATGCTGCTGAGGTTGATGATGGCGCCGCGGCCCCGGGCGGCCATCTGCGGGGCCAAGGCCGCAACGAGGAAGTACGGCGCTCGGACGTTCGCGGCGAAGAGCCGGTCGAAGGTCGCCCCGTCGAGATCCGCAGTCGGCCCGAACCAGCTGAACCCCGCGTTGTTGACGAGGACGTCGACCGGGCCGACCTGCTCGACCAGCTCGTCGAGCTGGACCGGGTCGCTCAGGTCGGCGGCGACGAAGTGCGCCTTGCCGCCGTCCGCGGCGATGGTGTCGACGACGGCCTCGCCTCGGTCGGCGTCACGTCCGTGCACGACGACCTCCGCGCCCTGCCGGGCGAGCTCCTCGGCCACGGCCCTCCCGATGCCGGAGGACGCACCGGTGACCAGTGCGCGAAGACCTTCGAGGTCTCGTCGTCCGTCCATGTCGAGTCCCTTCTCGATGGTCTCGCGGCGGGCCGGTCACGCCGGGTGGAGCGACCACCATTCGGAGTGAACATACCGTTCTGTCCGACCGACTGTACAGACCGTTCTGGTAATGTCAACCCCGTGCCGACCGCATCAGCCACCGAGCAGATCCCCGCACGAGAGCGGCTCCTGACCGCCGCCGGCGAGCTCTTCTACGCCGAGGGCGTGCACACCGTGGGCGTCGATCGGATCGTGGCGCGTGCCAACGTCGCGAAGGCCACGCTGTACACGCTCTTCGGCAGCAAGGACGGGCTCGTCCGCGCGTACCTGACCGCGCGCCACGAGCGTGTCCGCGAGCTGATGATCCGGGAGCTCGCCGCGCGCTACGAGACCGCCCGAGCGCGATTGCTCGGCGTGTTCGAGGTTCAAGGGCTGCTGTTCGACGAACCCGGCTTCCGCGGCTGTGCCTTCGTCGGCGCCAACGCCGAGGTCGCCGACGGGTCGAGCGTCCAGGAATTGACGGAGACCTACCGCGCCTGGTTGCGGTCACTGTTCCACGACCTCGCGAACGAAGCCGGCGCCGCGGACCCGGAAGCGCTCGCCGGGCAGCTCGTGCTGGTCTACGACGGCGCGGGGATCTCGGCGTGGATGGATCGCAACCCGGGTACGGCCACGCTGGCGACTGCCATAGCCGGGATGCTCATCGACGCCGCCATCCCGGACGGAAAGGAAGCATCGCGATGACGAAGGTGCTCTACACGGCGCACGCCCGGGTGACCGGCGGGCGCGTCAACGGCCATGGGCGTACCAGCGACGGCGAGCTGGAGGTGGACATTCGCGTCCCCGAGGAGATGGGTGGACCGGGCGGTGGGACGAACCCGGAGGAGCTCTTCGCCGTCGGGTACGCGGCGTGCTTCGAAGGCGCCCTCGCTGCCGTCGCCCGGCGCAGTCGCCTGGACGCCGGCGACGCCACGATCGACTCGGCGGTCAGCCTGTCCCCGACCGGCGACGGCGGATTCCAGATCGCCGTCACCCTCGACGTCGCGCTGCCGTCGGTCGACGACCGAGAGACGGCCGCCGGACTTGTCCGGGATGCTCACCAGGTGTGCCCGTACTCCAACGCCACGCGCGGCAACATCACCGTCGACCTGCTGCTCGACGGTGCGCAGATCTGACGCATGACGACGTTCTACGGGTACTCGTTCGACAAGCGGCTGCTCGCGTTCTGGGGTGTCTTCGGCGTCCGTCCAGGGAAGGACGGCGTCACCCTCACCGACGACGGTCGGCTGCGAGCGACGTTCGGGTTCCTCAAGCTCGAGACCCCGCTCGGCAACGTCGACGGCGCCCACATCACCCGGAGCTACCGCTGGTGGACGGCCGCCGGCGCGCGCGGCTCGATGAAGGACGACGGGCTCACGTTCGGCACGAACGCGAACGCGGGTGTGTGCATCCACTTCCACGAGAAGGTGCCTTCACCGCTCAGGCGCAAGGGCCATTCTGCGCTGACGGTCACCGTCGAGGACCTCGAAGGCCTGACGGAGGCGCTCACCAGCCGGTGACGCCAGCGGGGCGCGATCCAAGTAGGACCGCGCATGCATCGGCGACCCGTGCTCACGCGCTGAGGCCTTTACGCGCCCAGCTCCACGTGCGAGGCTCACGCGATCCACGGCAGGGGAGGAAACCGCATGCATCGCAAGCTGCTTGCCGGGCTCGCGCTCACCGTCGTCGTCCTGGCCGCGTCTGCTGCGCCGGCGGGCGCGCTGGGGAACCCCTCACCTCGAACTGACCGGCGCATCAGCGTCAGCGGCGGGGTCGTGGTTGCTTCGGACGAGGTCGTGAAGGGCCCGGTCGTGTCCATCGATGGGCCGGCCACGATCAACGGCACGGTCGACGACGACGTCTTCGTCGGAGACGGCCGTCTCGTCGTCCGCGGGCACGTCACCGGAGACGTCCTCGTCGTGAGCGGCGATGTCCTGATCACCGGTCGCGTCGACGGCGACGTCGTCGCGCTGCGAGACCGCGTCACCATTCGCGACGGCGCTCGGGTGAAGGGTGACGTCAAGTCGCGACGAGCGCCGAACGTCGCTCCCGGCACCGTGCGCGGCAGTGTGAAGACGCTCAACGTCGGGAACCTGTTCGCCGGGTTCCTCTTGGCGTTCCTGGTCTATCTGTGGATCGCGGTCACGGTGTCGGTGGCGATCCTGGGCTTGCTGTTCCTCCTGCTCTTCCCGCGTGCCGCCGACGCCACCGCGGCCGCGGGACGGAGGTTCTGGCCGACGCTCGGGTGGGGCGCGCTCATCGGCATCCTCGGGCCGATCGTCGGCGGACTGGTCCTGGTCACGATCGTCGGGATCCCGCTCGGGCTCGAGATCGTGTCGGCGCTGAACGTCCTCGCTCCGCTCGGCTACGTCGCGAGCTCGCTCGTCCTCGGGCGGTTGATGGTCAAGAGCCCGAGCGCCGGTGGACGCATCGGAGCGTTCTTCGCCGGGTTCGGGATCCTGCGCGCCGCCGCGCTCATCCCCGGGCTCGGGTTCATCGTGTGGGTGCTGGTCTGCATCTACGGGCTGGGCGCACTCTCACGGGCGGCGTGGCGCGCCGGCCGACGCCCTCCCGCGATGGTCCCGGCCGCGCCCGTCACCGCCTCCGCGGTCGAAGCGCCCCCGTACGGAGCACCGACGGAGCCCGCGCCGGAGTGACGCGAGCGGGACCGTCAGCACGATCCTGGCCGCGGGAGTCCCGCAATCACGGGGCGCGGGGCGATACCCCTCAATGGGTCCGCCATGCCGGACGATCACCACGAGAGTCGACCCGCGCCGAGGGAGAAGCACACCGTGAAGAACCTCAAGCTCTCAGACGGCCGTGACCTCGCGTACGACGAGTACGGGGATCCCGGGGGCACCCCGGTCATCTTCAACCACGGGCTCTCGGACTCCGCGCTGATCCGCAACCCCGACGACGCGCTGACTGCATCACTCGGGGTACGGGTGATCGCCGCCGACCAGCCCGGTGTGGGTGGATCGTCGCCCCAGCCGGGCCGCAAGATGGTCGACTGGGGCAAGGACATGGAAGAGCTCGCCGACGCGCTGGACCTCGGTCGGCTCGCCGTCGCGGGCCACTCGGGAGGCTCGCCCCACGCGCTCGCGATTCCCTACCGGATGCCGGACCGGGTCACCAAGATCGTGCTCGCCTCACCCGTCGCCCCGCTGGACGAGAAGGGCATGGGCAAGCTCATGATCAACAAGGATCTCAAGCTCCTCGCGAAGATCCACCACCTCCACCATCTCATCAAGTGGGCGTCGGACTACTCGGCCAAGAAGGCCGAGAAGGACATCCCGAGCTTCGTCGAGACCACGGTCAAGGACGACGAATCGGATCGCGAAACGTTCCTCGGGGACCCAGCGCAACGCGAGATGTTCGAGGCGTCCTTCACCGCCGGGATGATCCAGGGTGGCGAAGGCATGTACGAGATGATGATGGCGCTCTGGGACTGGGGCTTCCGACCGGAAGACATCACGCACCACGTCGAGCTGTTCTACGGCGAGGCCGACGACATGCTCGACCCCGAGATGCCGCTCCACCTCGCCGACCGGCTGCCCGACTGCACCACGCACGTCTGGCCGGGCGCCGGCCACTACGGCTTCGTCGACCGCGACCGCTGGACCCAGTTCTTCCAGGCCGTCGCCTGAGGGGCGGCCGGCGCGCGGGACCGTTGCCGCTTCACGCGGTGCCGGGCGCTCGACCTTGAACCCGTCGGTCCGCGTGGCGAGGAGGATGCCCAGTCGCGCGGTGGGGCACGCCTGGATCGGTTTGGCATCGCTCCGGTATTGATCAATCTCAGTTGATTGAATCTGCCAGGCGCTCTACCGTCTCCACCGTGCTTGCCGCAGGGCCGCCGTCGACGCTGCCCGTCTTCGTGGAGCTGGCCGGGAACCCGTTGCGCTGGCGGCTGCTGGCGGAGCTGGCGATGAGCGATCGCCGGGTCCGTGAGCTGACGGCCGCGACCGGGGAGCCTCAGAGCCTGGTCTCGTATCACCTGGGTCGCTTGCGTGCCGGGGGCGTCGTAGGAGTGCGCCGGAGCTCGGCGGACGGCCGTGACGCCTACTACTCACTCGATCTCGCCCGGTGCGGCGAGATGATCGCGGCAACCGGTGCGGCTTTGCATCCCGGGCTATCACTTGCAACGCCCGATGGTCGGAGCGATGGGCCGGGTCGCAGCTCCCGGCGGGTTCCGCGGGTCTTGTTCCTGTGCACCGGCAACAGCGCGCGGTCGCAGATGGCCGAGGCCTTTCTGAGCGCGCAAGCCGGGCCTCGCGTTCGCGCCTTCAGTGCGGGGAGCAATCCCAAGCCGCTCCATCCGAACGCGGTGCGGGTGATGCGGGCTCGGGGCATCGACATCAGCACGCAGCGTTCCAAGCACCTCGACCAGTTCCTGCGGCAGCACTTCGATCACGTGATCACGCTCTGCGATCGAGTGCGCGAGGTGTGCCCGGAGCTCCCCGGCCATCCCTGTGCCGCGCACTGGAGCATGGCCGATCCTTCGAGCGCCGGGACGACGAATCGGCAAACGCTCCCGGCCTTCAAGAAGACCGCTGAGGCGATCGAGACCCGGGTGCGGTTCCTGCTGCCCGTGATCACTCAACCCCGACCGAGGAGGTCGTACGCATGACTGACGAGTTCGTGAACGTCAGGTACATGGTCGACGACGTCGATGCAGCCGTCGACTTCTACACAACCCATCTCGGATTCACGCTCCTCACGAGCGCGGCGCCCGCGTTCGCGGACGTCGCCCGCGGTCCACTGCGTCTCTTGCTGAGCGGGCCCGCGAGCTCGGCCGGCCGAGCGATGCCCGACGGCCGCCAACCGGTGCCCGGCGGCTGGAACCGGATTCACCTCGTCGTCGACGACATCGCGTCCGAGACCGACCGGCTCCGAGACGCCGGACTTCCCTTCCGCAATGACATCGTCGTCGGACCGGGCGGTTCGCAGGTGCTGTTCGACGACCCGTCCGGCAACCCGATCGAGCTCTTCCAACCCGCCGCCCGTTGACCGATCCGAACGCGGCAACGCCGGACTCGATGCCGGCGCTGCGGACGGTCGCGCGCGAGTGGGGCCGGATCGGTTGCATCGGCTTCGGTGGCCCACCGACCCACATCGCGCTGCTGCGCGATCTGTGCGTCGAACGCCGGTGTTGGTTGACTGCGGACGAGTTCGAAGACGCGGTCTCCGCGTGCAACCTGCTGCCCGGGCCCGCGTCGACGCAGCTCGCGATCTACTGCGCCCGCCGAGTACGGGGCCGCGCCGGCGCGGTCGTCGGTGGTGTCATGTTCATCGTTCCGGGCCTCGCACTGATCCTCGCGCTCGCCGCGCTCTTCCTCTCTGGCGCGCCCCCGCCCTGGGTGCGCGGCGCCGGCGCGGGTGCCGGGGCTGCCGTCGCGGCAGTGGCGGTGCGCGCCGGGTGGGGTCTCGTGCCCGCGAGCTGGCGACGGGCACACCGCGCCGGCCGCATCCGCTGGGCTTGCTATCTCGCGTTCGGAACGGTCTCGGCCGCGACCCTCGGACCGTGGCTCGTGCTGGTCCTGCTTGCCTGTGGCGGCGTCGAGCTCCTGGCCCGGCGCACGAACCTTGACGGGATGAACCGCACCGCGTTCACACCGGCGGTTCTCGTCGGTGTCAGTGCTGCCGCGGGTGGTCTCGCCTCTCTGGTTTGGGTCGCGTTCAAGGTGGGCGCCCTGTCCTACGGCGGCGGCTTCGTCATCATCCCCCTCATGCAGGCCGACGCCGTTCACCGGTACCACTGGATGACCAACGGGCAGTTCCTCAACGCGGTCGCGCTCGGTCAGGTCACGCCCGGCCCGGTCGTGCAGACCGTCGCGGTCGTGGGCTACGCCGCCTTCGGGGTCGGCGGCGGTCTCCTCGCCGCCGCGGTCGCGTTCGCACCGTCGTTTCTCTTCGTCGTCGTCGGCGCGCACCATTTCGATCGGCTCCGCTCCAATCGACATGCCCGGACGTTCCTCGACGGCGCCGGACCTGCCGCGATCGGCGCGATCCTCGGCTCGGCCATCCCCCTCGCGCTCGCGCTCGTCGAACCATGGCAGTTCGCCGTCCTCGCGGCCGCCGCGATCCTCCTCCTCGCGCTGCGACGCGCGGTGGTGACCACGCTCCTCACCGCCGGAGCGATCGGGATCCTCGTCGCGATCGTCGACGGCCCGATCCCACGGTGAGGACGCATGGCCGCCCCCAAGCCCTCAGCTCGGGTGCACCCGGCTCGAGTCGACCGCACCCGCACGCCGTGTGACGAGCGCGACGCCGGCGGCGACGAGCAGCGCGATCGCCGGAGGCGCAACGACACCCCGCAGCAGCTCGTAGGCATCCATCTCGGGGGATCCCGCCCGAAGCGGCCGCGGCGTCGAGCAGCCGGGTGCAGACGGGGACGAGGCGATCAAGCGCGTTCGAGCTGTGGGTGCGGCAAGATCGACTCATGCCGGTGTGGCTGGGCCTGTTGATCGGGATCGTGCTGGTCGTCATCACGTGGACGATCATCGTCTCCACCGTGGTCGTCCCCCGTGCGCTGCGCGGTCCGGGGCGCCTGTCGGTCGCGGTGAACCGCGCGACTCGTTGGATCTTCATCCGAGTTTCTCGGCTGGCGCGCACCTACGAAGGCAAGGATGCCGTGCTCGCGCCGGTCGGTGCGGTCGCGCTGCTCGCTCAGCTCGTGGTGTGGCTCTTCCTGCTGTGGGTGGCGTGCGTCGTCATGCTCGTTCCCTACACGCACGATCTCAGCGCCGCCATGAGCCAGGTCGGCGCCGCGGTGTTCACCCTCGGCGCGGCACGCTCCGCGTCGGCGACCAACGACACGATCACGACGTTCGCCGCGGCGTCGGGCTTCATCGTGATCGCACTCCAGATCGCGTATCTGCCCGCGCTCTACGCAGCATTCAATCGTCGGGAATCGCTCATCACGATGCTTGCGAGCCGCGCCGGCGAGCCGTCGTGGGGACCCGAGATCCTCATCCGGCACCAGCTCGTCGGCATCCTCGACTCACTTCCGGAGTTCTACGACCGGTGGGAGCAGTGGGCCGCGGAGGTCTCCGAATCGCACACGACCTATCCGGTGCTCCTCCTGTTCCGCTCACCGGACCCGTGGTCGTCGTGGATCGTCGGACTGCTCTCGGTGCTCGACGCCGCCGCGATGCATCTTGCGCTCAACCCGACCACCGCACCGTCGCAGGCGCGGCTCTCACTCCGAATGGGGTTCACGGCGCTCCAACGCATCTCCGAGGGCATCGGCTGGGAGTTCGACCGAGATCCGATGCCCGATTCCCGGCTCCAGCTCACGGTCGAGGAATTCGCCGCCGCCGTGGGGCTGCTGCACGAAGTCGGGTTCGACACCGAGCGCGACGCCGAGGAGGCTTGGCCCCACTTTCGCGGCTGGCGGGTCAACTACGAGAGCCTCGCCTACCGCTGGGCCGACCGCGTGCTCGCACCGCCCGCACCCTGGTCCGGCACCCGAACCGGGCTCAAGGAGCAGAACGTCAGACCGCAACGACCCGCGCACCGCTCGCCCGACAAGCCCGGCGGATACGAACGCCCGGAGTTCGGCGCGCCGATCCCGCCGGGATCCACCGCTTGACCGCAGCCCCGCCCCGCTCAGGCGAAGTCCAGGGAGTGGGCTCGGCCGTCGGCGTCGACGGCCCAGGTGCCCTCCGGTCCGAGACAGAACTCATTTTCCTCAGGTCGAGCAGGACCAGAAATCCGCGAGGAGGTCCTGTCAGAAGTCGGCGAGTCGTTCCGGGTCCTCCGCATCGAAGGTCACACACAAGAGTCGGATCCTTCGGTACACGCTGATCTCCCCGCGCTAGGGAGGCCATCCCCGGATCCATCTGCACCCGCGAAGCCCGCGGGTGAGACCTGCGGTCCGCCGGCGACCGCGGATCAGGCGAGGTGGCGCCGGAACCAGGCGATGGCGAGCTCGGCCGCTCGCGCCAACGTTCCCGGCTCCTCGAAGAGGTGCGTGGCCCCGGGCACGATCTCGATCGCGTGCTCGCTGCGAAGCCGGCGCGCCGCGTCCCGGTTGAGCGCGAGGACCTCACGGTCGAGCTCGCCGACGATGAGCAGCGTCGGTGCCCGCACGTCGGCCAGGCGCGCACCGGCGAGGTCGGGCCGGCCTCCGCGTGACACGACGGCATCGACGTCGTTCGGGAGCTGCGCGGCGGCGAGCAGCGCAGCGGCGGCGCCGGTGCTCGCGCCGAAGTAGCCGATCCGGAAGTCGCCACACCCTGGTCGCGATCGCAACCACGCCGTTGCGTCGCCGAGCCGACCGGCCAGCAGCTCGACGTCGAACACGTTGGCCCGGTCTCGAGCCTCGTGATCGGTGAGCAGGTCGAACAGGAGCGTGCCGAAGCCCGCTCGGTGCAGGGTCTCGGCGACGGCGACGTTGCGCGGGCTGTGCCGTCCGCTGCCGCTTCCGTGCGCGAACAGCACGATGCCGTGCGAGGTCACGGGGACGGTGAGATGGCCGGGCAGCTCAGCGGCGCGGGCCTGGATCGTGACCTCGGTGTCGACCGGCGGGCGATCGCCCACGACCGGCGCGCCGGCATCCGCGGCACGGTCCGAGGACGCGGCCCGATCGAGCAGCTCAGTGACCTCCCGGTCGGACGTCTGCCCGAAGTCGTCGTACCACTCGCCGAGCGCCCGGAAGTCTCGAGGGGTCCACAGCGCGATCACCTCGTCGGCCTCGTCGCTCAGCTGCCGGGCGGTCTCGGCCGGGGCCACGGGGACCGCCAGCACGACACGCCGGGCGCCGAGCTCGCGGACGACCCGGACCGCGGCGCGGGCCGTGGCCCCGGTGGCGAGGCCGTCGTCGACGATGATCACCTCCCGATCCCGCAGCTCGAGCTGGGGGCGGCTGCCGCGGTAGGTACGAGCGCGACGTTCCAGCTCGACCCGCTCGCGCTCCTCGACCCGCCGCAGCTCCGCCTCGGTCACCCGCGCAGCCGAGACGACATCGGGGTTCAGGACCTCGGTGCCGCCTTCGCCGATGGCGCCCATCGCCAGCTCGGGTTGAGCCGGAAGGCCCAGCTTGCGCACGATGAGGACATCGAGCGGCGCGTCGAGGGCACGGGCGACCTCGTAGGCCACCGGGATCCCGCCTCGCGGCAGTCCGAGCACCACGGGCCGACCGTGGCGGTTCGCCGCGAGTCGCGACGCCAGCCGACGGCCGGCGTCACGACGGTCATGGAGGCGCTCGGCCACGATCCCTCCCGCCGGATCAGATTCCGCTCGGTGAGGTCTCGGCCGGCTCGCCCCGGTCCCAGGGCGCGCTCCGCTCGAGCGGTGCGAGCGCGTGCGTCGTGTCCGAATGGATGACGACATCGAACTGCTGCGACATCAGCGCGTCGAAGTAGTGGCTCTGACGTTCGGTCGCGGGCCGGTAGATCACGCCGATGGCGCGCTCCAGCCGGCGCGATCCGAGCGCGTCCTGCAGCGCCGGGTGATCGGTCGGCACCCAGAAGGCGGGCTCGGCCACCGCGTGAAGCCGGGCTTCATGGCTCGCGTCGAGTGCCGGCCGTACGCGCTTGCGCTCTGGTGGGTCGCCCCAGCTCGTCGCGGCAGTGACCTCGCCGTCGAAGGTCGTTTGCCCGACGAGCAGGCAGTCGTCGCCGTAGCGCTGCCGAACGAGCTGGCCGACGTTCAGCTCTCCTTGTTCCCCCATGCCCGTCGCGCGGGCGTCCCCGACGTGCGAATTGTGCTCCCAGACGACGACCTTCGCCTGACCGAATTGCCGGTCGAGATGTTCGACCAACGCGTCGAGCGTTGCGGCCATGTGCTGGTCGCGCAGGTTCCACGACGAGACCTCGGCGCGGTACATCTGCTGGTAGTACCGCTCCGCGTCGCGGACGACGCGCGCGTTCTGCTCGGCGAAGAACTGCTCGTCCTCGGCGACCCAGCCGTCCCGTCGGAGGTACGCGTCGGCGTGCTGATGCAGCTCGATCAGCTGTGCCACGACCTCGCCCTCGCAAGGAAGCGCTTCCTCGTACGCGATCGCGTAGCCGTAGGCCTGCCCTTCGCGGCCGACGTGATCGAAGCAGGCGTAACGCTCCCGAGCGCGGTGGGCCTCCGCCGGATCGACGTGCTCCAGGTAGCCGACCACCGCCTCGATCGAAGCCTGCAGGCTGTACAGGTCCAATCCGTAGAAGCGAGCCTTCGTCGCGGGACTCGCTTCCTTCCCGTTCCGACCTCGGAGCCATTCGACGAACTCGACGACATCGCGGTTCCGCCACATCCACGCGGGAAAGCGGCGAAAGTCCGAGAGCGCCTGCTCCGCATCGCGATCGTCGGAGAGTCCCATGACGTAGCGGTTCACGCGGTACGCATCCGGCCAGTCCGCCTCGGCGGCGACGGCATGGAAGCCGAGCTCGTCGATGAGGCGACGGGTGATCCGGGCTCGTTCCCGGTAGAACTCGTGGGTGCCGTGGGTCGCCTCGCCGATCAGCACGATCCGCCGCGTGCCGACCAGCTCCAGCAGCCGGTCGTAGTCGTCGTCGGCGCCGACCACCGGTCGGACCGCACCGGAGGTCGCGACGCCGGGGCCCCGCTCAGAGCTCGTCGTCGTCCACGACATGGAGTGCGGCCTCTTCCGCGCTGCGGCCCTCGAGTGGATCGGTCGCGACGGCCTCGGCGATCTCTTCATCCTCTTCGTCGTCGAGCAGGTCGTCGCCGACGAGCTCCTCGCCCGGCGGTAGGTCCGACCCATCCCGGCCGATCTGGTCGGCCGGATCGTCGGACTCGCGGCTGGCGGCGTCGAGACCGAGATCCCTCGCGACCTCGTCGACCGGATCGGTCTCGCCGATGTCGGGTCGTTCGTGAGCCGTTCGGATGTCGAGTGGCTCGCTCCGGCTCTGCTCGTCAGTGGTGATCCCCCAATCCGATTCGACGTGAGCACGGTTTCCCGGCGGCATCACGCCTTCCTGGGCATCGCCGGTGAGCTCCTTCTCGCTCAGCGGACCCTCGAGGTCGGGGATCCCCTCCTCGTCGAGGGTCGGGCCAGTCGGGTCGGACATACGTCCTCCTACGGGGCGGCGAAGTTTGATCTGACGCGCGCGGGTACCCCGAGAGGCCCGAACGTCAAACCGGTTCCGGCTCGAGCGCTAGCGAATGTCGAAGAGACCGTCGGTGTCGGTCACTTCCAGAACCCGCTGCACGCAGTGCGGCACGGATGCGAGCGCGAACGGCACGTCGCGATCGTCGGCCTCAGGAAGGAGCCGGACGAGCACGGCAAGCCCGGTGGAATCCATGAAGGTGACGCCGGCCAGGTTGACGGTCAGCGAGTCGATGGGCAGGCACAGCAGCTCGCACAGGCGCCGGTGGAGCAGCGGCGCCGTGGCGATGTCGAGCTCACCGGTGACCGAGACCACGACACCGCTGCCATGCCGGGCTTCGGTGAAGAACCCCACCCACTCCGATGCGGGGTCGGGGTCCGGACGGCTCCCGGGTCGGAGATCGGTCATGGATCTGCTCCAGCCGGTACGAGTCGCGCGGCTGGGGCCTCAACCGTTCGCAGCACGACCATACCGAGTGGGGCACACATCGTCTATCGCCCGATGGGGCCTGTTCACCGGATGTCGACGCGTTCGTTCCGGGTCGTGTCGCCAGAATCTGGAAGCGACCGGCGACGAGACGTTGCCGCTAGTCGGAGGTCTCGATGCGGTCGCCGCGCCGCTGGCGGGCGACGATCTCGGCGGCGACCTCGCGCAGCTTGCGGTTCTCGGCCTGCGACTGTCGCCTGAGGAGGTCGAACGCCGTGTCGGCCGAGACGCCCGAGGTCGCCATGATGACGCCCTTCGCCTGCTCGATCGTCGCGCGGGACTCCATGGCCGTGGCCAGCCCCTCGGCGAGGCTCGCCTGCTCCCAGTAGGCCTGGGCGTTGGCGAGCGCGACCGCAGCCTGCGCGGCGTACAGCGCGACGTCGTCGGCGTCGTCGTCGGTGAACTGGCCGGGATTGGAGCTGTAGAGGTTCAGCGCGCCGATCCCGTCGCCGGCGACGATGAGCGGCGACGACAGCGAGCTGCGGACGTTGTGGGCGACCGCGGCCGCCGCGTACTCCGGCCAGCGCCCGTCGCTGGTGGTGTCGTCGACCCGCATCTGGGTCTTGGTGCGGAACGCCTCGAGGCACGGTCCGCGGTTCGAGTCGTACTGGGCCTGGTCGACCGTGTTCGCCTCCTCTGAGGTCGACACGGCCGTTCGGGCCTGGCCGTCCGGGTAGAGGAGGGTCAGGCCCGCCATGTCCGCCCGGAGTGCGCTCGTGGCGATGCGCGCGACCTGGTACAGGGTGTCGGACAGGGGTTCTCTGCCCGCGACGTAGGAACGTACGGCGTCGAGCGCGTCGACCAATGGCTCTTGCACGACGTGGCCAATCCGTGACTACAGGTCAGTCACGGGTCCCTGCACTGTTGAAGGAGGGTGGCCGACGGGTCCCAGGAACTTACACCCTTCCTCGCGATTTCCACGGCCCTCGCCGCGCAGGCGTGTTTTGGTCACGCTCCGTCGGGTAGGTCCGGTCCGTGGTGACTGATGCGGGCCGATCCGAGCTCGACACCGGCCGTCAGCTGGCCGGAATGACCCTGGACCAGCTGTGGCTCGCCTATCTGGCCCTCGGCGGCTTGGCGGCGCGGGACACGCTGCGCCGTGAGCTCTCAGGTTCCGTGCCCCTGAGCGCGACCGAGCATGACCTGATCGCGCACGCGATCAACGAGCGGTTCATGGACCTCGGCGGCGATCACCCGATCGAGTACCGGGCAGATCAGAGGACGCCGAGGCCCTAGGCCGGCGGCGTCCATCGGAACAGCTCGGCCATCCCGGTGACGTCCAGGATCCTCTGCACCACGGGCGGCACGTCCTCGAGCGAGAAGGGCATCCCGCCCGCTTCGGCTTCGCTGCGGCACTCGTTCAGGACGCGCAGGCCGGACGAGTCCATGAACGCGATGCCGGCCATGTTGAGGGTGAGTGATCCGATCGGGAGGGTCGTCAGCTCGCGCAGTCGGGAAGCGAGGGCCGGCGCCGAGGCCATGTCGAGCTCGCCGCGGACCGCGACGGTCGCACCGTCTCCGGAGTGCACGGTCTCGGCGAGCAACCAGACGTCCGCCGCTTCCGCCCGGGCCGACCACGACCCATCGAAATCGGCGACGTCGCTCATCCGTCCGCCCTCCTCGAAGGTCGCTTCACTCGTCCGGAGGCGGCTGGTGGTTCAACCGGTGATCAGTATCGCGAAGCCCGACGCGCGTGCTCAAGCGCGGTGGCGACCGAACCTCGCGGCCGAACCGTCCTCGTCGACGTGATCGCTCTCGTCCTGGGAGAACCTTCCTGGGTCAGCGGTAGACTTTGCCGGTCTACCGGGAGGGCGACATGCCGCACTCCGACCGGGTCGAGCTGGCCGAGACCTTCGGGACCATCGCGCGAACCCTGCTCGCCGCGAACGACGTCGAGGAGACGCTCGACACGATCGTCACGCTCGCGGTGCGAACGATCGAAGGCTGCGATCTCGCCGCGGTCACGTTGGTCGAGGGGCGCACGCCCAGGACCGCGGCCGGGACCGGCGAGCTGCCCGCCCGGGTGGACGCGATCCAGTACGAGACCGGCGAGGGACCGTGTCTCGACGCGATCCGCGAGCACGAGGTCTTCGGATCCGGAGACCTGGCCTGCGATCCCCGGTGGCCACGGTTCTCGTCGCGCGCCCATGCGGAGACCGGCGTCACGAGCATGCTGGGCATCCGGCTCTTCGCGGAGGAGGACACCATGGGTGCGTTGAACCTCTACTCGATGCAGCCGAAGGCATTCGCCGAAGAGGCGCTCGCCATCGGCTCGGTCTTCGCCGCGCACGCGGGCGTCGCGCTGTCCAGCGCACGTGAAGAAGCGAACCTGAAGGCCGCGATCGCGAGCCGAGACCTCATCGGCCAGGCGAAGGGCATTCTGATGTCGACGGAGCACATCACCTCGGAGCGCGCGTTCGACGAGCTGCGGTTCGCGTCACAGCAGCTGAACCGCAAGCTTCGGGACGTTGCGTCCGAGGTCGCCTCCACCGGTGAGCTGCCGCCCGACTCCTGACGCGAGGGTTGATGCGCGGACCGCGCCTCCGAGCGACCGACCGGCCACAATGGAAAATGGGTGCGCGGTCCGGTGCACCGGGCCGGGCATCAAGTGGGGACGGGTCCAAGAACGGGCCCGTCCCCACGCGCCCGGCGTCAGCGAATCCGGAACGCGTCGAGCTGGCCGCGGAGCTCCAGCACCTGTCGCACCGCATGGCTCGGAGAGTCGAGGATGAGCTGGACGTCGGCTGCCTCGGCCCGGAGCCGACTCTCGTCGAAGCACCGGCTGCCGACGATGTCGACGAAGGTGAGCGCCGAGAGCTCGAGCACGAGGCGCCGCGGTTGGTCGCTGAGGACCGCGACGACGCACGCGTCGAGCGCTTCGGCCCCGCCCAGGTCGAGCTCGCCACTCAGCTGCAGCACCACGTCGTGCGGCTCGTGCACGACGAGGATCGCGAAGCGTGAGGGCCGTGGACACTGCCAGCTCGCGCTGGTACGCCGACGGTTCACGAACCGCGGCCGCCCCTGCGGCGGTGCTGAACCAGGCAGAGCAAGCCGGCTCGGTGGAGTCATCCGTCCTCCAACAGAGTTGCGTCGCTGTCGAGAGCGGCTGGCTTGCTGAACCGGTCTCCCCAGTATGACCAGAGCCGGCGGCGAACCGAAACGGGTCGACCGCGGCCGGTGATGCAGGTGGCCGGACGTCGCGGCCCCCGGGCCGGGATGAGCGGCTCGTCGGCCGGGTAGGGATCTCCGGAGCATCGCGGCCGGCCGAAGGGGTTCCGTGTCCAGAGATCTCAGGCACGACGCGGAGGCCGGCGCCTCCAGCCTGGACGACGAGGCCGACCGGGCGGAGCTGCGGGACCGGTACTACGGGCTCCTTCAGGAGCTGCGGGTGGTCGTGACCGGCGTGCAGGTCCTGCTGGCGTTCCTGCTGACCGTGCCGTTCGCGCAGCGGTTCGCCGAGCTCAACGAGTCCGAGCAGGGTTGGTTCGGCGCCGCGCTCGTCTGTGCGACCTGCTCGGTCATCGCCTTCGTCACTCCGACGGCGATGCACCGATTCGGCAAGCGGACGGCCCGGGGTGAGCGGTTGGCGTTGAGCATCGTCATGACCCGGGTCGGTCTGTTCTTCCTCGGGCTCGCGATGCTGCTCTCGTTCGCCGTCGTCGTGGACTTCCTGTACCACGGCATCGTGCCGGCGCTGCTCGTGGCGAGCGTCTCGGTCGTGATGGTGGGTGCGTGGGTCGTGCTGCCGTTCGCGACCCGTCTCCTCGACCGGGACTGAGCTCGGCGCCGGTCCGGCGCTGAGGGGCCACCGGAGAAGTCCCGGTCGCGCCCAGGATCGGGTTTGTGCGCGCCAGGCTTTGGGAAACGCACTCGCGATGCTTCCGATCGGGCTGGAGGGGCTGTCCTCGGCACGGGTGGCTTCGTTCGCCGGTGTCGTCGCGCTGACCCTGACGGTCCTCTACCTGATGGTTCCGGCGATGGACGGCGGAGCGGTGCGACCGCGGCGCTCGGTGCAGAGCGTCTTCCTGAGCGACTGCGCGATCTGCCACGGCGCAGACGGCCAGGGGAGCACGAAGGGACCAAGCCTCGCGCAGGTCGGCGCCGCCGGCGTCGACTTCTGGGTCTCGACCGGCCGCATGCCGCTGGCCGACCCGAACGACACGCCCGAGCGAGGACCCGTGCGGTACTCGGCCGCACGCATCCGTGAGCTTGTCGACTACATCACCGGCCTGACCGGCAACCGGGTCCCGGAGATCCCGCACGTCGATGTCCACGGCGCGGACCTGGCCGACGGCGCGACGCAGTACCAGCTGAACTGCGCGGCGTGCCACGCGGCCACCGGTGTCGGCGGCGCGCTGTTCCACCGTGAGGCCCCGAAGGTCACCGACGCCACCGCGCGCCAGGCGGCCGAGGCGATGCGCATCGGTCCCGGCCAGATGCCCGCGTTCGGGCAGGCGGCGCTCAACCGCCGGCAGCTCGATGACACGGCGGCCTACGTCCGCTACCTCGACGACCCCGACGACCGCGGTGGTGACCCGCTGTGGCACCTCGGTCCGCTCGCCGAGGGCGCGGCGGTCGCGGTGCTGGCCCTCGGGCCGCTGCTGCTGGCCGTCCGCTGGATCGGCACCCGCCGGTGACGCGACGGGTCGGGTCGACCAAGGGTGCACCGCGCGCCATCGCCCTCGTGTTCCTGCTTTCCGCGGCGGCCGGTGCCGGCGCGACCGCGGTCTACTGGAACGGCGGCCAGCCGCAGGCTGAGGGCGCGCTGCTCGGCACCGCGCTCGGAGCCCTGGGCATCGGGCTCGTCCTCTGGGCCCACCACCTGATGCCGCGAGGCCCGTTCGCCGAGCCGCGGCCGTCGCTCGGCGCGGGGGAGGCGCAGCGCGACGCGACCGAGACCGACTTCGAGCGCGCCGGGGAGATCACGCGGCGCCGGTTGCTGATCGGCTCGCTCGTGACGGCGCTCGGCGCTCTCGGTGCCGCGGCGGTCTTCCCGATCCGCTCGCTCGGTCCGAGCCCGGGGAACGCGCTCGCCGTGACGCCGTGGCGGCGCGGACGCGCGCTCATCACCGACGACAGCGCGTTGGTGCGGGCGCGTGACGTTCCCGACGGGGGGCTCGTGACCGCCTTCCCTGCGGGGCATCCCGGCTCCGCCGACGGCCAGATCATTCTGATCCGGGTCGATGCCGGGCTGCTGGCTCGCAGCCCGTCCGGCGCCCACGGCACCGACGACGGTCTCGTCGCGTTCTCGAAGGTCTGCACCCACGCCGGCTGCCCGGTCGGGCTGTACCAGGCGCAGAGCCACCAGCTCCTGTGCCCGTGCCACCAGTCCGCGTTCGACGTGCTCGACCGGGCCAAGCCGGTGTTCGGGCCGGCGGCGAGGGCGCTTCCCCAGCTCCCGATCACCATCGACGCGGAGGGGATCGTGCGCGCGCTCGGCGACTTCCCCGAGCCGATCGGCCCCGCGTACTGGTCACGATGAGCCGGCATCGGCGAGTCCTCGGCGTCGCCGGCGTCTTCGCGGCGACGGTCGCGCTCGCCGGCTGCGGCGGTGCGTCGATGCTCGATCCGAAGGGCAGCGAAGCCCGCCACATCGCCGGCGCGTGGTGGGTCATGTTCGGACTGGCGATGTTCGTCTACGTCGTCGTCGCAGTCTTCATCGTCGGTGCCGTGCTGCGCGGGCGGCGGCGCCGGCGACCCGAGGGTTCGGGGATCAGTGATGGCGCCTTCGTATGGGTCGGCGGCATCATCGTCCCGGCGCTCATCCTCTTCGTCATCGCCGTCGTCACCGTCGACACGACCGCGGCCTTGCGCAAGCCCGATCGCCGTGCTCTGCGGGTGGACGTCCGGGGGCAGGACTGGTGGTGGGAGGTTCGCTACCCGGGCACCGGGATCCGCACCGCGAACGAGCTGCACCTCCCGGTGGGTCGGCCGATCGAGGTGCGACTCACGTCGGACAACGTGATTCACAGCTTCTGGGTCCCGCAGATCGGCGGGAAGGTCGACGTGATCCCCGGACAACCGAACTACTTCCGCTTCACGATCGAGAAGGCCGGTCTCTACCGGGGCGTGTGCGCGGAGTTCTGCGGCGTCCAGCACGCCAACATGGCGTTCTACGTCCGCGCCGAGTCGCCCGGGCTGTTCGACCGGTGGGAGGCCGCACACGCGCAGCCGCCCAGCGAACCGGCCGACGAGCTGGCGGCCCAGGGGGCGCTCGTCTTCCAACGCGTCGCGTGCGCCGGTTGCCACACGGTGCGGGGCACGCAGGCCGTGGGGACGAAGGGGCCCGACCTCACCGACGTCGGCAGTCGCCATGCGCTCGCGGCCGGGACCCTCGAGAACAGCGCCGCGAGCCTCCGACGGTGGATCGCCGATCCCCAGCACTACAAGCCCGGGGCCCTGATGCCCCAGGTGCCCCTGTCCGGCGACGATCTCACGAAGATCGTCGCGTACCTCACGAGCTTGAAGTAGGGCCGATGGCGACCATCACGCGTCCGGAGATCGTCGACGACGTCCTCTCCGACGAACGGCTCGAGGAGATCTGGAAGGACCCACCCGGGTTCATCGGCTTCCTCAAGACCGTCGACCACAAGCGCATCGGGATCCGGTACATCTACACGGCTTTCGTGTTCTTCTTCGCGTCAGGGCTCCTCGCGCTCGTGATGCGGCTGCAGCTCGCCGGTCCGAACATGGGCGTGCTCTCCCCCGAGGCGTACAACGAGTTCTTCACCATGCACGGCACGTCGATGATCTTCCTGTTCAACACGCCTGTGCTCGCCGGGTTCGGCAACTACCTCCTCCCGATGCAGATCGGGACCCGCGACATGGCGTTCCCGCGACTGAACGCGTTCAGCTACTGGGTCTTCGTCTTCGCCGGCATCTTCCTGTACGCGAGCTTCCTCGTCGGCTCGCCGCCGAACGGCGGTTGGTTCGCGTACACACCCCTGACCGACCGCGTGTACTCGGCCGGCCAGAACCTCGACTTCTGGGGCCTCGCGGTCGTGTTCATCGGCATCTCGACCACCGTCGGCGCGGTCAACTTCCTCGTCACGACCATCAAGCTCCGCGCGCCGGGGATGACGTTGAACCGCCTCCCGGTGTTCGTGTGGTCGATGCTCGTGTTCTCGTTCATGGTCGTGTTCTCGGTGCCGGTGGTCACGACCGCGGCCGGCCTGCTCGAGCTCGACCGGCTCTTCGGCACCCAGTTCTTCGTGCCCGCGCTCGGCGGCAGCACCCTGCTCTACCAGCACCTCTTCTGGTTCTGGGGGCACCCGGAGGTCTACATCCTCTTCGTGCCCGCCCAGGGCATGGTCTCCATGATCGTGCCCGTCTTCTCGCGGCGCGCGCTGGCGGGCTACGTCTGGGTCGTCGCGTCGCTCGTCGCGATCGGCTTCATCAGCTTCGGGGTGTGGGTGCACCACATGTTCGCGACCGGGATCCCTCCGCTGGCGATCTCGTTCTTCTCCGCAGTCGGCCTGGTGATCGCGATCCCGAGCGGGATCCAGTTCTTCGCCTGGATCGCCACGATGTGGAAAGGAGTCGTCGAGCTCACGACCCCGATGCTGTTCGCGCTCGGGTTCATGCTGATCTTCCTGCTGGGTGGCATCACCGGCGTCATGGTGTCGGTGCTGCCCTTCGACTGGCAGGTCACCGACTCGTACTTCGTCGTCGCGCACTTCCACTACGTGCTCAACGGCGCGGTCGTGTTCCCGATCTTCGGCGCCGTCTACTACTGGATGCCGAAGATGATCGGCCGGATGCTGAGCGAGCGGCTCGGCAAGGCGAGCTTCTGGACGATGTTCGTCGGCTTCAACCTGGCGTTCTTCCCGATGCACATCCTCGGGTTCCTCGGGATGCCGCGCCGCGTCTACACCTACCAGTCCGGACTCGGGTGGGACGCGCTCAACCTGCTCGCGACCATCGGGGCGTTCGTCTTCGCCTTCGGTGTGCTGCTCAGCCTCGTGAACTTCGTCTGGGCCCGCTGGCGCGGCGCGCCGGCGCCGCCCAACCCGTGGCAGGCGGACACGCTCGAGTGGATGACCGCGTCGCCGACACCCGAGTACAACTTCGCGCAGATCCCGGTCGTGGAGAGCCGCCATCCACTCTGGGACCAGGATCCGATGCCGGTCTCGGAGTCCGGTGGCGACCCCGAGACGCGGGCGCTCGGTCGCGAGGGCGCGGCGCGCAAGGAGACACCGCTCACGAGTGGCATGCGCGCCGAGCCTGCGGGCGCGATGACCGTGCCCGAGCCGACGTACCTGCCATTCGTGCTCGCGCTCGGGATCGCGGTGCTGGTGGCCGGGCTGCTCGTGCAGGCCGTCCTCATCGGAGTGCTCGGCCTCGTGCTCGGGGCGGTCGGGCTCGTGCGCTGGACGTGGCGGACGGCGGAGACGCCGTGAGCACGGCGCTCGACCCGGTCGGCACCGTCCCGCGCACGATCTCCGTCGCGGCGCCGCCGCCCGCGCGCCACGAAGGCTACGGGCGCGGCTTCTGGGGGGTCGCCATCCTCATCGCGACCGAAGGCATGCTGTTCCTGGCCCTGGTGGCCACCTACTTCTTCCTCCGCGCCGCCTCGACCTCGTGGCCGCTCGGCGGGATCGAGCCTCCCGAGATCGGCGTGCGCGCGTGGGTCTTCACCGCGCTGCTGCTGGGCAGCAGCGTGCCGATCTTCTGGGCCGATGCCGCGGTGAAGCAGGGCGACTACCGCGTCGTACGGGTCGCGCTGACGATCTCCTCCCTGATGGGTGCGGCGTTCCTCGTCAACACCGTGCTCGACTTCCGCGACCTCACGTTCGGGTGGGACACCAACGCCTACGGGTCGATCTACTACGTCATCGTCGGGCTGCACGCGACCCATGTCGGGGCGGGCCTCGTCATCAGCGCGGTCGTGCAGATCAAGCTCTGGATGGGACTCATCGATGCGGAGCACCACACCGCGGTCGAGGTGTTCTCGCTCTACTGGCACTTCGTCGACGCGGTCTGGATCGTCGTCTTCGCCTCGGTGTTCATCTCACCGCACCTGCGATGAGCACCCGCGCCGATCCCGGAACCTCGAGGTGGTGGGCGTTCGCCGGCTGGGCCGCGATCGTCGGCTCGACGATGGCCTGGGCCGCCCATCTCGTGTTCAGCGGCGCGTGGGCCGTCTTCGGGGGCCGGGCGCGTGCGGGGCCGTCCTCCGCGTGCGTCTACGGCCGGACCTGGCCGTTGCACCTCGCCACCGGGGTCACTGCGCTGCTCTGCATCGTCGCGCTCGCCGTCGGCTGGGCCGTCTACCGCCAGCACGGCGACGCGAGCTCCGGTGACGGCACGGTCGAGGGACAGCTCCGCTTCCTCGGCCTCGTCGCGATCGGGGTCGCGATCGTCAACCTGCTGCTGATCCTGGCCGAGGGCAGCTACGTCTTCTTCCTGCGGTCCTGTGGCTGACTTCGGCGCACTCGCGGTGATCCTCTGCGCGGGAGCGCTGTACGGCGTCGGCGTCATGCGCGTCTGGGACCGGGCCGGCCGGGGCCGGATCATCCGTTCGTGGCAGCCCGCGTGCTTCGCCGCCGCGCTGGTCGCCGCAGGGGTCGCGCTCGTCTCGCCGCTGGACGGCGCCGCGGACCGGAGCCTCACCGCACACATGGCACAGCACGTCGTGCTGATCTCGGCCGCGGCACCGGCGCTGGCGATCAGCGCGCCGCTCATCGCGCTCGCGTACGCGTTCGACCCGGCCGGGCCGGCGCACCTCGCCGGCCGGTGGGGGCGGCCGCACGTGCCTCGCGGCCGCCAGTGGGCGGTGCTCACCGCCGTGGCCCTGGTCGTGCACACCGCCACCGTCGGTGTGTGGCACGTCCCGGTTGCGTACGACGCCGCACTGTCGAACGTCGGGATCCACGCCTTCGAGCACCTGACGTTCCTGTTCACCGCCGCCGTCCTGTGGTGGGCGGCGCTCGGCACCGGGCGCCGCTCCCGCCGGGGTGCCGGCGTGCTCGTGCTGTTCCTCACCACGTTGCCGATGAACGCGCTCGGCCTGATGATGACCCTGTCGCGCTCACCGTGGTACCCGGAGTACGTCCATGGCTCGGTGGCCAAGGCGGTGCAGGACCAACAGCTCGCGGGCGTGGTCATGTGGGGCTTCGGCGGCGTCGCCGCGCTCGTCGGCGCCTTCGCGTTGTTCGTCTCGTGGCTCGAGGGTCTCGAGCGGGCGACGCCCGGCCGCCTCGTGCTCGGTTCGGGCGCCACGTCTCGGGGGACCGCGCCGTGATCCGCCGCCTCAACCGGTGGGTGGACGAGCGGATCGGCTCGTCGCGCTTCACGCGGGAGTCGCTCAACAAGGTCTTTCCCGACCACTGGTCGTTCATGCTCGGCGAGATCGCCCTCTACGCGTTCGTCGTGCTGATCCTCACGGGCATCTACCTCACGTTCTTCTTCGACCCGAGCCTCCACGATGTCCGCTACCACGGCAGCTACGCGCCCCTGCGCGGCACGACGATGTCCGAGGCGTACCGGTCGGTGGTCCACCTCAGCCTCGACGTGCGCGCGGGTCTGGTCATGCGCCAGATCCACCACTGGGCCGCGCTGCTGTTCCTCGCGGCGATCGTCACCCACCTCTGCCGGATCTTCTTCACCGGCGCGTTCCGCAAGCCGCGCGAGCTCAACTGGATCGTGGGCGCAACCCTGCTCGTGCTCGGCCTCGCCAACGGGTTCACGGGGTACTCGCTGCCCGACGACCTGCTCTCGGGCACCGGTCTGCGGGTCGCGTACTCGTTCATCCTGTCGATCCCCTTCATCGGCGAGTGGACGGCGTTCCTCGTCTTCGGCGGCGAGTTCCCGTCCGACGACATCCTCCGTCGACTCTTCGTGATCCACATCCTCCTGGTGCCACTGGCGATCCTCGGCCTGCTGAGCGTCCACCTCGCGGTGCTGTGGCGGCAGAAGCACGCGCAGTTCCCGGGCCGGGGCCGTGAAGAGCACAACGTCGTCGGCTCCCGGCTCTGGCCGAGCTACGCGATGAAGAGCGTCGGCCTCTTCGCGCTCGTCGCGGCGGTCCTCGCGTTCATGGGCGGGCTGGTCCAGATCAACCCGGTCTGGCTGTACGGGCCGTACAAGCCGGCTGCGGTGTCGACCGCGGCGCAGCCCGACTGGTACCTGGGTTGGGTCGAAGGGGCGATCCGGCTGTTCCCGCCGTGGTCCCTGCACGTGCTCGGCGGGACCGTCTCGGAGGTCTTCTGGCCGTCGATCGCGCTTCCCGCCGTCACGTTCCTCGCGCTGTACGCGTGGCCGTTCGTCGAGGCGAAGGTCACCGGCGACCACGACGAGCACCACCTGCTCGACCGGCCGAGCGACCGGCCGGTGCGCACCGCGATCGGGATCGGCGCGCTGACCTTCTACGGCGTGCTCATGCTCGCGGGCGGCCAGGACATCATCGCCCAGCAGCTCAGCGTGGGGATCAAGCCGGTGACGTTCGCGCTGCGGGCGATCGTGGTCGGCCTCCCGGTGCTGACCGGGTTCGCGACGTGGCGGATCTGCCGTGAGATCCGCGCGTCCGGGGCGGTCGCGCGCCAGGAGGCGGACACCGAGCCGCCGGTCGCGCTCTACGAGACCGACCTCGAGGGTGAACCTCCTCCTCACCCTCCACCTCCCGATCGGCCGGACCAGCAGCCGACCGCGGCGCCGGCGCGGCGGGGCGCCCGCCGGTGGTTGGCGCGCATCGGCGAGCTGCTGATCGTCGCGGTCACCGTGGTCGTGGGCCGGGTGCTCGGTCGGCGGCGAACCGGGGTCTGACCCGGTCGCGGCCCAGGCCGAGCAGGTTCGCCTACCCGGCGTCGCCCGGGTCGCCGTGGGCGCGACGGAGATCCCACTCGATGAGCCGGTCGATCACGAAGTCGCTGACCCGTGCAGGGGTTCTCGTCCGGTGGGCGCCGCTTCGGCTCAGCCCGCGCCGACGCTGTAAGTGCCGACCAGGCGTGCCTGTTCGAGGATGTGCTCGTCGGCGAGGTCGAGCAGCTCGCGGCGGCTGAGCCCGCCCGGCGCGTCCAGCCGGGTGTCCAGCGCGTAGAGGTGGAAGTAGTAGTGGTGCAGGCCGTGGCCCGGCGGCGGCGCCGGCCCCCGGTAGCCGAGGGTGCCCAGGCTGTTCTGTCCCTCGGTGCCGAGGCGAGCGCCGCCCCGGCCGAGATCGGTGCGATCGGGGGCGATGTCGTAGAGCACCCAGTGGTCGAACCCGTGGGTCTTCGGAGCGTCGGGGTCGTGGCACACGAGGGCGAGCGACAGAGCCGCCGACGGCACCGACTCGAAGACGAGGGCCGGGCTGACGTCGTCGCCGTCGGCCGTGTGGCGCTCCGGGATCCGCGCCTCGGGTTCGAAGTCCGGGCTCGTGATCCTCAACGCGCCGAGGTGCATGTCGGACATCGGTGCTCCTTCGGTCGCTCGACGATGTTCGACGCGGTTACCCGGCGCGGTCGACGCGAAAACTCGTCGGTGAGGACGCGTTCGGCGGCTCGCCGCTAGCGCGTCGCGACCTGCCGGCCGAACGCCTCAGCGATCTGGTCGGCTCGGAGGTCGGCGTCCGTTGCCGAGACCCCGCTGAGGTCGACGATCTTGTCCCGGAGGGCATGGGCCGCCGCCACGACTGCCGAGTCGAACTGGCTGCGCGCTTCGGCGGTACCCGTGTCGGGTGGCGCCGTTCCCACCAGGATCCGGACCCCGTCGACCGTGCGCAATTCGCTGATGATGGTGCTCAGCTCTCGCTGCACCGTCTGCGGGGGCGTGGCGCGCTCGAGGTCGTCGATCAAGGTGATGGTGACGATGTCGGGGTGAAGGCGGATCGCGGTCGGGACCTGGTCCCGGAGGATCTCGGCACCTCCATGACGCGGGCTCGCGAGGTTGACCAGCGTCGCGTTCACCGGGAGGTGCTTGCGGAAGAGCAGCTGGGGCCACGCGGTGGTCAGGCTGCGGCGTCCTCCGTACACATCGTCGCCCCCGAGCGCGACGTAGTGCACAGGCTTCCCGACCACGGCGCGCGCCGGCGCACCGGCCGGACCTCCGCCACCGCATCCGACGACCGCGAGTGCGAGCACGCTCGCGACCACGACGGCGGAGCGCGGGAACCCGCGCGCGCGCCTCATGCGTCGCCCATGGCACGTCGAGCGGGGAGCTGGGCGGCTCGTTGTGCCGGGATGGTCCCGGCGACGAGGGCGAGAGCGCCCGAGCCGAGGATGCCCACGGTGATGATGCCGATGGGCAGGCCGATCGCGACTCCGGTGAGGCCCTGTTGGTGCAGGTAGCGGTTCACCGCGAGCCCGACGAGACGCGCCAGTGCGTAGCCGAGCGCAGTGCCGACCGCACCGCCGACGAGACCGAGCAGCGCAGCCTCCAGGAGGAACACCCTGCGAACGTCGCGGTCGCGCGCACCGATCGCCTTCAGCACGCCGATCTCCCGTCGACGCTCCCGCACCGCCGCGAGCATCGCGTTGGCGATGCCGAGCGCCGCGATCGTCAATGCGATCAATCCGATGGCGGTGAGCACGATCTCCACGACGGTCGAGTAGCGCCGCACCGAAGCGATGAGGCTCTCGGGCGCGCTGGACGAGAAGCCGATGCGGGTGATCGATTCACGGACCGTGCCGACCGAGTCGAACCCCGCGGTGACGACGAACAGCCCGCTGTACTGCGAGTCGCCGATGACCTCGCGCACGAACTGATCCGTACCCGAGCGACCGGTGGTGTCGCTGGCCGCGGTCCAGGCTCGGGCGGCACGCACCACGGCCAAGGACCCGATCAGCTGGCCCGAAGTGCCCTGGGCGGCGACGACGGAGACGATCGTCGCCTTGCTCCATTGACCTCGAACCGTCACGTCGCGGTTGCCGTCGCTGAACACACGAGGAGCACCGAGCTCGACCTGCGTGCCGATGACGGAGCTCGACTGGGTGCTCCGCAAGCCGAGCTTGCGAAGGTATGCGTCGGTCACCGCGATCTCGTCGAGCGCGCCCGGGGCGGGGAGCACCCCGGCCAGCACGGTCACCGGAAGCTGCTCCGCACGCCCGAGGTCGACGCCGGTCAGCGTGCCGCGAAACGGATCCGGGGCACGGGCGGCGCCGGACCCTGCCTTGGCCTGCTTCGGCGGCGAGGGCACGACGAAGACGCCGGTGCTGAGAAGGGGAACGACCGAGGTCACCCCGCGCAGGCCCTGAATCCGGCGGCGGACCGAATCGTCGATTGGCCGCGGCTCCGCAGGCTTCGCGCTGTCGCTGTCGAGCTGGCCGAAGTCCGGGGCGTTCGGGAGCACCTGGATGCCGGTGAGCGGCCCACCCTTCGAGACCGCGGAGAAGACCCGGTTGCGCGCCGCGCCGACCGCGATGAGCAGCGACGTGAGGAGTGCCGCCGCGAGCGCGACGGCGGCAACGGTCAGCACCGCGCGGCTGAAGCGGCGGCGGATGCCACGCACCGCCACGACCCACGCGTCGGCCCAGGTCATGGAACCAGGGCTCCGTGATCGATGGAGAGCCGACGATCCCAGTGCGACGCGACCGCCTCGTCGTGGGTGGCGACCACGAGCGTGCAGCCGTGGCCGTCGGCGAGTGAACCGAGCAGATCCAGCACGATCGCCGTGGACTCGTCATCGAGGTTGCCGGTGGGCTCGTCCGCGAGGATCAGGCGGGGTGAGTTCGCGAGCGCCCGGGCGATCGCGACGCGTTGGCTCTCGCCGCCACTGAGCGCCGACGGGAGGTGACGAGCTCGTTCGGTCAGACCGACCGCGTCCAGCAGCGAGCGGGCCCGTTCCGTGCGCTTCGCCCGGGGCAGGGAGGCGACGGCCATCGCCAGCTCGACGTTCTCGAGCGCGGTGAGCGTGCCGAGCAGCCCGAAGTGCTGGAAGACGAACCCGATGGTCGAACCGCGGTATGCCGCGAGCGCGTCACCGCCGAGGCCGGACACATCGACATCACCGACCTCGAGCCGCCCGGCCTGCATGCGCTCCAAGCCGCCGAGCAGCGCGAGCAGGGTCGTCTTGCCGGCTCCGGAGCGGCCCGTGACCGCGAGGCGTTCCCCGGCCCGCAGGGTGAGGTCGAGACCTTCGAGGACGCGGACATCGTCCTCACCCCGTCGCCGGTAGTCGTAGGTCAGACCCTGCACCGAGACCGCGACACCGCCGGTCGCCGGCTTCACGCGCGCAGCTCGGCCGTCGACAGCTCCTGCATCCCGGTCTCGAAGTCGATCATGGCGTGGAACCCGAGCGTGCGGCGGGCCCGGTCCGGTGACGCGACGACATGCCGGACGTCGCCGTTGCGCCAGCCGCCGGCCACCCGTGGGCGCGGGGCGCCGGACCCGGCCGCGCCGGCGAGTGCCTCCGCCATCTCGAGGATCGTGTGCGGTGTCCCACTCGCGATGTTGAGCGGGCCTCGCACCGGCTCGGGTCCGGTCAGCGCGAGGACGTTCGCTCGCGCGACGTCGACCACGTGGACGAAGTCGCGTCGTTGCCCGCCATCCTCGAACACGTGCGGCGACTCGCCGCGCGCGAGTGCGCTGCGGAAGATGCTCGCGACGCCGGCGTATGGGGTGTCTCGCGGCATGGCCGGTCCGTAGACGTTGTGGTAGCGCAAGGCGGTCGCGGTCACGGCGGGATGCTCGAGCACGAACGCCTCGGCCAGATGTTCCTGGTGGAGCTTCGTCGCGGCATAGACGTTCCGGGGTACGAGCGAAGCGTCCTCCGGGATCGACATCGAGGTCAGTGTCCGACCGCAAAGCGGGCACGGTGGGTCGAACCGGCCGGCGGCGAGGGCGTCGGGGTCCCGCGGTCCGGGTCGGATCGGACCGTGGCGCTCGCACGCGTACGCCCCCTCGCCGTAGACGACCATGCTGCTGGCGAACACGTAGCGACCGGCGAAGCTCCGCTCGTGCAGCGCGCGCAACAGGACCGCGGTGCCCAGGTCGTTGTGATGCACGTACCCGTCGACGTCCGAGAAGTCGACGCCCAGCCCGACCTTTGCCGCCTGATGGCAGACCGCATCGCACCCGAGCACAGCTTCGCGCATGCGATCGAGGTCGCAGACGCTGTGCTCCCGGTGCTCCGCGCGCTCATCGAGTCGCGGGCGTTCGCGGTGCGCGGTCGGCTCGATCGAGTCCACGACGACGGCCTCGTGCCCGCCGTCGAGGAGCTGCTCCACGATGCGGGAGCCCACGAACCCGAGCCCGCCGGTGACCAGCACCCTCATTGCGTACGGATCTGGGGGAGTCGGAGCGTGAAGCGCGCGCCGCCGTTCTCGTTGCCGACGGTGAGCTCGCCCTGATGTGCGTCGGCGAAACCCTTGGCGATCGCGAGCCCGAGCCCCGCGCTCCCCGAACCACGCGCCGGATCACCCTGGTACCCGATGTCGAAGATCCGCGCGAGATCGAGTGGAGCAATGCCACCCCCGTCGTCGCGCACGGACACGAAGACGCACCCGGGGCGGGTCTCGTCGACGCCGGCCTCGACGACCACGCTGCCGTCGCTCGGGGTGTGCCGGATCGCGTTCTCGAGCAGGTTCCGCAGAACTCGCAGCACCTCGGGAGCCGATGCCTCGATCTCGGGTGGCGCTCCCACCATCCGCCCGACGAGCTGGACACCCTTCGCCTCGGCGACGGGAGCACTCCCCGAGAGCGCGTCGGACACGAGATCCGCCAGCGACACGGTGCTGAACTGCAGGCGCAGCCCGCCCGCGGTCGTTCGACTGAGCTCGAAGAGGTCGTCGACGAGCGCCGCGAGATGATCGGCCTCCTCGCGGATGCGACGGTGGTAGCGGTCGGTGGTCTCTTCGTCCTCGACGACTCCGTCCTCGAGTGCTTCCGCCATCGCCCGGATGCCCGCGAGTGGCGTGCGCAGGTCGTGGGACACCCAGCCGACGAGCTCCCGGCGGGACGCCTCGAGGGTGCGCTCGCGGCGTCGGGTCTCCTCGAGTCGAGCCTCCATCTCGGCGAGCTCGGCGCTCAGCCGGCGGAGCTCTTCGGGGCCTCGCGTGGGGACGTCGGCCGGATTCGGCTCGCCGCGTCCGATCCGCCGTGCCGTCTCCTCCAGGGCGCGGCCGGCGTCCTCGACGCGCACACCGAGGATGAGCGATCCCGCGACGCCGACCGTCCCGGCGGCGAACAGGACGACGAGCAGCGCCGCCAGGTCGTGGCTCGAGATGAACATCGCCTTGGCCGCGATGTACGCGCCGGCCATCAGGGCGACGACGGTTGTGAGCGCCACGGCTGCGACCTGGGTGCCGATTCGGCGTCGGCGGAGCGACTCGAGCGCGATCGTGCCGACGATCACCGCAACGAGGCCGGTGCCGGCCGCGAGCCCGCACAGCTTGATGGTGTCGGCGGCCGTCATCGAAGCCGCCACCGCAGTGCCGACGGACAGCGCCGTGCCGAGCGCCACGACCAGGAGGACGATCGGACGGAAGCGTCTCATGGATCCCACCGGTAGCCCACTCCCCAGACGGTGTTCAGGTGGCGCGGCGCGCTGGGCTCCGGCTCCAGCTTCTCGCGGAGTCGACGGACATGGACCGTCACCGTGGCCCGATCGCCGTAGGTGTAGCCCCAGACGTGCTCGAGCAGCTCCTCGCGCCCGAACGTGCGGCGAGGTCGCGCGGCGAGGAAGACCAGCAGGTCGAACTCGCGCGCGGTGAGGGAGACCGGGCTGCCACCGCGGCGGACCTCGTGAGCGGCGACTTCGATCACCAGATCGCCGGCTTCGATCCTTCCCGGAAGGTCCGGTGTCGTCACGGTGCCCGCCGCGCGACGGAGCACCGCCTTCACCCGAGCGGTGAGCTCACGCGGTGAGAACGGCTTCGTGATGTAGTCGTCGGCGCCGAGGTCGAGCCCGACGACCCGGTCATCCTCCTCGCCGCGTGCGGTGAGCATGATCACCGGGACCGGCGCCTCGGCGCGCAGCCGGCGGCACACCTCGATGCCGTCGATGCCCGGCAGCATCAGGTCGAGCACGACCAGATCCGGCCAGCGGGCCTCGGCGCTGACCAGCGCGGACGCGCCGTCCGACGCGGTGTGGACCGTCAGGCCCTCGCGCTCCAGGTACCGGACGACGACCTCACTCACGGTCGCGTCGTCCTCCACGACCAGGACATAGGGGGCGGTGTCGGTCACCACGGCGACCGTACTGCTGCCTGGACGGCGATCGCGATCGCGGCCTGGCTGCACAACCAGAGGCGGGTCCAGCCCGTCTGCATCCGCGTCGCGGCGATGGAGACGGTGGCGAGGAGCACCCACGGAACGAATGGCAGCCAGATTCGCTCGACCTCGCCCTTCGACATCCCGCTGAGGTCCGCGAGCGCGATCACGAGGAGGACGCCGCCGACGAGCAGCCAGACCCGTCGATCGCGCAGCCGGGCCAGTCCGACTGCCGCGGCCGGTCCGACGGCGAGCGCGAACGCGGCGAGGTTGCCGACGAGGAAGTACCAGTACGGACGCCGGCTGGCGACACCGGCCCAGTACTGCGTGCGGGTCGCGGCGAGCCCGGCGAGCCACGAGAATCCCGCGGCGAGGAACGCAAGGACGATGAGCCCGGCGCCGAGCGCGGCCACGGCGAGCGGACGGAACCGACGGCGAGCGATGGCGACGACGACCGGGACCACGGCGAGCAGCACCAATCCGTACGACAACATCGCGGTGACCCCGAACAGGAGACCGCCGGCGAGCGCGAAGCGGTCGGAGCGTCGTCCGTCGGCTCCGGTCGCGAGCACCACCAGGCTGATCGCCCAGGCCGAGACGCCGGCGAAGAACGCGTCGCCCGAGCTCCACCAGATCGCCGCGGGTGCGAGGACGAGGAACGGCGCCGCGGCCCGTGCCGCGGCTTCACCTGCGACCTCCCGCACGGCAACCATGACCGCCGCCACCGACGCGGCTCCGCCGGCGAGGACGAGCGCAAGGTTCGCGCCGACACCACCGAGACCCGCTCGGTCGAGCGTCCAGAGGATCAACACCATGCCGGGTGGGTGGCCCTGCGTGTGGATGTTGTAGCCGGGCAGCCGGTCGGTGAACGTCCTGAGGAAGGTGACCGGGTTGCCGACCCGCGGAACGGTCCGGATGTACTGGAGGCGGACGAGCGGATCGGTGAGACCGCGCCAACCGTCGTTGAGCCCGAGCGCGATCGCCCAGACGACCGCGCTCGCCATCGCCACGCCGAGAAGCAGCTCCCAGCGCAGCACTCGACTCAGCCTCGGCCCGGACCAGGCGACCAGGGCTGCCACCGCGATCGGTACGAGAAGGATGCGGCCGTCACGCGTGCGGTAATCGCCGGCGAGCGGGGGCGCATTGATGCGGAGCCGGTCACCGACGGCGATCACGTGGTCGCCCCACTTCGCGGCGATCACGATCAGGGCCACCCACGCGCCTACTGCGATCACGGTCCGGACGATCTCGTTCCGCGGTCGCGCGGGTGCAGCTGTGGCATCCGGCAACGCCGGAGCGGCGGTGGTGATCGTCACGCGGCGAGGGTACCGACGTGAGCATCGTGCGCACGCGCCGCGCGAGCAGAGTTTCGCGGATCGTAAGCAGCAGACGCGTGCTCTTCGATCGTCGCGTCGTTACGTTCGAACCGTGCTCGAAACCGCTTCCTTCGACGTGGTGCTGCCGGTGCTCGACGAAGCGCTCGCGCTTCCCGTGGTGCTCGCGGACCTTCCGCCCTCCGCCATCCCGTTGGTGGTCGACAACGGGTCGAGCGATGGATCTGCCGCGATCGCGCGTGCGCTCGGTGTGCGCGTCGTCGTCGAGCAGCAACGTGGCTTCGGTGCCGCGTGCTGGTCCGGACTGCGCGCCGCTACGCGTGATGTGGTGTGCTTCATGGACTGCGACGGCACGTTTCGCGGTGAGGACCTTCTCGAGGTCGTGGCACCAGTGCTCGACGGTTCAGCCGACCTGGTGCTCGGCGCGCGGCAGGGAACGACCGGCTGGCCGGTGCACGCGCGGTGGGCGAACCGCGCGCTCGCCTTCGAGCTCGGGCGCCGGACCGGAATGCGCTTCACGGACCTGGGCCCCATGCGAGCGGTACGACGAGAGGCCTTGCTCGGCCTCGGCGTCGCCGACCGTCGTTCCGGTTGGCCGCTGGAGATGGTGCTCCGCGCGGCCGACGCGGGTTGGCGGATCGAGGAGCGACCGGTCACCTACTCGCCGCGCATCGGACGATCCAAGGTGACCGGCACCGTCGCGGGCTCGATGCGGGCGGTCCACGACATGGCCGCGGTGCTCCGATGAGCTCGCCGCTCGTGGCTTCGCCGCTCGACGCGACGCTGCTGGTGATCGCGAAGGCACCGCGACCTGGACGCGTGAAGACGCGCCTCTGCCCGCCCTGCACCCCGAGGCAGGCGGCCGACATTGCCGCAGCTGCGCTCGAGGACACCTTGGCCACGATCGCCGCGGTGCCGGTGGCGCATCGCCTCCTCGTGCTGGACGGACCTCCCGGAGGGTGGGTTCCCGATGCGTTCGAGGTCGTTCCGCAGGTCGACGGTGATCTGGGCGCGCGGCTCGCCGCCGCGTTCGCCGCGGTTGCGGGTCCCGCCTTCCTCGTCGGGATGGACACGCCGCAGCTCAGCGCCGCGCAGTGCGTCGGCGCGCTGCGCGACCTGGCCGATCCGAACATCGATGCCGTGCTGGGGAAGGCGACGGACGGAGGGTGGTGGGGCATCGGCGTCTCGCAACCGGCTCCCGCGATCTTCGACGGGGTTCCGATGAGCTCGTCGGAGACCGGGCGGGCGCAGCTCCACCGGATGCGTCTCCTCGGCCTGCGTACGCGGTTGCTCCCGGAGCTGTGCGACGTCGATCACTTCAGCGAAGCGCGCGCGGTCGCGGCCCGCCTCCCGGGGTCGAGGTTCGCCGCGGCCGTCTCGTCGGTCGTAGCCGTCGGTGAGCTCGCGAGGTCGTCGTGACGGGCGTCAGGTTGCGCTCCGCGACCGGTCGGGTGCTCCGGCTCGACGGCTGGCGCTGGGTCGAACCCGCCGGGCCCGCGGACGAGCGGCTGTTGCAGCTGGTTGACGGGCCGGTCCTCGATGTCGGCTGCGGCCCGGGTCGGCACGTTCTCGCGCTCGCTCGACGAGGGATCGTGACGCTGGGCATCGACGTCTCGCCGCCGGCGCTGGCGTTGGCGCGCCGCGGCGGCGCGCCCGTGCTCGAGCGCTCCATCTTCGACCGCGTCCCGGCGACCGGGCGGTGGGGGACCGCACTGCTTCTCGACGGGAACCTCGGCATCGGTGGCTGCCCCACGACGCTGCTGCGCCGCGTACGCGAGCTCCTGCGTTCGGGCGGGCGGCTGCTCGTCGAGGTCTCGTCACCGGGCGAGCGCCCCGAGGTCGAGCGTGTGCGCTTCGAGTCGGACGGATTCGCAGGCCCGTGGTTCTCGTGGGCGCACGTCAGCATCGACTCGCTCGCCGGGGTCGCACACGAGGCGGGTCTGGCCGTGGCGCGAGAGTGGTGCGACGACGACCGGTGGTTCGCATGGCTCGGTTGACGCATCTCCCCGACCTCTCGGCGCATCGTCCGTTTCGCGAAGGCACCTTCTCGAGCCCGTTGCACAGTGAACGGGTCGCCGCGATCCTCGGGATCGCGCTCGGCGTCTCGTTCTCGATCTGCTTCGCCACCGGCTTGTACTCGCACTTCGCGCAGCACCCGCCGACCTGGTTCGAGCTTCCGGCGCGCCCGGCCGGGCTCTACCGGGTCACCCAGGGACTGCACGTCGCGACGGGGATCGCGACGATCCCGATCCTGTTGGCCAAGCTCTGGGTGATCTATCCGAAGCTCTTCCGTTGGCCGCCGTTCACGAACGTCGCGAACGTCGTCGAACGCGTCTCCCTGCTCCCGCTCATCGCCGGCGGGCTGTTCATGCTCGGCAGCGGGCTCGCCAACATCAACCTCTGGTACCCGTGGAAGTTCAGCTTCCCGGTCACGCACTACTGGGTCGCGTGGATCACCATGGGGGCGCTGGTGGTCCACGTCGGCGCGAAGCGGCTCATCACACTTCGCGCGCTCCGACCGTCCCGTCCGGCGGAAGACCCGGCCGACCCGCCGTTCGAGGCCGAGGCCGCGGCTCCAGGGGTCCTCGCGGACCGGAGAGGATTCCTCGCCGGGGTCTTCGCGACGAGCGGGCTTCTGACGCTCGTCACGGTCGGCCAGACGTTCAGTCCGCTGGCGAAGCTCGCGTTGCTCTCTCCGCGCCGTCCCGACGTCGGTCCGCAGGGGTTCCCCGTCAACCGGACCGCGAGGACCGCCGGCGTGCTCGAGTCGGCGCGTTCGCCCGACTACCGGTTCGTCGTCGACGGCAAGGTTGCACGCCCGTTGTCCCTCACCGTCCACGAGCTCAGAGCGATGGACCAGCACTCGGCTGTTCTCCCGATCTCGTGCGTCGAAGGTTGGAGCTCGTCGCAGCACTGGACCGGCGTGAGGATGGTGGACCTCCTGCACATGGCCGGAGCGGCACCCGGAGCATCCGTCACCGTGCACTCGCTCCAACCGCACCGCAGCTACCGGACGTCCGACGTCAACGAGGCCCAGTCCCACGATCGCGACACCTTGCTCGCGCTGCGGGTGGGTGGCGAAGAGCTCGACATCGACCACGGCTACCCCGTGCGCCTGATCGGACCCGATCGCCCCGGCGTCATGCAGACCAAGTGGGTCACCCGGGTCGAAGTCCGATGACGAGCGACTCCGAGGTCGAGCCAGAGCCGAGGGAAGCGCCGGGCGGAGCGCCGTTCTGGATCGGTGCGGTCGTCGGGATCGGCATCATGGCGTACGGCGTGAAGGGTCTGCTCGACGCGGCGCCGTCGACCCAGCCGAATCAGGTCGGAGTCAGCCTGCTCGGGCTCGACCTTCTGCACGACGCGATCGTCGCCCCGATCGTGTGCCTCGTCGGTGTCCTCCTGGCCCGGTTGCTCCCCCGCCGCGTGCGGGGGCCGGTGCGCGCCGGACTGTTCGCGTCGGCGATCGTGATCCTCGTCGGATGGGCCGCGCTCCGCGGGTACGGCCATGACCAGGTACCGGACAACCCGACGGTCGATCCGTTGAACTACGGCACCGCGGTGCTCACGGTGCTGGCCGTCGTCTGGGCGGGAGTCGTGATCTGGGCAATCGCCGCTTCGTGGCTCGGTCGTCGGGCCGAGCGCCCCGAGGGCCGGGGAGCCCGAGGACGATGACCCGTAGCAGCCACCCGACCTGGCTGGGTCGCGTCCTCGACGGCGCCCCGGTCAGGTCGATTCGAGGATGCGCTTGAGGTTGGCGAGGTCCTTCGCGTTGGCTCGTCGCATCGCGCCGGCCATGATGGGTGCGGCGAGCTTCGAGAAGCCGGCGGGTTCACCCCGGTTGCGCAACGTCATGCGCGTCGTCCCGACCGTGGTGGCGGTCCAGGTGTAGGTGGTCTCCATCGGGAACGGCCCTTGTGCGGTGCGCATGACCAGGTGCGTGGGGGTCAGCTCGACGAGCTCGTAGGTGTACGAGAGGTGACGCCCCAGGAATCGGGCGACGAACGCGACCCGTGAGCCGATTTCGCCCGGCGGTTCCGTCTCCCATTCGACCGACTCGATGTTCACGTACCACTCCGGAGCATTGGAGGGATCGGCCGCGTAGGCGACGACCGACTCGATCGGTCGGTCGATCGTCACTTCGGTGATCACGTCTACCGCCATCCGGGCCTCCGAGCCGCATCACCGGAACCTGGCGACGATACGCGAGGAGTTCACCCTCCCGGCAGAGCGTGCGCGATCAGCCGCTGGCCCGTGGCTGCTCGGGGATGTCTTCTGTGACGACAAACCCTTCGACGGCGCAGTGTCGCAGGCGCCGGTCCCGGTCCGTCAGGAGGGGGAGACGTTCGAGAGGGGGACGTGATGAACACCGCACTCTGGATCGCCCAGCTGGTCCTGGCCGTCGTCTTCGTCGGGTCCGGCGTCGCGAAGTCCACCATGACCAGGGACGGGATGCTCGCGACCGGCCAGAGCGGCATCGCGATGTTCCCCTTCCGGTGGTGCGGTTCACCGCGGCGATGGAGCTCCTGGCGGCGGTCGGTCTCGTGGTGCCCTGGCTCACAGATGCTCGGCAGCGTGATCGACGCCGAGGACGTCGTGCAGGAGGCCCTCTTCCGGTTGCACGGCGT
>DASXYP010000084.1:0-82702 GCA_036502405.1 Acidimicrobiia bacterium
GATCTTCGGAAAAGCCGCCGCCGGCCCTCACAAGACCGCGCCGCCGCGATCGGCCGGCGGAGATCTTCGGAAAAGCCGCCGCCGGACTAGTGCGGGACGGGGGTGGCGGTGCCGCCCGGGTCGGCGAGCTTCCAGCCCGATCGACCCGACCGCTTCGCCATGTACATCGCGTGGTCCGCGTCGCGCAGCAGCTCCGCCGACGTGAGCACTCCCTGCTCGCTCAGCGCGATCCCCACGCTCGCACCGAGCCACACCGGCCCCTCCGGACCCTCGAGCGCCCGGGTCAACGACGCGTGGATGCGGTCGGCGATCTCGATCGCGTCGCGCGAGCCGGAGACGCGCTCGATCAGCACGGTGAACTCGTCGCCTCCGAGCCGGGCGAGCACCTCGCTGCCGCGGATGCAGCCGCGCAGGCGCTTGGCGACCTCGATCAGCACCTCGTCGCCCAGGCCGTGGCCCAGCGTGTCGTTGACCTGCTTGAACCCGTCGAGGTCCACGAACAGCAGGGCGAGCGTCGACCCGTCGCGCGACGCCCGGGCACAGGCCTTCTCCGCGTACTGGGCGAACGCGGGCCGGTTCCAGAGCCCGGTGAGCGGGTCGTGCAGTGCGTCGTGGCGGAGCTGCTCCTCGAGCTCGCGCTGCTTCGTGACGTCGTGCATGTTGATCACGACGCCGTCGCCCCACTGGCCCGGCGGGTTGGTGAGCGTCGCTGCGACCCAGCGGGTGGAGCCGTCCCGGTGGCGCAGCGCGACGAGGTCGAGGGTCTGCGAGCGGCCGGGGTGATCAGCCAGGCTCTCGACGAGGTACAGGAGCCGCTCCATCTCGCCGGGGCCGACGATCGTGCCGATCGAGCTCGCGACGACGTCCTCCGGGGCGTACCCGAGAAGCGTGTCCACCGCCGGGCTCGCGAACACCAGCTCACCGTCGCGCCCGACGACCGCGATCACGTCAACCGCGTGCTCGAGCAACGAGAAGAACTGTTCACCGCGGTCACGCAGCGCGTCCTCGGCGTCCTCGGCCGCCGCAGTCTTGACCCCGAGGACGCGTGCGACCACACCGAAGCACAGCAGACCGCCGAGCGCGACCGCGTTGGACAACCCCGTGTCGATGAGGGTCGGCGCCCAACCGACCTGGATCGCGGACTGCCCCAGGAACACGCCGATGACGCTCCACGCGAAGCCGGAGCGCCAGCTCGTGGAGCCGGCTTCCTGCAGCACCACCGCGAAGCCGACGCCGTAGGCGACGATGAGCATCGGCCCCCAACCGATCGCGTAGATCACGGCAGTGGTCGCGAGCGTCGACACCCCGAGCCGCGCCTCGATCCGCATCGCCTCGTTCGGCGCGCCCCGCAGCCACACGATCGACGCGAGGTTGCAGGCCGCGGTGCCGAGGAGCAGGACGGCGAGCACCCAGAGCGGGGTGTCGGCGACCCATCCCTCGGAGCGGAACCAACCGATCCCGACCGCGGCGAGCGGCACCGTCGCGAACACCGCGAGGAACGCGCGTCGACGGGCGCGACGAGCGCTCAGCGCCGTCGCGCTCTCGGCCGGCCTCGAAGGGGATCGATCCTCGGCTGCGGACATGGTCAACCTGGGTCCCGTCTCAATGCCAGACCATCGACCCGAACCGTGGGTGACCTGAGTCACCGACGCGGGGGGTCGGATACCAGGTAGTTTGGGACCCTTACCATTCGAGAGGCTCACCAAATGGACGACGATCTGCACCGCGTGGCCCGGACGCTGGCCCTGCTGGGCCGGGTGCTCGAGCGGGCCGCCGGCGACCTGACGCTGGCCCAGTACCGGGTCCTGGCCATGGTCTCGGCCGGCGACGAGCGCGCCTCGCTCCTCGCGGGTCGGCTCGCGGTCACCAAGCCGAGCGTGAGCGCAGTGGTCGACGGCCTGTCCGAGCGGGGCTACCTCGCCCGGGAGCCGGTCGACGGGGACCGTCGGGCCGTCCGGCTCACCATGACCAAGGAGGGGACCAAGGCGCTCACGGCCGCGGAGGCCGCGATGGCCGAGCGGCTCGAACCGCTCGTCGTCGCGATCGACGACCGGGCCGCGTTCGTCCAGGGCCTCGACGAGATGCACGCCGTCCTGCGCGAGCGCTTCCGGACCCGCGCTCGATGACCGCGAGCGGTGGGAATCCGACGAACGGAAGGCGGGCGCGCCGCGGGGACAGCCCGCGCGCGCAGCCGGACGACGAGCGGGGCGTTCCGCCGACGGAATGGTCGTCGGCAGGACCCGTTGGGCCGGGAGCAGGCAAGGGAGGCTGGATCCGCAGGCTGATCCGGTGGGTGAAGCCGCACAAGCGCGACGCGATCGCCGCGTTCAGCGTCGCCATCGTGGGCACCGCGATCGCCGCGTTCGCCCCGCTGGTGCAGAAGATCATCGTCGACGACGTGATCAGCGACCCGAGCCGCCCCCTCTGGCCGTGGCTGCTCCTGCTCGTGGTCTTCGGCATCTCGCGGTTCGCGCTCGCCTACGTCCGGCGGTTCCGCGGCGGCCGGATCGCGCTCGCGGTCCAGCACGACCTGCGCACCGCGATCTTCCGCCAGCTCCAACGCCTCGACTTCGCGAGCCATGACGAGATGCAGACCGGTCAGCTGGTGAGCCGCGCCGGCTCGGACATCATGCTGATCCAGGGGCTGCTGCAGTTCCTGCCGATCGTGATCGGGAACATCCTGATGTTCGTGATCTCGCTCGGGATCATGCTGACCCTGTCCCCGCCGCTGACCCTGGTGATGCTCCTCGTCACGCCGGCGCTGCTGTGGACGACGCTGCGGCTGCGCCGGGGCATCTTCCCGGCCAGCTGGGACGCGCAGCAGCTGGCCGGCGAGGTCGCGACCGTCGTCGAGGAGTCGGTGACCGGCGTGCGGATCGTGAAGGGCTTCGGCCAGGAGCAACGCCAGCTCGACCAGCTGACCGAGCGCTCCGACGAGCTGTTCGGCTCGCGGCTCCGACTCGTCCGGATCACCGCCCGGCTGCAGTCGCTGCTGCAGACGATCCCCGCCTTCGGCATGGTCGCGGTGCTCGCCCTCGGCGGGTGGCTCGCGATCCAGGGCGAGATCAGCCTCGGCGTCTTCCTCGCCTTCTCGACGTACATGCTCTCGCTCGTCGCGCCGGTGCGGATGTTCGCCAGCATGCTCACGATCGCGCAGCTGGCGCGCGCCGGAGCCGAGCGCATCTTCGAGCTCCTGGACAGCACGCCGCTGGTGCAGGAGAAGCCCGACGCCTCGGTGCTCACCCCCACCCGCGGTGAGGTGAGCTTCGACGGGGTGAGCTTCGGCTACCTCCGGACCGAGCCCGTCCTGCGCGACTTCTCGCTGACGGTCGCACCCGGCGAGACGGTGGCACTCGTCGGCACGTCCGGCTCCGGGAAGTCGACGGTCGGGCTCCTGCTCCCCCGCTTCTACGACGTCCACGACGGCTCCGTGCGAATCGACGACGTCGATGTCCGCGACGTGACGCTCGCCTCCCTGCGCGAGCAGATCGGCGTGGTCTTCGAGGACTCGTTCCTCTTCTCCGACACCATTCGCAGCAACATCGCGTTCGCCCGGCCCGACGCGAGTGATGCCGACGTCGAGGCTGCGGCGCGCGCGGTCGAGGCCCACGACTTCGTCACCGGCCTCCCCGACGGGTACGACACCGTGGTCGGCGAGCAGGGCCTGACGCTGTCCGGTGGTCAGCGCCAGCGGATCGCGCTGGCCCGGGCCCTGCTGAGCGACCCGCGCATCCTCCTGCTCGACGACGCCACCTCTGCGGTCGACGCGCGCGTCGAGGCCGAGATCCACCGCACCCTGCGGCGGCTCCTGGTCGGCCGCACCACGATCCTCATCGCCCACCGTCGCTCGTCGTTGGAGCTCGCCGACCGGATCGTGGTGGTGGACCAGGGTCACGTGGTCGACGAGGGCTCCCACGTGGACCTGCTCGCGCGGTGCCGCGTGTACCGCGACCTGCTCGCCGGGCCGGGCAACGACGCCGAAGGCATCGACCTGGACGCGGTGGAGGTGCCCGACGAGCTCGTGACCGCGGCGAAGCCCAACGCCGACGGCATCACGCCGGCCGCGTGGCCCGCACGGGCGGAAGCCGCGCCGGTCGGCGTCATGCCCACGGCCGGCGCCCCGGCGGGCCCGGGGCGGGGTGGCATGGGCGGCGGCATGGGGCGCGGCTTCGGCGGCATGGGCCCGGCGCTGAGCGCCACGCCCGAGCTGCTCGAGCAGGTGGCGCAGCTGCCGCCCGCGGTGGACGAGCCGGACGTCGACCTCGACGAGCAGACGCGCGTCGAGCGGCCGTTCTCGTTCCGTCGGTTCCTCCGCCCGTTCCGGCTCCCGCTCGTCGCGGGCCTCGTCCTCGTCACTCTCGACGGGCTGGCCACGCTCGCGGGGCCGTGGCTCATCCGCTTCGGCATCAACGAGGGCGTGGCGAAGGACGCGCACGCCGCACTGTGGGCGGCGTCGGTGGCGTTCCTCGTCATCACGCTCGCCGACTGGTGGGTGATGTGGGCCCAGACCCGCGTCATGGGCCGCACCTCCGAGCGGATGCTGTTCGCGCTCCGGGTCAAGCTCTTCGCCCACCTCCAGCGTCTCGGCATCGACTACTTCGAACGCGAGATGGCGGGCCGGGTGATGACCCGGATGACGACCGACATCGACTCGCTGAGCCAGTTCCTGCAGACCGGTCTCGTCACCGCCCTGGTGAACCTCGTCACGCTGGTGGGGATCGCGATCGCCCTCGTGTTCATGAACTGGCAGCTCGCGCTGGCAACCGCGGTCGTGATGCCGCCGCTGATCGTCGCGACCGTGTGGTTCCAGCGGAACTCGAGCCGGGCCTACGACCGGGCCCGGGACAACATCGCCGCGGTCAACGCGAACCTCCAGGAGGGCCTCTCCGGGGTCCGCGTCTCGCAGGCGTACGTCCGTGAGGGCACGAACCAGGCCGAGTTCGAGACCGTGGCCCGCGGCTATCTCGACGCACGGCTCGGCGCGCAGAAGCTCGTCGCGATGTACTTCCCGTTCGTCGAGATGCTCTCGGAGCTCGCGGCGGCGCTGGTGCTCGGCGTCGGGAGCGTGCTGCTGCGCGACAACGCGTTGCAGACCGGCACGCTGATCGCCTTCCTGCTCTACGTCGACCTCTTCTTCGACCCGATCCAACAGCTCAGCCAGACGTTCGACTCCTACCAGCAGGCCCGGGTCTCGCTCGACCGGATCGACGAGCTGCTCTCGCTCGAGTCCTCGGTGCCGCCACCCGCCGACCCGGTGCGGCCGGCCGAGCTCGAAGGCGACGTGCGCTTCGACGACGTCGTCTTCCGCTACCCCCAGACCGTGACGGACGCGTTGCGTGGCGTGTCGTTCGAGATCCCTGCCGGCCAGTCGGTCGCGCTCGTGGGCGAGACCGGCGCCGGGAAGTCCACGGTGCTCAAGCTGGTGGCCCGCTTCTACGACGTCGGGTCCGGCGCGGTGCTGGTGGACGGGGTGCCGGTCGACCGGTTCGACACGGTCGCGTACCACCGCCACCTCGGGATCGTCCCGCAGGAGGCGTACCTGTTCTCGGGCACCATCCGGGACAACATCGCGTTCGGGCGGGCGGACGCGACCGACGCCGAGGTCGAGGCGGCGGCACGGGCGGTCAGCGCCCACGACTTCATCGCGGCCCTCCCCGGCGGGTACCTCACGTTCGTGAGCGAGCGGGGCCGCTCGCTCTCGTCCGGCCAGCGCCAGCTGATCGCGCTGGCCCGTGCCCACCTCGTCGACCCGGCGATCCTCCTGCTCGACGAGGCCACGTCGAACCTCGATCTCGCGACCGAGGCACGCGTCACCGCCGCCATGCAGATCGCATCTCGCGGCCGCACCACGATCCTCATCGCGCACCGGCTGCAGACCGCGCGCCTCGCCGACCGCATCCTCGTCGTGGACGACGGCCGGGTCGTCGAGGACGGATCCCATGAGTCCCTCCTGGCCCTCGGCGGCCACTATGCGCGCCTCTGGGAGGCGTCGTCCGATACCGCGACCGGCGCGAGCGTCGCGACGGGAGGTGGCTTGCACTAGGTGGCCCGACGGGGCATTGTCTCGACGTCTGACGGGGCGTCAGATGAGCACGACGGCCTTGGCCCGAGGGGGGACTGTGAGGCGATTCCGGTGGTTCGCGTTGGTGCTCGTCCTGGCGCTGGTCGCGGCGGCATGCGGCCGCAGCGGCAGCTCGAGCTCCGGCACCAACAGCACGACCAGCACCAGCGGTGCGGACACCACCGCCAAGTCACCCAACTTCGGGGACCTGCAGGACGTCTGCCAGCCCGGGAAGCCGTCGGGCTCGCCGACCCAGGGCGTCACGCCGACCGAGATCAGGGTCGCGACCTTCGCCGACCCCGGCTTCGCCGGCCGCCCCGGACTCAACCAGGAGCTCTTCGACACCGCTGACGTGTTCGCCGCGTGGTGCAACGACCGGGGCGGCATCAACGGCCGCAAGATCGTCGTCGACAAGAAGGACTCGGCGCTCACCAACACCAAGGCCCGGATGACCGAGGCCTGCGCCCAGGACTTCACGATGGTCGGCGGCGGATCGGTGTTCGACCAGGACGGCGTCGAGACCCGCCTCAAGTGCCTGCTCCCCGACATCGCGGGCTACGTCGTGAGCACGCAGGCCCGCGGCGCGGACCTCCTGGTGCAGCCGCTGCCGAACTCGATCAAGAGCCTCGGGGTCGGCGCGATGAACTACATGGCGACGAAGTTCGCGCAGGACAAGGATCACCTCGGGGTCCTCACCGGCGACATCTCGACGACCAAGATCGTCGCCGACCAGGACGCCGAGGCGGCCAAGGCGGCGGGATGGAAGATCGTCTACAACGACCAGTACCCGGCCGCGGGTGTGACGGACTGGACGCCGTACGCGCAGGGCATCAAGAGCGCAGGGGTGAAGGGCCTCATCTGGGTCGGTGAGCCCGAGAACCTCGCCGCGCTGATGAAGTCGCTGAAGAACATCAGCTACAAGCTCGACTTCGTCCGCACGGACGCGAACCACTACGACCAGAAGCTCATCTCGATCGCGGGTGACGCGCTCTCGGACCGCAACGTCTTCGTGCAGAGCTCCTTCTACCCGCTCGAGAAGGCGAACAAGTCCAACGCCACCGGTCAGTACCTCGACGCGTTCAAGCAGTACAAGCCGGACGGGAAGAGCAACACCTACCTCGGCCTCCAGGCCTGGTCGGCCTGGCTGCTCTTCGCCAAGGCCGCGAAGGCGTGCGGCAACGACCTGACGCGGACGTGCATGTTCGACAACGCCAAGAAGGTCACGTCCTGGACCGGCGGCGGGCTCCACGCCACGACGGATCCCGGCGCAGGCACGTCGAGCGACTGCTACGCGCTCGAGCAGGCGACACCCGGCGGCTTCAAGCTCGTCACCGACAACAAGCCGAACGACGGGATCTTCAACTGCACCCCGAAGAACGTGTACACGCTCAAGGGCGATTACGGGAAGGGCGTGACCCTGCAGGACGTGGGCCAGAACATCTCCAACATGAAGTAGCCGGCAGGAGCCGAGGACCGTGGACAAGTTCCTGACCTTCACGATCGTCGGCCTCACGGTCGCGTCGATCTACGCGATCTTCGCCAGCGGCCTGGTCCTCACCTACACGACGACCGGGATCTTCAACTTCGCGCACGGCGCGGCCGGAATGCTCTTCGCCTTCGTCTACTGGCAGCTGCGCTTCGACTGGGGATGGTCCGCCCCCCTCGCGCTCGTGGTCGTGCTGCTCGTGCTCGCGCCGCTGTTCGGGGTCCTGCTCGAGCTCGTGATCATGCGTGGGCTCCAGAACACGACCGAAGCCGTGAAGCTCGTCGTGTCGATCTCACTCCTGCTCTTCCTGATCGGCTTCGCCCAGCTCATCTGGGAGCCGGGCGTGAGCCGGCCGATGTCGACGTTCTTCTCGTCGAGCGCACCGATCGATCTCGGGCCCACGACCATCACCATCCATCAGGCGATCACCATCGGCGTCGCGATCCTCGTCGCGGTCGGCCTCCGGCTCCTGCTCACCCGCACGCGCATCGGGATCGCGATGCGCGCCGCGGTCGACGACCGCCCGCTGTCCACCCTCAACGGCGCCCGGCCCGACCGGACCTCGATGCTGGCATGGGCCGTCGGCACCTCGACCGCGGCGCTCGCCGGGATCCTGATCGCGCCCGGCCTCGCGCTCGACGCCGCGTCGCTCTCGCTGCTCATCGTGAGCGCGTACGCGGCCGCGATCTTCGGTCGGTTGCGCAGCCTCCCGCTGACCTTCCTCGGCGCGGTCGTCGTCGGGCTCACCGAGGGCTACCTCTCGGGCTACCTCCCCCAGAACCAGTTCCTGCCCGGACTGCGGATCGCGAGCCCGGCGATCATCCTGTTCATCGTCCTGCTCGTCCTGCCCAACCCGAGGCTGCGTGGGCGCATGACCCGCAGTCGCGAGTTCTTCCCGATGCCGACGATCCGCGGTGGGCTCTCGTTCGCGGTGGCGATGGTCGCGCTCGGCATCGTCATGGCCACCACCCTGTCGACCCCGGACCAGCTCACCTACGGGAAGCTGTTCTCGATCGGGATCGTGGCGCTCTCGCTCGTCCCCCTCGTCGGCTTCGCGGGCCAGATCTCGCTCTGCCAGCTCTCGTTCGCGGGCATCGGCGCGGTGGTCATGGCCCATCTCGGGGCCAGCGGCGACCCGCTCGCGCTGCTCTGGGCGGTGCTGATCGCGGCCGCCGTCGGTGCGGTCGTCGCGCTTCCCGCCCTTCGCCTCTCCGGCATCTACCTCGCGCTCGGCACCGCGGCGTTCGCCGTCGTCCTCGACCGGTGGGTGTGGAACCTGCCCAAGTTCCAGGTGTTCGGGTGGTTCCAGGTGAACCTGTTCGCCCAGGGGTCGGTCGACGTGCAGCCGCTGAAGGCGTTCGGCACCACCTTCGACGAACCCGACTCGCAGATCATCCTCGCCTCGGTGGTGTTCGCGCTCGTCGCCCTGCTCGTCATCTTCATCCGCCGCGGCAAGCTCGGGCGCCGGCTGCTCGCGATGAAGGACAGCGAGGCGGCCTGCGCGACCCTCGGGCTCAACCTGCTCGGGACCAAGCTCCTCGTGTTCTCGGTCTCCGCGGGCATCGCGGGCCTCGGCGGTGCGCTGTACGCGATGCAGCTGACCTCGATCCAGCCCGGCAACTTCGACCTCGTGACCAGCCTGCAGGTGTTCGCACTCTCGGTCGTCGGCGGGATCGGGGCCGTCGGTGGCGCGCTGTTCGGCGCGTTCTCGCTGTTCGTCTTCCTCCCACTCCTGGTGGCGCTGCAACCCGACCTGCTCCGGTGGGTCGGCCTGCTGCCCGGGCTGACCGGCATCGGGCTGGGCCGGAACCCGAACGGCGCGGTCCACGACATGCGCGAGGGCTTCCTCCCGCTCCTCCAGTACCCACCCGCGCTCTACGGCATGGTCGTCGCGCTCGTCGCGATCTACGTCCTGCGCATCACCGACGTCATCACGAACTGGCCGTTCGTGGTGCTCATGGGGGTCGCCGTCGTCGCCGCCACCCTGGTCGCGAGCCTGCTCCGCCCCAAGGCGGTCGAGGAGGCCGCGGGCGACGTCGAGGAAGTCGTGGACGTCCCGCTCGAGTGGCGCGGCATCGACCGTCCGTGGACGGACGCCGACGTCGAGGAGCTGGACCGCGCGATCGGCCTGGAAGGGGTGTCGGTCCATGGCTCTGCTTGAGGTCCACTCCGCCACCGTCCGGTTCGGCGGGAACATCGCCCTCGACGACGTGAGCATCGAGGCGGAGCCGGGTGTGGTGACGGGGCTCATCGGGCCCAACGGCGCGGGCAAGACCACGTTGTTCAACGTCGTCACCGGGCTCCTGCCCCCGAACTCCGGCCGCGTCGTGCTCGACGGGCGCGACATCACGAAGACCAACCCGACCCGGCGCGCGCGTCTCGGACTGGCCCGCACGTTCCAGCGCCTGGAGCTGTTCAGCCTGCTGAGCGTCCGTGAGAACATCCGCGTCGCAGCCGACATCCGCAAGGGCTACGCGCGTGACGGCAGCAACCCCGCCGCGGTGGTCGAGGAGATCATCGAACGGGTGGGCCTGGGTGCCGTCGCCGACGCGCGCGTCGATTCTCTGCCGACCGGGCAGTGCCGACTCGTCGAGCTCGGGCGGTCGCTCGCGACCCGCCCGAAGGTGCTGCTCCTCGACGAGCCGGCATCGGGTCAGGACGAGGAAGAGACCGAGCAGTTCGCCGTGCTGCTCCGCCAGCTCGCGGTCGAGGGTGTCGCGGTCCTGCTGGTCGAGCACGACGTGCAGCTCGTCATGTCCGTCTGCTCGGTGGTCCACGTGCTCGACTTCGGCAGCATCATCGCCCAGGGCACCGCCTCGGAGATCCAACGTGACGAAGCCGTCCTCGCGGCGTACCTCGGGTCGGGCACGGCGACGCGGTGAACCTCCTCGAGCTGCGCGACGTGCGCGCCGCCTACGACCGCATCGAGGTGCTGTTCGGCATCGACCTCGCGGTCCCCGAGGGCCAGGTCGTCGCGCTCCTGGGTCCGAACGGGGCCGGGAAGTCCACCACCCTCCGGGTCTGCGCGGGCCTCCACCCGCCGAGCGCCGGTGACGTCCTCGTCGCCGGCCGCCGGGTCAACGGCGCCCGGCCCGAGGACCTCGCGCGCGCCGGGCTCTGCCTGATCCCGGAAGGGAAGGGCATCTTCCCGAACCTCACGGTGCGCGAGAACCTGCGGATGATGACCTACACCGGTGCCGCGCTCGGGAAGATCGAGGAAGAGGCCTACGGCCGCTTCCCGAGGCTCCAGGAACGCCGGAACCAGACTGCGGGCACGATGTCGGGCGGCGAGCAGCAGATGCTCGCGATGGCACGCGGCCTGGCGACCGACCCGGCGATCCTGCTCCTCGACGAGCTGTCGATGGGACTCGCTCCCATCATCGTCGAGGAGCTGTATGGCATCGTGGCGCAGATCGCACGCGAAGGGGTCTCGATCCTGGTCGTCGAGCAGTTTGCGAGCACTGTGCTCGGCGTCGCGGACTTCGCCGCGATCCTGGTCCACGGGCGCGTCGCGCGCGCGGGCCCACCGGAGACGTTGCAGGACGAGCTGTCGAAGGCTTACCTAGGGGCATGAACGGGAGAACGGACAGGATGATCGAGTCGAGCGAGCGGGTCCAGGAGTTCAAGACCGAGATCGACGCGATGAAGGTGCGTGACCCGTCCGCGGGCCGCGACCGCGTCTGGCTCCGGCTCGGCATCGCGCTGATGGTGGTCGGCCTCGGGTTCGCGATCTACGCGTACTTCATGTCGCACGGGACCTCGGACCCGCTCACGCAGAACGACGCGGTGACCGTCTCGCTGATCGGGGTCACGCTCGCGATCGTCGGCGGTGCGCTGTTCCTGCGCTACTCGCTCGCCGCGTTCATGCGCTTCTGGCTCGCCCGGTTCATCTACGAGCAGCAGGCCCAGACCGACCGGGTGGTCGACAAGCTCGGGAAGTAGCCGAGCGGCCGCGATCTGACCCCGGCCGCTCAGAGGTGAGCTGAGCGGCCTCAGTCGCGGTCACCGCAGCCGCAGCTCGGTGCGGTTGCTTCCCGCACGACGCGACCTGACCCCGGCCGCTCAGAGGTGAGCAAGCCGCTCGACCGCCTCCGCGAGCACCTCGGGTCGCTTGCAGAAGGTGAAGCGCACGAGCGACCGGCCCGCGTCCTGGTCGTCGTAGAACACGGCGTTGGGCACCGCGACGACGCCGCAGCGCCCGGGGAGCGCCCGGCAGAACGCGATGCCGTCCTCCTCGCCGAGGGAGCGGATGTCGGTCGTCACGAAGTAGGTGCCCGCGGGGCGGAAGACGGTGAAGCCCGCGGCCTCGAGCCCGGCACAGAGCTGGTCGCGCCGCCGCCCGAGATCGCTGCCGAGTCCCCGGATCCGCTCGTCCGTGAGCGCGAGCGCGGTCGCGATCGCGTGCTGGAACGGGGCGCCGTTGACGTAGGTGAGGAACTGCTTGGCCGTCTTCACCGCGTTCACGAGCGGCGCCGACGCGCACACCCATCCGATCTTCCACCCGGTGAAGGAGAACGTCTTGCCCGCCGACGAGATCGTGACCGTGCGGTCGCGCATGCCGGGAAGCGTCGCCAACGGGACGTGCTCACCGTCGAAGACGAGGTGCTCGTAGACCTCGTCGGTGACGGCGAGGAGGTCGTGCTCGATGCAGAGGGCCGCGACGGTCTCCAGCTCCGCCCGCGAGAAGACCTTGCCCGTCGGGTTGTGGGGCGAGTTGAGGAGCAGCAGGCGGGTACGCGGCGTGATCGCGGCGCGCAGCGCGTCGGGGTCGAAGTGGTAGTCGGGCAGCTGCAGGGTGACCACCTTGCGCTGCGCCCCCGCCATGGCGGTGCACGCGGCGTAGGAGTCGTAGTACGGCTCGAACGTCACGACCTCGTCGCCCGGCTCGCACAGCGCGAGCAGCGACGCGGCGATGGCCTCGGTCGCGCCGGCGGTGACGAGCACCTCGGTGTCGGGATCGAAGTCGAGCCCGTACCAGTGGCGCTCGTGCTCGGCGATCGCATGCCGGAGCTCGGGGATCCCGATGCCGGGCGGGTACTGGTTGTGGCCGGCGCGGATCGCCGCGATCGCGGCCTCCGCCACCTCCTCCGGGCCGTCCGTGTCCGGGAACCCCTGACCCAGGTTGATCGCCCCGGTCCGGAGGGCCAGCGCCGACATCTCCGCGAAGATCGTCGTGCCGAAGCCCTGCAACCGCGACGTCAGGTACGGCGCGCGGTCGGTCAACGACTCACCGGACGGGCGCCGGGCGCCGAACCCTCGCGGCGCCGAGCCACACCGCTCGCCAGGCGAACGTCGTGAGGCAGTTGAACAGGAACAGCACGATCGTGAACACCGAGAGGTAGCCGCGGTCGGTGAAGGTCCCGCGCAGCAGGGCGTCGAGCAGTGCCGCGACGGCGACGGTGCCGACGAGCCGGAGCCACCACCAGTCGGAGCGGACGTAGACGCGGGTGACGAGCGCACCCACGATCCACCCGACCGCGAGCGGCCACAGGACGGTCAGGAACCAGCCGACGCCGGTGCTGTCGAGGTCGTGCTGCTCGCGACCGATGGCCACGAAGACCACGAGGCACACGGCGTCCAGCACGGGCGCGACGCGACGGAACGGCAGCGGGGTCACGGGTCCGAGTCTCGCACGGCCGGTGCGCTCTCCGTCGGTCAGCCGACGCCGCCGACGACGCTCTTGGGCGGGTACTTGGCGAACGTCCGGACGTGGTTCGCGATGCCGCTCTGGAACGCCTCGAGGTACGCGAGCTTCCGAATCATGTAGCTGCGCGTCTCCTTGGGGTCCAGGTACAGGTTGTAGAGGCGCCCATAGGTGTACTTCTGGGTGACTCCGCTGAACCCGCCGATGTTCATGACGTCGCGGTCGTCGTCCGAGGTCGACGCCAGCATGAACTTCCACTCCGCGACCCGGAGTGCGGAGAAGGTGGAGCCGAGCCAGTAGTAGAGGTACTTGCGGTTCGAGTCCGCGTCGTCACCGAGCAGGAACGAGGTCTGGTCGACGCCGTCGATGTACCGGTCACTCGGGATCGACGCCTCGGCGTCGGCGAGGTGCAGGAGCGTCGGGAACCAGTCGAGGAGGGAGAAGAGACCGTCGGACGCGCGGTCCGCGCCGACCATGCCCGGCCACGACACGATGCCCGGCACCCGCTGGCCGCCCTCCCAGGTGGAGCCCTTCGAGCTCCGGAACGGCGAGTACGCGGCGTCGGGCCACGTCTCCATCTCGGGCCCGTTGTCCGAGGTGACGAAGACGAGCGTGTCCTCGAGCTGGCCGGTCGCGTCGAGCTCGGCGACGAGGCGACCCACGATGTCGTCGAGCTCGACGATCGTGTCCTTGTACGGGTGCTTGGCCGGCGAGGTGCCGAGGAAGCGCTCGTGGGGGTAGTTGTCGAAGTGCGCGCCACGCGTGCAGTGGTAGAGGAACCAGGGCTGCTCCTGCGCGCCCATGCGCCGCAGGAAGTCGAGCGAGTAGTCGGCCCACTTGTCGTCGAGGAGCGAGAGCACCGGGATCGTGACCTCCTCGACGTTCTCGAGCGGTGCGCCCTTCGCGGCGTGGACGAAGCAGCGGTTGAACGGCTGGTTCTCGATCCAGCGCGTGCGCTCCTCGCTGTACGCGACCTCGGGGAAGAAGTACGGGTCGCGCCACTCGGTGTACATGTCGGAGACGCTCAGGAAGCCGTAGAAGTCGTCGAAGCCGACGTTCTGAGGCTGCGAGTCCTCGTTCTCGCCCATGTGCCACTTCCCCACCGCCTGGGTCACGTACCCGGCGTCGGCGAGCAGCTGCGCGATCGTCACCTCGCCCTGGAGCCCACCGGGCTCGCCGTACATCGGCGGCCGCAGGAGCCCGTGGCGCATCGGCAGCCGTCCGGTCATCAACGAGGCGCGCGACGGCGTGCAGGACGGCTCGGAGTAGCACGACGTGAGGAGCAGGCCGTCGCGGGCGAGCCGGTCGATGTTCGGGGTCGCGGCGCCGACCGCGACACCACCGCCGTAGCACCCGAAGTCTCCCCAGCCGACGTCGTCGAAGACGATCATCAGCACGTTCGGACGCTTCCCGCCGTCGCGGAACGCCCTGAGCCGCTCCGCCGCGCTCGCCTCCTGACCGGCGTGGACGAAGCGCGGCTCGAGGTGCTCGGCCGCGCGCACGGTGTCGGTGACGATCGGATCGTGGGCCATGTCCGGCATCGTCGCCGCCGCCTCCGCCGGGCGTCAACCGCCCTTCTCGGCACGCTGGACCGCCTCTGGCGCGGCTGAACGTGCCGAGAAGCGGGTGGAGCGAGCACGATGGCGGTTGTGCTGCTCCACGAGGTGCTCGACGACGCGGCGCGGCACGCGCCGCACGAGATCGCGCTGATCACCGACGCCGGGATGCAGACGTTCGCCGACCTGGCGACGCGCGTGACGCGGGTCGCGTCGGGGATCACCGCGGTGACCCAGCCGGGTGACCGGGTCGCGATCCTGGCCGAGAACCGGTCCGAGTACGTCGAGTGCTACTACGCGGTCCCGCGGGCGGGCCGCCTGCTGGTCCCGCTGAACCAGCGCCTCCACCCCGACGAGTGGGTCGGCGCGCTGACCCGCTCGGGCGCCCGGGTCCTGATTGCCGAAGCCGACCTGCTCGACCGCCTCGGCATCGACCGCGTGCGGGACGTAGGCGTCGAGACGATCGTCGGGCTCGATGCGCCCGTCGACCACGCGTACGCCGCGCTCGGCGCCGGCGGGGCCGATCCGGCACCGATCGCAACTGGACGCGACACCGATGGCGCATGGCTGATCGGCACCAGCGGCACCACCGGCACGCCGAAGCTCGCGATCGTCACCCACGCGAGCCTGCTCGCCGCGGTCGACGCGACGCTCGCGGCCCGGCCGGTGCGCGACGACGACGTCTTCTGCACGCCGTTCCCCCTCTGCCATGTCGCGGGGTACAACGTCCTCGGTCTGCACCGGCGGCGCCGTCCGGTCGTGTTGATGCGCCGGTTCGATCCCGCGCGGCTCGTCGCGCTGATCGTCGAGCACGGCGTGACGGCGCTCTCGCTCGCGCCGACGATGATCGCGATGCTGCTCGACGACCCCCACACGGACGACGACGTCATGCGGTCCGTCCGTTCCATCGGGTACGGCGCGTCCGCGATGCCGGCCCCCGTCCTGCGCGCCGCGGTCGAGCGCTGGGACTGCGACCTCTCCCAGGGCTACGGCATGACCGAGCTGTCCGGCAACGCCGTGTTCCTCGGGCCGGATGAGCACCGACGCGCCGCGGCCGGCGACGCCCGGCTGCTCGCCGCGGCAGGGTTCCCGGCGCCCGGCGTCGAGGTCCGCCTCGACGAGTCGAGCGCCGAGATCCTGGTGCGGGCCCCGCAGGTCATGGCCGGGTACTGGGAGGACCCGGATGCGTCGGGACGGGCGCTCGCCGGCGGCTGGCTGCACACCGGCGACGTCGGCCGGCTCGACCCGGACGGGCTGCTCACCGTCGTCGACCGCTTGAAGGACGTCATCGTGAGCGGCGGCGAGAACGTCGCGTCGCGCGAGGTCGAGGCGGTCCTGCACTCGCATCCCGGGGTCGCGGACGTGGCGGTGATCGGGCTGCCCGACCCGCGCTGGGGCGAGCGGGTCGCCGCGGTCGTCGTGCGCCGGGCCGGCGCCCCGGTCACGGCCGAGGAGCTGGTCGCGCTCGCGCGGTCGCACCTGGCCGGGTTCAAGGCGCCGCGCGCGGTCGAGTTCGTCGACGAGCTGCCGCGCAACGCGGCGGGCAAGGTGCTGAAGCAGCAGCTCCGCGACCGCCTCGGAGCGCGTTAGTGCCACCCCGGTACGCTTCGGGCATGGACGAGATGGGTCACCCGGTGTTCGACGCGGACAACCATTACTACGAGGCGATGGACGCCTTCACCCGTCACCTCGACGCCCGGGTCGGGCCGCGGACGGTGCAGTGGGCGGAGATCGAAGGGCGGAAGTACCACGTCGTCGGCGGCCGGGTCAGCCGTGCGGTCGTCAACCCCACGTTCGACCCGATCGCCAAGGCCGGCGCCATGCACGACTACTTCCGTGGCAACCCGGAAGGCCGCAACCCGCTCGAGTTCCTCCGGGAGCGCGAGCCGATCCGGCCCGAGTACCGCGACCGCGACGCGCGGCTCACCGTGATGGACGAGCAGCATCTCGCGCAGCTGTGGCTGTTCCCGACCCTCGGCATGCTCTACGAAGAGCTCCTCAAGGCCGACCCGGGCGCGGTCGCGATCACGTTCACCGCGTTCAACCGCTGGCTCGAGGAGGACTGGGGGTTCGCCTACCAGGACCGGATCTTCGCCGCGCCCTACCTCTCGCTGTGCGATGTCGACTGGGCGGTGAAGGAGCTGGAGTGGGCGATCGACCGCGGCGCCCGGGTGGTCGTCCTCCGGCCCGCGGCCGTGTTCACCGAGACCGGGCCGCGCACGCCCGCCGACCGGTCCTTCGACCCGTTCTGGGCCCGGGTGAACGAAGCCGGGGTCACCGTCGTCGCCCACGCGGGGGACAGCGGGTACACGTCGAACGGGTACGCGCCGGACGGCTTCTCGGCCGCGTTCGGTGACGGCGCGCAGCGTCCGTCGATCAAGATCCTGACGATGGAGCGTGCGATCTACGACTTCCTCGCGTCGCTCGTCTTCGACCAGCTGTTCCAGCGGTTCCCGAACGTGCGCATCGCGTCGGTGGAGAACGGCTCCGAGTTCCTGCCCGACATGTTCCGCAAGCTGCGGTCGTGGCACCGGAAGATCCCCGGCTTCTTCCCGGAGGATCCCGTGGACGCGTTCCGCCGCAACGTGTGGATCAACCCGTTCTGGGAGGACGACGTCTACGAGATCGCCGAGCTCATGGGCGAGGACCGGGTGATCTTCGGCTCCGACTGGCCGCACATCGAGGGGATGCCGGAGCCGCTCGACTACGCGAAGGAGCTCAAGGACTTCTCGCCCGAGGCCCGGAAGCTGATCCTGCACGACAACGCGGCGGAGCTGAACACGCTCCGCCCCGCCTGAGGCCGCGGTGATCCTGGATCGGTTCGACCTCACCGGGCGCGTTGCGATCGTCACCGGCGCGGGGCAGGGCATCGGCGCCGGCTGCGCAGTGGCGCTCGCCGAGGCCGGGGCCGACGTCGCGCTCGCGTCCCGCACGCAGGCCGACCTCGAGCTCGTCGCCGAGAAGATCCGCGCGCTCGGTCGGCGCGCGGTGGTCGCCCCGACGGACGTGACCGAGAGCGACCAGCTGGCCGCGCTCGTGGACTCGACGGTCAGCGCGCTCGGCCGGGTCGATGTGCTCGTCAACAACGCCGGCGGCTGGGACCCCCGCCCGCTGCCGCAGACCAGCGCCCGGTCGGTCGAGGCCGCGTTCAAGTTCAACGTCATCGCCGCGTTCACGCTCACCCAGCTCTGCGTGCCCCACATGGTGGCCGCCGGTGCCGGGAGCGTCGTCAACATCTCGTCGCGCGCCGCGAGCATGGTGCAGCCGTGCTTTGTCGCGTACGCGACCGCGAAGGCCGCGCTGTCGATGATGACGCGGGCGATGGCGCCGGAGCTGGCGCCGAAGGTGCGCGTGAACGCGATCGAGGTGGGCGGGGTCGAGACCCAGGCGCTCTCGCACGTGCTCACCGACGACGACGTCCGGATGCAGCTCGAGGACAACACCCCGATGCACCGGGTCGGCCAGCCCGAGGACATCGCGGCCTGCGTCCTGTACCTGGCCTCCGATGCCGCGTCCTGGGTCACCGGCAAGATCTTCGAGGTCGACGGCGGCGTCGAGTCGCCGGCGTTCACCATCCCCTTCACCCCCCTGTGACCCGCCCGCGCTCCTTTCGGTGCGCGTGGGACCCCTTCCAGGGGGTGCAACCCGCACCGAAACGAGAAACGGGCGTTTGACGGGTCGGGGCGGCCGGGCAAGGTTTCGCGTACGTCGACACGCGGGGGGAGCGAAATGGCGCGGACTGGGCACACCTCGGTCGGGACCCGAGCACGGTTGGGCGCGGCGATCACGTGCTTGCTCGCCGCGACGCTGGTGCTGACGACGGGCTCGGCGGTGTCGGCCGCACCGACGGCCACCGTGTCCGGCCCCGTGACGGGCGGCAACGGCACGCCGGTCGGGCTCACGACGCAGTTCGACCTCGGCACTGTCGGGTACCAGCAGTCCGAGTTCTTCCTCTCCGGCACCGCGAACGCCTACAGCCCGACCTCGGCGCTCGGCGGCGACGGCCGGTGGTCGGTCACCCCGAGCTCGCAGGCGCCGTTCACGACCCGCATGATCGTGAACCGGCCCGCCGATCCCAAGAAGTTCAACGGGACGGTCGTCGTCGAGTGGCTCAACGTGTCGATCGGCTCCGACGTGGGCGTCGACTGGGGCTTCGGGCACAACGAGCTGATCCGTCGCGGCTACGCCTGGGTCGGCGTGTCCGCCCAGACCATCGGGCTCAACGCGACGAAGGCCGCCGACCCGGTGCGCTACGCGTCGCTCTCGCACCCGGGCGACAGCTACTCGTACGACATGTTCACCCAGGCCGGCCAAGCGATCCGCCGCGACGCCGCGACCGTGCTCGGTGGGCTCCAGCCGAAGCGCCTCCTCGCGGACGGCGAGTCGCAGTCCGCCTCGCGGATGGTCACCTACATCGACGCGATCCAACCGCTCGCGCACGCGTTCGACGGGTTCCTGGTCCACAGCCGCGGGTCAGGTGGAGCGCCGCTGTCGCAGGCACCCCTCCCCTCCGTCGTCTCGCCGCCCGCGGTCATGATCCGCACCGACAACACCGCGCCGGTCATCGTGCTCCAGTCCGAGACGGACGTGACCCAGGGCGGGCGCCAGGACGACTCGCCGACGTTCCGGCTCTGGGAGATGGCGGGCACGTCGCACGTCGACGGGTACACCGTCGGGGTCGGGCTCGGCGACGACGGTGACGGCCAGGCCGACCGCGCGCTGTTCAACGCGATGCAGCACCCGCCGGGGATCGGCTGCGCCGTGCCCATCAACACCGGACCGAGCTACCTGATCGTGCAGAGCGCCTACCGGCGCCTGACCCGTTGGGTCCGCTACGGCATCGAGCCGCCGAAGGCAGATCGGCTCGACGTGACCTCGTTCTCACCGACGACGTACGCACGCGACGCGAACGGCAACGTGCTCGGCGGGATCCGGACGCCGGAGGTCGATGCACCGGTGGCCACCATCACCAACGCGGGCCAGTCGGGTGCAGGGCTGCTCTGCCGGCTCGTCGGGACGACGACGCCGTTCAGCGCCGCGAAGCTCGCGTCGCTGTATAAGGACCACGACCGCTTCGTGCGCCTCTGGCACCACGCGACGAACGACGCGATCGCGAAGGGCTTCCTCCTCCCGCCCGACGCGCGCAAGGTGTCGGCTGCGGCGCGGGCCTCCTCGATCCCCGGCTGACCCGCCGAGCGGCACACGCGCCGGGTTCGACCCGGCTCGACCGAGCTCCTTTCGGTGCGGGTTTCCGATGCTCTACCGCCAAGGTCGCACCGAAGCGAGCTGGGGGACGTCGCCGCGGTCGGATCGGGCCGGCAGGATGCTCCGGCGCCATACTGCGCGCATGCCGAACTCGTGGACCGATCTCGACAAGGCCACCGAGTACCTGGCCCGGGCGGACTCGCTCCCCCACCGCAGCGAGGGTGAGGGAGTGCTGGTGCGCGACCTCGACGGCGCGCTCCCAGGACGCGTGCTCGACCTCGGGTGCGGCGACGGGCGCCTGACCGCGCTCGCGCTCGCGGCGTATCCCGCGTCGACGGCCACCTGCGTCGACATGTCGGAGCCGATGCTGGAAGCCGCCCGGAACCGCTTCGCCGCTGACGACCGGGTCACCATCGCCGCGCATGACTTCGCCACGCCGCTTCCGTTCGACGGGCCGTTCGACGCGATCGTCACGTCGCTCGCCGTGCACCACGTCAGCGACGACCGCAAGCGCGCGCTGTACACCGAGATCGCCAACCGGCTCGCGCCCGGTGGCGTCTTCGCCAACCTCGAGATCGTGGCCAGCCCGACCCAGGCGCTGCACGATCGGTGGCGTGACGAGATGGGCGCGCGTGACGACCCCGCCGACGTCCTGCGCGACATGCGCAGCCAGCTCGCGTGGATCGAGGAGGCGGGGCTCACGAACGTCGACTGCATCTGGAAGTGGCGCAGCCTGGCGCTGCTCCGCGGCGAGCGCCCCGCCTGAGCCCATGGCCGTCGACGTCCTCGCCGTCGTCGCGGCGGTCGTGCTCGCGGGGCTCAGCGCGCTCCACGTCTACTGGGCAGTCGGAGGCCAAGGAGTCCGGGCTGCGGTGGTCCCGACCGTCGAGGGCCGGCCCACGCTGTCGCCCTCGGTGGCGGCAACGCTGGTGGTCGCGCTCCTGCTCGCGCTCGCCGCGCTGATCCTCGTCGGGATCACGGCGGGCTGGGCGCCGACGTGGCTGTACCGCGCCGGGGGCGCGGGGCTGAGCCTCGTGCTGCTGGCGCGGGCGATCGGCGACGGGCGGACCCTCGGCTTCACCAAGCGCGTGCGCGACACCGCGTTCGCCCGCAACGACACCCGCCTGTTCTCCCCGCTCTGCCTGTTCCTCGCCGTCGCGGCCGGCCTGGCCACGCTCACCGCCTGACGGACGTCAGGAGCCGGACGTCAGGAGCCGGGGGTCAGGATGCCGGGGCCAGGACCGCGAGGTAGCCGGGGAAGACGACCTCGTGCGCCACGCCCGCGAAGACCGGGGCCAGGCTCGCCGCACACCAGGCGCGGATCGACGCTGCCGCTTCGCCCCGATCGACCGCGTGGGCGACGTTCGTCCCGGTCATGACGTAGTCGCAGTAGAAGTCGGCGCCGAGCTCGAGGCCGATCGCGAACGTCTCGGCGCCGAGCAGCTCGAACCCGTCCGCCGCCGCGGCGAGCGTCGACGGGTCGAGCGGGCGCGCGACCCCGAGGGGGCTCGGGTACCGGTGCCGGAACTCCGTGAACCACGCGTCGAGCGCGGGCGACGCCCGGAAGCTCCGGCCGGCCGAGAAGTCGTAGACGAGCAGGCGGCCCCCGGGCCGGAGCACCCGGTGCACCTCGGCGAGCGACGGGGCCAGGTCGGCGAAGTTGAGCGAGCCGGCCGCGGTCACGAGGTCGATCGTGTGCTCGCGGACGGGGAGCGCTTCTGCGCGGGCGGCGGCGAACCTGACCGCGTCCCGCTGCAGCGGGCTCGCGGCCAGCATCGCCACGACCGGTTCGAGGCCCACGCACACCCCCGCGAGACCGGCCAGCGCGAGCGTGGACAGCCCCGCGCCACACCCGACGTCGACGGCCCGGTCGAACGGCCCGGGACCGAGATGCAAACGGGCCCGTTCGACCACCCGTGGGTGGATCGCGGGCCGCGAACGCGCGTAGCCGGCGACCATCGCCGCGGACCCGAAGAGATCCGTCATCGTGCCGTGCGACGTCGGGCGGCGCATCCACCGGACGCCGGGGGCGCGGACCTACGCTCCTGCGCCATGGGCAGCGGTGCATTCCTCCCGGGCGTGGGTCCGAGGTAGGCGAGCGTGGGTCTGCGACGCAAGCGCAGGGTGGAAGTCGAGCTGATCGAGCTCGTCCGGAGCGAGCTCGCATCGCTCCGCGAAGAGGTCCAGTCGGCGATGACGGACACCGCGGCGGTGCTCTCGGCCCGCGTGCGCAGCGAGATCGAGCACCGCATGGGAGAGCCGCGCGCGCTCGTCGTCGGCATCCAGGGGGTGCGCGAGACGATCGCCGGTCGCGACTCCGAGCTCGTCCACGCACTCGAGCGCGTCGGCACGACGTGCGAGTCGCTGGCCGAGCGCGTCCACCTCGACCGCATCGACCAGACCGCGCTCACCGATGCGATCAGCCGCCTCACGACCGCGCTGGCCCACGCGGGCTCGTTCGCGCTCCCCTCGAGCGGCGGGCACGCGACGGTCATCGGCGGGACGGTCGAGCCGACGCCGACGCCGACGCCGTCGGACGCGATCTTCACCCGCGCCGACCTCGTCGACGACGAACCCGATCGCGAGATCGACCTCGAGGCCATCGCCGCGGCTCCCGAGCCGGTGGTGCGCCCGCGGGTCGGCCGTCCGGTGCGGCCCGACGGCGTCGAGGTGCGGTGCCGGTTCGGCGATCGGTGGGTCACCGGCTTCGAGGTGTGCGAGGTCATCCGCATCGACGACACGTCCCGCTACCGGCTCCGGCGGCGCTCGGACGGCTCGGTCATCCCGACGCTGTTCGACGAGAAGGACCTGCGGTTCTTCAGCACGTCATACGTCGACCCCACCTGACGCGGCGCGGCCCGCGAGCAGCGGCAGGTCCAGGTAGGTCTTGACTCCGGGCTCGGCGTCGCAGACGTAGGGGATCGCGTTCACGCAGTGCATCGCCGGGGCGATCAGGCCGATCTCCGGGTGCTCGCCGACCACCGGCGGGTGCAGCCCGTGAAAGGTCACCGCGACGGGCGGTTCGGCGTCGAGCTCCACCTCGAAGCGCTGGCCGTCGAGCCGCCAGGCCGGCTCGAGGTGCTCCTCACCCATCAGCCAGTTGACCCGCACCGTGATCACCGGCTCTCCGTCGACGAGCCCCTCCCACGTGAACCGCTGCGCGGCGACGGTCCCCTCGTCGAGCACACCGACGGGCGTGGGGAGGGGTCGGGTCGCGACCGCCATCTCGTGGGTCGTGCGCTTCTCCGGGTCCAGCTTCCACCCGAGCGCGGCCGCGACCATGTCGATGGACTGCGTGAAGCCGTCACCGAGGACCGCGGGCATCGGGCTGGTCGCCGCCTGCTCGGGCGGCGTGCCGAACAGCATCACCTCGCGCACCACCGACTCGGTCGGGTAGTTGCGGATGTCGGAGAACTCCTCCATGCGGACGTGGCGGATGTCCCGGCACATCGCGGAGAGCATCAACGGGAACCGCTCGGTGATGCCGCCCGGGTTGATGCCCGTCCCGTGCAGCGTCGTACCGCCGCGGCGGCAGGCGTCCTCGATCTCCGCGAGCTTGGGTGACTCGGTCGGGTAGATCCAGCCGACCGGGGTCACGATGTTCTTGCCCGACTCCAGCAGGCGCACGACCGTGCGCGTGCTGGCCAGGACCGGCGCGTACACGACGCAGTCCGCGTCGATCGCGCAGATCTCCTCGAGGTCGCCCGACGCGGTGACGCCGAGCGGCCCGATGCCGCAGAGCTCGCCGACGTCACGTCCGACCTTCTCCGGGCTGTGCACCCAGGCGCCCACGAGCTCGAGCTCGGGGTGTGCGACCACGCCCTTGATCGCCTCCTGGCCCACGAGGCCGGTGGCCCACTGGATCACCCGATACGTCATGCCGGTCCCCCCGTCGTCGTGGACCGCACCCTATTCACGCCCGCATCGGGCATGTGGCAGCGTGGAGACATGAGCGCAGGCCGGAGCGGGCACGGAGCGAGCGGAACGGCGGAGCGGGATCGTGGCTGAGCTGGTGATCCGGAACGCGACGATCGTGGACGGGACGGGGGCGCCGCCGATCCGCGGCGACGTCGCAGTGACCGGATCGGTCATCACCGCGGTGGGCGAGGTCGACGAGCGTGGCACCCGGGAGGTCGACGCCGACGGGCTCATGGTCACCCCCGGGTTCGTCGACATCCACACCCACTTCGACGGCCAGGTCACCTGGGACCCGATCGTCGCGCCCTCCTCCATCCACGGCGTCACCACGATCGCGATGGGCAACTGCGGTGTGGGCTTCGCCCCGGCCCGGCCCGACCGCCACGCCTGGCTGATCGGCCTGCTCGAAGGGGTCGAGGACATCCCCGGGACCGCGCTGGCCGAGGGCCTCACGTGGGACTGGGAGACGTTCCCCGAGTACCTGGACGCGCTCGACGCCAAGCCCCACACGGTGGACCTCGGTGCGCACATCCCCCACGCCGCGCTCCGCACCTACGTGATGGGCGACCGCGGCGCCGACCACACCGAGGCCCCGACCGACGACGAGCTGGCGCACCTCGCCGCGCTCGTGGGCGAGGCGCTCGACGCCGGGGCCATCGGGTTCGCGACCTCGCGCACCGAGGTGCACCGCACCAAGGACGGCGCCAACATCGGCACGCTCACCGCGAGCGAGCGCGAGCTCCTCGCGATCGCCGACGTGCTGGCCCACTCCGACCACGGGGTCACCCAGCTGATCTCGGACTGCTACCAGACCGCCGACGACGAGTTCGCCGAGTCCGAGCTCCGGCTCATCGAGGCGTTCGCCCGCACCTCGAAGCGGCCGGTCTCGTTCACCGTTCAGCAGGCGTACCACTCCCCCGACCGCTGGCGGAAGATCTTCGACCGGGTCGAGGGCATGCGCGCGGACGGGCTGGACGTCAAGCCTCAGGTCGCGCCCCGGCCGATCGGAGTCCTGCTCGGCCTCGAGGCCACCGCGAACCCATTCCTGTTCACGGCGAGCTTCGACGAGGTCGCGCGGCTGCCGCTGGCCGAGCGCGTCGTCGCGCTGCGCGACCCGGAGCGCCGGCGACGGATCCTCGAGGAGCACACGGCGCTGATCGGCGGGCTGCCCGACGGCCTCTTCAAGCAGATCTCCGGCGGGTTCGACGTGATGTTCCCGCTCACGGACCCGGTCGACTACGAGCTCGACGCGGACTGGTCGTTCGGCGCCCGGGCCCGGGCGGCGGGTGCGGAGCCCGCGGCGATGGTCTACGACGCGCTGCTCGAGCGCGACGGCCACCAGCTGCTCTACCTCCCACTGTTCAACTTCGCCCACGGCAGCTTCGACGACATCTTCGAGATGATCTCGACCCCGTTCGCGCTGTTCGGCCTCTCCGACGCGGGCGCGCACTGCGGTGCGATCTGCGACGCGAGCATGACGACCTCGTCGCTCGTGGTCTGGGCCCGCGACCGCAAGCGCGGCGCCCGGCTGCCCGTCGAGCAGGTCGTCCACCAGCAGACGCAGCGCACCGCACGCCACGTCGGCTGGCTGGACCGCGGTGTCGTGGCCCCGGGCTACCTCGCCGACCTGAACGTCATCGACTTCGACGCGCTCGGCTGCCGGCCCCCACACCTGATCTACGACCTGCCCGCGGGCGGGCGGCGGCTCATGCAGGAGGCGGTCGGCTACCGCATGACGGTCAAGGGTGGCGTCGTGACGTTCGAGGACGGCGAGCCGACCGGCGCGCTCCCGGGTGGGCTGCTGCGCGGGACCCGCCCCGAGCCCACCTGACCGACCCCCACCCCGCGCCGCCGCGGCGCCGGGACCGAACGGGACGGCGGGCGCGCCCGCGCGGCAGACTGCCGCCATGGTTGATGCATTCGGTGGGGTGATCGGACCGAGCTGGCGCGAGTCGACGCCGTGGTGGCCGCCCGACCCGCAGGCTCCCCCGGGCGCCCCCAACGTCGTGCTCGTCGTGCTCGACGACGTCGGGTACGCGCAGCTCGGCTGCTACGGCTCGGACATCGCCACGCCGAACATCGACGCGCTCGCGGCCGGCGGGGTCCGCTTCGCCAACTTCCACACCACCGCGCTGTGCTCGCCGACCCGGTCGTGCCTGCTCACCGGCCGCAACCACCACTCGAACGCGATGGCCCGCGTCGCCGACCTCGCGGTCGGCTACCCCGGCTACTGGGGTCGCATCCCGCGCCGCAACGGGTTTCTCTCCGAGACCCTCGCCGCCAACGGGTACGCGCCCGTCGCGGTCGGGAAGTGGCACCTGACGCCGGAGGACGAGACCCACGCCGCCGCGCCGCGTGAGAGCTGGCCGGTCGGGCGCGGGTTCCAGCGCTGGTACGGGTTCCACGGCGGTGAGACGCACCAGTTCGTGCCGAACCTGTTCCAGGACAACACCGCGGTGCTCCCGCCCCGCTCGCCCGAGCAGGGGTACCACCTGAGCGAGGACCTCGCCGACCGGGCGATCCAGTACCTCGGCGAGATCCGGGCGGTCGAGCCCGACCAGCCGTTCTTCCTGTACTTCGCCACCGGCGCGTGCCACTCGCCGCACCAGGCGCCGCCCGAGTGGATCGAGCGCTACCGCGGCCGGTTCGACGGTGGGTGGGACGCGTGGCGGGAAGCGACCTTCGCCCGGCAGCAGGCGATGGGCCTCCTGCCGGAGGGCACCGAGCTGTCACCCCGGCCACCGTGGGTTCCGGCGTGGGACGACCTCGCGCCGGCGGACCAGGCGGTCGCCGCCCGCTTCATGGAGTGCTTCGCGGGTTTCCTCTCGCACGCCGACGCGCAGATCGGGCGGGTGCTCGCGTTCCTCGAAGCGCTCGGCGAGCGCGACGACACGATCGTCGTGCTGGTGTCGGACAACGGTGCGAGCGCCGAGGGCGGCGAGCGGGGATCGATCAACGACGCGCGGCTCTGGAACGGGATCCCGGCCGGCCGCCGCGAGCTGCGCGAGCGCGTCGGCGAGCTGGGCACGCCGACCGCACACAACAATTACCCGTGGGGCTGGACGATGGCCGGCAACACGCCGTTCCGGCGCTGGAAGCGCGAGGTGCACGAGGGTGGGGTCGCGGACCCGTGCATCGTGTCCTGGCCGCGCGGCATCGAGGCACGGGGCGAGATCCGTCACCAATTCGCGCACGCGATCGACGTGTTGCCGACGCTGCTCGACCTGATCGGTGCCGAGGCACCGGACGAGCTGCGCGAGATCCCCCAGAGCCCGATCGAAGGCAGCAGCTTCGCCGCCACGCTGCACGCGGCGGACTCGGCCGAGCACCGCACGACCCAGTACTTCGAGATGCTCGGCAGCCGCGGGCTCTACCACGAAGGGTGGAAGGCGGTGACCTTCAAGCCGCTCGGGCAGATGTACGGGGACGGCATCGACCCCGACGCGCCCTTCGAGGACGACGTCTGGGAGCTGTACCACGTCGCCGAGGACTTCTCGGAGTGCCACGACCTCGCGGCGCGGGAGCCGGAGCGGCTCGCGGCCATGGTCGACCGCTGGTGGGACGAGGCGCGCCGCTACCAGGTGCTCCCGCTCGACAACCGCCCGGTCGCGGCCCTCCTCGCGCCGCGCCGCCCGTTCGACGACCGCGACCGGTACGTCTTCTGGCCACAAGGCGCGCCGATCCCCGAGAACGTGACAGTGAACGTCCGCAACCGCAACCACACGATCACCGCGGAGGTCGAGGTGCCCGAGGGCGTCGTGCCCGAGGGGGTCCTGCTCACCATGGGGACGGTGCTCGGCGGCTGGTCGCTGCACGTGATCGACGGGACGCTCCGCTACGTCCACAACTTCGTGGGCAAGGAGCGGTACACCGTCACGTCGGACGTCGTGGTGCCGCCCGGCCGCCACGAGCTGCGGTTCGCGTTCGAGAGCCGGGGGGACTTCAGCGGCGTGGGCCGGCTCCTCGTCGACGGCGCGGTCGTCGGTGAGGGCGAGATCGCCACCACCACGCCGGTGCGGTACTCGATCAGCGGCGCGGGGCTGACCTGCGGTTGGGAGCAGGGCCCGCCGGTCGGCGAGGGCTACGCCGCACCGTTCCGGTTCACCGGCACCCTGCACCGGGTCGTGGTCGAGGTGGACGGCGAGGGCCACCGCGACCCCGAGGCGGAGTTCGAGGCCATCATGTCGGAGCAGTGAGCGAACGAACCGACCGCGCACGGAGGGGGACCTCGTGACGATCATCGACTCGGACCAGCACCTGGTGGAGCACCGCGGCCTCTGGGAGGACCACGTCGACCCGGCCGACCGCGACGACGCGATCCGCTTCACGGACGACGCGGCGGGCAACACCTGGGTGACGTGGCGCGACGGACGGCTCGGGCTGGCCGAGGTGCAGACGCCCGGCGACACGTCCACCCTCGGCGAGCGCCACAACCGCGTGCGGCGGGGTGACGTGGCCGAGCAGCACTACGACGACGTCTTGCCGCGCGACCACTGGGATCCCGCGGCGCGCCTGGACCGTCTCGCCGGTCTCGGGCTCGACGAGGCGGTTCTGTTCCCGAACTACGGCCTGTTGTGGGAGCGCTCGCTCTCGGCCGCGCCCGCGGCGATGCTGGCGAACATGCGGGCGTGGAACCGCTGGTGCGCGACGGTCGCGAGCGAGGGTCGGGGCCGGCTCCACCCGGTTGCACACCTGTCGCTGCGCGACCCCGAATGGGTCGAGGCCGAGCTGCGCTCGCTGGCCGCGGCGGGCGTGCGGGTGGCGATGATCGCCCCCGCGGTCGTCGACGGGAAGCCACTGTCGCACCCGGACCTGGACCGGGTCTGGGGCGCGTTCGTGGAGCACGGGATCAGCCCGGTGTTCCACGTCGCCGACCAGACCCGTCCGTTCGACGACGCCTGGTACACGGACTCGGAGGACGCGTTCGTACCGGTGCTCGACTCCGTGTTCCTCTCCACCGCGGCCGCGCTGGCCTGCACGGACCTCATCGTCAACGGGGTCCTGGAGCGCCATCCCGACCTGCGGCTCGGCATCGTGGAGCTCTCGGCGATCTGGGTGCCGATGTACCTGCTCATGCTCGACGGCGGGGTGGACTTCACGACCCGGCTCAACGGCTTCGCGCCCGCCGAGCTCTCGTTGCGCCCGAGCGAGTACTTCCGGCGCCAGGTGCGGGTCTCGTCCTTCTCGTACGAGCTCCCCGAGCAGCTCCGCCGGCAGCTCGGCGGCGCGGACCTGCTCATGGCGTGCAGCGACTACCCCCATTCGGAGGGCACCGCGACGCCGATCGACGACTACGCGGCCACCGGGAAGTACGGCACCGACGCAACGCGCGCCCCCGGCCTCTTCCACGACAACGCCGCCTTCCTGCTCCGCCGCTGACGCGGCGGTCAGGCGGAGCTGAGGGCGGCGAGCATCGCGGTGGCGAAGCGGTCGGGGGCCTCGACCATCGGGTAGTGGCCGATGTCGTCGAGGGTGACGAGCGGGGCCTCTCCCCGAAGCTCGTGCAACCGCGTCGCCATCGGGTAGCGCGCCACCGGGTCGAGCTTCCCCCAGATGACGTGCAGCGGCGACGGGTGCTGCTCGATCCCGCCGGTGAACCGGGACTCCTCGGCCCTACGGTCCTCGATGTAGCGGATCGTCCGGGCGAGGAGCTGGTGCCCGTCCTGGTACGAGGCGAGCTCCCAGAGCGCGTCGAGCTCCTCCGGGTCCGCGTCCTCAGGACGCGCGAACGTGCCCGCCACCCCACCCTTGAACCCGACCGACGGGTCGATGCCGAGCGCCGCGAGGTCGAAGCGGGCGTCCTCGGCGGCGAGCAGGGCCTGCTGGCCGTCCGTGAGCTGGACGAGATCCATGTAGATGCTGCCGTTGGAGATGATCCGGCTCGTCACCTCGAACCCGAGCGAGCCCTCCAGCGACCGGGTGAGCAGCTCGCCGCCGACCGAGTCGCCGAGGTCGTGGGTCGCGAGCACGACCCGATCGAGGCCCGCGTCGCGCGCGACGGCCTCGGCCGTGTCGGCGTAGCCCCGGATGCTGTAGCGGACGTCCGGCTTGTCGGACAGCCCGAAGCCGAGGAAGTCGAAGAGCACGACGCGGCGTCCCGCGGCCCGGACCGGCTCGATGACCTCGCGCCAGTCGAACGAGCAGGTGGGGAACCCGTGCAGGACCAGGAGCGGGTCACCGGACTCGGCTGCGGTCGCGGGCGCGTCGAGCACGAACACCTCGAGGTCGTCGACCGTGATCCGGTGCCCACGCGCCGACCACTCGGCGACTGCCTTCGAGACCATGGCTTCTCTCCTGTTCAGAGGGCGCGGGCGCGCCCTCGGGCGGTGAGCGCGATCGTCGCGGGCGACTCTACGGGGCCGCCTCCCGCCGGTACGCGAAACTCCGGCGATGACCACGCTCCCCGCGCCCGAGCGCCAGTTCCGCCTCGACGGGCGCGTCGCGCTGGTGACGGGCGCGTCCTCCGGGCTGGGCGACCGGTTCGCCCGGGTCCTCGCGGCGGCGGGCGCCGAGGTCGTCCTCACCGCCCGCCGCGCCGACCGGCTCCGGGCCCTCGCCACCGAGATCGGGGCGATCTGGTCCGCCGGTGACCTCGCCGACGCCGGCTACCGGGAGGAGCTGGCGGCGTTCGTCGGGCAGGAGCACGGCCGGCTCGACGTGCTGGTGAACAACGCGGCCACCAACGACGAGGAGCCGCTGGAACGGGAGTCCCTGGACCGGCTCCGGGCCGTCGTCGAGCTCAACCTGGTCGCGGTCATGGACCTGTGCCGGCTGACCGCGCCGCTGCTGTTCGCCAGCCCCGCGGCGTCCGTGGTCAACGTCTCGTCGATGTACGGCGTCGTCGGCTCGCGCGGCCCCATGACCGCCTACAACGCCACCAAGGGGGCACTGGTGAACCTGAGCCGGCACCTTGCGGCGCAGTGGGGCCGGCACGGCGTGCGGGTCAACGCGCTTGCCCCCGGCTACTTCGCGACCGAGATGACGGACGACTTCGCGGACCCGGACTTCGTGCGGGTGATCGAGGAGCGGACGCTGCTGCGACGGGTCCCGCGTCCCGACGAGCTCGACGGTGCGTTGCTCTTCCTCGCGTCCGACGCGTCGACCTACATGACCGGGCAGACGCTGGTCGTCGACGCGGGCTGGACTGCGGTCTGACGCGGCGGCCGCGCTGCGAGGCCGGCGCGCTACGCCGCCGGGTTCAGCTGCACGTCCATCGCTGCACCACCGCTCGTCGGCAGCGCGAGCGCCTGGCCGTTGACCTGGACGTCGACCATCCCCGGATTGCCCAGGCGCAGGGTCATCGGGCCCGAGCCCGGGATCGCCTTCGAGTCCCCGGACTGCAGGGTCGTCGTCACGAGCACGGTCTTGTCCGCCCCTTCGGCCTGCATCCAGCACGCGCCGCGGGCTGCCACCGTCACGGTGTAGGCCCCGGCGGGCATCGAGACCGTGACCGTCCCGCGGGTCAGCGGGCCGACCGTCAGGGCCGGGGCCACGGTCGTCGTGGTGGTCGACGTCGAGGTCGACGAGGAGGTCGACGGGTGGTCCACCGCCTGGCCCTTCCCTCCGGACCCGCCCGACGAGTCGCTCTGGTTCAGCGCGAGCACCACCGCGGCGACGACCGCGACCACCAGCAGGCCGCCCCCGAGGTACATCCACATCCTGGAGGTGCGCTCCGAGGTGCCCCGGGCCGCGGGGAGGCTCGGCACCGACACGGGCGCGGTCGCGCGTTCACCTGCCGGCGCCTGGGCCGCGCTCGCGGCGATCCGCAGCGCCTCGAGCTGGCGTTGCTGCGCGTCGACCGAGTCGCGCGCCTCACGCCCCCGGCGACGGGCCACGACGGTCGCGATCACCGAGAGGACGAGAAGGACGACGAGGAGCCACATGGTTCCACCCGCGATATCACGCAGGCCCCGAGAACGGAAGGCAATCGGGGTGCCTTGCATCGAGCGTTGACGCGCGGCCTAATGGGTATGGCGCAACATCCGACCTGGTGTGCCATGCGCCACCGGCGGGCTGGGGTACACGACCACGCCGAACGGAGGCTTCTGATGAGCAAGATCGATCCCGGCCTGCGGCGGGAAGATCCCGGGTCCGAGCCGGACGGGGCGCAACCGCCGCCGACCATCCGCATCAACCCCGTGGGTGGCGCCCGCGAGGTCCAGGCGTTCGCCCGCCTCGCCGCGGTCGTCGACCGCGCCGGCACCGTCGAGGTCCCTCGGATCGAGAGCCCGGAGCCCGAGGCCGCGATCCACGTCCACACCCGGGCCCCCGAGCCCAGCGGCTCCGCGACCCGGATCCGCCAGGAGGCGTTCGCCGCGCTGGCCCGGGCCGAGGCCGAGCACACGGCCGCGCTCGAGCACTCCCGGAACTGCTGGCAGGACGTGCACGACCGAGAGCAGCAGACGGCCAGGATCGCCGAGGACGAGGCCGCGGCGCTGCGGACGTTCGAGCTGCTGCGCGAGAGCCGGCGCAGCTCGGAGCGGGCAGTTCGCCAGACGCGCGTGGACAGCGAGGAAGCGAGCCGGCGCTGCCTGACCACCGCACGGATCCTGGAGGAGGCGCGCATGCGCGCCGACCGTCTCTGAGGTTGCGGTGAGGGTCCGCTCAGTCGGCCCGCACGTCCGCCCACGTCGACTCGACCGCGTCCACGATCTCCGGCACTGCGGCGCGCAGTGCGTCGGCGTCGCTCGCGAGCCATGGCGCGTCGCCGACGTCTGCCCCGCAACGTTCGAGCAGCGCAACGAGGTCGCGCAGCTCGCCCGCCAACCACGCGGCCGGATCGCGCTGGATCGCCTCGTCCCAGTGCCGGTCGCACGGTTCGATGCCCTCGAAGCGCGGGTGGAAGTGCGCGCTCTTCAGGTTCCCGGCCGGCGAATCGGTCTGGTCGAAGAGGTCGGCCCGGAACACCGGCTGGTCGAGGACGACGCGTTCGGCGGCGAACCGTGACCCGCGCTTCGGCTCCAGGCCGAGCAGCCGGACCTCGACCCGGGCTCCCCGCTCGGGTGGGGTCATCGGCTCGTGCCACGGCCCGACCAGCACCGCGATCCCCTCGAACACGTAGGCGTTGCGCATCCATCGACCTCCTCGGCTCCCGAGACGCTACGCCCGTCGCTCGATGCGCAGCACGACGGCGTCGTGCGGGGGCCGGGGGCGGAACGCGGCGCGCGGGAGCCGGGCGACGGTCGCCACCCGGAACGTGGCTGCCCAGCGGTGGAACCCGGGCGCCCGTCCGTCGTTCCAGCGCCGGGCCACGTGACGGGGGACGACGAGGTCGGCCGAGACCAGGCGGCTCCCCGGGCTGAGGAGCCGGCGGATCACCGCGGTCGTGGCCCCGAACGGCGGGTTGGCGACGACCCGGAACGGCCGGCGCGGCAGGCGGAGGTCCGTCGCGTCGACCTGGACCACCGTGACCGGGGACCCGGTGAATCGTCGCCGGAGTGCCGCGGCCCGCGCCGGGTGCAGCTCGACCGCGATGACCCGGGCACCCGCCGCAACGAGCGGCGCGGTCAGCGCGCCCGTCCCCGCGCCGATGTCGACGACGAGGTCCCGACGCCGGATCCCGGCCGACGCGACCAGGCGCCGGGCCGCGGGCTCAGCGAGCTGGTGCCATCCCCAGCACCGGTCGCCGGCGGGCCGCGCCGAGGCGGCCACGGAGCACCATCACCATGGTCATCGCGACATTCTCATCCGCGCGGCGCGCCCCGCACCAACGATTCACCGCGCGGGCTCCTCCCCCGTTTGTCCGATTCCCGCTCACTGTGCCCCGTCTTCGGACAAACGGAAGGGGTGGGGTCGGACGGAGGCCGGGCGCGGCGGCCCGGGACGCTCGCGGTCGGCGGTGCCGGCCTTCCTGGTCTCGGCATCCCGGTACGCGGTCTCCGCAAACCGGTCGCCGAACACGACCTCGCCCGGGCTGCGACCGTCGACGTGGCCCATCACGCCCTTGTAGAGCCGGTACCCGAGCAGCTCGAGCAGCCGGTCCGAGAACGTCGCCGCGACGTCGGGCGGGATCGCCAGGTAGTGGTTCTGCTGCTGGCGGACGAACCCCGGGCAGTACTGGACGTTCACCCCGAGCCGCCACTCGTCCGCGGTCGTGTTCGCGCCACCGCCGTGCCAGAGGCTGCCGTGGAACACCATGACCGAGCCCGCCGGCATCTCGAGCGACCGCACGTCGTGCTCGCCGAGACGGCCCTTCGGGATGACCGGCATGCGGTGCGAGCCGGGGATGTAGCGCGTGCCGCCGTTGGCCGCGGTGAAGTCGGTGAGCGCCCACATGCTCGTGACCATCATCGGCACGTGCGGCCGGGGCAGGTGGCGCGACATCACGATGTCGTCACCGTGCATCGGCTGGGGGTCCTCACCCGGGCCGATGTCGATCGCGGTCATGCCCGAGAGCAGGCAGCCCGGATCCAGGAGCCGCTCGACGATCGGCAGGACGCTCGGGTGCACCGGCATCGCCTGGAAGACAGGATCCTTCGCGAGCAGGTTGTACATCCGCAGCGTCGAGTGACCTTCGGCCGCGGTGCCGAGCGGCTCGACGCCGAGCTCGCCCTGCAGGCGGCGGATCGTGTCGAGCAGCGCGACGACCAGCTCGGGCTCGATCGCGTCCTCGACGATCGTGAAGCCGACGTCGTCGATGCGGGCGAGGTGCTGCGCCAACGTCCTGTCGTCGAGGGTGACCGTCATCGAGCTGCCTCGTCCGGTTCGGGTCCCGGGTGCCAGGATGCGGCGTGCACGTGCTCGACAACCCGGTCTGGCACGCCCTCACCGGTCCGCAGGCCACGGTAGCGGAAGGCGACGGGCGCGCCGTCCGGTTCGATCCCGAGGTGTCCGTGTTCGGGGCGGTCCCCGACGAACCGACCGGCGAGAGCTGGGACGCGCTCGGCGCACTCGTGGGTGCCCGCGGGCACGTGGTCGTCGTCCGCGACGTCGTCCCGGTGCCGCCGGGCTGGACCGAGCGGTTCCGGGCCCCCGGCACGCAGATGGTGTGCGACCACCCGGCGATCGGCGTGCCCGACGGCCGCGGGACGGAGATCGAGCGACTCGGACCGGCCGACGTCCCGGCGATGATGGACCTCGTCGAGCGCGCGCAACCCGGCCCGCTGCTCCCCCGCACGATCGAGCTCGGCACGTACCTCGGCGTCCGGGACGGCGGTGCGCTCGTCGCCCTGACGGGCACCCGGCTGCGGCTCCCCGGCTTCACCGAGATCAGCGCGGTGTGCACCGACGCGGCGCACCGCGGGCACGGGCTGGCCAAGATCCTCGTCGGGCAGCTGGTCGACGAGGTCCTCGACCGGGGCGAGGTCGCGTGCCTCCACGCGGTCAGCACGAACACGCCCGCGATCCGGCTCTACGAGGCGCTCGGGTTCACCACCCGCCGCGAGATGGACTTCGCCCTGCTTGCTCCTCCCGCGTGAAGATCCCCGCCGGCCAATCGCCGGAGCCCGACCGAACGCCTGCAGACGGCGGCCCCTGAACGGCCCGGGCTCGTCGCTGCAACCCGCGGGAAGCATCGGCACGAACCCGCCTCACGGCGAGCCCGATTGCCGCCGCTCAGCCTCCTCCCTGAACGGCCCTGGCTCGTCGCTGCAACCAGCGGGAAGCATCGGCACGAACCCGCCCCGCGGCGAGCCCGATTGCCGCCGCCCAGCCTCCTTCCTTCTCGGCCGGGCGGGTTGGCGGCAGCCGGTGGGTGGCATGATCGGGCAGTAGCTCCGCACGCTTCGAGAAGGGGTCCGCCGTGGCCGAGAACCCGTACGAAGACCGCTTCCCCGTCAACCGGACCCTCCCCGAGCAGGGGCGCCCCCGGGCCGAGATCCTGGCCGAGCTGGCCACCATGGCCCACGAGGAGGACAAGGCCTGGGAGAGCGGCAAGTGCTCCGGGACGATGTACTGCGGCGACCACGAGCACTACGCGTTCATGACCGAGGCGTTCGGGCTCTTCGCCCACGTGAACGCGCTCCAGCGCGACATGTGCCCCAGCCAGACGAAGTTCGAGGGCGAGATCATCGCGATGACCCTCGACCTGCTCCACGCGGAGGCGGTGACCGGCTCGGAGCCCGTCGGTCTCGTCACCACCGGCGGCACCGGCAGCATCCTCCACGCGATGATCTCCTACCGCGAGCAGGGCGCGGCGAAGGGCGTGACCCGGCCCAACGTCATCAAGCCCGAGACCGCGCATCCGGCGTTCGACAAGGGATGCCACCTCTTCGGCATCGAGGTGCGCAACGCGCCGGTGGACCCGGACACGCTGCAGGTCGATGTGGCGTGGGTCGCCGACCACGTCGACGACAACACCGTCGCCCTCGTCGGCTCGGCGTGCAATTACGGCTACGGCACGATCGATCCGATCGCCGCGCTCTCGGATGTCGCGCTCGAGCACGGGATCGGCCTGCACGTCGACGGCTGCCTCGGCGGTTGGATCCTGCCGTTCGGCCAGGAGCTCGGCTACGACATCCCGACGTTCGACTTCCGCGTCCCCGGCGTCACGAGCATCTCGGCCGACACGCACAAGTACGGCTACGCCTTCAAGGGCACGTCGGTGCTCGCGTTCCGAGACAAGGCGCTGCGCAACGGCCAGTACTTCTTCCTGACCGGTTGGAGCGGCGGCAAGTACTGCTCGCCGGGCATCGAGGGCTCGCGCTCGGGCGGGCTGCTCGCGGCGACGTGGGCCGCACTCGTGACCCTCGGCCGTGAGGGGTACCGGGGCTACGCCAAGGCGATCTTCGAGACCGCCGACGTGATGAAGGCCGCGGTGCTGTCCCACCCCGAGCTGCGCATCATGGGCAGCCCGACGTTCGTCTTCAGCTTCACCTCGGACGAGTTCGACATCTACCACGTCAACGACTTCATGCGGACACGCGGTTGGCGCTTCAACGGCCAGCAGTACCCGAACGCGATCCACATGGCCGTGACCCGGCCGCAGACCCAGCCCGGCGTGGCCGAGACGTTCGCGACCGACCTCGCCGACGCGGTCGAGTACGCCAAGGAGCACGCGAGCGAGGCACCGAAGTCGGGTGCGATCTACGGCGGCGTCGTCGGCGGGCTCACCGAGGAGGCCGACGAGTTCATCCGCGCCGTGATGGCCGACATGATGGACAGCCAGCTCACGGTCCTGCCGAAGAGTTGAGCGACCCCTTACCGGCGACGACCGCGGATCGCGCGGAGCGCTTCGTCCTCGCGGTCGATCTCGGCACCGGGGGGCCCAAGGTCGGCCTGGTCTCGCTGACCGGACGCGTCGCGTGGAGCGGCCACTCCCCGGTCGAGACCCACCTGCTCCCCGGGGGCGGTGCGGTGCAGGACGCGGCGGAGTGGTGGGAGCTGATCCGCGACGCGGCACGACAGGCGATCGCGTCCGGCGCGGTCCGCCCCGAGCAGGTCGAGGCCGTGAGCTGCACCGGCCAGTGGTCGAGCACCGTTCCGGTGGACGCGGGGGGCACGCCCGTCGGCCCGTGCGTCCTCTGGATGGACAGCCGGGGCGCCCCGTACGCGAAGCGGGTCATCGCCGGCCCGGTAGCCGGGTACGCGCCGGTGCCCCTCGCGGTGTGGGTGCGCCGGACCGCGGGCGCGCCCTCCACGACGGGGGCGGACCCGATCGGCCACATGCTGCACCTCATCCACGACGAGCCCGAGGTGACGCGCTCGGCGCGCTGGTTCCTGGAGCCGGTCGACTACCTCTCGATGCGGTTCACCGGGGTCGCCACCGCGTCGCACGCGTCGATGACGGGAGCGTGGCTCACCGACAACCGGGACCTCGAGCGACTCGACTACGACGCCGATCTCGTCCGCCGGTCGGGTGTGAGCGCCGAGCGCCTGCCGCCGCTCCGGGCGACCGGGTCGGTCGTCGGCACCGTGATGCCCGAGGTGGCGCGGTCCCTCGGCCTGCGCGACGGCGTCCAGGTCGTCGCGGGGACCCCGGACCTGCACTCCGGTGCGGTCGGTGCCGGCACGGTCCTCGACTACGAGACCCACCTCGCGATCAGCACCACGTCGTGGATCGGCTGCTCCGTCCCGTTCAAGAAGACCGACGTGCTCCACCAGATCGCGACCGTTCCCGGCCTCACCCCCGATCGCTACCTGGTCGCGAACAACCACGAGACCGGGGGCGCGTGCCTGCAGTGGCTGCGGGACCAGGTCATCGCCCCGGCCGACGGCCTCGGGCCGGCCGCGCCACCGGCCTACGCCGCGCTGACCCGCGCCGCGGCGTCCGTCGCGCCCGGCGCGGGTGACGTCCTGTTCACGCCGTGGCTCTCGGGCGAGCGCTCCCCCGTCGACGACCGGTACGCCCGCGGCGGCTTCCACAACCTCTCCCTCGCGACCACGCGCCCGCACCTGGTCCGCGCGGTGCTCGAGGGTGTCGCGTACAACAGCCGCTGGCTGCACCGCGCGGTCGAGCAGTTCACCAAGCGTCGGCTGGACCACCTGCGGTTCATCGGCGGCGGCGCGCAGTCCGATCTGTGGTGCCAGATCCACGCCGACGTGCTGGACCGCACGATCGAGCGCGTCGCCGACCCGGTCGACGCCAACCTGCGTGGCGCGGCGCTGCTCGCCGGGCTCGCGCTCGGCGCGGTGCGCCAGGGCGAGGTGCGGGACCTCGTGGAGGTGGACGCGACGTTCCGCCCCGACCACGGCACCCGCGCGACCTACGACCGCCTCTTCGCCGAGTTCCCGAAGCTCTACAAGGCCCAGAAGTCGATGTTCCGCCGGCTCAACGAGCCGGAGTGAGCTACGAAGCGGTGCCCACCAAGGACTGCGTGACCCGCGCCGCGACCTTCTTCAGCCGCTCCATGTAGCGCAACAGCCGGTCGCGCGCTTCCTCGGCTTCGGCGTTCAGGCCTTCGATCTCGGCCAGGCGCCAGTGGGTGAAGATCACCGGCTGGAGCACCTTCTCGAGGAAGATGTTGTAGTCGTAGATCCCGGCTGCGGCGATGAGGCGCGCGTGCTTCGCGTAGTCCGGGATGCCGGTGCCGGGCATCGTGAACCCGCGCACCACGCGGTCCATCGCGACGACCATGGTCGACGGGTCGAGCTCGATCGCCGCGCTCGCGAGGTCGCGGTAGAACAAGTAGTGGAGGTTCTCGTCGTTCGAGACCCGCGCCATGATCGCCTGGCCCGCCGGGTCCTCGAGGAAGTTTCCCGTGTTGCGGTGGGCAAGGCGCGTCGCGAGCTCCTGGAGCGTCGTGTAGCAGAGCGCGTCGGGGAGGTAGTCGAGCTCGGGGGTCACGCCGGTGGCGACCTGTTGCATGCGCCCCCGCTCGAGCGCGACCGGGTCGATGGCCCGCGACACCATGAGGTAGTCGCGGATCACGATGGCGTGGCGACCCTCTTCGGCGGTCCACCGCCGGGTCCACTCGCCCCACACGCCGTCACGGCCGAAGCCGCTCAGCGTGCGGAAGTAGTACGGCAGGTTGTCCTCGGTCAGGAGGTTGACGAAGAGGGCGCTGCGCGCGGCCGAGTCCGAGCAGTCCGCCGGGTCCCACCACTCCTCACGCGAGACGAAGTCGCGGGCTCGGCCCCACGGCACGTACTCGTGGGGGAACCACTCGACCGCAGTCGAGATGTGCCGGTCGAGGAGGCGGGCCACGACGGGCTCCAGCTCCTCTTCGAGTGTCTGAGTCTGCACAGGGAGGACCCCCACATCGTTGCGGTCACGCCAGCCCCGGGTCGTGACTGCGCCGTCGGGTGATGCGCGGCGCCCCCGAGCCGCATCCCTCCACCCTACGCGCGCGTAGGGAGTCGCGCGAGAACCCGGCGTGAACGTACGGAGAACCACCACGACGACCGCGTGGCCGCGCGCGGGATTGGGAGAGCCGCCCAGACGGAGACCGCATCCCAGGACGCGCCAATGTTTGAACCGCGGGCCGGCGCGGCATGCTCGGGTCGGTCCGCCGAGCCCCCGCGCGCGCCGCACGGGGGGTCCCGCGCGGAGACGGCGAGAGCGGACGACGCGAAGGGAGCGGGGTGACCGACCGGGACGAGCGCCTCGCGCGGACGTTCGTCGAGGCCGCCGACACGCTCGGTACGCCCTTCGACCTCCCGCGGTTCCTGTCGGGGCTCGCACGTCGCTGCGTCGAGCTCTTCGAGACGGTCGAAGCCGCGGTCCTGGTCGACGCCGGGTCCGGCTCGCCGGTCGTGGCGTCGTCCTGTGACGAGGGCGAGCGGCTCTCACGCCTCGAGGTGCACCACGACCACGGTCCCGCGGTCGACTCCTACCGCACCGGCGCACCGGTGCGCTGCAACGATCTCAGCGCGGCGTCCGAGCGCTGGCCCGCGTTCGCGCCCGAGGCGCATGCCGCGGGCTTCTCCTCGGCCCACGCCCTGCCGATGCGCATGCACGACGAGGTCATCGGCGCGCTCACCCTGCTGGCCCGCCCGCAACGGGCGATCGACCCGCCCGACCTGACGACGGCGCAGGCGGTCGCCGACGTCGCGACGATCAGCATCCTGCAGCAGCGAGCGATGGTGGCGGCCCAGGTGCTCGCCGGGCAGCTCCAGCACGCGCTCGACAGCCGGGTCACCATCGAGCAGGCCAAGGGCGTGCTGTCGGAGCGCACCGGGCTCGACGCCGAGGCCGCGTTCGCCGCGCTGCGCCGCTTCGCCCGCAACCACAACCTCCGCCTCGGCGACGTCGCCCGCGGTGTGGTCGAGCGGACCCTGGCGACCGACGCGATCACCCCGGTCTCCGGCCACTGACCCATCGGCGCGCCGGGCCGAGCGGGTCAGGGAAGCGCTCGAGTCGTCGTAGGGTTGCAGCAGGCAGTCGCACCGCCGCTGAAGGGAGCTCTCGATGCAGGTCAAGGAGCTGGGTCACGTCGTCCTGTACGTGCGCGACCTCGAGCGGTCCCGATGGTTCTACGGCGACGTCCTGGGCTTCCCGGAGCTCCCGGGCGGGATGCCGGGTGCGGCCGCGTTCTCGACCGGCCGGACTCATCACGAGCTGCTGCTGATCGAGGTCGGCGCGGACGCCACACCGATCCCGGCCGGCCGGCGGGTGGGGATGTACCACCTCGGCCTCAAGATCGGGGACACCGACGACGAGCTTCGCGCTGCGCTCGCCGAGCTGCAGGCGGCGGGGGTCGACGTCGTGGGCGCGAGCGATCACACGGTGACGCACAGCCTCTACCTGCTCGACCCGGACGGCAACGAGGTCGAGCTCTACGTCGACGTCGAGGCGGCCGACTGGCGCTCCGACCCGGCCCTCTTCAACGCCCCGATCAAGCCCCTGCGCCTGTAGGGACGCGGCTCAGGTCCCTTCGAGGTCCGGGAGCGCGAGGTACTCGTCCCAGGTCAGCGTCTCCCCGACGAACCGCGCGTCGGTGAAGGGCCAGGCGGTTGCGATCCAGGCCGGCACCTCGTCCCGCAGTGCGGACGCGAGCGCGCCGTCCACCTCGGCGTCGACCACCCACCAGGAGATGTCTGCGTCGGCGCCGATCTTCTCGGGCGGATCGACGTAGACGCAGCCGAGCAGCACGGTCTCGTCCCGGTCGAACACCGCGTAGTTGAACGACGCGAGCGCCACCATCTCGTCCGCGTGCCGGACCAGCTCGGCGCGGTCCTGCTCGTAGCTCAGTGGGTCGGGCGGCCAGCCCCAGGCGCGCCCGAAGATCGAGAACAGCCGGGTCCGAGACCCCATCACCGCCGCGTAGTCGAGATCCACGTCCGAGGCCCGGATCGGGCGCAGGTGATGGCCGCTCGGAAGCTCGAGACCGGCAGGAGGGGTGAACGTCGCGGCGAGCCAGGGGCTCACGGGGAGACGAGGTCGCCGGTGTTCGACCGGACCGTGGCCCACCGGCGCGCCCCCATGGCGAAGACCGCGGTGAGCACCACGCCGACGGCGACCGCGACCTCGCGCCCGCCGATCGCGCCCGCGGCGATGGTCGCGACGACGAGCAGGACCACGATGACCAGCTGCCGGCTCGCGGCGGACCGCGTGTCGAAGCGGCGGTGGAACGCGATCAGGCGGTCGGGGGTGGTCAGCCGCGCGCCGGGCAGGACGCCGAGCCCGCGCGTGAACCCGAACAGCGTGCCGAGCGCGAGCGCGACCCACGGGTTGCCGGTCAGCGCGGCCATCGCCACCAGCAGCACGAGCGCCGAGGTCATGATGTAGGTGGCGAAGCCGAGCCCGATCTGGAAGCCGAAGCCTCCGCCGTAGACCCAGGACCGGTAGTCGTCGAGCCAGAGCTCGTTCACCTGGCGCCGGTGGTACGGGATCCGCACGCCGAACAGCCCGGCGTCGGCGACGGCTGCGGCGACCGCGAGCACCGCCGCGGCGGCGAGCGCGCCGTCGGCGCTGACGCCGAGGAGCCCGATGACGAGCGCGAGCACGGCGGCGCCGAGCCCGAGCGTGGCGCCGCCCAGCGTCGCGCCGATGACGAACCACGTCGCGGTCGTGCGGAACCGGTTCCCGCGTCCCGCCTCGCCGAGCGGGGTGATCGTCGAGAGCATCGACTGCCCGCACGGGGACCACGTGGAGCGGACCGCCGCGGCGATCGCGACGGCTCCGGCGAGCGCGGCGAGCAGCACGCCGGTCAGCGTAGTGGCGACGGCATCGGCTCGGGCCCGGCCCGGCGGGACAGCACGGGGAGCTCGGTGCCGGGGACCAGCCCGAGCCGCTGGACCCGCCGGAACCGGCCCAGGCCGCGCAGCGTCAGGTCGCGCGTGCCCAGGACCTCCATCCACGGCGGGAAGGTCTCGGCCGGGTAGCCGATCGCGAGCAGCTCGCCCGGCCGCGCGGCCTGGCTCAGGCGGGCCGCGAGGTTGACCGGCCGCCCGATGTAGTCGTCGCCGTCGAAGAGCAGGGCCCAACCGTCCGCGATGCCGCCCCGCAGCGCCAGCGTGCTCGCGTCGTAGCGCGCGATGAGCTCGGCCGCGGCGGCCACCGCGGGACCGACCTCGGTGCCGATGAGCATCGCACCGTCGCCGAGCCACGACGCGATCCGCACTCCGCGACGGGTGGCGATGTCACGGGTCAGGTTGCGGAACGCGTTGAGCGCCTCGATCGCGGCGTGCTCACCGTTGGCGGCCATGAACGCGGTGAAGCCGCAGAGGTCGACGAACACGAACGCGCGCTCGACCATCGGCATGGCGTCCGCGAGCTGCTGCGGGCTCTCCATGCCGGTCAACCCCGACCCCGCGCGGGTGCCGGCTCCGTCCGACCGCCCGTCGCGGACGTGCGGCGTCTCGACCATCTGAACCACGAGCTCCTCTCCCGCCCCATCACGCTCCATCGCGTCCCGCGACGCCTCCCGACCCTATCCGGCGCGACGAACGCGTGTTCGGACTTTTGCCGAACGTTCACCAATCGGGCCCGTACGATGCCCGGGTGGACGCACCCGACTGGTATCGCTCCGCGCTCGACGCGCCCCACGAGGACGACGAGGTCGTCGTCGACGGCTGCCGGATCCACTACGTGCGGTGGGGGGCGCAGGGCTGCCCGGGTGTCGTGCTGGTGCACGGCGGCGCGGCACACGCGCACTGGTGGGACCACGTCGCGCCCCTGCTGACGCGCGACTGCGGCGTCGTGGCGCTCGATCTCTCCGGTCACGGCGACAGCGGCCGGCGCGACCGCTACCCGACCTCGACCTGGGCGCGCGAGATCGTCGCAGTCGCCGAGCACGCGGGCATCGCGGGGCCGCCGGTCGTCGTCGGCCACAGCATGGGCGGCTGGGTCGCCATCACCGCGGCGGCCGAGCACGGCGACCGGCTCGACGGCATCGTCATCCTCGACTCACCGGTGAGCCGGCGCGCGCCGGAGGAGGAAGCCGCGGCCGAGGGTGCGGCGTTCGGTCCGCTGCACACGTACCCGACACTCCAGGCGGCGCTCGCGCGCTTCCGGACCGTCCCCGACCAGCCCACGTCCCTGCCGTACGTGCTCGACCACGTCGCGCGCACGTCGGTGCGCACCACCGAAGGCGGTTGGACGTGGAAGTTCGACCCGCGCATCTTCGACCGTCCGGTCCCGACCGGCGAGCTCCTCCGGCAGGTCCGGTGCCGCGTCGCGCTGTTCCGCTCCGAGCACGGGCTCGTGACGCCCGACATCGGTGAGTACATGTACGAGCAGCTCGGCCGGCTCGCGCCCGTCGTCGAGGTCCCGCTCGCCCACCACCACGTGATGCTCGACCAGCCGATCCCGCTGGTCACCGGGTTGCGCACGCTGCTCGCGGACTGGGAGCACAGCGTGCCTCAGCGGCGGACCTGACCCGGATCGGCTCCGGGCCGCGAGCCGGCCGGCAGCACGATCGTGCGAGACCGGGCCGCGGCCTCCGCGCCGGCTTCGGCGATGGCGACGAGCGCGAACGCGGCGACCGACCAGTAGGTGTCGAACCACGTCGCCCACTCCGCGACGCCGACGACCACCGCGACGCCGAGCACGGCCGCCAGCCGGATCAGGACGAGCCGGTCGAGCGGCCGGCGCCGAGACACGAAGCTGATGAGGATGAGGGCGAGGTAGATCTCCGCGAGCGGGATCGCGACTGCGGCCACGTCGGGTGTCGGCACGTCCTGGCCCGGATGGAACACGACGAAGCGCGAGACGCCGATCGCGACCCCGATGATGCCGAGGTGCAGCAGCAGATGGCCACCGAGCCAGGTCGAGCGGCCGCGGGGGGTCTCCGAGGCGCCGGCCCGCGGCACATCGTCGAAGTAGGTGGCCCAGACCGCGAACACGAGCACGAACTCGAGCGCGACCGTGACGACGTCGATGCCGTCGAGCGAGTCGGCGTTCGCGGCGAGCGCGACCTTCACGAACGCCTCACCGCACATGATGATCGTCAGCGCGCCGAGCCGCTCGAGCAGGCGGCGCTCCTCCAACGGCGGCGCGGTCGTGCAATGGGCGATCGCGGGCGCGATCGTCACCGCGAGCCCGAGGAACCAGAGACCGAGGCGCACCCCCTCGGGGAAGAGGCCCGCGAGGGTGAAGATCACGGCCGCGACCGTGTACTCGATCGCGCGCCGACGCGCGAACCCCGCCTTCTCGACGTGCGGGCGCGCCGCGCGTGCGTACGTGAGCGCGACCGTGAACGTCAGCAGGCCATAGCAGATCGAGTCGAACTCCGGGTGCGCGTGCGCGCCGTCCCCCGCGCCGATCGCCACCAGCGCGACCAGGAACATCTGCGTGAGCGTGAGCAGCCGGTGCACGACGTCGTCGGTCGGGAACCGGTTGGCGTACATCGTGGTCGCGAGCCACACCCACCAGATCGAGACGAACGCGCCTGCGAACCAGAAGGACTCGCCGACGTCGTCCGCGTGCGAGAACTCCGAGCTGAGGATCAGGATGGCCGCGACGAAGACGAGGTCGAAGAAGAGGTCGAGCCACGCCTGCTCGGATTCGGGCGACCCCGGGGCCGGACCGGGCGCCGAGACGGGTTCCCGGCTCGTCGGCATCCTCTTCTGTACCACCTCCACCCTCGCCGACCGTGGTTGACTCGCGAGATGCCGGAAGGTCCGACCGGCGCCGCCGAGCCGCTCGCGTCGCTCCCGGAGGGCGCGCGGGTGCCCGCGGAGACCGGCCCGCACGAACGCACCCTGGTCGTCTGGCCCACGTCTTCCCGGCGGGAGCAGCTGTGGGGCGACCAGCTCGACGCGGCGCGCGACGTGCACGCGCTCGTCGCGCACGCGATCGCCCGCTTCGAGCCCGTGCTGCTCGTCGTCGACCCCGCGGACGAGGACACCGCCGTGAAGCACATCGACAGCGACGCGATCGAGCTGCTCACCGAGCCGGTCGACGACTCGTGGTTGCGCGACTCGGGCCCGGTGACCGCGGTCGCCCTCGACGGCACCCGGCGGGCGCTCTGCTTCCGCTTCACCGGCTGGGGCGGGTCGTTCACTCCGTACGACCGGGACGCGACGATCGCGGCGCGGCTCGCGCGGCACCTCGGTTTCGTCTCCTATGACGTCGGGATCGCGGGCGAGGGTGGTGCACTCGCGCTCGATGGTGACGGCATCGTGGTGACGACCGAGCGCTGCCTCCTCAACCCGAATCGCAACCCGGGTCGGACGCGCGCGGAGATCGACGCGGCGCTGCTGCGCGCGACCGGAGCCGACACCGTCGTCTGGCTGGCCGACGGCATCGCGGAGGACGCGGGGACCGACGGCCACGTCGACAACGTCGTCGCGTTCCATGCCCCGGGGCGGTGCCTCCTCCAGGGGTGCGCCGACCCCGCGAACCCCAACCACGCCATCGCGGCCGCGAGCCGGGCGACGCTCGAACGGTGCGGGATCGACGTCACCGAGGTGCCGGTCCTGCCCTACGCGACCGTCGGAGGCGTGCGCGTGCCCGTCCCGTACGTCAACCTCTCCCCGGTGAACGGTGCGGTGCTCGTCCCGATCGCCGGCGATCCGGCCGACCCCTCGATGCTCGAGCTCATCAGCGCGTGCTACCCCGACCGTGACGTCATCGGCGTGCCGGGCGCGGTCCTGGCGTTCGGAGGCGGCGGCGTGCACTGCATCACCCAGCCGGTGCCGGTGTGAGCGGAGCGGGGCACACCCACGCTCTCGGCCGGTGGACGAGCGCCGCGGTCCGCCGGAGGATGGGACGCCGGGCCGGCCCGCAGGGCCGCGAGCGGGAACGATGAGCGCGCGGGTGATCACCGCGACCGGGGCCGCGGACTCGCCGGCGCGGGTCGACCCACCGACCCGGCCGCCGTGGCGGGTCGGGCTCGTGCAGGAGCGCTGGCACGCCGACGCCGCGCAGCACCGGGCCACGCTCGCCGAGGGGGTGCGCGCCGCCGCCGGCGAGGGTGCCAGGCTCGTCTGCCTCCAGGAGCTGACGCTCTCCCCGTACTTCGCGGTGACGCCCGACGGGCCGGACGCCGCGGGCGCGGTCTCCGAGCGGGTGCCGGGCGGCCCGACCTACGACTTCGCGGCCGGGCTGGCCGCCGAGGTGAGCGTCCCGGTGCACGCGTCGCTCTACGAGGAACCGGACGACGGCGGGCTCGGCTACAACACCGCGATCTGCGTGGCACCCGACGGGACGCTGCTCGCCCGCACGCGCAAGGCGCACCTGCCGGTGACCGCGGGCTACTACGAGGACCGCTACTTCCGTCCGGGTGACAGCGGCTACCCGGTCGTCGACGTGGACCGGGCCCGGCTCGGGTTCCCGACCTGCTGGGACGAGTGGTTCCCGGAGGTGGCGCGCGCGTACTCGCTGCACGAGGCGGAGGTGCTCGTGTACCCGACCGCGATCGGATCGGAGCCCGACCATCCGGCCTTCGACACCGAGCCGCTCTGGGAGCAGGTGATCCGCGCCCACGGCATCGCCAACGGCCTCTTCATGGTCGTGCCCAACCGGATCGGTGCCGAAGGCCCGATCACGTTCTACGGCTCGTCCTTCGTGAGCGATCCGTACGGCCGGGTCGTGGTCCAGGCGCCCCGCGACGAGCCTGCGGTGCTGGTGGCCGACCTCGACCTCGATCAGCGCCGGGACTGGCTCGCGCTGTTCCCGTTCCTGGCCACCCGCCGGCCGGAGACCTACGGGGTGCTGACGGACGCGCCGGAAGGTGGGAAGGAGCGCTCGGCGGGACGGCGGACGTCCGACGGGCCGAACTCGGCCGGCAGCACGTAGCGGTCCGACCGGCGCCGCACCCGGTACCCGGCGCCCGTTGTCTCGGCGACCTCGAACCCGCCGCTCCACGCGGAGCAGAACCGGTTCCGGACTTCGACCGGGCTCCCGATCGCCAGGGTTGCGCGCCCGGCAGGAGCCCGCGCCGGGCGCGGCCCACGCCCCGGCGCCTCGACGAGCGTTGCTTCGTCCATGATCACCCCTCGCCGCCGACCCGGCCCGCCGCCGCGCGTATCGACAGATCCGGGGCGACTTCTTGAGACCCGCGCCGTCCCCTCGACCGTCGACGCCCCCGAGCCGGGGGCGCGCCGTCTTCGCCCGGAAATGATGGAAGGATGGACTCACGGCGAGCCCCGCCGACACGTCCACGGTTCTGAGCACTCCGAGGCGTCCAAACCACGTGCGCCAGGCAGAGCAACCCCGGCGGCACCTGCTCCCGAGCCGGACGGAGTCGCCGTGATCGAGACCGAGGACCACCCTTCGCGCAGCAGCATCGTGACCGAACGGGTGGTGACCGCGCTGTTCGTCGCGGGCCCCGCGGTCGCGCTGGCCATCGCGCTCCCCCTCCTCTGGGGCAACGCGGTCGGCCTGTCCGACCTCGTGCTCGCCGGGATCTTCTACCTGATCGCCGGGTTCGGCATCAGCATCGGGTTCCATCGGCTGTTCACCCACCACAGCTTCAAGGCGAACCGTCCGCTCAAGATCATCCTCGCCGCTGCGGGCTCCATGGCGTTCGAGGGTTCGGTCACGAGCTGGGTCGCCAACCACCGGCGCCACCACATGTTCAGCGACCAGCCCGGCGACCCGCACTCGCCGCACCGCTACGGGTCCGGAGTCGCGGCCCAGGCGAAGGGCTTCCTGTTCGCGCACATCGGATGGCTGTTCACCACCGACTCGACGTCCACGACGCGCTTCGCCCCGGACCTGCTCCGCGACGACGACATCGTCTGGGCGACCCGGCTCTTCCCCGTGTTCGCAGCGCTGTCGTTCGCGATCCCGTTCGGGCTCGGATGGATGATCACCGGGACGTTCACCGGTGCGCTCACCGCGTTCATCTGGGCCGGGGTGGTGCGGATGATGCTGTTCCACCACGTCACGTGGAGCATCAACTCGGTCTGCCACATGTTCGGCTCGAAGCCGTTCGCCACCAAGGACCGCAGCACGAACTTCGCTCCGCTGGCGCTGCTGTCGCTCGGGGAGAGCTGGCACAGCTACCACCACGCGAACCCCGCCTCGGCGCGCCACGGGGTGCTGCCCCGCCAGGTCGACATCTCCGCCCGCATGATCCGGCTGCTCGAGCACGCCGGCTGGGCGACCCGGGTCCACTGGCCCGCGCCGGCCTCACTCCTGGTCTAGCGGGCTCACCGAAGATCTCCGCCGGCCGATCGGCGGACCGCGACCCCACGACGGCCGGCGGCGGCTAGAGCGAGCGCACCAGGTACTCGCTCATGGTCGCGGTGCGGAACCGGCTCAGGTCCAGGCACGCGTTCACGCTCTCGAGCATCTTGGTGACGTTCGCGCTCATGACGTCCGGGTCACCGCCCGAGTTGAAGAAGAGCATCGGGTCGGCCACGACCTCGGCGGACGCCCACGCCTCCTCCACGATCCCGTGCACCTCGGGCGCGTCGGGAGTGATGGCGCGCACCACCTCGTTGCGCACGTAGCGGGTGCGGGGCTGGAGCTCGGCCGAGAGTGGTGACTGCGTCCCGTGCCACCGCTCGATCCACTCGTCGTACGAGATGCCTTCCGGACGGTGGATGAGCGCGACCGTGAGGACGCCGGGGGACCGGTCACCGTCGGCCCAGTCGCGCGGCCCGGCCCACTGCGTCGTGCCGTAGTCGTCGTAGACGGACTCCACGACGAGGTACCCCGCGAACCTTCGCCCGAGCGCCTCGAGCGCGCGCTCGAACGGTGCGCGCCGGTCGTACGCGTCGATCCAGACCGAGACGATCGCGGCGAGCGACGCCTCGTCCTCCGGGTTCGGCATCGGGGGCGGTGCCTGCGCGGCCTCGACGTCGTGCACGTCGACGGTCAGTCCCCGCGCGCCGGACGCGAACAGGGTCGGCGCGGTCTTCGCCAAGAGCTGCTCGCGCAGCACGTCGCCCTGCTCCGCGCTGCCGTCGCCCCACACCACGTACATCAGCTTCTCCACCGCCCGGACACTACGCGTCGTCGTGCCGGCTGGCGCCGGGGACGGTGCCCGCGGCTCTGACCCTGGCCCCGTTCGTGCCGATCGGCGCGCTCCGCGCCGCGATCCGCACAAACGGATGGGGATGGCGGGAGCGTCCCGGTAGCGTCGCCCGGGTGAGCGCCCACCCGCCGACCGGCGAGCCCCTGGTGCAGGGAACGAAGCTGACCAAGCGCTTCGACGAGTTCGTCGCGGTCGATGCCATCGACTTCCGGGTCGAGCCGGGCGAGGCGTTCGGCTTCCTGGGCCCGAACGGCGCGGGCAAGACGTCGACGATGCGGATGATCGCCTGCGTGTCCCCCGTCACCGACGGCCAGCTGCGGGTCCTCGGGCTCGACCCGGCGGTCGCGGGCTCCGAGATCCGGGGCCGGCTCGGCGCGGTCCCGCAAGAGGACACGCTCGACCTCGAGCTGACCGTGCGCGAGAACCTCCTGATCTACGGCCGGTACTTCGGGCTCCCGCGTCCGTTGATCCGCGAGCGGGCCGACGAGCTCATCGACTTCGTGCAGCTCACCGACCGGATCAACGACAAGGTCGACGAGCTCTCGGGTGGGATGCGACGGCGGTTGACCATCGCCCGCGCGCTCGTCAACCGGCCCGAGCTGGTGCTGCTCGACGAGCCGACGACCGGCCTCGACCCCCAGGCCCGGCACCTGGTCTGGGAGCGGCTGTACCAGCTGAAGCGCCAGGGCGTCACGCTCGTCCTCACCACGCACTACATGGACGAGGCCGAGCAGCTCTGCGACCGGCTCGTGATCATGGACGGCGGCCACATCGTCGCCGAGGGCTCGCCGCGCCAGCTGATCGCGCTGCACTCGACCCGAGAGGTCGTCGAGCTGCGCTTCGACTCGGACGACGACCGCGCGAACGCGCACAAGGTGATCGAAGCCTCGGACACCCCGTTCGAGGCGCTCGCCGATCGCTTCCTCGTGTACGCCGACGACGGCGAGGGGGAGGTCGAGCGGCTCGCCCACGCGGGCGTGCACCCCGACTCGGAGCTCGTGCGGCGTGGGTCGCTCGAGGACGTCTTCCTCCGCCTGACCGGCCGCACGCTGGAGGAGTAGTGCCGACACCCCTCGCCGCGCGCGTCGTCGAGCACCAGGCGCACATCTTCGGGAAGTTCTGGCGCGGCTCTGCGGTCGCGTACGTGCTCAACCCGATCCTGTTCCTGGCCGCGCTGGGGCTGGGCGTGGGCGGCCTCGTGAAGCACGACACCGTCGACGGCGTCGCGTACCTCGCGTTCATCACCCCCGGCGTCATGGCCGCCGCGGCGATGAACGGCGCCGCGGGCGAGTCGTTGTGGCCGGTGATGGCGGGCACGAAGTGGATCCGGACCTACCACGCGATGGTCGCGACGCCGGTCGGTCCGGGCGACGTCTACCTCGGCGTCATCACGTGGACCGCGGCCCGGGCCTTCATCGGCGCGACGGTGTTCCTGATCGTCGCCACGGTCCTCGGCGGCGTCATCTCGTGGTGGGCGCCCCTGGCGATCCCGGCCACGGTCCTGACCGCTCTCGCGTTCGCCGCCCCGCTCACCGCCTTCGCGGCGACCCAGGACACCGACTTCCGGTTCCCGGTGATCATGCGGCTCGGGGTGATCCCGTTGTTCCTGTTCTCGGGCACGTTCTTCCCGATCTCGCAGCTGCCGGGCTGGCTCCAGCCGTTCTGCTGGCTGTCGCCGCTGTGGCACGGCGTGCAGCTCTGCCGCGGCGCGACGACGGGCTCGATCGACGGGCCGCAGGCGGTCGCCAACGTCGCGATCCTCGTCGCGCTCGTCTTCGTCAGCGCCCGCTGGGGCATCCGCACCTTCACCCGAAAGCTCGCGACGTGACCGGAGCGGGGGCACCACACGTCTTCGGCCCGAAGCCGAGCGGAGGGGTTCGCCGGAGGACGGGTCGTCGGCCCGGCATCCGCCGAGAGCGGGACCGATGACGACGATGTTCTTCCACGTCATCGAGCGGAACGTGTTCGCGTACCGCCGGCTCTGGGGGATCTTCCTCACCGGCTTCGCGGAGCCGCTGTTCTACCTCGCGTCGATCGGCATCGGCGTCGGCGCGCTCGTCGGCACGGTCAAGGGACCGGGCGGCCAGCTGGTGCCGTACGACCAGTTCGTCGCGCCGGGCCTGCTCGCGGCGGCCGCGATGAACGGATCGGTGTTCGACACCACCTTCAACTTCTTCTTCAAGTACAAGTACGCCCGCACGTTCGACGCGATGCTGGCGACGCCGCTCGGCCCGACCGACGTGGCGCTCGGCGAGATGGGGTGGGCGCTGATCCGCGGCTCGATCTACGCCGGTGCCTTCCTGTTCTTCATGGCGGTGCTCGGGCTCACGTCGTCGCCGTGGGCGATCCTCTGCCTGCCCGGTGCGATGCTCATCGGGTTCGCGTTCGCCGGGCTCGGCATGGCGGGCACCACGTTCATGCGGTCGTTCGTGGACTTCGACTACGTGAACATGGCCCTGCTCCCGCTCTTCCTCTTCTCGGCCACGTTCTTCCCGCTCTCGCAGTACCCGGCCGGGCTGCAGTGGGTCGTCCGGTGCACACCGCTGTACCAGGGCGTCGCGCTCGAGCGCTCGCTCGCGTTCGGCGACCTGAGCTGGACCCTCCTGGTGCACGTCGTCTACCTGGCCGTGCTCGGGACGACCGGGGTCTGGGTCGCGAGCCGGCGCCTCGCCCGCCTGCTCCAGCCCTGAGCCGCGCGATGCTGGGCCCATGGGTGAAGCGATCAGGGTGACGGCCTTCGACCACGTCGTGCTGAACGTCGCCGACGTCGAGCGGTCGCTCGCCTTCTACACCGAGGAGCTCGGCCTCGAGCCCGTTCACGCGGACGAGTGGCGGCGCGGCGAGCGGATCTTCCCGTCGGTGCGGGTGGACCCGGGGACCATCATCGACCTGATCGGCCTTCCCCGGACGGGCGAGAACCTCGACCACCTCTGCCTCGTCGTCGAGCCGATGGACTTCGAGGCGCTGAAGGCGAGCGGGCGCTTCGAGGTCGCCGACGGTCCCGCGATCCGCTTCGGCGCCCGCGGTGACGGCACGTCGCTGTACATCCGCGACCCCGACCACAACCTGGTCGAGCTCCGCTACTACTGACCGTCTCTCGTTCTGGCGTCACTTACCCTCCGTATGGGTGGGTACGCGACGCCAAAGCGGTTCGACGGGGTCGGGCCTCAGCCGGTCTGGACGATGCGGACGTGGGTGACGGCGCCGGTGCTGACCTGCTCGACGACCTCGTAGCCGACCGGGCCGCCGTCGAGGTGGTCGAAGAGGCGTTCGCCCCCGCCCGCGAGGATGGGCGCGATGACGATGTGGAGCTCGTCGACGAGCCGGGCGCGCAGGTACTGCTGCACGGTGGACGCACCACCGCCGACGCGCACGTCCTGACCGCCCGCTGCCTCGAAGGCCCGCTCGAGCGCGGCCTCGATGCCGTCGGGAACGAAGTGGAACGTCGTGCCGCCCTCCATCGGGATCGACGGGTGCGGGTCCTTCGTGAGCACGAAGACGGGGTGGTGGTAGGGCGGGTTCGGGCCCCACCAGCCGGTCCAGCCGTCCTCCCATTCGCCCAGGATCTGCCCGAACATGTTGCGGCCCATGATCGTGGCGCCGACGTTCACGTCACCCGCCAGGGCGAACAGGTTGTCGACGCCCTCGCTGCCGCCGTCGTCGCCCATCATCTCGCGACCGAAGCGGGTGGCGAACATCCACTCGTGCAGCAGCCGGGGTTCGATGTCACCGAACGGGCGCTCACGGGTCTGATCGACGCCGGATGCGTACCCGTCGACCGTGATGCCGAAATTGTGGACGCGGAGCTTGGGCATGGGTCCTCCTCGGACGTCGATGATGATGGCGCGTCCCCGGGCGGGACTGCTGGAGACGTCGGTGCCGACTCCGAGGATTCGACATCCCGAGCGAACGGTTCTCAGCGGTCGGCACGCACTGCTCCCAACCGGGCGGCCTGCGTCACCAGGTACCGCCGCTCGGGGAGGTTCGTGACGCCCGCCGCCGCGGCCCGGAACTCGGCGATGGCCGCCTCGGTCCGGCCGGCCTGCTCGAGCAGGTGGGCCCGGACCGCGTGGAGCCGGTGGTGGTCGCCGAGCCGGTCGTCGAGCCCGTCGAGCAGCTCGAGACCTGCGTCGGGTCCGTCGACCATGGCCACTGCGACCGCGCGGTTCAGCGTGACCATCGGGTTACCGGTCAGCCGCTCGAGCACCCCGTACAGCGGCACGATCTCCGACCAGCTCGTGTCCTCGTAGCGGGCCGCCTGGTCGTGCACGGCGGCGATCGCCGCCTGGAGCCGGTACTCGCCCGTCGCGCCGTCCTTGAGCGCGGCGGTCACGAGCCCGACGCCCTCCGCGATGAGGGCGCGGTCCCAGCGGCTGCGGTCCTGCTCCGCGAGCGGGACGAGCTCGCCGCCTGCACCCGTGCGCGCCGGGCGGCGAGCGTCGGTCAGGAGCATGAGCGCGAGCAGTCCCGTCACCTCCGGGTCGTCGGGCAGCGCGGCGTGCACGCCGCGCGCGAGCCGGATCGCCTCGTCGCTCAGGTCGGCGCGGGCGAGATCGGGGCCGCTGGTGCTCGCGTAGCCCTCGGTGAAGATCAGGTAGAGGACGTGGAGCACCGAACGCAGCCGGTCGGCACGCGCCTCGGGCGCCGGGAGCGCGAACCGCTCGCCCGACGCCTTGACCGTCGCCTTGGCCCGGCTGATCCGTTGGGCCATCGTCGCCTCGGGGACGAGGAACGCGGCCGCGATCTCGCGGGTGGTGAGCCCGCCCACCGCGCGCAGGGTGAGCGGGATCGCCGAGCCCGGTGTGAGCGCGGGATGGCAGCACATGAACACGAGGACCAGCGAGTCGTCCTGCCCGGCGCCCGGGTCCGGCGGCTCGGCCGACCACGATGCCGCGAGGTCCTCGCGCCGGCGCCGGGCCTCGTCGGTCCGGTACTTCGCGACCATCCGCCGCGACGCGACCCGGATGAGCCAGGCGAGCGGCTGGTCCGGCTCCCCGTCGACCGGCCACTGGTCCGCGGCCGCGACCAGTGCCTCCTGCAGCGCGTCCTCTGCGTCGGCGAAGTCGCCGTAGCGGCGGGTGAGCGCGCCGAGGGCCTGCGGCGCGAGCGTGCGCAGCAGGCCCTCGGTGCTCGCGGGCGTCGTCACATCTGGGAGGCGTCGGGCGCACCCATCACCTGGCGCACCTCGATCGCCTGGCGGATCGGCAGCCCGTCCTTCGCCGGCGCCGCCGACGCCCGGGCCGCGATCTCGATCGCCCGGTCCAGCGTGTCGACGTCGATCAGGCGGTAGCCGGCGAGGAGCTCCTTGGACTCGGGGTACGGGCCGTCGGTGACGACCGGCGCCCGCTTCCCGTCCGAGACGACGAACTTCGCCTGCTCCGGTCCGGCGAGGCCCTGCGCGTCCACGAGCTCGCCCGTCTTCACCAGCTCGGCGTTGAGGGTCTGCTGGAACTCGATGTGCGCCTGGATCTCCTCGGGCGTCCACTGGTCCATCGGGGGGCACTCGGACTCGACCTCGCCGTAGTTCTGCAGCAGCATGAATCGCATCGCTTCATCCTTCCCGATCCGGCGCCCCGGTGGCGCCGCTCACCCGGATGTCGCGCCTGCCCCGCGCTTCTCGACGTCCCGCCGAGAAATTTCTCGTCCCGCCCTCGTTTCGGTGCAACTCGGACCCCCGCGAGGGGGCGTCACCCGCACCGAAACGTGCATGGGGACGGGTGGCGCTGGCATGAGGAAGGGGTCGGCGAGCATCCTGGGGCGATGAGCTGGTCGCCGGACCCCGACGCGCTCCGGGGCCGGGTCGCCGTCGTGGCCGGCGCCACCAGGGGTGCGGGGCGCGGCATCGCCGCCGCGTTGGGCGAGGCCGGCGCGACCGTCGTCTGCACCGGTCGCACGACCCGGGCCGACGGGTCCAGGCACTCGGACTACGACCGCACCGAGACCATCGAGGAGACCGCGGAGCTGGTCACCGGGCTCGGCGGTACCGGCGTCGCGGTCGCGGTCGACCACCTCGTGCCGGACCAGGTGCGGGACCTCGCCGACCGGATCCGCGCCGAGCACGGCCACCTCGACGTGCTCGTGAACGACATCTGGGGTGGCGAGGTGCTCAAGGGTGGTCCGCCGCAGTGGAACACGCCGATCTGGGAGCTGGACCTCGACGACGGCCTGCGCATCCTGCGGCTCGCGATCGACACCCACCTGGTCACGTCGCGCTACCTCCTGCCGCTGATGGTCGACGCGCCCGGCGGCCTGGTCGTCGAGGTGACCGACGGGACGACGGCCTACAACGCGTCGCACTACCGAATCTCGGTCTTCTACGACCTGGCCAAGGTCGCGGTGAACCGGCTCGCGTACTCCCAGGGCCACGAGCTCGCGGCAGTCGGCGGAACGGCTGTCGCGATCACGCCGGGCTGGCTCCGCTCCGAGATGATGCTCGAGGCCTTCGGCACGACCGAGGCGACCTGGCGTGACACCGTCGCCGGTGGGGGCGCGCCACCGGGCTTCGCGGTCTCGGAGTCGCCGCGCTACGTCGGGCGCGCGGTCACCGCGCTCGCGGTCGATCCCGACCGGGCGCGCTGGAACCAGCGGTCGGTCACGTCGGGCGACCTCGCCGACGCCTACGGGTTCACGGACATGGACGGCTCGCAGCCCCAGGTCTGGCGGTACATGGAAGCCGAGGACTCGGGCGCGGAACCCGACCCTGCGTCGTACCGGTAGCTACCGCGCGAGCGTGGCGCCCGCGGCGCCCATGAGGTCGAGGAAGTTGTCGCGGTAGAACGCGTCGCGGATCTGCTCGTCCGCGTCCCCGAGCGACGCCTCGAACCGCTCGACCGGACGGCGGCCGCCTTCGACGTGGGGGAAGTCGGACGAGAACAGGCACACCTCGGGGCCGGCCTGCTCGATGATCCAGCCGACGTCCTCGGTGGGGTACGGCGTGAACCGGACCTGGCGCCGCACGTACTCGCTCGGCCGCAGCGACAGGGCGCGCAGCCGTTCCTCGTGCTTCACGAACGCCTCGAACGCCGACTCCATCTGGCGCACCCAGGACGGCACCCAGATCGCCCCCTGCTCGATGACGCCGATGCGCAGCTCGGGGAACCGCTCCAGGACCCCGTCGAAGATCATCGTGGCGAGCGTCTGCGCGGGCGGGCCGGGGATGCCCATGTAGTCGACCGAGCGGAAGTTCTCCTCGCCACCGTGGAAGTCGGGCGGGATCGGGAGGCCGTTGCGGAAGTAGCTCGGGTCGATCAGCTCACCGGTGCCACCCACGTGGAAGACGATCGGGATCTCCGCTTCCTGCGCGCGCGCCCATACCGGGTCCAGCCCGAGGTGGCTCGGCGAGTGGCCCGGTGGGCAGCCCGACGCGACGAGCAGCGCGGCCGCACCCATCGCGAGGGCCTCGTCGGTCATCGCCGCGGCCTCGTCGAAGTCGACCAGCGGGACGTAGCAGGTGGGCAGCAGGCGCAGGTCGTCGGCGCAGAACTCGACCATGCCGCGGTTGTGGGCGCGTGCGGTGCCGAGCGCGAGCTCGAGGTCGCCACCGTGCTCCCAGTCGTGGAGACGGCTGTTGTGGAACGTGTTGAAGACCAGCTGGCTCGAGAACCCGAGCAGGTCGAGCGCGCGCGAGCGGTCCTCGGGGACGAAGGCCCCGGTCGCGGCGAAGTTCTTCCGGGCCATGATCTCCTCGGCCTCGGTCGCGCGGTACTCGTCGGACGCGTGCTTGGCGCGCAGTCGGGAGAACGCCGCCTCGAGGTCGCGCAGCTGCTCCTCCGGGTCACCGGTCTGGCGCAGCTCGTTCCCGCCCGACAGCGAGAGCGTCGGGATCCGGTCCCGAAGACCCGGGTCGGCGTGGTCGCGCAGCCAGGTCGGGGTCTCCATGATGTGGGCGTCGGCGTCGTGCACCACCCGCCCGCTCACGTACGACATGCATCCTCCCCCCGTCGACGTCGACGCGAGTCTCCCCCGTCCCCGCCCTGTCTGTTGCAGATTCGTCGCTCCGCGACGAGATCCGAACAATCGGCGGGAGAAGCGGGCGGGCGCGGTCGGCGCTCAGTCGTTGCGGACCGCTTTCAACAGGGCCTCGTTGGGCTCGTCGGGCAGCTGGTCGAGCGGCTGCGCGAGCTCGGCGACGGTCGGGCCCACCTTGGCCGCGATCGGCGCCAGCGCGTCGAGGTCGAAGTCGTAGAGCTCGGCCGCGCTCCCGGCGAGGATCTGCTGCAGCTCGGCCGGGTCGCTGTCGTGGAAGAGCTGGCGCAGGTGCTCTCGGGTGTACGGGTACGTCCCCTCGTCGTGCGGGTAGTCGCTCCCCCACATGAACCGGTCGAGCCCGATCGCGTAGCGCGCGGCGACATCGTCCGGTCCGGGCTGGCTCACCCCGACGTAGCAGGACTGCCGGAAGTACTCGGTCGCGGACTTCGGGAGGATGTGCTCCTCGGAGTAGCGCATCTCCCCGGTGCGACCGGTCTTCTGGATCTGCGCGAGCAGCCGGTCGAAGTGGCGCAGCATCGGCGGCAGCCAGGCGCATCCCATCTCGGTCATCACGAACTTGAGGTTCGGGAAGCGCTCGAACACCCCCGAGAAGAGGAGCTGCACGAACGGGCGCTGCGAGTAGAACGAGACCTCGGTGATGAACAGCAGCGCGGCCGCGGGGTACTTGCCGTAGTTCGGCAGCCCAGTGCCGCCGTGGCTGTTCACGGGGACCTCGAGCTCCTCGCACACCTTCCACAACGGGTCGTACACCGGGTCGTAGAGCGGCTTCACGTAGTCGATGTCGGGCGCGATGGCCGAGATCAGCACGCCGCCGCGCAGACCGTGCTCCTTGATCCAGTGCACATCTTCGATCGCGTCGTCGACGTCGTTGAGGAAGATCTGGCCGATGCCGGCCCGCCGCTCGGGGAACCGACCGCACCAGTCCGCCATCCACCGGTTGTGGGCGCGGATGCCGGCCAGGCGGTGCTCGTACTCGTCCGCGGTCGGCGGGCGGGCGAACAGGATGAAGCTGGGGAAGAACGGCGGCACGGTGTTCGGGAAGACCACCTCCGCGACGATCCCGTCGCTCTCCTCGTCGCCGATGCGGCGCTCGTCGTCCCAGTTGCGCACCCGGCCGCCGTCCTGGAGGTCCCGGAATGGGTTCCGGTACTTCTCGCGCCAGGCGTCGAAGTCGTCGAGGTACTTCTTCTCGAGGTACTCGCGGTACATCTCGTGGCTCGCGCCGGCGTGGCAGTCCGCCGAGATGATCGTGTAGCGGTCCTCGGAGCTCATCGTGGCACTCGTCATGGCCACCACTCTACGAGCCCGTCCGGCCGGGGCGCCCCTCCGCTCCGCCCCGGTGCCGGGGGCCGCGGCTCGGTGGGACGCCGTGCCAGGATGCCGTCATGCGCCTGCGCCCGGTCGTCTTCGCCACGCTCGCCGCCCTCGCGCTCGCCGCCTGCAGCGGGAGCAGCGGCAACGACGCGGCGTCGACGACCACGACGGTGCCGGAGCCGGCCGCCGCCGTCGCGACGCGGTCGTCCGGGTGCGGAGCCACCACCCCGGTCGCGCCGGGCGAGGAGAAGGTGACGACGAGCTCCGGCGGCGCCTCACGCTGGTACTACCGCCACGTGCCGCCCACCTACGAGGCGACCACACCGATGCCCGTCGTCCTCGACCTGCACGGCTACGCCGAGGGCGCGGCCGTCCACAAGCAGATGTCCGCGCTGGGCCCGTTCGGCGACCCGCACGGGTTCGTCACCGTCACCCCCCAGGGCAGCGGCGACTCCGTCGCCCGCTGGGACACCGGGCTGCAGTCGGCGGACGTGAAGTTCATCGGTGACCTCCTCGACGAGGTCGAGCGCACGGTCTGCGTCGACCAGCACCGCGTCTTCGTCACCGGGCTGTCGAACGGCGCGTTCATGACCTCCGCCGTCGCGTGCAAGTACGCCGACCGGATCGCCGCGGCCGCGCCCGTCGCCGGCATCCGCGACATCCCCGGGTGCAAGCCCGCGCGTCCGGTTCCGGTCATCACGTTCCACGGCACCGCCGACCCCTACGTCGCGTACGACGGTGGGCTCGGCGAGAAGGCGGCCGACCTCCCCGCGGGCGACGGGTCGGGCAAGACGCTGGGGCAGATCGGCGCGGTGGACCCGAAGCAGAAGGGCCCGACGATCCCAGAGATCACCGCGGCGTGGGCGAAGCGCAACGGGTGCGGCACGAAGCCGACCTCGCGGACGGTCGCGGCCGACGTGACGCTGATCGCCTTCCCGTGCCCGAAGGACGCGGAGGTCGAGCTCTACCGCGTCACCGGCGGCGGGCACTCGTGGCCCGGCAGCCAGTTCTCGAAGGCGATCGCGTCCACGGTCGGCCCGACGACGTTCTCGATCTCCGCCGACGACCTGATCTGGAAGTTCTTCCAGCAACATCCCCTGCCGAGCTGACGTCCGAGGTCCATCGTGGCGGAGCGCAACCTGCGGATGAAGACCAGCGCAGGACGCTGGGTGCTGCTCGCGACCGTCCTCGGCTCCGGGCTCGCCATGCTGGACTCGACGGTCGTCAACATCGCGCTCCCGACGATCGGGCGTGACTTCGACGCCGGGCTCTCGAGCCTGCAGTGGGTGGTCAACGCCTACACGCTGACGCTGGCCGGCTTCCTGCTCCTCGGCGGCGCGCTCGGCGACCGCTTCGGGCGCCGGCGCGCGTTCCTCACCGGGGTGGTGTGGTTCGCGGGCGCGTCGCTCTTCTGCGCGGTCGCGCCGAACACCGAGGTGCTGATCGGCGCCCGTGCGCTGCAGGGCCTCGGCGCGGCACTGCTGACCCCGGGCAGCCTGGCGATCCTCGAGGCCAGCTTCGTGCCCGACGACCGCGCCGCGGCGATCGGCGCGTGGTCGGGCCTGGGCGGGATCATGACCGCGATCGGGCCGTTCATCGGCGGCTGGCTCGTGGAGTCCGCGTCGTGGCGATGGATCTTCGTGATCAACCTGCCGTTCGCCGCAGTCGTGCTGTGGGCGGGGATCCGCCACGTCCCCGAGTCGAAGAACGACCACGCGCCGCCGGGCCTCGACGTCCTCGGCGCGGTGCTCACGATCCTCGGCCTCGCGGGTGTGATCGCCGGTCTCACCAGCGGCCCGGAGCAGGGTTGGACATCACCCGAGGTGCTGATCCCGCTGCTCGGCGGGCTCGCCGCGCTCGCCGCGTTCCTGGTCGTCGAGCAGCGCAGCCCCCACCCGCTCGTTCCACTCGGCCTCTTCAAGTCGACGCAGTTCAGCGCCGCGAACCTGGTGACGTTCGTCGTCTACGCCGCGCTCTCAGGCGCGTTCTTCCTCCTACCGATCCAGCTGCAGACGGTCGTCGACTTCTCGCCGATCGCCTCCGGGGCCGCACTGCTCCCGGTCACGGTCGTGATGCTGCTCGGCTCCGCTCGTGCCGGACGACTCGCCACCCGCATCGGACCTCGCATCCCGATGAGCTTGGGACCGATCATCGCGGGCTTCGGTCTCATGTTGCTGACCCGCGTCGGCGCGGGGAGCACCTACTGGGTCGACGTCTTCCCGGGGATCATCGTCTTCGCGTGCGGCCTCACCTTGACGGTCGCACCACTCACCGCGACCGTGCTCGGGGCCGCGCCGGACGAGTTCGCCGGTGTCGCGTCGGCGGTCAACAACGACGTCGCCCGCACCGCCGGGCTCATCGCGATCGCCGTGCTCCCTCCGCTCGCCGGCATCAGCAACGCGGACTTCGGCAACGCCACCGACTTCTCGGACGGGTTCCACAACGCGATGATGATCGCGGGCACCGTCCTGATCGTCGGCGGGTTGCTCGCGTGGGCCACGATCCGCCGCCCGATGCAAGCCGACGACGAAAAACGTGGGAAGCCGATCCCGACGTCGTACTGCGCGCTCGACGCGCCGCCCCTGCGCCACGATGCCGCCGAACGCGTCTAGGAGGACCCGCGGCGTGGAATGAACCCGCGGCGGGCGGCTGAGCGGCCGCGTCGACGCCCGCGCAACCGGCGCTCGGTGCCGATGTCACGGCTCGACCCGCACGAACCCCGGGCCGCTCCGGAATTACAGGTAGTCGTGGTGGAGGAGGTCGTTCGTGGCCCACCATCCCGGCACCGCGGGGATGAAGTTCGCCACCAGCTGGTTCGCGAGCACCGCGGCGACCGCGACCTCGCTCGAGATGCCGACGGCCACCAGCGCGCCCGACATGCCGACCGACGACACCGCCGTGCCACCCCCCGGGATCGGGACCAGCGACGCGATCGTCGAGACGAAGATGTTGATCGCCAGCAGGGTCCAGAAGTTGATCGACCCGCCGAACGCGGCGAGGCAGGCGTCCATCACCGCGGCGTACAGCAGCGCGTTGATGGCGTTGCCACCGAGCAGCTCGACGACGCGGCGAGGGGATCGGGCCGCGGCCCACATCGTCGCGGTCGCGCTCTTGATCGGCGGCAGCGCGAGCTTGCGCACCTTCGGGATGCCGAAGATCACGCCGAGCCCGACGGCGAGGACCACGAGCGCGATCAGCAGGGCCTCGACGATCGAGCTCGTGGGGATCTTCCCCGGCTTCAGCGTCGTCGGCGAGAGCACGACCGCGAAGCCGAGCAGGATCACCTGGGCGACGATGTTGCCGACGTTGATCAAGAGCCCGCCGGACGCGACCGCGGAAGCCAGGTCGACGCCCTGGCGCTGGAGGAACCGGATCTGCGCCGCCATGCCACCGACCGCGGGCACCGCGAGGTTCGAGAACGACATCGACAGCTGGAGCTCGGCGGTGCGGATCAACGGAAGGTTGATCGGCACGGTGCCCATCAGCGCGACGGCCGTGCAGAAGTTCGTGAGCAGCGAGATGAACATCGCGAGCGCGAGCCACCAGAAGTTCGCGTCCTTGATCGTGTCGTAGAACGTCTGCGGGTCGCCGACCTGGGACAGAAGCGCGAAGACCGCGATCAGGGTGCCGATCGCCATGAGCAGGTTCGTCCCGCTCACGCGGTAGAGCTGCTGGAGCGGCGGCGCCTCGGTGCCGACCGCGGCTGCGGCCGCGTCGCGCAGCGCGCCGATCTGCTTGCCCCGCTCCTTCCGCTCCTTGCGGTGGCCGTGGGTGAGCTCACGGGTGAGGGCAGCCGGCTGCAGCAGCGGGAGCGCCTCGGTCAGCGCGGGCGCACCCAGCCCCTGCTTCGCGGCCGCGATCGCCCGGTCGTTGCCGACGAGGTCGGCTGTGCTGACGAGCAGCTCGGCGACATCCCGCGCGCGCTGGGAGCCGGTCGCCGATCCGGCCGCGTGGTCGAAGTCGACGACCGCAACGCCGTCGTGTGCCAGCACGACGTGCTGTGCGTTCAGCGCGCCGTGGGCGACCCGGGCCTCGTGCATGCGGTGGACCTGGCTCCAGAGGTCGCCCAGCACCGTGTCGGTGACCGTCGCGGGATCAGCGTCGGCGAGGCGGGTCCCCTCGACCGGGCGGATGACCAGCAACGCCGCGCCGGGGCCTGCGATGCCGGCGACCACGACGGTCGGCACCCGTACCTCGGCCCGTTCGGCGAGCAGCGTGATGTACGCCTGGTGCTCCACCTCGGCCAGCCGGGTGAGGTGCAGGCTCGGGCCCGCGTCCTTGTAGAGCATGGAGCGGCCGATCTTCGAGATCAGCTGCGCGTCGGCTTCGTCGCGACCGAGCACGCGGATCCGGAGCGGCCCGTCGCTCGACTCCGAGAGCATCACTGTGCCGTAGCCCGGCTGGTGGGTGGCGAGGGACACCTCGCCATCGAACCCGGTGAGCTCGTGCAGCGCGGCCCCGACCTGCGCAGTCGTGGGCCGGCCGCCCGGCGACCCGAACGCCAGGTGCACGCACGCGGCGAGCCCCCACCCGAGCGCCACCGCGGCGAACGCGGCGTCCGGGAGCGCGATGCCCAGGTAGAGCGACGCCACCGCGAGGAGGAAGATCAGCAGCTGGCCGAGCCGGCGCATCGGCCGGGTGAGGTACGGCGACGCCACCGCGATCACGGCCACGATCACCGCGAGGCGGACCAGGGGGAAGGACGGGGTCTCGTCGAACCGGCGGGCGTAGTCGATCCCCTGCATGACGCTCGCGTCGCCGACGACGATCACACCGATCAGGCGGGCCACGAACCACGACGCGAACCCGGCGACGGCCATGTCGCGCGCGAGCCGCCACCGACGCGCGAACAACGCGGCGATCACGACGAGCGCGAGCGCCCACAACGCGCCGAAGCGGTAGAGGATCTGGAACAGCGGCGCGAGCGCGTCCGGCAGGCCGTTGAACAGGTGGAAGAGGTTCTGCTCGCTGGTGTCGTCGCCGCCGTCGCGGTGGATGATGAGTGCCGCCACGATCACGACGGCGATGACGACCCGGATCCAGTCGCTGGTGCGCCGGCGGTAGGGCAGCTCCGACGCAGGCCCGAACGCCCGCCCGCGCCACTGCGCCATCCGCCCCGGTTTCTCCATGTCGCTTCACCATACGCGCGCGTATCCTCCGCACTGCTCCTTCTCCGACCGAGGTGACGCATCGTGGACGTGGCCGAGCACGTGGGGTTCCTTGCGGCTGAGGGTGAGCTGCTCGCGAGCGCGGCGAGCGGCGTCGACCCCGACGCCCCGGTCGGGACCGTCCCGGGCTGGTCGCTGCGCGACCTCGTCCACCACCTCGGCGGCATCCACCGCTGGGCCACGACCACGATCCGTGAGGCGCGGACCGAGCGCTACGACACGACACTGCTCGAGGTGGTCGGTGCGTGGCCCGGCGACGACGAGCTCGTGGCCTGGTTCCGCGCCGGTCATGCCGCGCTGGTGCGGACCCTGCGCGACGCGGACCCGGACCTGCAGTGCTGGTCGTTCTTCGCCGCGCCGACGCCGGTCGCGTTCTGGGCCCGGCGCCAGACCCACGAGACCGCGATCCACCGCGCAGACGCGCAGAGCTGCTCGGGGCCGGTCACGCCCTATGCACCCGCGCTCGCGGCGGACGGCGTGGACGAGATCCTCACCGGCTTCGCAGCCCGCCGGGGCGAGTACCCGATCCCACCGTCCCGGATGCGACTGCGAGCCCCGGACATCGGCCGCGAGTGGCTCGCACAGCTCGGCCCCGAGCGCACGACGCTCCTCGAACCCGACGAGTGCACGACACCGGACGTCGCGGTCGAGGCCCCGGCGTCGGACCTCTACCTGCTGATGTGGAACCGGATCCCCGCGGATGCGGTCACGGTCGACGGCGACCCGGACACACTCTCGGTGTGGCGCGACGCGGTGCGGGTCCGCTGGAGCGAGTGATCCGCGGTCAGGTACGGGCGCGGTACGCGACCGGGCACGGATCGGCGGCGCGCGCGACACCACCGATCTGGAGCGGGAGCGGCCGTACCGCGTCGAACGCGGGCACGAGCTCGTACGCGTCGACCAGTGCCCGCACCGCGCGGCCGATCGCCGTCAGCGAGAACCGCTGCGCCGGGCAGCGATGCGGTCCGTGGCCGAACGTCACGACCAGCTCGCGAGCCGGCAGGGCCCGCTCCTCGCGCAGCTTCCGGCCGTCCCACCGGTCGGGGTCGAACCCGTCGAACCCCGGCGCCGCGGTCGTGTTGGTCAGCGGCACCATCGTCGCGAGCACGACGCCGGGCGGCAGCTCGTAGGTCGCGGACACATCGCGCACCGTGCAGGGCGCGAGCACCGTTCGCATCATGATCGACCGTTGGCCCAACCGGATCGACTCGAGCACGCTGCGCTCGAGCCCGGCATCATCACCGTCGATGATCCGCTGGTGCACGTCCGGATGCAGGAGCACCAGCGCCAGCGTCCACCCGAGGGCGGCGAAGAGGTTCGTCATGGTGGCGACGTGGAGCAGGACCACGTCGCCGGCCACTCCCGCGGCGCGGGTCGCGCCAGTCGTGTCCGCCCACCGGCGGTCGATCTCCGCGAGGAACCCGTCTTCGGGTGCGCCTGCAGCGAGGAGCCGGCCGACGATGCCCTCGACCCGCGCGAGCGCCTCCCGCTCCGCGGTGCGGTCGCTGCCGGCCGCGGCACCCCGCTCGGGGTGGACGAACGCCTCCGCCCCGTCCAGCGCCTCGAAGTCGGCGATCAGCTCGTCGAGCAACGGCGGTGCGGCCGCCTCGTCACCCATCCAGCACCCGAGTGCGAGCCGGTGCCCGAGCCGGCGCGCCAGCGCGAACACCTCGAACGTCCCCGCGTCGCCGAGCTCGTCGATCTGCCGCGCGATCGCGACGTCGAGGTGGCCGAGGTAGCCCTCGACGTCCTGCGCGCCGAAGAGGTCGTGCGCGAACGTGCGTCGATCCGCGAACAGCTCGCGCGGCAGCTTGCGCAACAGCATCCGGTAGTCCGCGAGCCCCTTGCTCGCCACCGACTCGGGGAGCGCGTACAGGTCGCGCAGGGAGTCGGGCGCGAACACGAACAGCATCCGGTCCCGGCCCGAGTCCACCACGAACGTGTCCCCGAGCTCCTCGCGTGCGGCGCGCAACGCGACGACCGGGTCTGGAGCGCTCGCGTCGTCCCACGGGAGCCGAAAGCCCGCGATCGGCGGCATCGGGTCGATCACGGGAGCGTCGTGCGGCACGCCGGGACGTTACGGCAGCGGTTGGGACCGGTGTCACACACGGGTTTCGCCCGCCCGACTCCGCGGGTAGGTGGGAGATCCACGAACGACCGCGGAAGGAACCCATCATGAGCAAGGACACCGGTCCCGAGGCCGCAGTGAAGGGCGTCGTCGAAGACGTCAAGGGCAAGGCCAAGGAGGTCGCGGGCGCCGTCACGGGCCGTGACGAGCTCCAGCGCGAGGGCGAGGCCCAGCAGGACAAGGCCGACGCGCAGCGCGACGTCGCCGCCAAGGAGGCCGAGGCCGACAAGGCGCGCGCGACGGCCGCCGCCCACGAGGCGGAGGAGCGCAGCCACCAGGACTGACGCGTCCACGTCCGCTCCCTTCGACGGCCCCGGCGTGACCATCACGGTCGCGCCGGGGCTGCTCGTCCGGCACCGCTAGGTTCACCGCCGTGACGAACCCCGGACCGCTCCTCGCCGCAGACGAGCAGCTCACCCACCAGATCGTCGACACCTTCGCCCGCGTCGGCGAGCGCGACCGGAGCTGGACCGAGAAGATCTGCGCGATGGCCGCCGCGAAGGACGGATCGGTCCAGCTGTCGCTCGGCCTCGGGAAGTACACGAACCGCGGCGTGATGGACGCCTACGCCGGGATCTCGCGGGGCGTCGAGCAGTGGACCGTCCGCGCCAGCCGCGAGCTCGCACCCCACCCCGAGACCGCGACCGTCGGCCCGATCCGCTACGAGGTCGTCGAGCCGCTCCGCGAGGTCCAGTTCGCGCTCGATGCGAACGACGCGCAGCCGATCAGCTTCGAGTGGACGATCTCGAGCCCGCTGCCGCCGGTGGTCGAGACCCGCGAGGTGCACGTCAGCCGTGACCGCTACCGCGTCGACGCCGACATCATCCGGTACCACCACGGCGGCACCGCGCGCGGCTGGGTCGACATCGACGGGGTGCGGACGACGTTCGACGCGGGGAGCTGGGTCTCGACCCGCGACCACTCATGGGGCGTGCGCTACCAGGTGGGCGCGCCGCTGCCGGACATCGCACCGTCGGTGCAGCCACCGGGGACCGCCGCGTACGTGCTGTGGTTCCCCGTGTTCTGCGAGCGACCGGGCGCCGAGCCCTACGGCCTGCACCTCTACTCCCAGCGGTTCTCGTTCGGGGACTGGAGCCGCCTGACCTTCGAGGGCGGCGTCGAGCACGCGAACGGACGCCGGGAGGCGTTCGTCGAGGCCCGCCCCGAGCTCCGCTTCGACGACCGCACCCGCCGCTTCCTCGGCGGTCGGATCACCTGCATCGGACGCGACGGCCGCGAGCGCCCGCTGCTGCTCGAGCCGGTCTCCGACACCGGGTTCCACCTCGCGACCGGGCTGTACGGCGGATTCGACGGGATGCACCACGGCCAGTGGCGGGGGGCGGAGCACGTCGAGGGCGAGCGCATCGCGGACTGCACCGCCGACGACGCGCTGCCCCGGGTCCGCCAGCACCGCCAGGCGCTGGTCCGGGTCGAGGACCCGGTCGCGGGTGGGATCGGCTACGGCGACCTGCAGAGCATCGTGACCGGCCCCCACCCCGACCTCGGCCTCACCGGCGAGGGCCCCGGCCAGTAACGCCCCGATTCGCTTGCGCGCGCCGGGCCGGGTCAGGCGAAGCGGATGGGGACGGCGTGCGGGCCGCGCACGAGGCTCGAAGGCATCCACTCGGCCTCGCCCGCGATCTCGTAGTCGGGGAAGCGGGCGAGGACCTCTTCGAACACGATGCGCGCCTCGAGCCGGGCGAGCGCGGCACCGAGGCAGAGGTGCTCGCCGAAGCCGAACGCGAGGTTCGGCACCTCAACCGGTCGCGCCGCGTCGAAGCGGTCGGCGGTCGGCCCGAACGCGGCCTCATCACGGTTGCCGGACGCGTACAGCATCACGAGGTAGTCGTCGGCCGCGACCGGCACGCCCCCGATTTCGGTGTCCCGGGTGACCGTGCGGGCGAACTGCTGGATCGGCGTGACCCAGCGGAGGCACTCCTCGACCGCACCCGGGACCGACGCCGGGTCTGCTGCGACGGCGGCGCGCTGGTCGGGGTGCTCGGCCAGCGCCATCATCCCGCCGGAGATCAGGTGCCGCGTGGTCTCGTTGCCCGCCACGAGCAGCGACATGTTGAACGTGACCAGCTCCCCGGTCGTGAGCGGGCGCCCGTCCACCTCGGCTCCGACCAACAGCGAGACGACGTCGTCACCTGGGTGCGCGACCTTCTCGCGCGCGTGCGCTTCGAGGAACGCGACGAGCTCCATGACGTCCCGGAGCGCATCGGGCGGCAGCGCGGCGCGGCCGTCGGACGCGAGGATCGTCGCGTCCGACCAGCGCCGGAAGTCGGACCGGTTCGCGTCGGGCACGCCGAGCAGCTCGCAGATGACGAGAACCGGGAGCGGAGCCGACAGCACGTCGACGAGATCCACGACCTCGCCCGGGGGCACCGCATCGAGCAGGTGCCGCGCGAGCGAGCGGATGTCGTCCTCCATCCGCTGGACCGCGCGTGCGGTGAACTCGCGGTTGAGGATCCTCCGCCAGCTGCCGTGCTGTGGTGGGTCCATGTGCAGGATCGAGCCGTCGACCGTCCCGCCCTCGCGCAGCGGGTCGTTGACCAGCGCGCCGCGGCCCGAGCAGAAGGTCTCGGGGTCGCGGCTGATCGCGCGGATGTCGTGGTACCGGGTGATCGCTTTCGTGCCCGGGGCGTACTCGAAGACCGGCGCCTCGGTGCGGAGTCGGGCGAGGATCTCGTAGTAGTCCGGCCGGAGGAAGAACCCGGGCGTGCTCGGGTCGATGGCCAGGTGGTCGATCGCAGTCACCGTGCGCCTCCGTTCGCGGTCGCGATGCGCCGGGAGAGCAGGTCGAGCAACGGGTTGTCGGCGATCGGGAGCATCGGCGGCACCACGCGAGGATCTCTGCCGGCCGATTGTCGGGCGGGCGTGGCGCTGGCGCCCGGCTGAGGCCCTTCCTGCTCCTGCACGTACGCGAGGCGGGTCATGATCGCGATGCTGCGGACCATCGCGAAGACCTCGTACCACTCGAGGTCGACGAGGCTGCGCCCGGCCTGCGCCTCGTAGTGCGCGCACGCATCGTCGTGGTCGAGGAACCCGGGGACCGACCGGCCGAAGAGCTCGTTCTGGGTCGCCTCGAGCGTGAGGTGCCACGCGAGGTCGTGCTCCGCCGCGCCGATCGACGTCATCTCCCAGTCGAGCACCGCCGCGGGGCGCCGGGCGTCGTCGAACACGATGTTCCCGAGCCGCACGTCACCCCACAGGAACGACGGCGGCGGCTCGTGGGCGGGGCGGTGCTTGGTGCACCAGGCGAGGGCGTCGGCCAGTGCGGGGACCAGCACCTCGCCGGCGCCGTACCAGTCGAGGTAGCGCTGCCAGGACGCGAGCTCCGCGTCGAGGTCACGTGACGGCACGACGCGGTCGAGCTCGACCGCGCGCCAGTCGATGCGGTGCAACGTCGCGAGGATGTCGTACAGGCCGCGCGACACGGTGGCCGCCGCTTCCGGGCTCTCGGTCACCCATGGGTCGCGCAGCGGCATCGAACCGGGGATGTGCCCGGCGACGGCGGGCATGACGAGGAACGGCGCGCCCAGCCACTGCGGGTCCGTCTCGAGGTCGACCGGGACCGCGGTCGGCACCCCGCCGGCCGCGGCGACCTCCTGGGCGCGCGCCTGCACCGCGAGGTCGTAGCCGGGGAAGATCCCGGCCGCGGACGGGGCGAGCCGTACGACGAGCCTCTCCGGCTCCGCGCTCCGCTCGGGATCGAGGACGTCGAGCATGAGGGTCTCGCTCGACAGGCCTGCCGCCGGGCGCTCGCACCGGGTCACGTCGAGCTCGGACCCACCCCGGCGGTCGCGGAGCCACCGGGTCATCCCCTCGGCCACCGCGGCCGGATCACGTTGCACTGCGAGCATCGTCGACTCCCCCGGATCGTCGTCGACGCTACAGAAGGCCGCCGGAGGGCGCCGCACCAACCCGGGTCCGGCGGTCGCGCTCCGGAGATCTCGGACGGCGAGCCTTGACTTCAAGCGCGCTTGAACTCTTATCGTGCCGGGTCATGACGACGCTTCCGACCATCGCCACCCGCGACGCCTCGGACCTCCGCCTCGTCGGCGAGGTCGCGGAGGTGCTCGCGGTGCCCCGGGAGGACCCGGCCGACTCGTTCGTGCTCCACGCCCCGCTCGAGCTGATCGCCCGGACCGCGCTGCTCCCGTACGTCGACGCCGCGCGACGTCCCGCGGCGCGGGACCGCATCACGGCCGTCGGCACCGAGCTCGAGGCGTTCGGGCCGCCGGTCGCCCGCCCGGCGGCCGACGAGCTCGAGTCGCTGCCTTCGGCGACGGAGCAGCTCGTCGCCGCGGTCGGGCGCGGCGAGCTCGACGACGTCGACCGCGTCGCGCGGTGGCTCGGACGTTCCGCGACACCGACGCAGCTCCGGACACTGCTCGCACGCGATGTGGTGCCCCGTCTCGCCGCGGCTGCCCACGCGCCGATCTTCCTGTTCGAGCTCCCCCGCGTCGCACCTCGCGGCGAGGTGACCGGTGAGCTGCTGCGCGGTCTCGCGCGCGAGCTGGGCCGGGCGCCCGAATGGCGCATCCACTGGATCGACGAGCGCGATCGCAGCGGGGACGCCCCGAGCGCGGCGGAGGCCGACGTGATGTTCGCCGCGCTCGCCGAGACGCCGCTCGGGACCTCCGAGCCGGGCGACAGCCCGTTCATCTACCCGGTCATGTCCCGGGTCGACGGCCGGGACGGGACCGGCGTGGCGGCGGGCCTCCTCGATCCCGTCACCGGCGGCCACGATGTCGCGGTTCGGGGACGGGCGGTGCTGCGCGCCTCGGCGTGGAGCATGCTGCTCGAGCCCGGCGACCACGCGCCGTACGGCTGGAGCCACTGCCTCACGATGCCGCAGGCCGTCCTGGGGCTCACCGACGTGGTGGACCCGAGCACCGCGCTCGCGGTCGCGTCGACCTTCGTGGTCGGCTTCCGGAGTGCGTTCGCGGTGCAGCCGCTCGAGCCGCGGTTCCCGCACGACGACCCGGGGCTCGCGGTGCCGGACGCGATCGACGCCGGCCCCGATGCGGCGGCCGCCGCGGTGTGGCACCACGCCGATCCGAGGTCGCCCGAGATCGTCGGCGAGCTCGCCACCCGGGCGTCCGTCCAGGGCGACGCGCACCTCGTGAAGTACACCCTGGCCTGCCTCGATGCCGCCGAGGACGACCGGGCGCACGCCCGTCTCTTCCTGGCGGCCGCCGCATCCCTCAGCGGTTGGTGGGCCGAGCACGGGGATGGTCCCGCGCCCGGCTGATCAGGGGCTGCACCCACGCGCCGTCCGTTCCATCATGGGGGTGCATGCGCTTCGCGGACCGGCATGACGCGGGTCGGCGCCTGGCCGAGCGGCTCCGGGCGCTGGCGGCCGACGAGCCGGTCGTCCTCGGGCTCCCCCGGGGTGGGGTGCCCGTCGCGGTCGAGGTCGCCCGCGCCCTCGACGCACCGCTCGACGTGATCCTGGTCCGGAAGCTCGGGGTGCCCTCGCGGCCCGAGCTCGCGATGGGTGCGCTCGGCGAGGACGGGGTGCGGGTGGTCGACGCGACCCTGGTCGAGCGGCTCGGGATCAGCGAGCGCGCCCTCGCCCGGGTCGAGGCACGCGAGCGCACCGAGCTGGAGCGCCGGGCCCGCCGCTACCGCGGGGAACGGACGCCGATCCCGATCACCGGCCGGGACGTCGTCATCGTCGACGACGGGCTGGCCACGGGCGCGACCGCGCGGGCCGCGATCCTCGTCGCCCGGGCCCGGGGGGCGCGGCGCGTGGTCGTTGCCGTCCCCGTGGCACCACCGGATACCGTCGTCGCGCTGGGCGACCAGGCCGACGAGGTGATCAGCCTCGAGACCCCGTCGGCGATGGTGGCCGTCGGCGCGGCGTACGTTGACTTCTCGCCGACGTCCGACGAAGAGGTCGTCGCACTCCTCGAAGGAGCTCCATGAGCGAAGCGGCGAGCCGAACCGCGTGCGGCCGACCAGGCAGCGGAGCGGGGCCCGAGTGGCCCGGTCCGAAGGACCGAGAGCGGGGATGATGAGCGAAGCGGCACTCGACGTCGACCGGATCGTCCAGCTCGCGGCCGACGCCGCCGGGAGCGACGACTTCGGCGAGCCGACCTGGCGCGACGGGCTCGTTCGGCTCGCCGGTGCGCTCGCCGAGGAGGCGCGGCTGAACGAGCTGGGCGAGCAGATCGCGGCCGGCGAGCTCGTCACCCTGCTGGCCAACCGGGCCGGGGTCACCGCGTGGCGCGCCGAGCACCCCGAGGTCGCGGACGGCGATGTCGTGCCCCCGATCGTCATCATCGGGCAGGGCCGCACCGGCACCACGATCCTCTACGACCTCCTGGCCCGGGACCCGGCGAACCGGGCCCCGCTGACCTGGGAGGTGGACCTCCCCGTGCCGCCGCCCGAGACTGCGACCTGGGACACCGATCCGCGGATCCAACTCGTGGACGACACCCTGGCCGGCGTCGACCTGCTCATCCCGGGCTTCCGCGCCATGCACCCGATGGGGGCGCGCCTCGCGCAGGAGTGCGTCCGCATCACCGCCTCCGAGTTCCGCAGCGTGATCTTCCCGACCCAGTACCGCGTGCCCTCGTACGCGCGCTGGTGCATGTACGAGGCGGACATGGCGCCGGCGTACCGGTTGCATCGCCAGTTCCTCCAGCACCTGCAGTCCCGCCACCCCGCGGGGCCCGCGCCGGCTGACCGCTGGCTCCTGAAGTCGCCTGCGCACATCTGGTGTCTCGACGCGCTCCTCGACGAGTACCCGGACGCACTGCTGGTGCAGACCCATCGCGACCCCCTGCGGATCATCGCGTCGCTCTCGTCGCTGATGGCGATGCTGCGCAGCCTGACCAGCGACGACCCGTCGATCCCCGAGGTCGCGAACGAGTGGGCCGAGTACATCGCCGAAGGGCTCGACCGGTCCGTCACCGCGCGCCTCGACGGCACGGTGCCCGCCGATCGCGTGGTCGACGTGCAGTTCTCGGACTTCATGGCGGACCCGTTCACGACGATCGGGCAGGTCTACGACTCACTTGGCCTGGACCTCCCACCCGAGAGCGAGGCTCGCATGCGCGCGTTCCTGGCCGAGCACGGGCAGGGTGAGCACGGCACCCACCGCTACACCTTCGCGGAGACCGGGCTCGACCTGGACGAGTGGCGCGAACGGATGGCGCGCTACCAGGAGCACTTCGGCGTGGCGTCGGAGCCAGACCTGGTCTGAGCCGGCGAAGCGTGGCCTCGCATCTTCGCCATCCGGATCGCGACCCAGGATCGAACCCCTGGTTGACCGCGCGGGTCTCCCCGCCCGACGACGCCAGGAGCCACGTATGTCCATTGACGAACGGGCGCTCGCAGCACTGATCGAGCAGTCCGAGGACGTCCAAGCCGACGCGATGCGCGCGACGCGTGAGCCGCTGGCCGAGCTGACCCAGAAGGGTCTCGACCTCCGCGCCCACGGTGGTGAGGACCGCGACGAGACGCGTCACTTCCAGTCGCAGCGCAACACGCGGTTGCGCCGGAGCGCCTTCGGCGGTGGGCTCCTGGCCGCCGCCGGCTTCGGTGCCGCGCTCGTCGCGCTGAGCGAGTCGCCGGCCTGGGCCGACACGAGCAGCGACGTGCAGATGCTGCAGACCGCGGCGTCGATCGAGAACCTCGCCGTCGCCACCTACGGCACCGCGCTGACGCTCCCGTTCATCGGCGGTGCGAGTGCCAACCCGGTGGTCAAGGCCTTCGCGATGAAGACCAAGGACCAGCACCAGGAGCACGCCGACGCCTTCAATGCCGCAGTGGTGCGGCTCGGGGGCAAGGCCCAGAAGGATCCGGACCCGGTGCTGCTGGGTGTCGTCAACCGGGCCAAGCCGACCCTGACCGGCCCGGCGCAGGTCGTGGCGCTGGCCCTGCAGCTCGAGAACGGCGCCGCCGAGACCTACGTGGCGAACACCGGTGCGATGAGCGACGCCGACGCCCGCAAGGTCCCGGCCAGCATCATGGGCGTCGAGGCCCAGCACGCGGCGGTCCTGTACGCGGTGCAGGCGCTGGTCGCCGGCAACGCCGCGGACCTGATCGCGCTGCCGCCCGACGCCACGAAGCTCCCCGCCGCCGCCGGCCGCGTCGGCTTCCCCAGCTCGTTCTTCAAGACCGACGAGGCGCGCCGCGCAGATGAGGGGGCAGTCAAGTGACTGACCGTGACCCGATCCAGATCACCGAAGCCGAGGTCCGCGAGCTCACCGTCGACATGGAGGACGCACACGCCGAAGCGATGCCGAAGATGTACGAGGCGGTCGCCGAGTGGGCTCACCTCCGCAAGGAGGCCGCGGTCGAGTCCCTGCACGACCTCGGGTCCTTCTCGGCCAGCCGGCGGGGCTTCCTCGCCGGTGCGGGCCTTGCCCTCGGTGGCGTCGTGCTCGCCGCGTGCGGCTCGTCCAGCTCGAAGGGCTCGTCGTCCAGCACCACCAGGGCCGCGGCCGGCTCCGGCTCGAGCGGCACGAAGCTGACCGGCGACCTCGCAGTGGCCGCGCTCGCGACCGCACTGGAGAACCTGGCCGTCGCGACCTACCAGGGTGGGATCGACGCCGCGACTGCAGGCAAGCTCGGCACGGTCCCCCCGGCCGTCGTGACGTTCGCCCAGACCGCGCAGATGCAGCACAAGGACCACGCGGCGGCATGGAACGCGATCCTCACCGCGGCCGGCAAGCCGAAGGTCACCGGCGTGGACACCACCGTGAAGACCGCGGTCGTCGACCCGGCGTTCGCGCAGGTGAAGGACGTCCCGGGTCTGGCCAAGCTGGCACTGCAGCTCGAGAACGTCGCCGCGGCGACCTACCTCGAGAGCATCGGCCTGGTGAAGAGCTCGGGCGGCATCAACATCGCGGCTTCCATCCAGCCGGTCGAGATGCAGCACGCGGCGATCCTGAACTTCCTGCTCGGCCAGTACCCCGTGCCGATGAGCTTCGCGAGCACGGACGGCGCCCGGACGCTGAGCGACACGATCGGTGCCGCGGCCTAGCACTCAACTCAAGACTGGAGTCACCATGTTCGGACTCGGCGTTCCTGAGCTCCTGATCGTTCTCGCCATCGTGCTGCTCGTCTTCGGCTCGACCAAGCTCCCTCAGCTCGCCCGCTCGCTCGGCGAGGCGAAGAGGGAGCTCGCCAAGGGTGAGGAGCACGGCACCGACGTGACCCCGTAGTGCCTTCGCCCGGCGGGCCCGGACTCGGGTTCTCTAGCCTGGGCACCCGATGGGACCGACCGACGCCACCGCCACCTGGACCACCGTCGCACTCGCGCAGGCCGTCCGCACCGGCACGCTCTCGAGCCGTGACCTGCTCGAGCTGTACCTCGACCGCATCGAGCGTCTGAACCCGGGTGTGAACGCGGTCATCACCCTCGACGCAGCACGCGCCCGGCAGGAAGCGGAGCGGGCCGACGACGAAGCGGCCCGCGGCGAGTGGCGGGGACCGCTGCACGGCCTCCCGATCACCATCAAGGACGCGATCGAGGTCGGCGGCATCCGCGCCACCGGAGGCGCGCGGGAGCTGGCCGAGCACATGCCGACGGTGGACGCGCCGTCCGTCGCGCGGCTCAAGGACGCGGGGGCGATCGTCTTCGGCAAGACGAACGCGCCGCGCTGGTCCGGTGACGTGCAGACCTTCAACGACCTGTTCGGCACCACCAACAACCCGTGGGACCCGACCCGCGTCCCGGGTGGGTCGTCCGGCGGTGCCGCGGCCGCGGTCGCCGCCGGGTTCACGTCCTTCGAGCTCGGGACGGACATCGGCGGGTCGGTACGGATCCCGTCGCACTGCTGCGGTGTGTTCGGGCTGAAGCCGAGCTTCGGCGTCATCTCCCAGCGCGGCTACCTCGACCAGGTCGGCGGCGGGACGACGGATGCCGACATCAATGTGTTCGGACCGATCGCCCGCGGGGCCGAGGACCTCGACCTGCTGCTCGGCGTGCTCGCCGGGCCGGAGCCGGACCGTGCGCTCGGCTGGCGGCTCGAGCTCCCGCCGGTGCGCAAGCGCGACGCCGCGGACTACCGGGTCGGGGTGTGGTTCGACGCGCCGGACATGCCGATCGACCGCGACGAGCTCGCGATCCTCCGCCACGCCGCCGACGCGCTCGCCGACGCCGGGGCCCGGGTCGAGGATGCGCACCCACCGGTCGACTTCGCCGAGCAGCGCGACCTGTTCCACCGGATGATCATGGGGGCCATCGCGCCGAGCATGGACGACGCGACGCTTGCCGAGTCGGTCGGCGGCAGCCACCTCGCCTGGCTGCGCAACGACCGGCAACGGGCCCGGCTGCGCTCGGTGTGGGCCCGGTGGTTCGAGGACTACGACGCGCTGCTCTGCCCCGTGCTCCCGGTGCCGGCGTTCCCGCACGACCAGGACCGGGACATGATGTCGCGCACGATCACCGTGAACGGCGTCGAGGAGCCGTACCTCGTCGTCACGAACTGGGCCGGGCTCATCGGGGTGGTCGGGCTGCCCTCGGCGGTGCCGCCGGTCGGGCGCACGCCCGCCGGGCTGCCGGTCGGGATCCAGGTGGTGACACCCTCCCTGCGCGACCGCGAGGCCGTGCACCTGGCCGGCATCGTGGCCGCGGTCAGCGGGGGCGGGTACGACGTGCCCCCCGGCTTCTGAACCGGCGCACTCCCCGCGTTCTCCTTTCGGTGCGACTTGCACCCCCCATGGGGGTGCAACCTGCACCGAAACGAGGAGGGCTCAGGCGCGACCGGCCGTCGCCATCGTCGCGGTGATGAGGTCGAGACCGCCCAGCCCCGGGATGCGACCGATCTGGTGGTCCATCTGTGCGACCTGCTCGGGACGGTCCGCGAAGAGTCCCGCCATCAGGCGATCGACGTCCGCCCGCGTGCGCAGCCCGAGCCCGACCGGGCTCCAGAGGTGCTGGAGCGCGAACCGGACGATGCGCTGACCGCGCGGGTTCCCGGCCAGTCGCCGGATCGCGGCGTTCCGGTAGAAGGAGTAGTGCAGCGCCTCCTGGGCCATCACGTCGCGCAGCACCGCCCGCAGCAGCTCGCTGCTCGTGTTCGCACGCATCACCCGGTAGAAGCGCAGCGTGGTCAGCTCGTTGATCGCGCCCCAGCTCATGTGCACCGCGAAGAAGTCCTCGCCGACACCGAGACGCACCAGCTGGTTGAGCACCTTGCCGCGCGCCGCGGCCCACCGGTGCCTGCGCTCGCGGTGCACCGGCGTGACCGGCGCCGCGCCGGAGCGGGCCAGGACCTCGGCGAGCAGGTCGGCGTGGACCACCTCCTGGTCCAGCCACACCCGGAGGAAGCGTCGCACCACCGGGTCGCGCGAGATGTCGAGGCTCGCGAACGTGCCCTCCGTGCCCCACTCGACCTGGGCTGCGTACGTCAGCTGGAAGATCTCCTCGTCCGACAGCATGCCGGGGCGGGCGCCGCTCCAGTCGTAGTCGACGCGGGCGAGCGGGCCGCCCATCTCCGCGAGGAGCCTCTCGGGCTCGACGAGCCGTACCGGTGCCGGGTCCTGCAGGGTGATCGTCACACCAGGGTTTCGCTGCCGGGCCCGCGGCGGATGACGCACGAGGAGAACCCGGCACCGGGTGCAACGCGACCGCTGCGTCGGCTAGGAAGTCTCCATGACGATCGACGGTTGGGTCGCACCGGGCTTCGAGAACGTGCGGGACCAGTTCGAGAAGAACTTCGCCGACGGGCTCGAGGTCGGTGCGGCGTTCGCGGCGTACCAGGACGGCGAGAAGGTCGTGGACCTGTGGGGCGGCGTCGCCGACGAGGCGACCGATCGCGCGTGGGCGGAGGACACGCTCGTCGTCGTGTTCTCCACGACGAAGGGTGCGACCGCGGTCTGCGCGAACCGGCTCGCGCAAGAGGGGCGCCTGGACGTCGACGCGCCCGTCGCCGAGTACTGGCCCGAGTTCGCCGGCCGCGGCAAGGCCACGATCCCGGTCAACCACCTCCTCTCGCACCGCGCCGGGCTGGCCTGGGTCGACACACCGCTCACCCTCGACGACGCGCTCGCCTGGGAGCCGATGATCCACGCGCTCGAGGCCCAGGCGCCGAGCTGGGAGCCGGGGACCGCGCACGGCTACCACGCGGTCACGTACGGCTACCTGGTCGGTGAGGTGGTCCGGCGGATCACCGGCAAGACCGTCGGCGCGTACTTCCGGGACGAGGTCGCGTCGCCGCTCGGGCTCGACTTCCACATCGGCCTCCCCGAGGCGCTCGAGCCGCGGGTGGCTCCGATGCTCGGCGGCTTCGGTGGCGCGGCCGAAGCGGACGCGGACGCCGATCCCGAGGCGATGGCCGCGCTCGCCGCGCTCATCGGGCCCGGGTCCAACCTCGGGAAGGCCCTCAGCGCGGGCGGTGCGTTCTCGGACGCGCAGCTCTTCAACACTCGTCCGGTGCACGCGGCGGAGATCCCCGCGGCCGGGGGCATCACCGACGCCCGCTCGGTGGCCCGGATGTACGCGGCCTGCATCGGCGACGTGGACGGCGTCCGCCTGCTCGGCCCGGACCAGGTCGCCGACGCGACGACGCAGCGCACGGAGGGCCCGGACATCGTGATCCTGAACCTCGATCTCCAGTTCGGGCTCGGGTTCTTCGTCCCGTCGTCGCTGCTCCAGCTCGGCGGCCCGCGCTCGTTCGGCCACTTCGGTATGGGCGGTTCGGCGGGCTGGTGCGACCCCGAGGCCGGGCTTGCGTTCGGCTACGTGATGAACAAGATGGACCTCGGGCTCGCGGGTGACCTCCGCAGCTACTCGTTGGTCAACGCGTGCTACGAGTCGCTCCGTTAGCCGCCGCTGCTCGTCGCCCGGTCGCGATCCGGCGATGGAGCGGCGGGGATCAGTCGAGGCGCAGACCGCGGAGGCGCTACTTCTTCTTCGCGTAGACGAGCGCAACTGCGGCTTCCGGGGTGTGCACCCGGAACGTGAGGCTCTCCTGCAGGTAGAGCGACACCCCGCCCGCATCGTGCGACGCGAACCCGATGGACGTGTCCTGGCCGCTCGTCAGCTCGAAGTCGCCGCCGCGGATGCTGAGCACGATCGCGCCGTCGACGGCCGGCGCCCAGACGATGGGACCGTCGAGGATCATCCGCAGGTGGTTGAAGATCGGGTAGCCGCCCTCGGTCGTCTCGACCACGCCGGTGTAGCAGCGCGGGCCGAGCGCGATCGCGTACGGGCCGTCGACGCCCGCGGCCCGCAGCCGGGCCACCGCGGAGGCGACCGGTCGCGGGTAGTCGGTGTAGTCGCCGGGGATCGGGATCGCGTCGTGCTCGGAGGCCTCGCTCATCCCTTCGATCCCGGCGGCGCCGAACCCGTGGAAGACCGCCTTGTCCTCGGCCTCGGCCAACCGGACCGCGGCGTCGCGCACCGGGTCGAGATCGGGCGACTGGCTCCCCCGCTCGATCGCGTCGAGCTCGGCGCGTGCGACGGTGAAGGCCGTGCGCAGCTCGACGAGCGGCTGGATCTTGCGCAGCGATGCGCCGACCTCGGGGTGCGGCGACTTCACCGACTCGACCCGGCCCAGGTCCACCGCCGACTCCTCCCACCCCTTCGGGCCGGAGAAGTCGACGACCTTGCGCCCCGCGAGGTAGGTGCGCAGCGTCTGGCCCGCTTCCTCCTCGATCGCCTCCCAACCGGCGGCGGTGATCGGTGCGAGCTCGCGGAACAGGTGGTTCACAGGAGTCCCTCCCCCTTCAGGCTGCCGATCCCCAACGACGCGGGCGCCGAGGCGTCGTCGCCCTCGTGCTCGGCCTCGTGCTCGATCTCGGTGATCGAGCCCTCGGTGAAGAGATAGGTCCGGAGGTGCTGGTCGAGCACCGCGTCGTGACGGCGGAGCCACTCGATCGTCATCGCCGCGTGCTCCTTCTCCTCGTCGCGGTTGTGGCGCAGCACCGCGGCGAGCGACGCATCGTCCGTGGCGTCGGCCCGCTGGTGGTACCAGTCGACGGCCTCGAGCTCCTCCATGATGGAGACGAGCGCCCGGTGCTGATCGATCGTGCCCGGATCCAGCTTGTCGGCCGGCTCGTGCAAGCCCGCGCTCGATGATGCCATCGTGACCTCCGTGGACTGATCGTCGTTCGTCCGCCGAGAGTGTCTCCCGGGCGCCGGCGCGCCAACCCTAGCGGGAGGCCCGCAACGCCGGCCGGGCTCAGTCGAGCCAGCCGGGGCGCACCAGCCCGGTCTCGTACGCGAACACGACCAGCTGCGCGCGGTCGCGGGCGCCGAGCTTGGTCATGGCCCGGCTGATGTGCGTCTTCACGGTGGTCGGGCTGATGACGAGGAGCGCCGCGATCTCGCCGTTGGACAGGCCGGCAGCGGCATGGCTCATGACCTCGCGCTCGCGGTCGGTCAGCCGGTCGAGCTCCGGCGCGAGACCCGCCGGCTTGGCCCGCGCGGCGTACTCCTCCACCAGACGCCGGGTCGCCCGGGGCGACAGGAGGCCCTCGCCGTCGGCGACGGTGCGCACGGCCCGGATCAGGTCGGCCGGCTCGGTGTCCTTGACCAGGAACCCCGCGGCACCGAGCTTGATCGCCTCGAAGACGTACTCGTCGAGATCGAAGGTCGTCAGCACGACGATGCGGACGTCGCTCAGCCGGGAATCCCCGCTGATGGCGCGCGTCGCCTCGAGGCCGTCGGTCCCCGGCATGCGGATGTCCATGAGCACGACGTCGGGAAGGAGCGTCCCGGTGGCGCCGATCGCCTCCGCGCCGTCTCCCGCCTCGCCGACGACCTCGATGTCCGGTTGCGCGTCGAGCAGGGCGCGCAACCCGCCACGCACGAGCACCTGGTCGTCGACGAGGAGCACGCGGATCATCCGACCGCGCCGATGGGGAGCTCGGCGCGCACCGCGAAGCCACGACCGGGCCTGGGGCCGGCTTCGAGCCGCCCGCCGACGGACGCCGCGCGCTCCCGCATGCCGGCGATGCCGTTGCCGCCGCCCGGCAGCTCGGGCGTCCCGGTCCGGCCCGACCCCTCGTCCAGGATCTCGAGCCCGAGCGTCTCCCCGTCGGTGCGGATCCGCACGAACGCCACGGGGACGTCGGAGTGGCGCGCGACGTTGGTCAGCGACTCCTGGATGATGCGGAACGCGGCGAGATCGGTGTTGCGCGAGAGCTCGGGCAGCGCGCCGTCGACGTCCACCGTGACCTCGACCCCCGACGCCTCGGCGCTGGAGACGAGGTCGTCGAGCCGGTCGAGGCTCGGGGTCGCGGACCGGGGCGCGTCCTCGTCGACCTGGCGGAGCACGCCCAGGATCGAGCGCAGCTCCACGAGCGCCTCCTTGCTCGCCTGCTTGATCGTCGTGAGCGCACGCGCGGCCTGGCCCGGCTGCTCGTCCATCAGGTGCAGCGCGACGCTCGCCTGGATGTTGATCAACGACATGTTGTGCGCGACCGCGTCATGCAGGTCCCGGGCGATCTGCAGACGTTCGTCGCCGGCGCGCCGGCGGAGCTCCTCGGCCCGGCTGCGCGCCATCTCACGGGCTCGGTCACGCCGGCTGCGCACCAGCTCGGTGATGCTCAGCAGGGCGACGAGCCAGGCACCGAGCGCGACGATCTCCTCCCATCCCGGGTACGGCGCCCGCCCGATCACGTACCCGAGCCACGGGAAGCCGAGGAAGCCGACGACCAGGCACGTGATCGCGACGCGACGATGGCCCGTGAGCACCGCCTGGAAGAACGCGACGAGCAAGGGCAGGAAGATCGGCCCTCGGGGGTAGCCGAAGGACCAGTAGGCCAGCGACGCGGCGAGGACGACGACCAGCACGCCCGCCGGGTGCCGGTGGCGGAAAGGAAGCGCGAGAACGGCGAGCGCGAGCAGCACCAGCCCTCCCACCCCGATCGCACGGTGGTCGTGGTGGGTCGCAGTCAGCGCGGTCGCACCGATCGTGACGAGCCCGACGACGAGGATGACGGCGCCATCGGCCAACGCGCGCCTTCGGCGAGCGTGATGCTCGACGTCTGCCGTGAGCTCGGCGGCCATGGATTCAGCGTAGGGAATCGGATCTGCGAGGACATCCTCCGCCGGGTGGCCCCGGCCCGTACTCCCAGGGGAGGACCGGGGTGCCGGTCGACGGCCGCGCGCACGCCCGGGGCGGTAGTGCGAGGTCCCGCCGCGTGAGGGACGACGTGGAGGGGCGCCATCGTCATCGTGGGGTCGTGCCCACCCACGGAGGTCAACGATGACGACCAGCACGATCGCACCGACGCTCGCGGCCGCCCGAGCGGTGTCCGCGAGCAAGGTCTACGGCAGCGGTGACACCGCTGTCCGCGCGCTCGACGACGTGACCCTCGAGATCCCGACCGGCAGGCTGACGGCGATCATGGGCCCGTCCGGGTCCGGGAAGTCGACGCTCATGCACTGCATGGCCGGCCTCGACGCGCTGACTGCCGGGCGGGTCCTCATCGGGGACCAGGACCTGGCCGCGCTGTCGGACCAGGCGCTCACGCGGCTGCGTCGGGACCGGGTCGGCTTCGTCTTCCAGG
>DASXYP010000085.1:0-3913 GCA_036502405.1 Acidimicrobiia bacterium
GTCGATGCGCCGGCGCACGTCGCAGTACCGCTCGACGACCGCCTCGACCTCTTCGCGTGGGTGTCCGCTCACGGGGTTGCTCCTCTCGGGTCAGAACAGCTTCGGGTGTGGGGTGTCGTGCTCGCGCAGGTCGTCGAGCGCGACCTCGACGCAGTCGATGCCGCGGCTCGTCGCGAACACGCGAGCCTGCGGCTTGATGCGGGTCGCGACGAACATGCCGCGCGTCGGGGCGAGGCGCGTGTCGAGGTCGAGACGCTCCTGGTAGCGGATCAGCTGCTCGACCCCGGCGATCTCGCCGACCCGCTTGATCTCGACCACGACCGCACGGCCGTCGCCGTCCCGGCACAGGAGGTCGACCGGCCCGATGTCGGTGGGATACTCCCGGCGCACGAGGATGAAGTCGTCCTGCAGAGCCTGCACCCGGGCCGCGATGAGCTGTTGCAGCTCGGCCTCGACGCCGTCCTTCTCGAGGCCCGGGTCGTCTCCGAGGTCGTAGACACGGTCGTCGAGCACCTCGAGCAGCTCGACCCGCAGCGTCTCGCCCTTCGGGCTCTCGGCGACGATCACCCCGTCCTGCTCCCGGATCGTGCAGGGCGGGCTCATCCAGTTGAGCGGCTTGTACGCACGTGCGTCGGAGTGGATCGCGATCGAGCCGTCGGCCTTCAGCACGAGGAGGCGGGTCGCCTCCGGCAGCCGAGCTCCGAGGCGCCCCTCGTAGGTGACCGAGCACCGGGCGACGATGACGCGCACCGACGCGTTGTAGCACGGGCGGGGAGCGATCGGCACGCCCGAGGTCCGGGCCCCGACGCCCGACCCGCTGGGACGTCAGGCCCCGGCAGGGCGCGGACGGTATGCGGTCCGGAAACGCCCTCCCCAGATCTTCCGGAGTCAGTTCGGGTCGGTACTCTTCGGGTCGTGAGCTTCTACGACGAGGTGATGCGCGAGCTCATCGCCGCCATCGGGGGCGCGCTCCTCGTGGCGAACCTCATCGCGCTCTCCCGGCGGAACCGGGACGCGGACGTGCGGGGTGCCCGCTCGGGCGTTCGCAGCACGAAGGCGAAGGGGAGCTCACGCGTCCAGGCGACGGGCCGGACCCGTCAGGGCGAGCTGGTGCAGGCGCCGGTCGCGCGGTCGGTCGCGTTCGCAATCCTCGGCTTCGTCATGCTCGTCGCCGGGATCGCAGCACTCGCCGCCTGACGGTCGGCGGAGGACGCCGGACGGGGAAGGATCCGCGGACCCTCCCCCGTCGCGAGCGCCTCGAGGAACCTACGAGCAGGGCTGCGCACCGAGCCGGTCGACGGGGAGCCACTCGCGTCGCAGGGCTTGGATCGACTGCGTCGTCGCGAACGTGTTCACGCCGAAGGAGTCGTTGGGGCTCTTGAAGCGGCCGTTGCTCGCCTGGTCGGCCTTCAGCCAGGTGATCGGCGAGGTGTAGGGCGTGTTCCGCAGCCCCGGGACGGCCGTGTCGCGCCAGCACGACTCGGTCGGGTCGTACCCGGCGGCGGTGATGCCGAGCACGGCGAGCGCGGTGGAGTTCGGGTCGTCCGCACCGAAGGACTGCCAGGCGCCGTCGCTCTGCACGTTGTCCGCGAGGAACGTGAGGGCTCGGCGCAAGGTCCCGTCGCCCCCACGAACACGCGCGGCGACAAGTGCCTGGACCGCGAGCGCGGTCGTATCGGTGTCCGCTGCTGCTGCCGCGTCCGTCGGGTCGCCGGCGAAGTTCCACCCACCGCTCTGGTCCTGGGCGGAGCGGATGTACGCGAGCGTGTTCGCCGGGACACCACCGAGCTTGCGCTTGGCGATCGCCGAGTAGAGCGTCGCATTGAACGCGCCGTAGGACCCGTTCGCCTTGTGCCCGGCGTCGATCAGGGCCTGCAGGTCGACGGCATGGTCGTGGTCCGGGTTGAACTGCGTGACCGACAGCCCCAGCGGCCGCGCGACCAGCTGGACGAGCTTCGCGGCCTGGCCGGCGTCGAGACCGGAGTCCGCGTAGTCGTCGATCGCGTGGAGCAGGGTCTTGGTGCCGACCTTCGTCGCCGAGACCGCAGCGAGCGCCTGGCCCCGGTTCCAGCTCTTCGTGGTCTGGGCGTTCTCGGCGATCGCGAGCGCCGCGTCGGGCGTCTCGAACCCGGGGAAGCCCCCGACCTCGAAGCCGCCGTCGGGCTGCTCCTGGGTCTTGAGCCAGGTGGTGGCGGTCTCGGCCTTGTTCCTGGCCCCGTTGTCGCCGAAGCCGGAGTCGCGGAACCCGCTCAGCGCGAGCACGAGGACCAGGGTCCCGGCCGCGACGGCGAGCCGTCTGCTGTTCTTCTTCACGGTGTGTTCCTCCGTTGGCCCCTGTCCTCGAGGGCCGGTCAGCCGCGTGCGCGGCGTGGGTACGACACCGACCGCGGGTGCGATCGATGGTCCACGGCCGGTATTCGGGCTCGCCCTCGTCGAGGGACACCGTTGCGGGTCAGCGCCGGGCTCTCACCGGACTTCCCCGACCGCGGACATCTGTCGCGCTACCCCGAGGGGGCGCGCCGAGGTCCGCCGGTGGGGACTGGTCGGACTCGCATGTTCACCTCCGCGGCCCCGGTTCCTCGAGGGCCCCCCGCCCGAGGGCGGATCGGCTCGGACCCGCCGGCGGGCCGGCGGGTGGCGCGGTGGGCGTCCTGGCTCGCGGCCCGGAGGCCGCTCACAGCTGCGGGTCAGCGCCGGATTCGCACCGGCTTCCCCGGCTCGCGGATCTCCCGTGAGCCACACCGTCCCTCCCGGCCCGGTGTCACCGTTCCGAGCGGGATCATACGCACCGGTCCCGTCGGGCGCACGGTGGTCGCCCGGCGGAGCGATGCTCAGGCGCGCGGCCCGCTCATGGCGCGACGTCGGAACACGACCGCGAGGTTCCAGGTGACCACCTCGCGCACGACCGGTACCCGGACGATCCAGCGCATCCACTCCGGGAGGTAGCGGGGGCCGACCCAGAGCACGTCGACGTCGCTGCACTCCTCGAACCAGCCGAGCACGTCCGCGATGTCGAGCCGGAAGAGGCTCACGCCGTACTCGTTCTTCGGTTGCTCACCGGTCCTGCGCGTGTACCGCTCGACGGCGCGGCGGCCGCCGAGGTAGTGCCACGGTGACGTCTCGTGGCCGCCCCACGGCGAGTACCAATTGGTGAAGGTCAGGTAGCCGAGCCCACCTGGCTCCAGGACGCGGACCATCTCGGAGAGCATCGCCCGCCAGTCGGGGACGTGCTCCAGCACGTTCGAGCTGTGGACGAGCGCGGCGGCGGAATCGCGGAGCGGCAAGGCCTGACCGTCGCCCTGCGCCGCCGAATCGGGACTTCGGTCGTGGAGCTTGAGCTCGTCGGACGAGTACTCGATGACGTGACACGTCGCACCGGCCGCCTTCAGCGCCTCGGCGACGTAGCCCGGACCACCGCCGACGTCGACGGCGACCCGTCCCGACGGATCGAGGTAGCGGTGCACGTGCCGGACGGTGTCCGCGGCGAGGTAGTGGTAGAAGGAGTCCGGATCCGTCGCCTCGTTGCGGAACAGACCGAACAGCTCAACGCTGCGCGCGATGCCGGCGGTGCTTCCACCGTCGTGCTCGATGGTGCTCGAACGAACCAGATCGGTTGGCACCGGTACCAAAATCCTTCCCCCACCAAGGAAACCGTTCCCCGCCGCCGGCACACGGCGCTCGAGCGGCGAGAACCGTCGCGGGGATCCACGCCGGACGACCGGTGCGCCGGAGGCCGACCAGGGGATGGTAGTGCGACTCGCCGTACGGCTGGGCGAATCGCCGCTTCTAGGCGCTTCGTGACCGCGTCGGCGACGGCTTCGCGTCGGAACGCACCCCGGGCACGGTCGGGCCCCGGCGAAGCGAGCCTCAGGTGGGCGGCCCGCTCCGCTCCGTCGCGCCCTCCGGCGCGTCG
>DASXYP010000086.1:0-1576 GCA_036502405.1 Acidimicrobiia bacterium
CACCGACCTCGGGCAGGTGGTCGTCGAGGCGGCCGCCGAGCTCGGGCCGGTTGCCGACGGACATGAGCTCGACGTGAGCGCCGAGGCCGCCGTCGTGGCGGGGTCCCCCGACGAGCTGCACCGGCTCGCGCTCAACCTCATGGAGAACGCGATCAAGCACACGCCGCCGGGGACGCATGTGCACGCCGCGGTCCAGCAGTCCAACGGACACGTCGTGCTCACCGTCACCGACAACGGCCCCGGCATCCCCGACGAGCTGCGCGAGCGGATCTTCGAGCGCTTCACGCGCGGAACCGGCGACAGCGGTGGCTCGTTCGGCCTCGGGTTGAGCATCGTCCGGGCCGTGGCGGAGTCCCACCAGGGCACCGTCGCGCTGGCGCCCGGCGAAGGCGGGGCCCGCTTCGTCGTGACGCTGCCGGCGGGCTGATCGCTTCTTCGAGCGGGCCGAAGACCGCAGCTCGCACACGTCAGGCCCAGGTGACCTTCACCAAACCCTTAGGTGACCTGAACCCGCGCTTCATGTTGCGCGTTCACCATTCCTGGTGCGACCCGCCCCCCGGTCACCTCCCAGGCGCAACCCCTGCCTCCCCCGTGCCTGGACCGGAGCATGGACCAGGCCGGGGGCGGGTCGCCTTAGAGGTCGTTTCAGAACCGCCCGTCGGGAGGTTGTGAAACGGCCTCTTAGACTTCGACGACGACCGGCAGCACCATGGGCCGGCGTTTGAGCCGGTCGTAGACGAACGCCGCGAGGTCGTCGTGCAGGACCTCCTGCAGCAGATCCGTCTCGCGGATCTCCTCCTCCGCGGCGCGGTCCAGCGAGCTCTCCACCGTCGCGCGGATCTCGTCCAGCAGCGCCTGGGCGTCGTCCGGATACGGGACCCCGCGGAAGATCACCTCGGGCTCGGCGACAGATGACCCGTCCTGCTCGGAGATCGTCGCCACCACGATGAAGATGCCGTCGGCGCTGAGCATGCGCCGATCGCGCAGCGCGACGTCGGCGGGGTCGCCGATGTCCATCCCGTCGACGAACATGACGCCGCTCTGCTCGCGCTTGCCGAAGCGGGCCCCGCGCTCGTCGATCTCCAGTGGCAGGCCGTTCTCGCCCTTGAAGATCCGCTCGGGGTCGATCCCGACGGCCTCCGCGAGCTTGCCGTGCAGGTGGATGCGCTTGTGGTCGCCGTGGAAGGGCATCACGTACCGCGGCTTGACGAGGTTCAGCATCAGCTTGACCTCCTCGGCATAGCCGTGGCCGGAGGCGTGGATCGGCGCGTCGCGCGTCGTGATCACGTCGCACCCGATGTGGTACAGGCGGTCGACCGTCTCGTTGACGGCGCGCTCGTTGCCGGGGATCGGCGTGGCGCTGAAGACGACGGTGTCGCCCTCGTGCAGCTCGACCTGCGGGTGGTCGCGGTGCGCCATGCGGCGCAGTGCGCTGAGCGGCTCGCCCTGTGAGCCGGTCGAGATGATCACGAGCTTGTGGTCGGGGAAGTCGTCGATCTCGCGCGCCTGCACGAGCGCGCCCTCGGGCACGTCGATGTGGCCCAGGGAGCGGCCGATGTTCACGTTCTTGCGCATC
>DASXYP010000087.1:0-3168 GCA_036502405.1 Acidimicrobiia bacterium
CCGCTCACCTCGGTCGGGGTCAGTGACCAGCTGAACTGCTCGGTGAACCACACCGGTGACACGTCGGGTGAGTTCTTCGGCAACACCGCGTGCGGGACGTTCATCGTCGTGGACGGGACCATGTACTTCAGCCCCGCGACGATCCCCGCGGGCCAGCCCTCGTCCACGCCGTTCACCGCGGTGAGCCAGACCGGGCCGACCGGCGCGGGCACCGACGCGGACCCGTTCAAGATCGTCACCACCGTCAGCGCGGGCACGACCGGCGTCGGCATCACCGAGACCGACACCTACGTCACCGGGCTCGAGTCCTACCGGACCGACGTCCAGCTCACGAACTCCAGCGGCACCGCGAAGTCGGTGCGCGTCTACCGCGCCGCGGACTGCTTCCTGCAGAGCTCGGACACCGGGTTCGGCGCGGTCGACGCCGGGAGTGGCGCGGTCGCGTGCACGACCGGTCTCGATCCCGGGAGCCGCATCGAGCAGTGGTTCCCGCTCACCGCGGGCAGCTCCTACCTCGAGTCGGGGTTCTCGACGGTCTGGTCGACGATCGCATTGAAGCAGCCGTTCCCGAACACGTGCGAGTGCACGTCGAACATCGACAACGGCGCCGGCCTCAGCTGGGACGTGAGCGTCCCGGCCTCGGGCTCGACCACCGTCTCGTCGCTCATCACGTTCTCGCCGCTCGGCCGGCTCCCGCTCTCGCTCGACAAGACCGCGGACGCGGGATCGGTCGCGCCCGGTGGCGCCGACGGCTACACGATCACCGCCACCAACCCGAACGCGGTCGCGGTCCCGCTCGCCACGCTGGTCGACGACCTCCCGGCGGGGTTCGGCTACACCGCCGGCTCGACGACCGGCGCGACCACGGCCAACCCGACGGTCTCGGGCCAGCAGCTGACCTGGACCGGGATCTCCGTGCCCGGGAACGGCACCGCGTCGATCCACTTCGGCGTCACCGCCTCCTCGACGCCGGGGACGTACGCCAACCAGGCCAGCGGGACCGCGACGGACTACACCGTCGCCCCCACCGGTCCGACCGCGTCCGTCACGGTCACCGGGACGGTCTCTCCGCTCGTCCTCGGGCTGTCGCCCGCGACCGCGACCAACCCGGTCAGCACGGCGCACACGGTGACGGCCACGGCGACACGCGCGAGCACGCCGCAGCCCGAGGTCGCGGTCTCGTTCTCCGTCGTGTCCGGCCCGAATGCCGGCACGACCGGCACCGGGACCACGAACGGGTCGGGGCAGGCGACGTTCACCTACACCGGGAGCGCGACTCCCGGCACCGACACCATCCGGGCCAGCGCACTCGACGGCGAGACGACGGTGACGTCGAACGACGTGACCAAGACGTGGACGCCCACGGCCGCCGGAACGTTGGTCATCTCGAGCACGACCGAGCCTTCGGTCGTGACCGCCGGCGGGCAGGCGCTCAACACGGTGACGGCGAGCAACACCGGCACCGGTGCGCTCACGGGGGTCGACGTCACGCTCACGCTCCAGTCCGGCACGACGCTGAGCTCGATCACCCCGAGCCAGGGGACGTGCGACGCGCCGACCGGCAGCACCGTGACCTGCCACCTCGGCACCATCAACGGCGGCGCGAACGCGACCATCCGCGCGGTCATCCGGGTCCCGGCGACGCCGCCGCCCGGTGGGACGGTGACGACGGCCGCGAACGGCACCTCGACCCAGACCGGCGCCGCGCCGCCGGCGTCGTCGTCGACGCAGGTCCAGGCGGTGACGCCCGGCCAGGCGTCGGGCTTCGTGCCGCCGGGCGGGACGCTCGCGACGGGCACCACCGCGACTCCGGCGGACAACACCATCATCAGCTTCACGCTCCCGAACTCCGGGCCCGGCGCCCCGATCTCGCTCCTCGCCGAGAACCCTCCGTCCCTGACCTTCTGCGGCGGGCAACGGTGCTCGGGCAAGACCGCGTTCGTGAGCCCCTTCGCCGGCTACAACGACCCCACCCAGCCGCCGAAGCTGAACATCACGTGGGACCGCACGGTCGCCGGGCGCGGCATCTTCTCCACGCTCTACGTGCAGAAGTCGCCCGACGGTCCGAACGTGCCCGTACCCGACTGCGCGGCGCCGCCCCGCTTCGACCGCCACCACCACGAGCTCGGCTCCTGGCGGTTCTGGTGGTTCTTCTGGTGGCTCCGCCACCTGCGTGACCGACTCGGTCCCCACAGCGGGATCGCGAACCCGTCTCCGTGTGTGAACGCACGGTCGGTGGACCGCCACGGCGACGTCACGTTCGAAGTGCTGCTGCTGTCGGGAGATCCGAAGTTCTCTCGTCGGTGAGGTCGATCTGACGGTCGGCTTCGGGCTGGATCCCCAGTCGGCCGAGCAGCGCGGAGTGTTCCGCTTCGCGCTGCTCGGCTGACGCCACGTCGCCGTCGCGCAGGTCGAGGGTCACCAGGACGTCGAGCGTCTGGGCGATCTCGTAGAGCGCCTCCTGCTCGCGTGCCTCGGTGAGGCTCGACTCGAGCGCATCGCGCGCCCCGGCGTCGTCCCCGAGCGCCGCGAGCGCGCGGCCCCGCGTGCGCTCGAGGGCCGGCAGCCGTGTCGGGTTGGCCGCGCTCGTGTCCGCGACGAGCGCGAGTGCCTGCTCCGGGTCGCCGGCCACAAGGTGGCACTCGGCCAGCAGCACATCGACCTCGGACACGTCGTCGGCGTTCTTCATGGTCTCGAACTGTTCACGAGCGTCGCGGAGCAGCTCGAACGCACGGTCGGAATCGCTGCGGAGCATCGCAATCCGTCCGAGGCGTTGGAGCGCGGACGCGGCGACGTAGGGCTTCTTCGCCGCACGCGCCACCCGCAGTGCGTCGTGGAAGACCGACTCGGCCTCGGCCAGCCGGCCCTGCTCGGTGAGGACCTCACCGATGTTGCAGGCGATGAACGCGGCTTCGACCGCGTTGCCGGTGCGGAGGCGGGCATCGCGGGCTTGCTCGTAGAGCGCGATCGCATCGTGCCACCGGCCCTCGTAGTAGGCGAAGCCGCCGAGGTTGTTGAGCACCCCGGCCTGGCGGTCGAGATCGCCGAGCTCCTCGTAGATCTCGAGGGACCGCCTCGAATGGACGGCGAGCTCGGACTTCCCGAGCACGACGTAGGCCCAGTCCAGGATGAAGCGCGCGTGGGCCTCCGCCCGGAGGTTCCCGGATG
>DASXYP010000088.1:0-5835 GCA_036502405.1 Acidimicrobiia bacterium
GGCTTCGGTCGCGGGCTCGTTCTTCGCGCCGCGATCGCCCATGACGTAGCCGCGTACCGCACCATGCGGGATCTGCGCGCCGACGTCGAGCATCTTGGGAACCCGGTCGACCGCGTCGAGGTACTGGGGGAAGGTCTCCCACCCCCACCGGATCCCGTCGGACAGAGCCGCGCCCGGGATGTCCTCGACGCCCTCCATGAGCCCGATCAGCCATTCGTGCTTGTCCGGCTGCACCGGCGCGAACCCGACGCCGCAGTTGCCCATCACGATCGTCGTGACGCCGTGCCAACAGGACGGGGTGAGCATCGGGTCCCACGTGATCTGCCCGTCGAAGTGGGTGTGCACGTCGACGAAGCCCGGCGTCACCAGCATCCCGCCCGCGTCGATCGTCTCGCGCGCGCTCCGGTCCTCGAGCTCGCCGACCTCCGTGATGCGGTCGCCGTCGATCGCCACGTCCGCACGCCGCGGCGCGGCGCCGGTGCCGTCGACGACCGTCCCCCCACTGATCACCAAGTCATGCATGCAGTCAGGTTAGGTCTCGGTCCGCGCCGGGTGGGCGAGGGCGCGCCGACCTGACGGGCGAGTCAGGTTCTCTCGTAGGATTCGGACAGGAGGAGCGGGAACGGCCCGCCCCCGAGTCGTGAGCCCTGCGGAGGCCCGAGCGGCCGCCCCGCAGGCCGGGAGCGGGAACGATGCCGATCGGGATCACCGAAGAACACCTCGCCCTGCACGAGGCGGTGCGGGGCTGGGCCGAGCGCCACAGCCCGCCGGCAGTGATGCGGGCCCAGCTCGAGGCCGAGGCGGAGGCGCTCCCGGCGTTCTGGCCCGACCTCGTCGCCCAGGGGTGGACCGGGCTCCACCTCGACGAGGCGTTCGGCGGCGAGGGCTACGGCATCCCCGAGCTGGTGGTCGTCCTCGAGGAGCTCGGGTTCGCGGCCGCGCCGGGCCCGTTCCTCGCGACCGCGCTCACCGGCGCGGTGCTGCAGGCGGCGGGGAAGGAGGCGATGGCCGACCTCGGACCGGGCCTGGCCGACGGCTCGCTCGTCGGCACGGTGGCGCTCGCGGGATCGCTCCGGGCCACGCCGGCCGCCGACGGCGCGCTCGAGGTGGAGGGCACCCTGCGCCCGGTGCTCTCCGGTCACCTTGCGTCGCTGCTCGTCGCGGACGCGGGTGGAACCTGGGTGGTGCTCCCCTCGGACGCTTTCGGCGCGCGCGAGCTCGACAGCGTGGACCCGACCCGGCGCGTGGCCGAGGTGACGGTCGAGCGCGTCCTCGTGCCGGTCGAGCGCCAGCTGCAGGCGTTGCCGCTCGACGCGGTCCGGGACCTGGCTGCGGTGCTCTTCGCCGCGGACGCGGTCGGGGGATCGCAGTGGTGCGTCCAGACCGCCTCCGAGTACGCCAAGGACCGTCGCCAGTTCGGTCGCCCCATCGGTCAGTTCCAGGGCGTGAAGCACCGTTGCGCGAACATGCTCGGCCGTACCGAGCTCGCCCGCGTCGCGACCTGGGACGCGGCACGCGCCGTCGGTGACCCGGCAACCGAGGCGTTCGCCGCGGCGGCCGCCGCGGCGCTCGCGGTCGACGGCTACTTCCAGACCGCGAAGGACTGCGTGCAGACCTTCGGCGGGATCGGCTTCACCTGGGAGCACGACGCGCACGTCTACCTCCGACGGGCGACGGCAACGCGCGCGCTGCTCGGCTCGTCACCGTCGTGGCAGGAGCGCTCGGCGCGACTCGCGCTCGGCGGTGCGAAGCGGCGGCTGAGCGTCGATCTGCCGCCCGAGGCGGAGGCGCACCGCGAGGAGCTGCGCGCCCTCCTCGCCGAGATCGCCGCGCTCGAACGGGCGGAGCAGCGGGTGCGCGTCGCCGACGAGGGGTTCGTGTCGCCGCAGTGGCCGAAGCCCTGGGGGCGTGACGCCGACGCGCTCGAGCAGCTCGTGATCGACGACGAGTTCCGCCACGCCAAGATGACTCGGCCCAACATCGCGGTCGGCGCGTGGGCGCTCCCGCCGTTGATGGTCTACGGCACCGAGGCGCAGCAGCAGCGGTGGATCCCGCCGACGTTGCGGGGCGAGATCGAGTGGTGCCAGCTCTTCAGCGAGCCCGGCGCCGGCTCGGACCTCGCGTCGCTCACGACGCGCGCTGAGCGGATCGAAGGCGGCTGGCTGGTGAGCGGCCAGAAGGTGTGGACCTCCATGGCCGAGCGCGCCGACTGGGGGATCCTCCTCGCACGCACCGATCCCGAGGCGCCCAAGCACGAGGGGATCTCGTTCTTCATGCTCGACATGAAGACGCCGGGCATCGACGTGCGCCCGCTCCGTGAGCTCACCGGCATGGCGATGTTCAACGAGGTGTTCCTCGACGAGGTGTTCGTCCCCGACGACTGCCTGGTCGGCGCCGAGCACGACGGTTGGCGCGCGACGCGTACGTCGCTCGCCAACGAGCGGGTGTCGATGGGCAGCGGCTCGACCATCGGCGCCGGCATCCGCGGCATCCTCGACATCGTGCGCACGACCGGCCGGGACGACGACACCGAGGTGCTCGCCGAGGTCGGCGGTCTCGTCGCCCGCGGGTACGCGCTCGCGGTACTCGGGTTCCGCCTCACGCTCTCCGCGCTGACAGGCGCGGACCCGTCCGGCTCGGAGGCGTCGGTCAAGAAGCTGCTCGGCGTCGAGCACGACCAGAAGGTCCAGGAGGTCGGGCTCGGCCTGCTGGCGGGGGAGGGCGCGATCACCGATGGCCCTGCCGCGATGTGGTCCCAGCAGTTCCTCTTCACCCGCTGCCTGACCATCGCCGGCGGCACCAGCGAGATCCAGCGCAACATCATCGCCGAGCGCGTCCTCGGCCTCCCCAAGGACCCGTGACCGCCGGTACCGACCGGGCCGGTTTCGGTGCGCGATCGCGTCGCTCTGGCGACGCGATCCAGCACCGAATCGAGCGCGGGACCGGGTTCGTCCTTCGGATGCGCGAAAGTTGACAGTCGTGTCAGGGGACCGATAGCAAAGGCGGCCGATGGCTGAGCAGACGGTGTTCTTCGAGGACGTCAGCGAGGGCGACGAGGCACCGGTCTTCTCGCACGAGCTGACCCGCACGAACCTGGTCCAGTACGCAGGCGCGTCGGGGGACTTCAACCCGATGCACCACGACGAGATCGCGGCGCAGGCGTCCGGGCTGCCGAGCGTGTTCGGGCACGGCATGTTCACCGCCGGCATCCTGGCCAAGGCGCTGACCGACTTCGTCGGTGTCGGCAACCTTCGGCTCTACAAGATCCGGTTCACGAAGCAGACCTGGCCCGGCGAGGTCCTCACCACGCACGTCAAGGTCGAGAAGAAGTACCGCGAGGGCCAGGAGCACCGGGTGGACCTCGAGTGCTCGGTCACGAACGAAGCCGGCGAGCCCAAGCTCACCGGGGTCGCCACCGCCGCGCTCCCGCAGCGCGGCTGAGGCGCACCGGCGATGAGCGAAGCGGTGTGGGTCCAGACGGGCAGCCGGTGCGGTAGCGGAGCGTGGGCCGAGCGCCCCGGCCCGCAGCGCCAGGAGCCGGAAGGATGACGTCGATGCGGTTCGACCTCCCGACGCCCGACCTCGAGACCGAGCCCTTCTGGGACGCGGCCAAGGAGGGCAAGCTCCTCATCAAGCACTGCAACGCGTGCGGGGAGTACCACTTCTACCCGCGCCCGTTCTGCCCGAAGTGCTGGAGCGACGACGTCGAGTGGTTCGAGGCCAGCGGCAAGGCGACGCTCTACACGTGGTCGGTCGTGCACCGCAACGACCTGCCGCCGTTCCCCGACTGGATCCCGTACGTGGCCGCGGTCGTGGACCTCGAGGAAGGTCCGCGGATGATGACCAACGTCGTCCAGTGCGAGTTCGACGACCTCGCGATCGGCATGGCACTCGAGGCGGTGTTCCATCCCACGAGCGAGGACGTCACGATCGTCCAGTTCCGGCCGGCAGCGACGTCGTGACCGCGGCGAACGAGTGGAGCTTCCCGTTCGAGGAGATGCTCCACGAGTCGTTCCCCGGGCTGCACGACGCCCAGAGCTCGTGGCTGTCCCAGGTCGACTCCCTGCAGTCGCCGGACCGCAAGACCCACGAGCTGATCCGGATGGTCTGCACCGTGATCCTGCGCAACCCCGCCGGGATCCGGCGCCACGCGCAGCTCGCCCGTGAGGTCGGCGCGGAGTGGGACGAGGTGTTGGGCTCGATCATGTTGACGGTGCCGGGGTTCGGGATGCTCGCGGCGGTGGAGGCGATGCCGGTGGCCCGTGAAGGTTTCGACGCGGCGCGCCCGCCGGAGGCCGACTGAGATGGCCGACCCGGAGACCGAACCCGTACCGTTCCGCATCCTGCCGCGCCTCACCGACCTCAACCGGGACTTCTGGACCGGGGGTCAGGCCGGTGAGCTGCGCTTCCAGCGGTGCCAGGAGTGTGGGTACTACAACCACCCGCCGTCGCCGATCTGTCCGGTGTGCCACTCGAAGAACCTCGCGTTCGAGGTCGTCTCCGGACGCGCGTCCCTCTGGACCTACACGGTCAACTACCAGGCCTGGATGCCCGGTCCCGAGCTGCCCTACGTCCTGGCGATCGTCGCGTTCCCCGAGCAGGAGGGCCTCCGCCTGACCACCAACCTCCTCGACGTGGCGCCCGAGGACCTCGAGATCGGCATGGCGCTCGAGGTGGTCTTCGAACCCCACGACGACGAGGTCTGGATCCCGCTCTTCCGTCCGGCGGTGGGCGCGTGAACGTCGACCCGAGCCTCGTCATCGAGCGACGCGCCATGATCTCCGGCGCCGGGCAGTCCGACATCGGTCGCCGGCTCTACCGCGACCCGTTGGAGCTCACGCTCGATTCGTGCCTGGCCGCCATCGACGACGCCGGCCTGACCACCAGGGACATCGACGGCATCTCGACGTATCCCGGTCCGATGGGCCAGCCGGCCGGGTTCTCCGGTGCGGGCGCGGTCGACGTGCAGGACGCGCTCCGGCTCGAGCTCGGCTGGTGGCAGAGTGGCATCGAGTCTCCCGGTCAGCTCGGCTCGGTGATCAACGCGTGCCTCGCGGTCGCGTCCGGTCTCGCGACCCATGTCCTCTGCTTCCGCAGCGTGTTCGAGGGCAGCGCGCAGGGGGACAAGGGTCGTGCCGCGGTGACGATGGGCGGCGACGGTGGCGGCGGTGGCTTCCGCGCCAGCGGGTTCATGGAGTGGACCTTGCCGTTCGCGGCGCCGTCGGCCGCGATGTGGATCGCGATGATGGCGCAACGCCACTTCTTCGAGTTCGGCACGACGCGCGAACAGCTCGCGCAGATCGCGCTCAACTCCCGCAAGAACGCCGCGTTGAACCCCAACGCGATCTACCGCGACCCGATGACCATGGAGGACTACCTCAACGTCCGCATGATCTCGACCCCGTTCGGGCTCTACGACTGCGACGCGCCGTGTGACGGCTCCACCGCCGTCATCGTCTCCCGCGTCGACACCCAGGCGGACCTGCGCAAGCCGGGGATCCAGGTCGAGGCCGTCGGCACCGCGTTGCGGGGCCGGCCCTCGTGGGACCAGTTCGACGACCTGACCACCATGGCGAACCGGGATGCCGGGGCCCAGCTCTGGGGCCGCACCGACCTGAAGCCGACCGACGTGCAGCTCGCGGAGATGTACGACGGCTTCTCGTTCATCACGATGAGCTGGCTCGAGGCGATGGGCTTCTGCGGCAAGGGCGAGTCGGGCCCGTTCGTCGAGGGCGGCGAGCGCATCGCGCGTGACGGTCTGCTGCCGCTCAACACGCACGGCGGCCAGCTCTCGGCGGGGCGGCTCCACGGGTACGGGTTCCTCCACGAGGCGTG
>DASXYP010000089.1:0-32503 GCA_036502405.1 Acidimicrobiia bacterium
AGCGCGGAACCGCCGATGGCCGCCGAGAGTCCCCGGGTCCGGTGGTCGGCCGTCGGAGATCTTCGGGAGATCAGCCGACCGCCGCCGAGAGTCCCCGGGTCCGGTGGTCGGCCGTCGGAGATCTTCGGGAGATCAGTCGACGGCCGCCGAGAGTCCCCGGGTCCGGTGGTCGGCCGTCGGGAGTCCCCGGGTCGGTGGTCAGCCGACGGCCACCGGGTCGCGCTCGTTGTCGGCCCGCTCCAGGATGTCCTTGTGAACGAGGCCCCGCGAGACCCAGTGGTGCTTCTCGTCGGCCCAGATCAGCAGCGGGGGCAGGACGACGAGCGCGCTCAGCAGCGCGACGCTGACGTTGAGCGCGACGATGACGCCGAAGTCCCGGAGCAAAGGGAGCGAGGACAGCGCGATCACGCCCACGCCGGCGATCGCCGCCAGCGCCGAGACGATGAACGCCCGGCCGGTCCTCCGGGCCGTCACGTCGACGGCGGCGCGTGGGAGCAGGCCCCGGCGGCGCTCCTCGACGAAGCGCAACAGGATCAGCGAGGTGAACTCGGTGCAGGCCGCGACGACCAGCGGCCCGCCGACCGCGGTCATCGGGCTCAGCTTGAGGTCCAGCGCGTATGCGAACAGCGACGCCGCGCCCACCGCGATCAGCACCGGGACCAGGGACAGCAGCGCACGCACGATGCTCCGGAGCCGGACCGAGAGGAACAGGAACACGAAGGCGATCGCCAGGTAGGTGAGCAGGATCCGGTTGGCCTCGAGGTTGTCGAGCAGGCCGACCCCGACGACCGCGAGGCCCGACGGGGTGGCGCGGACCCCCGCCGGGGGATGCGTCGTCCCGCGGATCTCCTTCACCACCTTGGCCCGCGCGTCGAGACCGCTCGGGCCGGTGCGGAAGATCAGGTTGAGCGCGTCGGACGCCGGCATCGCGGTCGAGAGCTGGACGTCCTTCGGCGCGACGTCGAAGGCCGCCTTCACCTGGGCGCCCGTCGGTGGGAGGTGCGAGGCGCCGGGAACGTCACTGAGGTCGCTCACGACCTCGACGATGCTCGTGCCCGTCAGCAGCGTCTTCGGGTACCTCTCCAGCTGGCCGCGCGTGAACCCGTCGAGGAACCCGACCGTCTTGTTGCTGAAGTCCTTGCCGGACTGCACGTAGACCCCGAGCTCGCTCGAGGACCCGGTCTCACGGTCCACGGTGTTGAGGTTCTTGATCACCTGGGACTTCTGGTTGACCCACTGGATCGGGTCCGTCTGCAGCTGGAGCTTGCCCTCGACGAGCGCACCGCCGGCGAAGATCACGACGCTGGCGACCGCGAGCACGATGGCGAGCTTCGCCGGGACGCTGCCGAGCCACACCACGAGCCGGCCGAGCGGCCCTTCGCGGAAGTCCTTCTTCTTGGTGGGCGACTTGTACTCGCGGATGCCGAGGATTGCGAGCGTCGACACGATGCTGTTGACGCAGATCGCCGCGACACCGACCGCGAGCAGGAGGCCGAACTGGCGGATCATCGGCACCTTCGCGAACCGGAGCGCGGCGAAGGCGAAGATGGCGTCGAACGTCACGACGAGCAGGGCGGGCCCGAGCGCGCGGGCGGTCTCCTGGATCGGGTGCTCGACCCGGTCGATGATGACCTCCTCCTCGACGCGCGCGTGCATCTGGATCGCGTAGTCGATCCCGATGCCGAGCATGACGGGGAGGCCGCCGATCGTGACGATCGTGAGTGGGATGCCGAGGTAGCCGACGATTCCGAACGCCCAGATCACGCCGATCACGACGATGCCGAGCGCGAGCAGGCGCCAACGGACGCTGAAGAGCAGCAGGAGGATGATCGCCATGATCGCGATGGCGAGGGCGCCGAGGGTCAGCATCCCGCCGGTCAGGTAGTCGTTGAGGTTCTTCAGCAGCGCGGGCGCACCGGTCGTGACGATCGACGTGTTGGCGAAGTCGAGCTTCTTCGCCGCGTTCTCCACGAGCACCGCGGCCTTGCCCTCGTCCTTGATCGACGCGTTCCCGGGGAGCCGGGTGATGATCTGCGCGTGCCGGTCGTCCGGGAAGTTCGCCAGGAGCGGCTTGCGGATCGCGCCGGTGTTGTCGTGGAGCAGGAAGTCGACGTAGGCCGGGCTGTCGAGCGTTCGCTCGGCCACCGGGATCGCAGAGATGCGGGTGAGCGTCTTCGCGGCGTCGGCGTTGCGGGCCGCGGCATCCTTCGGGTTCTTCGCCCGGGCGACCCCGTCGAGCAGGATCTTGCCGGCGACGCCCTGGGTCGGGTCACCGCCGGGCCCGCGCACCAGCGCGTCGTTGAACTGCAGCGCGGTGAGCGGCGTGACCGCGTTGACGACCTTGCCACTGTCGTGGAGCTTCTTCTCGATCGCCTGCCACTGCTTGATGTTCCCGGGCCTGAAGAGCTCGCTGACCGTGTGGCCCTTGGCCATGGTGACGAGCGTGAGCATCGCTTCGCCGCCGAACAGCTTCTGGTAGGCGACGCTGTCCTTGTAGACCTGATCGCTCTTGTTGAGGTACGTGTCCTGCCCGGTCGAGAACTCGAGGTTGGTGATGCCGTACCCGAGGACGACGGTCACGATCGTCCCGATGACCAGCACCCGGATCCAGTGCTTGCCGAGGTTGAGCCCGAGCCAACCCCAGAAGTTGTGCACCGGCGTTCCCCCCGACCTCGTCCCGTGCGGGTGTGACCCGCGTCGCTCGGACGTTACCGCCGCGAGCGTGGAAACCGAAGGGGTCTCGTCCGGAAGGGCTCGTGACGCCGCGTTCGGTGGGGCTACCCTCGGCACTCCACTCGGGCGAGTGGCGGAATTGGCAGACGCGCAGGCTTCAGGTGCCTGTGTCCGAAAGGATGTGGGGGTTCAAGTCCCCCCTCGCCCACCCTCTGCTCCGGTGCGGCTCCCGGCGCTCATCGGGTCGGGACCCGACCCAGTGCACAAATGCCGCCGCCGTCGACCCGCGAGCCGCTACGGGTTCGGCGAGGTCTGCTGCTGGATGAGCGCCGCGTACGCGCGCTGGCCGGTCGGGTTGAGGTGGATCCCGTCCTGGTAGAAGTACTCCGGGTGCGCGTTGCCGATCGTGTGCCAGTCGATCAGCTTCGCGTTGGGGTACTTCGCGACGTTCGCCGCCAGCACGTCGTTGTCGATCTGCTCCCAGCGGCGTGGAACCTTCAGGTTCACGAACACGACGCGCTTGCGGTCCTTCAGGATGTTCATGATCGCGTCCATGTGACCCTGGGTGATGACGCCGTTCGTGCCCATGTGGACGACGACGGTGTCGCTCAGCTGTCCGGAGGCCTTGATGGCGTTGAGGATGTCGATCGCGGTCCCGAACTGCCGGTTGACCGCGGCGTCGATGCGGACCGGCCCGAGCGCCTGCTGCAACGCGTTCGCCGCGCCGACCATCACCGAGTCGCCGATGAGCGTCACGCGCGGGATGGCCGGGTTCGGCGGCGCGGTCGGTGTCGTCGGTGCGGAGCCGGGTGCGGTCGTCGCGGGCGTCGTCGGCAACGGCGTCGTGGTGACGGAGGTCTGCGCGGCCGCGGCCTTGGCGTCGAGCCCGGGCGGGATCGGCGCGGGCTGACCGTTGGCGAGCCCGACGGCCACGAGCACGACACCGAGCAGCAGTGATCCGCCCAGCACCGCGGTGCGCGCGGCCATGCTGATCCGGTCGCTGCCGGTCGAGGCACGCAGGGCCTTGAACCACCGGCTGAGCGCGCCCTGGCGCACGGGCTGCTCGACGTAGCGGAACGACAGCTCGGCCAGGGCGACGGTGATCGCCAGGCGCAGGATCAGGTTCGGCGTGCCGGTGAGGTTGATGTCCAGCACCGGCCGGGTGACCATGAAGACCGGCCAGTGCCAGAGGTAGATCCCGTAGGACCGCTCGCCGATCCAGCGCATCGGCTTGTTCCCCAGGATGAAGCGTCCGAGGTCGGCCGCCGGGTGCACCGTGACCGCGATGACCAGTGCGGCGAGGATCGAGCAGACGAGGAAGCCCCCGCGGTAGAGGTCGTTGGAGAACTCGTTGACGTTGAGGAACATCCACGTCAGCCCGAGCAGGCTCCCGACGCCGATCGCGTCGAGGACGACCCGTCCGCCGCGGCTCGTGCGCTCCGAGAGCCGCCACGGCGCCCACACCATCGCGAGCACCGCGCCGATCAACATCGTGAACATGCGCGTATCGGTGCCGTAGTAGACGCGCGACGGGTCGTGATCGAGCGGGTAGCCGCGGCTGATCGACAGCCCGATCATGAGCAGTGATGAAACCGCGATCAGACCGAGCGTCGCGAGGATCATCGGTCGGCGCCGTCCGTGCCACAGCTTGAACATGGCGGTCAGCAGCAACGGCCAGACGAGGTAGAACTGCTCTTCGACCGCGAGCGACCAGAGGTGCTGGAGCAGCGGCGGCCGCCCGGCTGCCTCGAAGTACGACAGGTTGTGGAAGATCTGCCACCAGTTGGTGCCGTAGAAGAGCGCGGCGACCACGTCCCCGCGGAGCTTCGTGACCTCGTCGGGCAGGAACACCACCGCGAAGAGACCGACGACGCCGAGCAGCAGGAACAGCGCGGGGAGCAGGCGCCGCGCGCGCCGCAGGTAGAACTGACCGAGCCCGATCCGGCCCTGGTTGCGGAACTCGGCGAGGAGCAACGAGGTGATCAGGTAGCCGCTGATCACGAAGAACACGTCGACGCCGAGGAAACCGCCGGGGATCCAGCTCAGATCGGCGTGGTACAGCAGCACGCCGGTGACCGCGAACGCCCGGAGACCGTCGAGGCCGGGCATGTAGCGCATGCGCACGTAGTGGCGCGTCGTCTCCGCGTTGCCCGTGTCCCCGGCGGAGTCGCGAGCCGGCGCATCGGCGCGCGCCGAGGAACGGGTCTCCAGAGCCGACATCGCCTCATTCTCTCGCGTTCGGCCGGCGCGAAGGGGATCGCCCGGGTGGCGTCCGGCACATGCCGGGTCCGCTTCTGCCTACGCTCCGCATCCGTGGAGGTCCGCGAGGGATACGCGCCGCTCGCGCGGCTGGTGGCGGATCGGGCAGCGGCGGCACGACCGCTCGTCGTCGGCATCGCCGGCGGGGTCGCGGTCGGGAAGAGCACCGCGGCCGCGGCGGTGAGCGAGCTCTTCGCTCCGGGGCAGGTCGACGTCGTCGCCACGGACGGCTTCCTGCTCCCCAACGCGGTCCTCGTGGAGCGGGGGATCCTCCATCGCAAGGGCTTCCCCGAGAGCTACGACGTCCCGGCCGTCGAAGCGTTCCTCGACGCGGTCCACGACGAGCAGACCGGGATCACGGTCCCGGTGTACTCACACGTGACCTACGACGTCACCGGGGATCGGCTGCCGATCGACCCGCCGGACGTCCTGGTCCTCGAAGGCGTCAACGCGCTGCGCTTCGCCGACCGCCTCGACGTGGGGGTGTACCTCGACGCACCCGAGGCCGCGATGCAGGCCTGGTACGTGGCGCGGTTCCTCGAGCTCTGCGCCGATCCGCCGCCCGGGTCGTTCTACGCGCAGTTCGCCGACGTCGACCTCGAGGGCCGGCAGGGACTCGCCGCGGACGTGTGGCGCAGCGTGAACCTCCCGAACCTCCGTGAGCACATCCGACCGACCTTGGGCCGGGCGGACATCGTCGTCGTGAAGCGCGCGGACCACACGGTCGGCCGCGTCGACGTGGTGAACCTCGTCCCGTGAGCCGAGCCGGCGTGCGGCCGACAGCTTCGGTACGGACGTGGAAGGGCGCGGCCGCGGCAGTGTTGCGCGCCGGCGACTGCGAGGTGGTGGTGCTGCCGTCGGTCGGGATGCTCGTCGCGTCCTTCACCCACCGGGGCGCGGAGCTCGTCGCCCTGCCGGGAGGGCTGAGCGCCTACCGGGCCGGACACACGACCGGGATCCCGCTGCTGTACCCCTGGGCCAACCGGCTCTCGCGCGACCGGTACCGGGCGGGTGACGTCACCGTCGACCTGCGGAACCTCGTCCTGCACACCGACGACAACGGGCTGCCGATCCACGGGACCATGCTCGCCCGGCCCGAATGGGAGGTGACCCGCCTCGGCGCGGGGCTGCGCAGCGCGCGGCTCGCGGCCCGTTTCGAATGGAGCGAGCACGAGGATCTCATGGCCGCGTTCCCCTTCGCGCACGAGCTCTCGGTCGACGTCACGCTCACCGCGGCGGGGGTGCGGATCGTGACGACCGTGCGGCCGAGCGGCCCGCAGAGCGTGCCGGTGGCGTTCGGCTGGCATCCCTACCTGCAGCTCCCGGGCTCGCCGAGGGATGCGTGGGAGCTCTCGCTCCCGGCGAGCGCGCACGCGGCGCTCGACGGCCGTGGCATCCCGACCGGGCGGGCCCGGCCGGTCGAAGCGTCGACCGAGCCCCTCGCCGGACGCGACCTCGACGACCTCTTCGCGCTCGGCCCCGATCGGGTGCTCACGCTCGCGAACGATGGCCGCGCTCCGGAGAACGTCGATGGCCGGCGCCTGACGATCACCTACGACGACGGCTATCCCTACGCGCAGGTGTTCTCCCCGGCCGGCGCGTCGTTCTGCGCGGTCGAGCCGATGACCGCACCCACGAACGCGCTCGTCAGCGGCGACCACCCGTCGGTGCGGCCGGGGGAGACGTACTCGGCCGCGTTCACGGTCGCGGTCTCGGTCCCCCCGCGCCGGAGGCAGGACCGGGTTTAGTCTGGCCGACGGTCTTCGAAGTGGGGAGCCGCCGGAGGTGCAAGTCCTGCGCTGACCGACGGTCGCCGTCCGGGGATCTTCGAGGGGGGTCACATGACAGCGACCACGGAACCGCGGTGAGCGACTGCCGTCCGGTCTTCGTGCTCGGCGGGGCGCAGACCGACTTCGCACGCAGCTGGAGCCGAGAGGGCGGCGATCTCGCGTCGATGATCGCCGAACCGGTCCAGGGCGCGCTCGTCGACGCGGGCGTGGACGCGAGCGACGTCGAGGTCGGCCACGTCGCGAACTTCGCCTCCGAGATCTACTGCGGTCAGGGCCATCTCGGCGGCCTCCTGGTCGAGGCCGAACCGGCGTTCCGCGGCATGCCCACCTCGCGACACGAGGCCGCGTGCGCGTCGGGCAGCGTCGCGGTGCTGGCGGCGATGGCCGATCTCGAAGCCGACCGGTACGACGTCGCCTGCGTGGTCGGCGTCGAGATGATGCGCAACGTCCCGACCCGCGACGCCGTCGCGAACCTCGGCGCCGCCGCCTGGGTCCCCCACGAGACCGACGGTGTGGCGATGGTGTGGCCCGAGCTGTTCGCGGCCCTCGGCGACGAGTACGACCGCCGGTACGGGCTCGACTCGGAGCACCTCGCGGCGTTGGCCCGCAGCTCGTTCGACAACGCACGGCGCAACCCGAACGCCCAGACCCGGGCCTGGGACCTGCCGGCCGGCGCCTTCGAGCCGGATGAGCACGACAACCCGGTGGTCGCGGGGCGGCTGCGCCGGCACGACTGCTCGCAGATCACCGACGGAGGGGCGGCGGTCATCCTCGCGTCGGCGGACTTCGCGGCCGAGTGGGCGGCGAGCCACGGCATCGACCTCGACGCGGTGCCCCAGATCCGCGGCTGGGGCCACACCACCGCGCGCATGGGCTTCGCCGACAAGCTTCGGGACGAAGGCCCGTACGTCTTCCCGCACGTGCGCGGCGCGATCCTCGACGCGTTCGACCGCGCCCGGATCGCGGATGTCGCGGAGCTCGACGCGATCGAGTGCCACGACTGCTTCACCACGACGCACTACATGGCCATCGACCACTTCGGGATCACCGCGCCGGGCGAGAGCTGGAAGGCGATCGAGGACGGCACCGTGCTCGCCGACGGCCCGCTCCCGGTGAACCCGAGCGGCGGGCTGATCGGCTGCGGCCACCCGGTCGGCGCCTCGGGCGTGCGGATGCTGCTCGACGCCACGAAGCAGGTCAGCGCGAGCGCGGGCGACTACCAGGTGGACGGCGCGCGCACTGCCGCGACCTTGAACATCGGCGGCAGCGCGACGACGTCCGTCTCCTTCGTCGTCGCGGCCGGGTAGCGGCGACGCGACAAGACCTCGGGGTCCCGGCAGGTCCCCCCGCTACGATCACCGGTCGTGCCTCCCGTCGCGTTCTTCGGACCTTCCGGCACGTTCACCGAGGAGGCGTTGCTCAGCCAGGCCGATCTCGCGTCCGGTGAGCGGGTCGCGCTGGCGTCGATCCCGGATGTGCTCGCGGCGGTCGCGAAGGGCGACCACGAGCTCGGTGTCGTGCCGATCGAGAACTCCATCGAGGGGTCGGTGTCGATCACGCTCGACTCGCTCGTCTTCGAGCACGACCTCCTCATCCAGCGCGAGGTCGACCTTCCGATCTCCCTCAACCTCTTCGCGAAGCCGGGCACGACGTTGCGCGACATCACGACGGTGCTCTCGTACCCGCACGCGATCGCGCAGTGCCGCCGGTGGCTCGGCACCAAGCTCCCCCGGGCCGAGATCGTCGCCGCGAACTCGACCGCCGAGGCGGCCCAGCGCGTCGCCCGGTCCAAGCGGCCCGGCCAGGCGGCCATCGGCAACAACCTGGCGGCCAGCATCTACGGGCTGAAGCGGCTCGCGGCCGAGATCGAGGACCACCCGGAGAACCAGACCCGGTTCGTCGTCGTCGGCTCGGGCATCCCGGCGCCGAGCGGCCACGACAAGACGAGCATCGTGTGCTTCCAGCGCGCCGACCGTCCCGGGTCGCTGCTCGGCATCCTCCAGGAGTTCTCGGCCCGCTCGCTCAACCTGAGCAAGCTCGAGAGCCGGCCCACCAAGCAGAGCCTGGGCGACTACTGCTTCCTCATCGACTTCGAGGGTCACGTGGACGACGAGCTCGTCGCCGACTGCCTCCGGACGCTGAGCGCGAAGCAGGCGCACGTGAAGTACCTCGGCTCGTATCCCGTCGCGGGTCAGGCGGCGCACGCGCGCCGCACTGCCGCCGGCAAGGCCTGGCGCGACGCATCGCGTTGGGTCGAGGAGCTCCGATCCCAGGTCCGACCAGCGCCCTGAGCGCCGCCGAGTGCGGTGAGCAATCCGACCGCGGGCTCGTGTTTCCCGAGGCTCCCGTGCCCCGCCCGGGCTTTTCGGGCGCGGAAGCGCGAGGCTGAGGGGAGATGAGCCTCGGACCGAACGACCGCTGCTGGTGCGGAAGCGAGCTGAAGTACAAGAAGTGCCACCGTTTGCGTGACGTCCCCGTGAAGCGCGGGACGATCAGCCCCGAGCGCCCGGTGCCGGCCGAGATCATCCGCCCGCCGTACATCGCGAACGGCGGGATCCCGCCGACGCGGAGCGAATTGCTCGTCAAGCCGCCCGACATCGTCAACGCGATGCGCAAGGCCGGGCTCGCGGCGGGCGAGGTGCTCGACGTCGTCGGCGCCGCAGTCGCGCCCGGGGTGACCACTGACGAGCTCGACGCGATCGCGCACGACGCGTACATCGAGCGTGGCGGGTACCCGAGCCCGCTCAACTACCGCGGGTTCCCGAAGTCCGTCTGCACGTCGGTCAACGAGGTGATCTGCCACGGCATCCCCAACGACCAGGTGCTGCAGGACGGCGACATCGTCAACATCGACGTCACCATCTACCTGGACGGTGTTCACGGCGACACCAACGCGACGTTCGCGGTCGGCGAGATCGACCCGCGCTCCCAGCTGCTGCTCGACCTGACCCGCGAGTGCCTGTACCTCGGCATCGCGGCGGTGCAGCCGGGAGCCGAGACGCGTGAGATCGGCACCGCCATCCAGCACCACGCCGAGCGTGAGGGCTTCGGCGTCGTGCGGACGTTCTGCGGTCACGCGATCGGCCGCGAGTTCCACGGCGACCTGAGCATCCCGCACTACGACGAGCCGCAGGCCGTGACGGTCATGGAACCGGGCATGACGTTCACGATCGAGCCCATGATCACGATGGGGTCGTGGCGTGAGCGCATCTGGCCGGACGGCTGGACCGCAGTCACCGCCGACGGCCTGCGCACTGCGCAGTTCGAGCACACCATGGTCGTCACCGACGAGGGCGTCGAGGTCCTGACCCCGTCGGAGACCCTCCCCGCGCCTCTCTGAGGTTCTCCGGAGGGCGATCGCCGGAGCGCGGTCGGGTCGGTGCCCTCCGGCGGCTCGCTCTGAGGTTCTCCGGAGGGCGATCGCCGGAGCGCGATCGGGTCGGTGCCCTCCGGCGGTCTAGGGAGTCCAGCTGGGGTCGCGGCCGCTGAGCGCGACGACGCGGTCGAGCAGGTCCGCGTCCCCGGAGACCTCGACCACCGTGCCGAACGCGCTGCCGGGTTCGTGCTCCTCGCCCGGCTTCTGGAACATCGCCAACGTGGTGAGCGCGCCCTCGAGCGATGCCTGGTCGCACGCCTCGTCCTGGCCGCTCGCACGCGCGAGGTCCCAGCCGTGCACGACGAGCTCCTCGAGGCCGACCATGCCCGCCACCTCACCCGGCGTGTCACCGCCGCCGATCCGGGTCATCCCGTCCCACGCGGCGGGGTCGCGCCACGACTCGACCAAGACGGTCAGGTTCCGCGGGATCCGCTCGCGCCAGTCGGCGGGCAGCCTCGCCGCGTCGCCGGGGCCGGGTGCATCCTGGAGCTGGTCGAGGTCCTTGCGCGCCGCCTCGGCGAACTTCACCGTGAACGTGCAGATGTGGTCCAGGAGGTCGCCGACGCGGTACGACGGGCACGGCGTCGGCAGACCGAGCTGGTCGTCGGAGATCCCGGTGACGAGGATCTCCATGCGGCGGGCGGCGGGTTCCAAGTCAGCGGGCATGTCCGTTCAGACTGCCACGGCCTCGAGAACTCATCGGAGCCGGTCGCCGGCGCCGGCCCGCCGGTAGCCTCGTCGCCGGAGGGATGCCGGAGCGGCCGAACGGGGTGGTCTTGAAAACCACTGTGGGGCAACTCACCGTGGGTTCGAATCCCACTCCCTCCGCAAAACCGGGCGTGGGAACGTTGCTGTTTCGAGCCCTCTCCAGCGTGGCTCCGGGGCGTCCCTGAACGACACGTGGAGGGCAGTCCGGCTCGCAGCCCGGCCGGTGGCAGAACGGATCGCCGAATCGGCCGCGCGCGCGGTCTGCGGTCTGGTTCGCACCACGACGGTGATGAGTGGGTGCGATCGGGGCGCCGATGAGAAATGGCGCCGGCAGTCGTCTCAGTACGGTCCGGTGAACGCGTGGCGCGCAGCAAGGGAGAGCAACGAGATGAGACCACTTCGGTACTCGATCAACGTCACGCTCGACGGCTGCTGCCATCACGAGGCAGGGCTCCCCCCGGACGAGGAGTCGATGCGCTACTGGACCGCTGAGATGGAACGCGCCGATGCCCTGCTCTTCGGCCGGGTGACCTACGAGATGATGGAGTCGGCGTGGCGGCGGCCGGCCACGGGCACGTGGCCTGACTGGATGGATGAGTGGGAGATCCCGTTCGCCGAGACCATCGACCGGGCGAACAAGTACGTCGTGTCGAGCACGCTGAGCGGGGTCGATTGGAATGCCGAGCTGGTGCGAGGCGACTTGGGGCAAGCGGTTCAGCGGCTCAAGCAGGAGCCAGGCGAGGGCCTGTTCGTGGGTGGCGTGACGCTGCCCCTGGCGTTGGCAGATCTGGGACTGATCGACGAGTACGAGTTCCTTGTGCAGCCGGTCCTTGCCGGACACGGGCCGACGTTGCTCGCCGGTCTGCGCGAGCGCATCCAGCTCGAGCTCGTGGATCGCCATGAGTTCCGGTCGGGGGCAGTCGCCGTCCGTTACCGGCCCATGCCAGCTGCGGCTTGACGCGATTTGTCCGGGCACGTCGTTCCGTCGCGAGGCAGCGGCCAACGACTCGTTTCGGGGCGGCTGACCGTCGCCCTGACGACGGAATCGCGCCCCGAAAGCGGCGCAGAGCCGACGAACTTGACGCGGAGGGCGCGCGGGCGGTCGCATGAGCACCGCCGGTCCACTCCCGGCGAGCGATCAGAGGGGACACCGCCCATGTACATCGGCCTGACGCCGGAGCTCACGGAGCTCCGTGACGAGCTGCGCGCCTACTACGCCAAGCTGCTGACGCCCGAGGTCGAGGCCGAGCTGAACACGGGCGAGGGCATCGGCCCCGTCCCCCGCAAGGTCTGGAAGCAGATGGCCGCCGACGGCTGGGCCGGGATCGGCTGGCCGAAGGAGTACGGCGGCCAGGGCCGCACCGCGATCGAGCAGTTCATCTTCTTCGACGAGTCGATGCGCATCGGCGCCCCGGTGCCGATGCTCACGATCAACTCGGTGGCGCCGACGATCATGCGCTACGGGTCGCAGGAGCAGAAGGACTTCTTCCTGCCCAAGATCCTGGCCGGCGAGATCCACTTCGCGATCGGCTACACGGAGTCCGACGCGGGCACCGACCTGGCCTCGCTCAAGACGCGTGCCGAGCGCGACGGTGACGTGTACGTGATCAACGGGCAGAAGGTGTTCACCTCGCTCGCGACCGACGCCGACTACATCTGGCTCGCGGTCCGCACCGACCAGAACGTCAAGAAGCACAAGGGCATCTCGATCATCATCGTCCCGACGGACACGCCCGGCTTCAAGGCCGAGCCGATCCGGAACATGGGCGGGCTCAACACGAACATCACCTACTACGAGGACCTTCGGGTCCCGGTCGGGAACCTCGTCGGCGGCGAGAACCAGGGCTGGAACCTCATCACGAACCAGCTCAACCACGAGCGGGTGACGCTCTGCTCCAGCGGCGTGGTGGAGCGCCAGCTCGAGGACACGATCGCGTGGGCGGCGGCGACGAAGAACGCGGACGGCACCCGGGTGATCGACCAGGAGTGGGTGCAGATCAACCTGGCCAAGGTGCACGCGAAGCTCGAGTTCCTCAAGCTCGCGAACTACCGGGTCGCCGCCGACGCGACCCGGGGTGCGCCCCTGAACCCGGCCGACGCGTCGACGATCAAGGTGTTCGGCACCGAGTTCTACCTCGAGGCGTTCCGGCTCCTCATGGAGATCGTCGGCCCGTCGGCGCCGGTGAAGTTCGGCTCGCCCGAGGCGGTCCTCAAGGGCCGGCTCGAAGCGCGCGTGCGCAGCATGCACATCCTCACCTTCGGCGGCGGCACGAACGAGATGCAGCGTGACCTCATCGCCATCTTCGGCCTCAACATGCCCGGCTCACCCCGGTAGAAGGAATCGACGACTCATGGACTTCACCCTCAGCGAAGAGCAGCAGGAGCTCCAGGGCCTGGCCAAGCAGATCCTCGGCGACCGCATGGCGCTCACGCACCTGCGCGAGCTCGACGGCAGCGAGGACTGGTTCGACCGCGAGACGTGGGCCGAGTTCGCCAAGGCGAACCTGCTCGGCGTCGCGCTCCCCGAGGACGTCGGCGGCCTCGGCTACGGCTTCCTGGAGCTCGCGCTCATCCTGGTGGAGCAGGGCCGCACGGTGGCGCCGTTGCCGCTGCTCCACACGCTGGTGTCGGTCGCCCTCCCCATCGCCGAGTTCGGAACGAAGGAGCAGCGCGCGGAGCTGCGCGGCGTCGTCAGTGGCGACGTGATCCTGACGTCCGCGTTCAACGAGATCGGTACGCCGCCGGGGGAGCCGCAAACGGTCGCCGAGCGCAATGGTGACAGCTGGACGCTCACCGGTGAGAAGGTCAACGTGCCCCAGGCGCACATCGCGGCCGGCATCCTGGTGCCGGCACGGGTCGGCGAGGAGATCGGGCTGTTCCTCGTGTCGCCGACCGCGGACGGGGTCACACTCGAACGCCAGGAGACGATGGACCACGAGCCGCAGTTCGTGGTGAGGCTCGACCGCGTCGCGGTGAGCGACGCGGCCCGCCTCGGGGAGGTCGCCGACGGTCGGGACAACCTCCAGTGGGTCCTCGATCGCACGATGACCGGCATCTGCGCCATCTCGGCCGGCGCGTGCCAGGAGGCGTTGCGCATCACCGCCGAGTACACGACGACGCGCAAGCAGTTCGACCGCGCGATCGGCACGTTCCAGGCCGTCGGTCAGCGCATGGCCGACTCGTACATCGACACCGAGGCGATCAACCTCACGATGTTGCAGGCCGCGACGCACCTGGCCGAGAACCAGGCGTCACCGACCGAGGTGGCGACCGCGAAGTACTGGGCGGCCGAAGGCGGGAGCCGGGTGGTGCACGCGGCCCTGCACGTCCACGGCGGCATCAGCATCGACCTCGACTACCCGATTCACCGCTACTTCCTGTGGGTGAAGCAGAACGAGTTCACCCTGGGCGCGGCGACGCCGCAGCTCCGGGACCTCGGGCGGATGATCGCCGCGTCCGCCTAGACGGTGGCGCGGGCGTGGTCGTGGGGCGCGGTCACGCGCTCGACCTGTTCGCGCTCGCCGCACACGACGAGGTACTCGAGGTTCCGCAGGTGTGAGACCTCGCCGACGCGCTCGCCCGCGGGGTTGTGGACCCCGATCCGGGCGCCGACGTAGCGCGCCGAGTCGAACGCCAGCGCCGCGACGTGCCCGCGCGTCGCGCAGACGTCGAGCAGCTCGTCGAGGGAGATCCAGCTCTCGTTGTTGTACGACAGGATCAGCAGCCGCGCGTCCACCTGCTCGACACACGCACGGAGCGCGCCGGGCATCTCGCGCTTGCGGTTGAACGCGCTCTTCGTCGTGTCGTCGCGCGCGTCGACGCGCTTGCACGCGACGCCGTAGTGATCGGGTTCGTCCCCCGCGACGAGCGTCTCCCACACGTGGTAGTTCGTGAAGTAGCGGTGCTGGTTGTAGGGCGGATCGAGGTACGCCAGGTCGAACGGCCCGAGCGTCCCCGAGAGCGCCACGGCGTCGCCGCGGTGCGCGGTGCCCGTGCCCGACAGGAGCTCCGGCACCCGGAGCGTGAGTCGCTGGCGGGCCCGGGGGGCCCACTGCTTGAGGTAGGCCATCTGCACGCCGACGGTGGAGTCCACCCGGTCGGCGGCTTCGATGAGGCTCGTGAGCAGGATCGGGTGCATCGGTGAGCCTGCGTGCTCGGCCTCGATCGCGGCGCGGATCGCGTCGACCCGGCCGCCGTTCTCGGGCTGCAGGTATCGGGACGAGCGGCAGAACGTCTCGGTGAAGTAGCCCGGCCGACCGTCGAGCGCGTCGAGCCGCGCGAGCGACGCGACCAGTGCATCACGGTCGACCGTGTCCGCGTCCGTCTCGACGTAGCAGCGGGCGAACACCTCGGAGTAGCGCGCGGTGTCGACGGTCGTGACCCGGCCGCCACGGCGCTTGAACTCCTGCGCGACGCGCGTCGTGCCGGTGAAGAGGTCGAGCCCGGTCCGTGCGCCGGCCGCGGCGAACATCGCGCCGAGCACCGGCACCAGCCGCCGCTTCGACCCGAGGTACTTGATCACGGACGCCGACCGTACCGGGCTCGCCCGTTCCGGTCGGTGACCACCTACGCTGCGCCGATGGCCGATCGTGACGTCGAATCGTGGTGGCGCGAGGGCGCGCTCTACCAGGTCTATCCGCGCTCGTACCAGGACACGAACGACGACGGTATCGGCGACCTCCCCGGGATCGTCGAGCGGCTCGACCACCTGCAGTGGCTCGGGATCCGCGGCGTCTGGCTGAGCCCCGTCACGGTCTCGCCGAACGCGGACTTCGGCTACGACGTCGCCGACTTCTGCGATGTCGACCCGACGCTCGGCACGCTCACCGACCTCGAGGTGCTGGTCGAGGCGGCGAGCGCGCGCGGCATCCGGATCCTGCTCGACCTCGTGCCGAACCACACGAGCATCGACCACCCGTGGTTCCGGGAGTCGCGCTCGTCGCGGGACAACCCGAAGCGCGACTGGTACGTCTGGGCCGACCCGAAGCCGGACGGCTCCCCGCCGAACAACTGGGTGAGCAGCTTCGGCGGCTCCGCGTGGACGCTCGACGGCCCCACCGGCCAGTACTACCTGCAGAACTTCCTGCCCGAGCAGGCCGACCTCAACTGGTGGAACGAGGAGGTGCGCGACGAGTTCGACCGCATCCTGCGCTTCTGGTTCGACAAAGGCGTCGCGGGGTTCCGCATCGACGTCGCCCACATGGTGATCAAGGACCGCGAGCTGCGGGACAACCCGCCCGCGGGCGACGGCGACCCGTTCCTCGACCAGGTGCGCGGGCAGCTGCCGGTCTACAACACGATGCGCCCCGAGGTGCACGACGTGCACCGGCGCCTGCGGGCGATCGCCGACTCCTACGACCCGCCGCGCGTCCTGATCGGCGAGACGTTCGTGCCCGACATCGCGGACGTCATGTCGTTCTACGGCGACGGCGACGAGCTCAACCTGGCGTTCAACATGCCGTTCCTCGGCCTTCCGCTCGAAGCCGCGCCGATGCGGGAGATGATCGAGCGCACCGACGCGCTCGTCCCGCCGGGGTGCAGCCTCGTCTGGACCGGGAGCAACCACGACGTGCCCCGGTTCCCGACCCGCTGGGCCCAGGGCGATCCCGACCGGGCCCGGTGCGCGCTGATGATGCTCATGACGCTGCCCGGCTGCGTGTTCCTGTTCGAGGGCGACGAGATCGGGATGACCGACACCCCGCTCGAGCGCGAAGAGCTGAAGGACCCGGTGTCGATCCGGTACTTCCCTGTGTACGGCCGTGACGGCGCGCGGACGCCGATGCAGTGGCGCGACATTCCCGGCGCGGGCTTCACCGGTCCGGAGGTCGAGCCCTGGCTCCCGTTCGGCGATCTGTCGGTCAACGTCGAGGACCAGCGGCGGGATCCCGAGTCGTTCCTGTCCCTGTGCCGCGACCTCATCGGCCTGCGCGACGCGCTGCCCGACCTGCGCGCCGGTGCCTACGCCTCGCTCGACGGGCCTGACGGTGTGCTCACCTACGGGCGGGGGGAGCGGACGGTCATCGCGCTGAACCTCGGCGCCGAGGCCGAGACCGTCGCCGACGTCACCGGGATCGTCCGCGTCGGCACCCGTCGAGCGCGCGACGGGGAGCGGGTGGACGGGAAGCTCACGCTCGAACCCGGGGAGGGCGCGATCGTCCTCCTCGACGTGCTCCCCGGCTGACCCCGACGACCCTTCTCGGCACGCCCAGGCACCTCTGCGGTGCTCCAGCGCGCCGAAACGGGGGTGTCGGAGGGTCAGGCGGAGGCGGGTTCGTGACTCGCGGTCCAGGCCAGGAGGTCCTTGAGCGGCCACGAGTTCACGATGCGGTCCCGGCCGATGCCGGTCTCGGCGACGCGCGCGCAGCCGTAGGGCTGCCACGCGAGCTGGCCCGGCGCGTGGGCGTCGGTGTCGATCGAGATCTTGACGTCCATCTCGTCGACCATCGCGAGCAGCCGGCGCGGGGGATCGAGCCGCTCGGGACGGCAGTTCACCTCGACCGCCTTGTCGAGCTCCTTGCACGCGGCGAAGACGAGCTCGGCGTCGAACTGGCTCTCGGCCCGGCCCTTGCCGACGACCAGCCGCCCGGTGCAGTGGCCGAGGATGTCCATGTGCGGGTTGGCGATCGCGCCGATCATCCGCGCGGTCATCGCGTCGGCGCTCATCTTCAGCTTGGAGTGGACGCTCGCGACGACGATGTCGAGCTCGGCGAGCAGCTCGTCCTCCTGGTCGAGCGTCCCGTCCTCGAGGATGTCGACCTCGATGCCGCGCAGGATCCGCAGCGGCGCGAGCTCCTCGTTGAGCGCGTCGACGAGGTCGAGCTGCTCGCGGAGCCGATCCGGGCTGAGCCCGTGCGCGACCTTGAGCCGGGGAGAGTGGTCGGTCATCGCGAGGTAGTCGTGACCGAGCTCGGCCGCGGTGCGCGCCATGCGCTCGACCGGCGACCCGCCGTCGGACCAGTCCGAGTGGAGGTGGAGGTCGCCCCGCAGCCAGGCGCGCACCTCGGCACCGGGCCCTTCGGTCGCGGGGTCGGACTCGGCCGCGTCGACCTCGAGCCGCTCGAGGTAGCCGGGCACGCCGCCGGCCAGCGACTCGGTCACCACCCGGGCGGTGGTGTCGCCGATGCCCGGGAGCTCTCGGAGCGTGCCCTGCTCGGCTCGTGTCCGGAGCTCCGCGGGGTCGATCTCCCGGATCACGTCGGTGGCCCGGCGGAACGCCTCGACCTTGTAGGTCGCGGCCCGGGACCGCTCCAGCAGGAAGGCGATGCGGTCCAGTGCGTCCAACGGCTCCATGGCTCCGAAGGTACCCCGTTCCCCCTCGGACGCCCGGTCCGACGGCAATCGCAGACCTCCCCCGGGCGATCACCGGACCGAGGTCGAACCACGGCCGCCGGCCGCGCTGGGCGCGCACAGTGGTCGAACCCGGTCCCGGTACCCTGAGCCCGGGGGGAGGCTCCGAACCGGGGGACCGATGCGCCGGATCTACACCTGCCTGCTGGAGCTCGCTGACGCATCGTCGGCCGCGCCGCGGGTGGCCCGCGCGCTCACGAAGCGGTGGGTGGGCCGCGCGTACGGGGGCTGGCCCGAGCACGCGCCCGAGCGCTGGGCGCCGGAGCCCGGTGTGACGGTGCGCTGGCGCCTGCTCGACCACCCGCACCGGATCGACGAGGCCTTCGAGCTCGTCTGGACCCGCCCGCACGACCAGGACCCGACGCTCTGGCGCCGGGCCACGGTGCAGATCACGACGACGAGCGACGCGGGTCGGATCCTGATCCTGGAGCAGCTCGAGTCCGCGGATCCCAAGGTGCGCGCCGCGCCCGCGTCGCGGGTCCGCCGGCCGATGCTCGTCTCCGAGCTCGTGCGCGAGGTCGCGTGCGTCGACGGCGGTTGGTCCGTGGCCGCGGTGCCCCACCGGGTCGGCGCGGACCGCGCGCCCGAGCTCGACGCGTTCGTGCGCGGCGACCGGCGTCTTCCCGTCGTGCTCGTCGCGCCGGACCGGAACGGAGTGGTGCGCGCCGATGCGGCCCGGTTCGCCGATGAACTCGTCGCGGTCGCGCACGTCGTCGTGCTCGACGGCCCCGACGCGGTCGCCGCGCTCGACGCGGAGCTCGGTTCGGGTCGGGGCGCGCCCGATGGTGGGGTGCGGCTGCTCTGGCCGTCCTGGAGGTCGTCCGACCCGCCCGCGCACCATCCCGTGTGGCGGGCCGAAGAGGTGTCCGGGCCCGAGGGGCCGCGGCCGCGCGTGGCCGAGATCCTCGCCGACCTCGTGCTCGGGGCCGCGACGCTGCGGGTCGAGGGCGATCCGCTCGTCGAGCTGCTGGCCCGGAGCCAGGACTCGGTCGACCTGCAGGAGCGGAGGGTGGAGCTCGAGAGCCTGCGCACCGCGGTGCTCGACGACCGCGCCGCGGCCGAGGAGCTGATCACCGAGTACCAGTCCGAGCTCAGCCGGGCGGACGAGCAGGTGTACCTGCTCGAGGCCGACCTCGAGCGCGAGCGGGAGCTGCGGCTCCGCTTCGAGCAGGGCTACCTGACGTTGGCGACCGGTGGCGAGCCCGCCGCGGGCCCGGGGATCGGCGGCCCGACGAACGGGGCGGCGAGCAATCTCGGTGCGGTCGTGCGCCGGGCCAAGGAGCTGCACCCGCACCTCGTGATCCTTCCCGAGGCCGAGCGCTCCGCGTCCGAGTGGCGCTTCGACCGCGTGGACCTCGTCGAGCTGGACCTCGCCCGGCTCGACGCGGTCGCGGCGGAATGGGCGTCGGGCGCGCTGCGCGCGGACTTCGGCACCGCGTGCCGGAACCAGGGGCTCGACTGGGTGCGCGACGTCAGCGCGTCGGCAAAGCAGAAGTACGCCGAGGACTACCAGCGCTCATACCGCGGACGCCCGATCATGCTCGGCCCGCACTTCCGTCGCGACGGCCGCCAGCTGGTGCGCGTCTACTGCTTCCTCGACGAGGACGAGCGGCGCGTCATCGTCGGACACGTCGGCCGCCACCTGCGCGACCGGACGACCTGACAGGTCCGGGAACACCGGCGGGCTGTGCCGGGTTGCCGCGCGCATGACGAAGCGTGTGGTGGCGACGGCCGCGGGCGGACCCGAGGTGCTCGAGCTCGTGGAGGAGCCCGATCGCGACCCCGGTCCCGCTGAGGTGCTGATCGAGGTCCGCGCCGCGGGGGTGAACCCGGTCGACGCCAAGCGCTACGCGCGCGCGTCCGGGTCGGCTCACTTCCCGATGGCCCTCGGGTTCGAAGCCGCGGGCGTCGTGCTCGCGGTGGGCAGCGACGCGTCCGGACCGCGCGGCCCGGTCGCAGACGGGGACGACGTCATCGCGTACCGCATCGACGGCGCGTACGCGGACCGGGTCGTCGTGCCCGCGGACGCGGTCGTGCCGAAGCCGACCGCGCTGGCGTGGGAGCCCGCGTCCGGCCTCATGCTCACGGGCGCCACGGCGATCCACGCGCTGACGGTCGTCGACGTCGGTCCCGGCGACACGGTGTTGCTCCATGGCGCGGCCGGCGGCGTCGGCATCATGGCGACGCAGCTCGCGGTCGACCGCGGCGCGCGCGTCATCGGCACCGCGCGCGAAGCGAACCAGGACTTCCTGCGTGGACTGGGCGCCGAACCGGTGACCTACGGCGATGGTCTCCTCGAGCGCGTGCGCGCGGTCGCGCCCGACGGGGTCGACGCCGCGATCGACGCGGCGGGCACTCCCGAGGCCCTCGAGGTGTCGCTCGCACTCGTCGAGCTGACGACACGGTGCACGACGATCGTCGCGCGCAAGGCGGCATTCGACGCGGGGATCCACGTCCTCGGCGGGGCGCCGGGCGCGGACCCGGGCACCGAGATCCGCAATGCCGCTCGCCTCGAGCTCGTCGACCGCGTCGCGGCCGGGACCCTCGAGGTCGTGGTGGCCGGCACCTACCCGCTCGCCGCCGCGGCGGACGCCCACCGAGAGGTCATGGGCGGCCACGTCCGCGGGAAGGTCGTGCTCGTCCCGTAGCGGGAGGGTCCCGGGCGGCGGGTCCCTATACTCGCCGCACCTCGGAGGGATGACTGAGCGGCCGAAAGTGCTCGCCTGCTAAGCGAGTAGGGGGTGTTAAGCCTCCTCGAGGGTTCAAATCCCTCTCCCTCCGCCAATCGGATCCTGACCGGGGAACCCGGGTGTAGGAGCACGGATGTCCGCGGACGTTGAGATCACCCACGCGCTGCAGGAGCTGGGCGCCGCGACGCTCGGCGAGAGCGGGGGGCGCGCGATGCGAGCCCGGATCCGGGCCGTGTGGCCGGGGGCGCGTCTCGCGGCCCCGGCGTACCCGGTGCGGTGCACCCCCGGGGACAACCTCGGCATCCACGTCGCCGTCGCCCGCGCCCAGGCCGGCGACGCGCTCGTGGTGGACGTCGGCGACTTTCGCGAGCTCGGCTACTGGGGCGAGGTGCTCACGACCGGTGCGCAGGCCCGTGGGATCGCCGGGTTGATCATCGACGGCGGCGTCCGCGACATCACCGAGATCCAGGCGCATGGCTTCCCCGTGTTCTCGACGATGGTCGCGCTGCGCGGCGCGGCGAAGACCCGCCCGGGCACGGTCCGCGCGCCGATCCAATGCGGTGGGGTGCTGGTCGAGCCGGGGGACTGGGTCGTGGCCGACGCGGACGGGGTGGTCGTCGTGCCGAGCGCGACGATCGCCGACGTCATCAACGCGGGTCGGGTGCGCGCCGCGAAGGAAGCCGCGATGTTTCGAGCGCTCTGGGAGGGGAAGACGACGCTCGAGCTCCTCGACTTGGACCCGTCGCCGATCCAGGAGGGCGAAACTCCGTGAGCAGCGTGCTCATCGCGACCGATGGCTCGGAGATCGCGCTCGCGGCCGCTGCGACTGCCGGCCGGACGATCAACCCGGTGGAGTCGGTGACGGTGCTCTCGGTCGTGACCGATCTCCCGGGCGACGATGCCGGTGGCATCGAGGGCTCGACCGAGACGCCCGAAGAAGCCGCGCGCATGCTGAAGGACGAGGAGCACGAAGCCTCTGCCGCCATCGACGCGGTCGTGGCCGCGCTGCCGGAAGCCTGGCGACCGTTGGTGACGCGGCGGGTCGAAGGCGGCGATGCCGGGCCGATGATCATCTGGATCGCCGAGCACGAGCACCCGGATGTGATCGTCCTGGGGTCGCACGGCCACGGCGTGCTGAAGCGCCTCGTCATGGGCTCGGTGAGCCAGCACGTCGTGAACCACGCGCCCTGCGCCGTCTTCCTCGTCCCCGCCCCCCGCTCCTGACCCACGACGCCGAAGCGCCGCGGGCGCGCGTCAGCCGGGGGTGACGAGGTTCGAGGGCCGCCGGCCGGCGAGCACCGCGGCGGCGCCTTCGCTCGCGACCTCCGCCATCCGGCGCCGGGTGGCCGTCGTCGCGCTGCCGACGTGCGGGAGCAGCACCGCCCGCGGCGCGCGGATCAGGCGCGGGTGCACTTCGGGCTCGCGCTCGAACACGTCGATGCCCGCGGCGAAGATCGTTCCCTGCTCGAGCGCGGTCGCGAGCGCTTCCTCGTCGACGACCGGTCCGCGCGCGGTGTTCACGAGGACGGTCCCGGGTCCCATCAGCTCCAGCTCGCGCGCACTGATGAGATGACGGGTCGCGTCGTTGAGCGGGACGTGGAGGCTGACGACGTCGCTCTCGGCGAGCAAGCGGTCGAGGTCCGGCACCCAACCGGGGAGGCCGTGGTCGTGGCGCGTGTGGTGCACGACGTTCATGCCGAAGCCCGTCGCGCGGCGGGCCACTGCCTGACCGATGCGGCCGTAGCCGACCAGGCCGAGGGTCGCACCGTGCACGTCGTGGCCGAGGTACTGCATGATCCCCCACCCCGGCCAGGCCCCCGTCCGCAGGTCGTGCTCGGCGTCGTGCGCGAGCCGTGACGCGGCGAGGATCAACAGGAACGCCAGGTCGGCGGTCGTCTCGTCGAGCACGCCCGGGGTGTTGCACACCGCGATGCCCAGCTCGGTGGCCGCCGCGACGTCGATGTTGTCGTAGCCGACGGCGACGTTCGCGACGTCCCGCAACCGTCCACCGTCCGCTCCCGCCTGCAACACCTCCCGGTCGATCCGGTCGGTGAGCAGGCACACGATCGCGTCGTCGTCACCGGCCGCCGTGACCAGCTCGGCGTGGGTCAGCGGCGTGTCATCGTCGCGGGACACGAGCTCGTGACCCGCGCGCGCGAGTGGCTCCAACCCGCCGTCGGGGAGGCGACGGGTGACGAGGACGCGGCCCACCTCGGCTAGTGGTCCGTGTAGTCGACCGGCCCGGAGCCGGCGATGCCGACCGCGAAGCAGAAGCAGTGGATCGGCGCGTGGTCGCTGACCGGGCGGAGGCTGTGCACGAGGTTGGGCGGGATGTGGACCAGGTCGCCCTGCACGATCTCGCGCTCTTCGCCGTCGATCATCATGATCCCGCGCCCTGCGGTCACGTAATAGAACTCGTGGGTCGGGTGGGAGTGCGGGTCGACGAGGCCGCCGCCCGCGACCTCGAACTCGCTGACCAGCTCGAGGAAGCCGCCGTCGGTGACGTCCTTCAGCTCGCGGGGGTTCACGAGCCACCACACCGGCACGGTGCCGTTGTGCTCGACGACCGGCGCCACTTCCTCGATCGACCGCACGTCCATGGAGACCTCCGCCGTCGTGATGCGCGAAGGCGATCGTACCTGACGTCCGCGTCACGTGATCCTCGACGGGCGCGGCCCGGGACGGGAGACTCCGACCGGTGAGCGAGCGGACGTGGCGCGAGGAGTGGGACCACCAGGCCGACGACTGGGCCGAGCTCACGACCGACGATCCCTTCTACGACCACCTGAACAAGCCCACGTTCCTCGAGCTCATCCCTGCGCCCGGATCGCTGACCCTCGACGTGGGGTGCGGCGAGGGACGCGTGGCCCGGGCGCTGAGCGCGCAGGGGCACCGGGTCGTCGGCGTGGACGGCTCGCCGCGTCTCGCCCGGCGTGCCGCCGAGCACGCGAGCCCGATCGCCGTAGCTGCCGGCGACATCACGCGGCTCCCGGTCGCGTCCGGGGTCGCGGACCTCGTCGTGTGCTTCATGGTGCTCATGGACGTCGACGACCTCGACGCCGGCGTCGCCGAGCTCGCCCGCGTGCTCGCCCCGGGCGGGGTGGTGTGCGCGGCGATCCTGCACCCGATCCGGACGAGCGGCCTCTTCGCGCACGACGATCCCTACCGGACCTTCTTCATGGGCGAGTACCTCCGACCGATGCGTCACGTGCTCGAGGTCGGGCGACCGAACGGGCAGGCCTTCCCCTTCCGCGTCGCGCACCGGCCGCTCCAGGACTACAGCCGCGCGTGCGAGGCCGCGGGGTTGAGCATCACGACGTTGCGGGAGCCGCGGCCGACGGACGCGGCCGTGGCCGCCTGGCCCGAGCTCGCGGACTACCAGCGGGTGCCGGACTTCCTGCACCTCTGTGCGCGGCGGCTCGACTGCGAGGGCTTATGCTGACGGGCCGGTCCGGGGGGCGGGTCGTTCGGAGGAGCAAGCAAGTGGGTGCCGTGCGTTCGATCGTCCTCGAAGCGGATCCGCTGACCGCGGACGCGTGGGCGCCGTTCGGCTGGCTGCCCGTGGCGGACACCGACCCGCTCGACCAGACGTTCAGCTACGAGTTCGCGTGGGGCGACCCGCACGTGAACGTGATCAGCCACGCGTTCGACGAGGTGCCCCACACCGACCGTGGCGCACTGTGCGAGATCATGTACCGGCACGACACGCACACCCAGACGCTGCTGCCGCTGAACGTCGACTCCGTCGTCGCGGTGGCGCCGGCCGCGGTCGACTTCGCGGACCCCGCCGATCTCGACGCCGTACGCGTCTTCCGGATCCACCCCCTCGACCCGTTCGCCCTGTTCCGCGGCACGTGGCACTGGGGACCGTTCCCGATCGGTGCCGAGGCCGTCCGGATGTTCAACGTGCAGGGCAAGCGATACGCGGAGGACAACGCGTCGGTCGACCTCGCCGCGAAGGCCGGCGCCGTGTTCGAGGTGCTGACCTGACCCGTCGAGTCGCGGCTTTCACGGCCGGCATGGCTGCGTTGGTGCTCGTCGCGCTCTGGGCGACCCCCGCGGGCGCGAGCATCGGCGTGGTCGCGGCCGAATCCGGCCACGCGCTGTCGGTCGGTCAGGCGATCCTGTTCGGCCTGGTCGAGGGCTTCACCGAATTCCTGCCGATCAGCTCGACCGGGCACCTCCTCGTGCTCGCGCGCATTCTCGACGTCGGCCAGCACGGCCACGCCGAGGACGCGGTGAAGTCGTACGAGATCGCGATCCAGGCCGGCGCGATCCTCGCGGTCGCGGGGCTGTACCGGCACCGGTTCGTGACCATGATCGAGGGCGCAACCGGGCGGAGCGAGAGCGGGCGGCGCGTGCTGGTCGGCGTCCTCGTGGCCTTCGTGCCGGCGGCGATCGTCGGCGTCATCTTCGAGAGCGCGATCAAGGACCTGTTGTTCGGCGTCGGCCCGGTGATCGGAGCCTGGGTCGTCGGCGGGATCCTGATCCTCGTCCTCACCCGGCGGGGTGTGCTGACGCCGCGAGAAGGACGCGTGCTCGAACAGCTGACGCCGCGCGACGGGCTCGTCATCGGGTTGGCCCAGGTGATCTCGCTCTGGCCCGGGACCAGCCGCAGCCTCGTCACGATCGTCGCCGCGCTCCTCCTCGGGTACTCGATGGCTGCCGCAGTCGAGTTCAGCTTCCTGCTCGGGTTCGTGACCCTCGGCGCCGCGACCGCGTACCAGGTGCTGAAGGACGGCCAGCTCATGGTGGACGCGTTCGGGCTCTGGATCCCGCTCGTCGGGCTGGTCGCGGCGTTCCTGGGTGCGGCGGTGTCCATCAAATGGATGGTCGGGTACCTCCAGCGCCACGACCTGTCGATCTTCGGGTGGTACCGCATCGCGATCGCCGCGCTGGTGACGCTGCTCGTGGTCACGAACACGATCTGACGGGCCGCCACTTCCGGTCGCCCAGGACGGCCGGTAGGGTCCCCGGCCGTGACCGCCCGACGCCCCCTTGGGCGCACACTCGTCGTGCTGCTCGGCGTCGCCGCACTGCTCGGCGGCACGCTCCCGACCCTGGCCACGCCCGCGGGCGCGGCGCCGGACCCGCTCGAGGCGCTGCCCCTGGACGCGACCTGGCTCCAGACCCTCAACGCGTGGCGCGCCGAGTCCCACCTCCCCTCGGTCACCGAGAACACGACCTGGTCCGACGGCGACCGCAAGCACTCGAAGTACATCGTCGAGACCGGCGACTTCGGCCACGACGAGGACAACGGCGGGCCGTTCGCGACTCCCGAGGGGATCGCGGCCGGGAACGCGGGCAACGTCGCGGCGTCGAGCGACGCGACCAAGACCGACCGCGGGTTCATCGAGCAGTGGGTCACCGCGCCCTTCCACGCGGCCGGGATGCTCGACCCGCAGCTGGCGACGACCGGGTTCGGCTCCGACCGCAAGCCCGGAGCGACGCCGTGGCCCGCGGCGGCGACGCTCGACGTGATCCGGGGCCGCACGCCCGGGTTCCCGTCGACCGCGGCGACGTTCCCGGGTGACGGCGCGCTGCTCCCGGTGGGCCAGCAGTCCTACCGCGGCGGCGAGTCCCCGGACCCGCTGTCACCGTGCAGCGGGTACGAGGACGGTGGGATCGACACCGGCGTCCCGCTGTTCGCCCTGCTGCCGCAGGCGCCGACGCCGAGCACCTTGAGCGCGAGCCTCACCCGCGACGGTGGCATCCCGGTGACGTCGTGCGCGTACGACGAGACGAGCTACACGAACACCAACTCGGGCTCCCAGGACCTCGGCCGCCTCGTCCTCGCGGGCCGGCACCAGGCGATCGTGGTGCCCAAGCAGCCGTTGCACCCCGGCTCGACGTACCACGTGTCGATCACCGAGACCGCCTCGGGCGCGATGAGCCCGACGACGACCGCGTGGTCGTTCACCGCCGAGGCGCTGCCCGCGGTCTCGATCGGCAACGCCGCGATCGTGGAGGGCCAGTCGGGCTCGCGCTCGGTGCGGCTCAACGTCTCGCTCTCACGCCCGTCGCCGACCGCGGTCGCAGTCCACTACGCGACCGCGAACGGGAGCGCCGTCGCGGGCTCGGACTTCGTCGCGAAGTCGGGCGCGGTCAACTTTGCGCCGGGCGCGACCTCGGCCGCCGTTTCCGTCGCGGTCCGGGGCGACCGCACGGTGGAGCCCAACGAGGCCTTCACCGTCAACCTCTCTGCCCCGCAGGGGGTCTCGGTGCACCGGTCGAAGGGCACGGTCTCACTGTTGACGGACGATCGCGCGGGCACGCCGACCGGAACCCGCGTGTCGGTCGGCGCGGCGTCGATCGTCGAAGGGAACCTGGTTGGTCGCGCGTTGCGCTTCACCGTCGCGCTGTCCTCCCCGGCAACCGGCGCGGTGAAGGTGCACTACGCGACCTCCCCGGGCAGCGCCACCTCGGCCGACTTCGGCGCGGTGTCCGGGAACCTGACGATCCCGGCGGGCGCGACCACCGCCCTGGTCGCGGTACGGGTCAAGCCCGACACGACCGTCGAGCCGATGGAGGAGCTCACGCTGACGCTCAGCGCCGCGACGGGGGCGCCGATCGACCGTGGGACCGCGGCGGGCTCGATCCTCGACGACGACTGATCTCGGGCATGATCGGGCCGTGAGCATCGACATCGACGCACCGTTCCGGGTCTCGACCGACCGGTACACCGAGCCCGAGTGGGCGACGCTCGAGGATCGGAGGCTCTGGCCCCACGCGTGGCAGCTGGCGTGCTCGCTCGACCACGTCGCCGAGCCCGGGGACTTCTTCGAGCACCGGATCGGGTGGCTGTCGGTGCTCGTCGTGCGGGGCGACGACGGAGTCCTCCGGGCGTTCCAGAACGTGTGCCGGCACCGCGGCAACCCGATCTGCCAGGGCTCCGGCGCCGGGCTCACCGAGCTGCGTTGCGGCTTCCACCGGTGGTGCTGGGACCTCCGGGGCGAGCTCCACGAGGTCCCGTCGCGTCGTGGCTTCGGCGCGATGCGCAACGAGGAGATGCCGTTGTTCGCGGCGTCGGTCGACACCTGGGGCCCGATGGTGTTCGTGCACCTCGACCCGGAGGCCGCGCCGCTCGCCGACTACCTGGAAGGCGTGCCCGAGGACATCGCGTGGGCCGGGCTCGAGGACTTCCGGTGCTCGACCTTCGTCGAGGTGCCCGTCGACGCGAACTGGAAGACCGCGGTCGACGGGTTCAGCGAGACGTACCACCTGCAGGGGCTGCACCGCGAGATGCTCGCGGTCGTCGACGACGTCGACACGCCACAACGACTCTGGGACCGTCACGGCAAGTCGATGCAGCGCTACGGCGTCCCGAGCCCGCGACTCGGCGCGGGCGTGACCGACCAGCAGGTCTGGGACGCGTTCATCCTCGTGATGGGGACGCGCATCGGGATCCCGACGGATGCCGACCCCGGTCCCGCGCCCGCGGTGCCCGAGGGATCGACGCTGATGTCCGTCATCGCGGAGAAGGTGCGCGCCTTCCAGGCGACCCGGGGCGTGGACCTGGCCGCGTTCGACGACGAGCAGATCATGAACATCCAGCAGTACAACCTGTTCCCGAACATGACGCTGCTGGTCTACGCCGACCTGGTCCAGGTGCTCCGGGCCCGCCCGGGCGCGACGCCGGACGACGCGCTGCTCGACGGCTTCTTCTTCGACCGGCATCCCGCGGACGACCCCGCCCCGCGCGCGAAGCCACTCGACGTGCGCCTCGCCCCCGAGGACGCCGACTTCGGCCTCGTGCTGAACCAGGACTTCGCGCTGCTGCAGCGCGCCCAGCGCGGCCTGCACCAGCCCGGCCTGACCCATCTCACCCTCTCCTCGGAGGAGTGCCGGGTCATCAACTTCCACCGCAACCTGGACCGGGTGATCGGCGCGAGCGAGGTCTGACGCGCGCGGAACCGTTGTGATGGGACCGTGAGGACTTCCTCGGTTGCATTGACACGGTCGCGCCCAGGCTTCAGATTCGTCAACGACAGCCGACGGCGTGGGGGCCCTCATGACAGCTCGCCGGATCGCCGCGACATCGGGCGGGATGCTGATCCTGGCCTCGATCACCGTCGGGTGCGTGCCTCCGCACGTCCCACCGGCGCCGGCGCCGTACATCGACGCGGTGTACAGCGCCACCGTGACGCCGAAGGCTCAACCGGTCACTTGGGGTGCCGCGCCACCGATCGACGCGAGCTACGGCGGCACGCTGTACCGGGGAACGAGCATCGAGACTCAGGATCCCCGACCCGCGCTCGACCCCGCCGGCAACGAGCCCCTTCGCTTGTGGGTTGCCACGCCCGCCGACACCGCGACGCACCGGCCGGCGATCGTGTGGCTCCACGGCGGCGGGTTCGCCGTCGGCATCGACTCGATGTACGGGTTGGCCAACGGCACCGGCAAGGCGTACGCGCAGCGCGGCTACGTCGGCTTCTCCGTCGAGTACCGGACTGATACGACGCTCGTCGGCACGGGCGGTTCGAGTCGTCCGCCGAGCCTGTGCCAGTGGGTCCAGGACAACGAGGATCCGAGCGATCCGGTGTGGCAGCAGCGATACGCGCAGTGCAGCCGCAACATCCTCGCGGCCCAGTACGACGCACAGGCCGCGGTGCGCTGGATCAAGGTCCACGCGGCGGCGTACGGCGTCGACCCGGCCAAGATCGCGGTCGGCGGCTTCTCCGCCGGCGCGGTCACCGCGGCGAACCTCGCGTACCGCAGCGACGACGTCGGTGCCGTCCGGTACTTCCCCAACGACGACCTCTCGATCGCCGGATCGAAGGTGCAGGCCGGTTTCGGCGCGTCCGGCTGCGAGTACCTGCCCGAGTCGATCGGCCCCGGTGACCTTCCCGTGTCGTTCATCCATTCGAAGGGTGACCGGGCCGTGCCGTACAGCTGCGTCGCGCAGACCGTCACCGCGGCTCGCGCCGCGGGGCTCGTCGCCGAGCTCACGTCATATTGCGACTCGAGCCTGCACGCGGAGAACCTGTACGCGCCGAACCAGGCGGCCACCGACGCCCAGTGGACCTCGTTCCTCGCTCGGGAGCTGAAGATCTACTCCGGCCTCCGCCCGCCGAGCCAGGACCCGGTGTGCCCCTGAGGTGCGAGCGACGGGCTCGGCCGGGCAACGGTCGGTCTCCTACACTGGAGCACTCACGACCCAGCGCTCGTAGCTCAACGGATAGAGCATCTGACTACGGATCAGAAGGTTGGGGGTTCGAATCCCTCCGAGCGCGCAGAACGTCTCCGCAGGTCAGGCTTGGTTTCGGTTCGCCTGACGGTGTGAGCGGACCTCGTTCGGCGGGCCGCAGGGCTCGTTTGCTAACCAACTTCGTTCGGACCGCGTCGCGTCTCCGGTCCTCGGTGCGCTTAGGCACTCTGAGGAGCGCTTGGGACACAGCAACATCGCGATCACCCTCGACCTCTACAGCCACGTGCGGATCGCGCTCATCGCTTCGCGACGAGCACTCCAGCTGCGCCCGAGTTGGCCCCATCAGGATCGACACAGACTTGCTTCCGCTCAGCGGAAGCGGCGGACGTCCTATGGCTCTGCCCCTGCCTGAGATTGCCGCGCTTCGCGGCCCGTCAACTGCGGCGTGATCACCTCGCCGGTTGTCGGAGCGCGCCCCCATTGACACCCTGGAACTCTCGACGAACCAGCGTTGCCGTCTCCATCGCGTGCGGCGAAACGGCGCGCCAACCTGACGGTCAGCCCGCCCGGCGTCATCGGCAGGTGGCTCGAGCGGCACGGGATCGGTCCTGTGCGGTTTTCGGAAGGTCGGTGCGGCCGCCACGACGCGGCGATATCTGGACCTGGACCCTGCTCACGCCTGGCCGGGCGCTCAACTGCAGCCATGAGGACGAAGCCGCAGAAAGCACCCGCGCGCCGTCTACGGTCGCCCGGTATCCGTCGGGATAGACGAGCTTTGGGACGAAGAGCGTGGTGGGTGCCGAGCACCGCCGTTTTCCGCCGACGAGGTGCGTCGAGTACGTAAAGGCCATGACCCTGGTGGCGCGGTCGTAGTGATACGACCTTGGAGTGCCCGTGACTGCCTGCGGATACGGCACGACCAGGGCATCGAGGCGCTCCGGCCGGGCGTTGCCTACTGAACCGGGCTTCGCGTCGTCCAGGAGAAGACCTGGCGCGACGCTCGCTCCGGTGGTGTTGTACTGCCAATAGGTCCACGAGAGGAACCGCTCGTCGGCGAGGTCGACCATGAGTGAGTTGTCGACGCGGTTGTCGCTGTCGCCGAATTCGCCGAGCTCCGGTGGGATGCCAGCCCGCGCCGCGTACGAGATGCCGGCGTCGAGTGCTGCGGCCTCGGCGGGCGAACAACGAACGATCTGCGCCCGCTCGGCCTCTATGGTCGTCGGCTCGGCCGCCAGCCCACAGCTTCGGTCGTAGAAGTGGAACGTGAACCCGAGCTGCTTGTCATGTGTGAAATGTGGGGGGAGCTCGGTCGCGGCGCCGGTCGTCTGCGGAACCGGCTCGTACCAGATCGGGGTGGTGTGGTCAGCGGACCGCACACGCCGGATCAGACGCCGGTAGAAGGCGGGTAGCTCGTGCTGCTCGAACGCCGGGCACGGCGCGAACAGCGCGCAGGACCATCGGCTCCCGGCGTACGGCTCATTCAAGAGGTCGTAGCCCAGCAGGTTCCCGGCGCGGCGCAAGGCGCGGGCACCAGCTACCCACATGTTCGCGAAGTGCGTCTGGAGCCCCCGTCCACCGACTGGCGTGTCGTTCCAGAGCTCCTGGAACGCCGAGAGGGACCCGCAGGATGGTGGCACGCCGCTCCCGCCAGCTGCGCAGACCGGAGGGTTCGAGGCCCACGAGGGCGCCCCGAAGCCCCCGTACTTCTCCGAATAGAGATCCTGGTGCACGTCCACCAACGTCCGGATGCCGGCGTGTGCGAGCGTCGCGTTCACGCTCACGAGGTGCGCGATTGCGTCGTGGTCGATGATCCCGGCGCGGGGCTCCACTCCCGCCCAGATGAACCCGATCCGCGCGCCGTTGAAGCCCTGGCTCGCGAGAAAGCGCGCGTCAGGGGCACCGAACACCGGTGGGTAGTACGGGGCCGTCTTCCGAATGATGTTCAGGCCGTGGGTGATGACGACCCGCCCGTACTGGTCGACGGACCACCGCCCGATGCTGCGCACCGGCGCGAGACTCGGCGCCGGAGTCCGACCCGTCGCCTCAGACGAACTCGGGGCCGCGACCAGCACGCAGGCCCCCACCGTCGCCGTCACGACGACCCACCGAGCGACCGCGCCGCAGATCGACCTTACGCCACCTCGCATTCTGGCGATCGTAGGTCGAGCGGGCCAACCGACTCATCACCGTCTGCGCCAGACGAGCCGGAACTCACCGTCGTCGGCTGAGTTGAGTTGTCGAAGCAGTCGCCGACGGTGCCCATCGATCCGACGATGCCGTTCTCGTGCAGGCGACGACCGAACGCGAGGGTCTGACAGCCATGGTCAGAGTGATGCGGTCAGCTCCAGAACGCGAGCAGACCTCACCGACGCGCTGGACGCGTCCGTTGCATCGTCGCCGGCCAGGAGCACTGCGACGGACGGGAGCGGATCTCCCTGACGATTCGAAGCGCCGCTATGGATCAGAAGGTTGCGGGTTCGAATCCCTCCGAGCGCGCTGATGAAGCAGCCCC
>DASXYP010000090.1:0-13112 GCA_036502405.1 Acidimicrobiia bacterium
TTCAAGACCGCGGCGTGCGCATCGACCGGCAACCTCGCCAACTCCGTCGCCGCCCACGCCGCGCACGCGGGGCTGCGCAGCTTCGTCTTCATCCCCGCGAACCTCGAGCAGGGCAAGGTGCTCACGACCGCGGTGTACGGCGGCAACGTCGTCGCGATCGACGGGAACTACGACGACGTGAACCGTCTGTGCGCCGAGCTCGCGGGCACCTACCCGTGGGCATTCGTGAACGTCAACGTGCGCACGTACTACGCCGAGGGCTCGCGGACGCTGGCGTTCGAGACCGCCGAGCAGCTGGGCTGGGAGACCCCTGACCACGTGGTGGTCCCGGTCGCGAGCGGCTCGTTGCTCACCAAGATCCGCAAGGGCTTCGGCGAGCTCCACACTGTCGGGCTGCTCGACGCGGAGCCGCAGGTCCGGGTGTCCGGCGCCCAGGCACTCGGTTGCTCGCCGGTCGCGTCGGCGTGGCTCGACGGCACCGAGAACATCAAGCCGGTGAAGCCGAGCACCATCGCCAAGTCGCTCGCGATCGGCAACCCGGCTGACGGGTACTTCGCGCTGGATGCAGTTCGCCAGACGGGGGGAGGGTTCGCGGCCGTGACCGACGGCGAGATCGTCGACGCGATGCGCCTGCTCGCCCGCACCGAGGGGATCTTCGCCGAGACCGCGGGCGGCGTGACGATCGCGACCCTGAAGCGGCTTGCCGGCGAGGGTGTCGTCCGTCCCGACGAGCGGGTCGTCGCCTACGTGACGGGTCACGGCCTCAAGACGCTGGACGCGGTCGCCGACCAGGTCGGCCCGACGGCGACGATCTCCCCGACGCTCGATGCGTTCCATGCCGCCTTCGATCCCGCCACGTTCGAGAAGTAGGAGCACGACCGCCATGGCTGTGACCATCCGCATCCCCACCCAGCTGCGCGAGCTCACCGGCGGCGCCGCCGAGGTGTCGATCGAGGGCGGGACGGTGAAGGAGCTGCTCGCCGGGCTCGACGCCGCCCACCCCGGCTTCGCCGGCCGGCTGCACGACGACTCGGGCGGGCTCCGGCGCTTCGTCAACGTGTTCGTGGCCGACGAGGACATCCGGTTCCTCGACGGCGTCGACACCGCCGTGGCTCCGGGCCAGGTCGTGAGCATCGTCCCGGCGGTCGCGGGCGGCTAGCGGGGGCGGGCCTCGGAAGGCTTGCGCCGCCCGCGGACCCACTCCTAAGGTATCCCTTACCTCACACGGTCAGGGTCCGGGTCCTCATGCTCCCTACGTTCGTCATCGGCCTCCGCGAAGGCCTCGAAGCGGCGCTCATCATCGGGATCATCGCGACGTTCCTCGCCCAGCAGAACCGACGGGATGCGCTGCGGGCGATGTGGATCGGCGTGGGGATCGCGCTCACGCTCTGCGCCGGGGTCGCGGTCGCGCTGAAGATCGCCGAGGAGAACCTGCCCCAGCGACAGCAGGAGGGGCTCGAAACCGTCATCGGCCTGCTTGCGGTCGGCATGGTCACCTGGATGATCGTCTGGATGCGCCGTCACGCGCGCGGCCTGAAGGGCGACCTGGAGGGCAAGGCCGCGGCTGCGCTCCTGGCGGGCTCGGTCGGCACGCTGGTGCTGATGGCGTTCCTCGCGGTGCTCCGCGAAGGCCTGGAGACGGCGGTCTTCCTCCTCGCCGCGTTCCAGGCGGCTCGAGACCCCTCGGCAGCAGGCACCGGCGCGGTGCTCGGCATCATCGTCGCCGTCGCCATCGGGTACGGCATCTACCGCGGCGGCGTGAAGCTGAACCTCGAGCGCTTCTTCAAGCTCACCGGCTTCGTGCTCGTGCTCGTCGCTGCCGGTCTGCTCGCGACCGCGGCGCACACGGCACACGAAGCGGGATGGCTCAACAGTGGTCAGGCCGAGGCCCTCAGTCTCCAATGGCTGGTGGACCCGGGCTCCATCCGCTCGGCGTTGCTCACCGGGATGCTGGGGATCCAACCCCAGCCGGTGGCGGTCGAGGTCATCGTCTGGCTCGCCTACGCGATACCGATGGGAGTCTTTGTGCTCTGGCCGTCCCGTCCGAGGTCCAGCCGTGCGCGGAAGGCCGCAGTGACCGCAGGGGTGGGTGCCGCGCTCGTCGCCGTTCTCGCGCTGGCCGGTTGCGGCTCATCCGGGTCGGGCAGCGCCTCGGGTGACGATACCGGCATCAAGCAGGTGAGCGTCAAGCTGGTGGACTCGGGGTGCGACCCCGCGAACCTGTCGGCCCCGGCGGGTCCGACGAAGTTCAACGTCAGCAACGACGACGCCGACGCGGTGACGGAGTTCGAGGTCCAGCAGGGCGGCCGGATCGCGGGCGAGGTCGAGCTCGTGGCGCCCGGCTTCTCGAAGTCCTTCTCCATGACCTTGAAGCCCGGCAAGTACACGATCCAGTGCAACGGGGGCAGCAAGAACGACGGCAAGGGGAAGCTGACGGTCACCGGCACCGCCAAGGCGGCCACGGCTCCGAACGCCGCGGCTCGCGTGGCGGCGGTCGGCACGTACCGCACCTACCTCGAGCAGCAGGCCAACCTGCTGGTAGCGAGGACCACCCCGTTCGTCGCCGCGGTGAAGGCGGGCGACGTCGACCAGGCCAAGTCGCTGTACGCGGCGGCGCGCACTCCCTATGAGCGCATCGAGCCGGTGGCGGAGTCCTACGGCGAGCTCGATCCCCGCATCGACGCACGCGTGAACGACGTTGCGGCGAACAAGTGGAGCGGGTTCCACAAGATCGAGCAGGCGCTCTACGAGAACGGCAACCTTGACGGCATGGGTCCGGTGGCGGATCAGCTCCTCACCGATGTGACCACCGTCCAGAGCCTCGTCAAGACGGTGAAGGTCGAGCCGGCGACCATCGCGAACGGCGCGGTCGAGCTGCTGAACGAGGTGTCGAGCTCCAAGATCACCGGCGAGGAGGAGCGGTACTCGCACATCGACCTCGTCGACCTGGCCGCGAATGTCGACGGGTCGCGCGCCGCGTTCGACGCGGTCGCGCCGCTGGTGCCCGCCGGTAGCCCCGTCTCCGCGGCCGACATCAACGCGAAGTTCGACGCGATCAACGCTGCGCTCGCGCCGTACAAGCAGGGCGACACCTACGTGCTGTACACGACGTTGACGAAGTCGCAGACGCGCGCGATCGCCCAGACCATCGATGCCGCCGCCGAGCCGCTGTCCCAGGTCGCCGAGCAAGTCGTGGCGTGAGCCGGGTAGAGGACCATTCCGCGCCCCTTCGGGGCCGCGCGGTCAGCCGCCGAGCTGTGCTCGGCGGCATCGGCGCGGCTGGAGCCGGCGCGGTGCTGGGCGGCCTCGCGGTCTCGGACCTCGGCGGGCGGGCCGACGCCGACACCGGCGCGGAGGCGAACCGCGCCGGGGTGGTCGCGTTCCACGGCCGCCACCAGGCCGGCATCGCGACTCCGGTGCAAGACCGCCTGCTGTTCGGCGCGTTCGACGTCCTCCCGGGCGTGAAGCGGGCCGACCTGGTTGCGCTGTTGAAGGACTGGACGGGGATCAGCGCGACGTTCGCGTCGGGCAGCGAGATCGGGCGCAACGACGTCCCGCCCGCGCCGCCAGACGACACGGGCGAGGCGCTGGGCCTGCCCGCGAGCCGGCTCACGATCACCTTCGGCTTCGGGCCGACGCTGTTCACGCAGGACGGGGCCGACCGCTTCGGCATCGCCCGGGCGCGCCCGGGCGCGCTGATCGACCTCCCGCCGTTCGACCACGACAACCTCGACCCGTCGCTCTCGGGGGGCGACATCGGGGTCCAGGTCTGCGCCGATGACCCGCAGGTGACGTTCCACGCGCTCCGCAACCTGACCCGCCGGGGCAAGGGCGTCGTCGGGCTGCGGTGGAGCCAGCTCGGGTTCGGGCGTACGTCGAGCACGAGCCGGAGCCAGGGGACCCCACGGAACCTCATGGGGTTCAAGGACGGGACCAACAACGTCCACGGCGACGACAGCCACACGATGGACGACCAGGTCTGGGTCGGGTCCGGCGACAGCCCGGCCTGGATGCGCGGCGGGAGCTACCTCGTGGCGCGCCGCATCCGGATGCGGATCGAGAGCTGGGACCGCGACTTCCTCGAGGATCAGGAGAACGTGATCGGCCGGCTGAAGGCGACCGGCGCACCCCTCGGGCAGCGGCACGAATTCGCGAAGGCGGACCTGACGGCGAAGCAGGGCGACGGGACGCCGGTGATCCCCGAGGACGCGCACATCCGGCTCGCGGCACCGGCCGCCAACGACGGGGCGAAGCTGCTCCGCCGGGGCTACTCGTTCACCGACGGCGTGGACCCGCGCACCGCGGGACTCGACGCGGGACTCTTCTTCCTCGCGTACCAGCGCGACCCGCGTCGCCAGTTCGTGCCGATCCAACGACGTCTCGCGTCGCAGGATGCGCTGAACGAGTACATCGAACATACGTCGAGCGCGATCTTCGCGGTTCCTCCGGGAACGAGCCGCGGTGGGTGGATCGGCCAGACGCTGTTCACCTGATCCGGCGGATCCCGGCACTGCAGCTACACCGCGGTCACCCACATGAGGGTCGCGATGGGAGTCGGCACCTCGTGCTCGCCCGACGGCGTCTTCACGGTGACCCCGGTCGGGCTCCGGCTCACGACGATGGCGCGCTGGCCCGGGATCAGCAGCGCGTCCGCGAGCAGGTGCAGCGCGTCGTCGTCGAGCTCGATCTTCTCGCTGATGCGCACGACCTCGACCGGTCCGTCCTGGGAGTCGACGAGCGTCGTGCGCGGCTTCGACGCCTGCGCGCGCTTGGTGCCCGGGATCGGGTTGCCGTGCGGGCAGGTCGCCGGGTCGCCGAGCAGCTCGACGAGCTTCTGCTCGACGTCGGCCGAGATCGCGTGCTCCCAGCGGTCGGCCTCGCGGTGGACCTTCTCCCACTCGAGGCCGATGACGTCGACCAGGAGCCGTTCGGCGAGCCGGTGCCTTCGTACGACGGAAGTCGCGAGGTCCCGGCCCTTCTTGGTGAGGCGGAGGCTGCGGTCGTCGAGCAGCTCCGTGTAGCCGCCCCCGACGAGCCGGTTCACCTGCTCCGAGACCGACGGCGCCGAGACCTTGAGCCGCTCGACGAGCCGGGCCCGGATGGGCGTGATGCCCTCCTCCTCGAGCTCGAGGATGGTCTCGAGGTACTCCTCGGTGGCATCGTGCATCTCGGCCATGTGGGGCCGAGCGTACGTCCTCGGGCGGGCCGGGGACACCGCCCGGCGGACTTGCACTCGCCGCGGCAGAGTGCCAACATGGGCTAGCACTCATACAGGTCGAGTGCTAATCCGCTGCGGGCTTCCCGCAGCACCTCCGTCCCACGACGACACCCCCAGGGAGTTCCGGTATGCCCAAGCAGATCGCCTACGCCGAGTCGGCCCGCCGGTCGCTCGAGGCGGGCATGAACAAGCTCGCCGACGCCGTTCGAGTGACCCTCGGCCCGAAGGGCCGCAACGTGGTCCTCGAGAAGAAGTGGGGCGCCCCCACGATCACCAACGACGGGGTCTCCATCGCCAAGGAGATCGACCTCGAGGACCCGTACGAGAAGATCGGTGCGGAGCTCGTCAAGGAGGTCGCCAAGAAGACCGACGACGTCGCGGGTGACGGCACCACCACCGCGACCGTGCTCGCCTGGGCCATGGTGCGCGAGGGCCTGCGCAACGTCGCCGCCGGCGCGAACCCGATGACCCTGAAGAAGGGCATCCAGGCCGCGGTCGTCACCGCGGTCGAGTCCATCAAGAAGGACTCGAAGAGCGTGAAGACCGACCCGGCGCAGATCGCCAACGTCGCGGCGATCTCGGCCGCGGACGAGGAGATCGGCTCGATGATCGCCGAGTCGCTCGAGAAGGTCGGCACCGACGGCGTCATCACCGTCGAGGAGAGCCAGACCTTCGGCATGGAGCTCGACCTCGTCGAGGGCATGCGCTTCGACAAGGGCTACATCTCGCCGTACTTCGTGACCGACCCCGAGCGCATGGAGGCCGTCCTCGACGACGCCTACGTGCTCCTGGTCAGCTCGAAGATCTCGGCGGTCAAGGACCTGCTCCCCGTGCTCGAGAAGGTCATGCAGGGCGGCCGTCCGCTCGCGATCATCGCCGAGGACGTCGAGGGCGAGGCACTCGCGACGCTGGTGGTCAACAAGATCCGCGGCACGTTCAAGTCGGTCGCCATCAAGGCCCCCGGCTTCGGCGAGCGCCGCAAGGCCATGCTCGAGGACATCGCGGTGCTCACCGGCGGCCAGGTCATCTCCGAGGAGGTCGGCCTGAAGCTCGAGGGCATCGGCCTGGAGCTGCTCGGCAAGGCCCGCAAGGTGGTCGTCACCAAGGACGAGACGACCATCGTCGAGGGCTCGGGCGCCCGCACCGACGTCCAGGGCCGGATCAACCAGATCCGCGCCGAGATCGACAACACCGACTCGGACTACGACCGCGAGAAGCTCCAGGAGCGTCTCGCGAAGCTGTCCGGCGGCGTCGCGATCATCAAGGTCGGTGCTGCGACCGAGGTCGAGCTCAAGGAGAAGAAGCACCGCATCGAGGACGCGGTGCAGACCACCAAGGCCGCGGTCGAGGAGGGTGTCGTCCCCGGTGGGGGCGTGGCCCTGCTCCGGGCCCAGGCCAAGGTGCTCGAGCTCGCCAAGACGCTCGACGGTGACGAGGCGACCGGCGCCAAGATGGTGGCGCGTGCGCTCGAGGAGCCGCTCAAGCAGATCGCGCTCAACGCCGGTCTCGAGGGTGGCGTCATCGTGGAGAAGGTCCGCAGCCTCAAGGGTGCGAACGGCCTGAACGCCTCCACGGGTGAGTACGAGGACCTGGTCAAGGCGGGCGTGATCGACGCGGCCAAGGTGACCCGGTCGGCGCTGCAGAACGCTGCTTCGATCGCGGCGCTCTTCCTCACCACCGAGGCAGTCGTCGCCGACAAGCTCGAGGAGAAGGCGGCCATGCCCGCCGGCATGCCGGGCATGGACGGTGGCATGGGCGGGATGGGCGACTTCTAGACCCTCCCTTCCAACCGGAACGACGAGTGGGGCGCCCCTTCGGGGGCGCCCCACCCGCGTCCCGATAGCGCGCCACGGCAGATCTCGGCGCGCTCCGGGTCGGCGCGGCGTGCGCCACCGGCGCCGGGTCCGCAAGATCGCGACGGGTGTCGACGCGACGGCGCACACGATCGCGACGACCATCGAGTGCTCGGATTTCGGTAGCGACGTCTCGGACTTCGCTACCGACGTCTCGGTCGAGGTGCCGCCGGGCTTCCGACCCGTTCGACTCTCGGACCTGCTCGGCGGTTCCGGCAGCAGCTCCGCGGCACCGATGCCGCGGCGATCTGATCGAGGGCCCGGAAGTCCGGCCGGTAGCCTGGGCGGATGGGAGTGGAGCCGGTGGCACCGTCGATCGGGTGGGGAGTGCTGCACCTGCTCTACCGGATCGACCGGGGGCTCGCGGAGCAGGATCCCGGCGCGGCCAAGCGGATCGTCGACGCGGTCTCGTCGCTCGAGGACGACGACCACCGCGCGCTCACGTTCGTGGTGCTCGGCCACAAGGCGGACTTCGGCGTCATGGCCTACGGGCCGGACCTCGCCCGCCTGCACGGGTTCCAGCAGGAGATGCTGGCCGGCCCGCTGGTCCCGGACTTCTCGTACGTGTCGCTGACCGAGCTGTCCGAGTACACCGCGAGCGAGGAGGACGAAGCGGCGCGCCTGCGCGACGAGGAGGGCCTCACCGACCCGACCGAGGTCGCCGCCCGCCTGCTCGTCTGGAGCCAGCGCATCGAGCACTACCGCGAGCAGCGGCTCCACCCCGATCTCCCGGCGCGCAAGGTCATCGGCTTCTACCCGATGTCGAAGCGGCGCGACGGCGACGACAACTGGTATCGCCTGCCGTTCGAGGCCCGCAAGGAGCTGATGGCCGGCCACGCGCGCATCGGACGGACGTACGCCGGCCGGGTGCTGCAGCTGATCACCGGATCGGTCGGGCTCGACGACTGGGAGTGGGGGGTCACGTTGCTCGCCGACGACCCCGTCGTCCTCAAGGAGATCGTGTACGAGATGCGCTTCGACGACGTCTCCGCGCGCTACGGCGAGTTCGGGCCCTTCTACACGGGGCTCGTGCTCGAGCCCGCGGACGCGCTCGAGCGGGTGGGGCTGTGAGCGCAGCGACGAGGTGCCGGACGTGCGACGGCTCACGCGAAGCGGCTTGCCGCGGTAGCGGTCGCCGCCCCGGGGCGCCGGGCCGCGAGCACGACCGATGAGCGAGAGCGTCCGCCTCTACGTCTCGTTCCCCGAGCAGCTCGTCGACCGCCCGATGATCTACGAGATCGTGAAGGAGTTCGACGTCGTCCCGAACATCCGGCGCGCGGGGATCGAGGCGCACGAAGGCTGGGTGATCCTCGAGCTCACGGGACCGTCCGCCGCACGCGACGCATCGATCGCGTACCTCGAGGGTCTCGGGTGCTCGGTCAACCGCATGGAAGGCGATGTCCTCGAGGGCTGAGGGCACCGGCGACGAGCTGTCGCCCGACGAGGCCGAGGCCCGCGGGCTCGCTCTGCTCGAGCAGACCGGAGCCGCGATCGTCGCCGGCGTCGCACGCGAGGCGCCCGGCTGGGCAGTCGCGAACGTCGAGCGGCTCCTGGACGCGTGGGGCGCCGCGGAGCCCGGCGCGCGGGACCGTGCGCTCGACGCCGCGCCGGCCGCCGGCCGCGCCGCGACCGAGCGCGTCGTTGACTCGTTGCAGGCGCTGCTGCAGCTCGACCCGCGCGAGCAGCGGTCGACGCCGCTCGAGGTCGTGCGGACCCTGTACCGCGAGCCCACGGCCGTGCTCGTCGACGCCGGGGTCCCGGACGTCGTCCGGGACGCGTTCGCGGAACGGTCCTGGCCCGAGGACCGCTACGACCTGGTGCCCGCGACCCTCGGGGACCTCGGCGATCCCGACCTCGGCCCGCTGCACCTCGCCTGGGGGATGGCGAAGGCGGCGGTCCTCCGGGCCCGGGCCCGCCGCACCCCGTCCTGATCCGGCGCAGGGCCAAACCCTGCGGAACCCGGGCGATTTTCCCTCAGGGTGGCCCCGGTCGACCCCGATAGATCGAGGGAGCAGACAGGGGGACGACGGATCGACACCATGGGAACGGCGAGCCCGCCCGCACGCGACGACGCGCTCCGCGCCCGGCTCGGCGCGCCCGCCTCCAGCTCGCCGCTCGACCGGCTCGACGCCGTGACCGACCTGGACGTCCTCGCCCTCTCCACCCCCCTCGGCCTGTTCCGCTGCACCGAGGCGGACGGGATCGTGTGGGTCAACCGGCGCTTCGCGGAGATCCTGGGGTGGTCCGAGGAGGAGGCGCTGGGGCGGGACTGGCTCCCGTCCGTGCATCCGCTCGACCGCCGCCGGATCGACGCCGCCCGGACCGCGTTCTTCGCTACACCCGAGGACCTGGTGCTGCCGTTGCGGATCGTTCGCAGCGACGGCGTCGCGCGTCACCTGCGAATGCGAGTGCTGCCGGGTGCCTCCAAACCGGACGAGCAGCCGATCTTCGTCGGCGCGGTCGAGGACGTCACCGACGAGGTGGGCGCGGTCCACGTCCCGAGTGACGCGCGCGGTGACGATCCGTTCCGCACGCTGGTGGTGTCGTCGCCGCTCGGCGTCTGCCACTCCGACGTCGTCGGTCGCATCAACTACGTGAACCAGCGTTGGCTCGACATCTGCGGGGTCCGCGCCGAGGACATCATCGGTTCGGATGACCTCCGGGTGGCCCACCCGGACGATCGGGACGCGATCTTCGAGTCGATGAGCGCGGCCTCCGTCGCCGGCGAGGAGTGGTTCGGCGAGATGCGAGTGCTGCGCCCGGACGGCGAGATCCGCTGCACGCGCACGAGCCTGGCCGCGATCCGCGCCCCGGACGGTGCCGTCTCCGGCTACGTCGGGACGCTCGAGGACGTGACCGACGAAGCCCACGACCGTCGCGAGGCTGAGCGAGCGCTCCAGGCGCGGGTCGCGGCAGAAGCTCTCGTCGCGGAGACGTCCCGGATGCTGGTGACCGCGTCCGTGCAGGACGTCGACGCGCGCGTGGTCTCGGTGCTCGAGCGGCTGGCCCGGTTCGTCGGCGCGGACTCCGCGGTGCTCGCGGCCCGGGCGAGCGAGCTGCGCGACGGTGCGGCCCAGCACGCCTGGTACGCCCCGGAGCTCGGTGCTCCGGATCCGGGCACCGACGCCGATTGGGTGACCGGCATCGAGGAGTCGATCGGCTCCGTGACCCTCGGATGGCGCCGCGCGGAACCCGTCGGCTCCCGTGAAGCACGCGAGCCGCTCGCAGTCGTCGGGGACGCCCTGATCTCGACGCTCGCACGCGTCCGGGCCGAGCGCGCGGTGCGGACGAGTGAGGAGCGGTTCCGCTCGCTCGCCGAGCAGTCCTCGGACTACATGCTCGTCTACGGCGAGCTCGGCGACGTCCGGTACCTCAGCCCCGGGACGGCTCGCTTCTCCGGACTGAGCATCGGCGACAACTTCACCGACTCGACCGTGCACCCCGACGACGTCGCCCGGGTCGGCGAGGTGTTCGGACGGTTGCGGCTCAGCCCTCGCGGCACGAGCAGCCCGGCGTTCGAAGTGCGCATCCGTGACGCCGACGGTGAGTACCGATGGCTCGAGATGGTGGCGACGAACCTGATCGGCGACGGCGTCGTCGACGGCATCGTGATCAACGCGCACGACGTGACCGAGCGGCTCCAGTCGCGGAGCGAGCTGGAGCTCACCAACGCGTCGCTCGAACGGACCAACGACGCACTGAGCACGATCGTCGAGGAGAAGCTCGAGATCGAGGCCCAGCTGCGCGAGAGCGAGGAGCTCTTCCGCGCGATCGTCCAGAACTCGTCCGATGCCATCACGGTCCTGGACGCGAACGGCACCGTCCGGTACGGCAGCCCGCTGGGCGAGAAGGTCCTCGGCTACGAGGCCGGGTTCGCGGTCGGGCTCGATGCGCTGGAGCTGGTGCACCCCGAGGACCGGTCGATGGTCACCGACATCATGGCCGAGGCATTCACCGAGCCCGGGGTCCACGGCCCGATCATGGTCCGGGTGCAGCACGCCGACGGCTCGTGGCGGTACCTGGAGGCCATCGGCAACAACCTCATGGACAACCCGGCGGTGCGCGGCGTGGTGGTCGCCGGCCGCGACGTGACCCAGCGCGTGGAGGCCGAGGAGGCGCTGCGGCGGAGCGACGAGCGGTTCCGTGCGCTCGTGCAGAACCTGTCCGACGTCATCACGATCGTCGGCCCCGAGCAACGACTGCTGTACTCGAGCCCGGCGGCGAACGTGCTGTTCGGCTTCGAGGACGACGACGACACGTGGACCGACCCGACTTCGCACATCCACCCCGACGACCTGGAGCGCGTCGCCGACGAGATGGGCGCGCAGCTCGCCGCAGGCACCACCGATCCCGTCTCGTTCCGGCTCCGCGTCGCCGACGGCTCGTACAAGCACGTCGAGGCGATCGTCCAGGACCTGACCGACGACCCGTCGGTGGGCGGGGTGGTCGCGACGACCCGTGACGTGACCGAGCGGGCGCGGGCGCAGGCGCTGATGAGCGACCAGGCCCGGATCCTGCGGTTGATCGCCGAGGGTGCGCCGCTCGCCGAGACCCTGACCACGATCTGCGAGGTGGTCGAGACCCAGGTCCCGGACACCCTGTGCTCGGTCATGCTCGTCGACGAGGCCGAGCGAGTGTTGCGCACCGGGGCGGCACCGAGCCTGCCGGTCGAGTACGCACGCGCCACGGACCGGGTGCCGATCGAGCCGGATGCGGGATCGTGCGGGACCGCGGCGTTCTACGGCGCGACCGTCGTGGCCGACGACGTCCGAACCGACCCGCGGTGGGAGGCGTACCGCTCGATCGCGGCCGAGCACGGCCTGCAGTCGTGCTGGTCGACTCCGGTCATGGCGTCCAGCGGCGATCGCGTGCTGGGCACGTTCGCGGTGTATCGCCGCACCCCCCAGGCACCGACCGGGGCCGCCGAGGAGATCGTCGCGATGGTGAGCCCGCTCGCCGCGATCGCGATCGAGCGCAAGACGTTCGAAGACCGGCTCGCGTACCAGGCCCAGCACGATCCGCTGACCGGCCTGCCCAACCGCGTGCTGTTCGTGGAGTTCCTCACCCTCGCCCTGGCGCGTGCGCCGCGTCGCCAGACGACGTCGGCAGTGCTCTTCCTCGACCTGGACCGCTTCAAGCTCGTCAACGACAGCCTTGGTCACGACGCCGGCGACGAGGTCATGCGCAAGCTCACGACGCGCTTGTGCGACGCGGTGCGTCCGGGGGACACCGTTGCCCGCTTCGGCGGCGATGAGTTCACGGTGCTCTGTGACGACCTCTCACCCGATCGCGCGCGTCTCCAGGCGATCGACGTCGCGCAGCGCCTGCTCGAGGTCATCGAGGCCCCGGTGCTGTTGAACGGCGAGGACCAGCACCTCAGCGCCAGCATCGGCATCGCGCTGGCCGGGCCCGGTGACACCCCCGAGACGCTGTTGCGCGACGCGGACGCCGCGATGTACCAGGCCAAGGCCGGGGGCAAGGGCCGTTTCGAGCTGTTCGACGAGGAGATGCGGTCGACCGCACGGTTCCGGCTCGAGACCGAGAACGCGCTGCACCGGGCGATCGAGCGCGAGGAGCTGCGCATCTACTTCCAGCCGATCTACGAGCTCGCGACCGGCGGGTGCGCGGGCGCCGAGGCACTGGTCCGCTGGCAGCATCCCGACCGCGGGCTCGTCGCGCCGGACGCGTTCATCGACCTCGCGGAGGAGACCGGGCTCATCGTGCCGCTCGGCGCGTGGGTCCTCGAGGGCGCGTGCCGCCAGCTCATGGCGTGGCGCGAGTCGGGTGTGGTTTCACAGACCTTCACGATGGCCGTGAACCTCTCGGCCCGTCAGCTCGCGCAACCGGATCTCGTCGCGCAGGTCGCGGCGGCGCTCGAGCGCACCGGTGCGCCCCCGGAGCGCGTGTGCCTCGAGATCACCGAGAGCGTGCTCATGGGCGAGACGACGATCGAGGGGATCGACGCGCTCCGGGCGCTGGGCGTGAACCTGAGCATCGACGACTTCGGTACCGGCTATTCGACGCTCGGCTACCTCCGCCGG
>DASXYP010000091.1:0-39748 GCA_036502405.1 Acidimicrobiia bacterium
AGCCGTGCGGAAGTTCTTGGAGGCAAAGAGCCCCGAGAGCGAGGTACGGCGCCTGATGGAGACGACCGAGGGCTACGACCCTGCGGTGTGGTCCCAGATGGCGAACGAGCTCGGCCTGCAGAGCCTCGCGATCCCCGAGGCGTACGGCGGCCAGGGCTTCACGTTCGTCGAGCTCGGCATCGTCCTCGAGGAGCAGGGCCGCGCATTGCTGTGCGCGCCGTACTTCTCGACCGTGGTGCTCGCGGCCAACGCGATCCTCAACGCCGGCACCGAGGACGAGAGGTCCGCGCTGCTGCCGGGTATCGCGAGTGGCGAGACGATCGCGACGCTGGCGTTCACCGAGCCGAACGGGCGCTGGAGCGCGGACGGCATCACGATGGAAGCGCGCGCGGACGGCGACGGCTACGTGCTCGACGGCACGAAGATGTTCGTGCTCGACGGCCACACCGCGGACCTGGTCGTCGTGGTCGCCCGCACGGCCGGCACCAGCGGCGAGGACGGCATCGCCTTCTTCACCGTCGCGGGTGACGCGCCCGGGCTGACCCGCACCGCGCTGGCGACGATGGACCAGACCCGCAAGCAGGCGCGCCTCGAGTTCGCGGACGTGAAGGCGGCCAAGCTCGGCACGCCCGGGACCGGCTGGTCGGCGCTCTCCACCACGCTCGACCAGGCCGCGGTGGCGCTCTCGAACGAGATGGTCGGTGGCGCCCAGTTCGTCCTCGAGGAGTCGGTGCAGTACGCGAAGGACCGGGTCCAGTTCGGCCGCCCGATCGGCTCGTTCCAGGCGATCAAGCACAAATGCGCGGACATGCTGCTCGAGGTCGAGTCGGCGAAGTCGGCCGCCTACTACGCGGCGTGGGCCGCGGCGGAGGGCAACGACGAGGCACCGGTCGTCGCGAGCCTGGCCAAGGCGTACTGCTCGGACGCGTACTTCCACGCCGCCGCCGAGAACATCCAGATCCACGGTGGGATCGGCTTCACGTGGGAGCACAACGCGCACCTCTACTTCAAGCGTGCGAAGTCCTCGGAGATCCTCCTCGGCGACGCGACCTACCACCGCGAGCTCCTCGCCCAGCGCATCGGCATATAGAGGACTGCCGGCTCTCCGAAGATCTCCGAAGATCTCCGGAGGACGACTCCGGACCGCGTGGGTGTCGGTGTCCTTCCGGCGGCCGCTCCTTCGCGCCGTAGGCTGAATCTGTGGCGTTGATCGTCGGGTTCGTCGTCGTCGGGCTCGTGCTCGCCATCGCCGCGGTCTTCGTCTTCCGAGAGGCGGCGCGGATGTCGGAGGCACCGCCGGCGGCGATCTTCGACCCCGACGACGCCTACGACTGGGTGGTCCGCCACCTTCCCGACCTCGTGGCGGCGACGCTGACCCCCGAGGACGTCCGGCGCATCCTCGACTTCCAGCTCGAGTTCTTCCAGCGCAAGGGCGTGTCGTCGAACGGGTCCGGGATCACTCCGAAGGGCGCCGTGGTGTTCGGGACCGCCGAGACCGTCCAGTACATCCTCGAGCGGTCCGCCGCGACGGGGGAGGCCTACCTGCCCGAGCAGGTCGACGGGGTGGTCGAGTGCCAGCTGGCGTACCTTCGCTACATCGGTGCGGTGGGCCGGGCCGCGGGCCCCGACGAGGACGGGGGCGGAGCCCGGGAGACCTGAGCCGGAGAGGAGTTATTCTGTCTGATCGTGGGTAACGCAGGTGGGGTGGGCGTGCATGTCGGGCGGGAGCTGCCGCACGACCTCACCAGCGTCCGCGCCGCGCGCGTGTGGCTGGACGGGGTCTTGGCGGCCGAGGGGCTGGAGGGGGACGCGTGCGACGTGTGCCTGCTGCTGCTCGACGAGCTCGTGGCCAACGCCGTCACCCACGGGGGCAGCGACGTCCGCGTGGCCGCCGACGTCGGTGAACCGATCCGCATCGAGGTCACGAACCGGGGCACCGCCGGCACGGTGGCGCCGATCCCCTACGAGCGCGGACGTCCGGCCGAGCACTTCGGGCTCCACCTGGTCCACGGCCTCTCGTCGAGCTGGGGGGTGACGCGCGACTCGGGCGACACGGTCGTCTGGTTCGAGGTGCCGCACCCGGGCGCCCAGGCGAAGGCGGGTCTCGTCGACCTGGCACGAGCCGAGCGCGAGGAGGCGGACACCCCGCTTCCCGCGCGGGGCCGCGACGACACCTCCGACTGACCGCTCCGGCGGTCCCGAAAGCGCGCCGGGGTCCTTGACCGGGCTGTATATCCTTTCGGGTACCAGAGAAGGGAGGTGGTCCAAACAATGCATGATCAACGTTTTGGGACCCTGGAGGTGCGCGGCCGCTAGGCCGGTAGCTCGTTGGACCGCTTGGCGGAATTCCACCGCTGCGCCGCCATCGGACGGGTCGAGGAGCTGGTCCCCCCTCGAGCACCCCCGGCCGATGGTGAACCGAACACATTTCCTTCGTGGTGGGGGCACAGCCTGTGCCCCCACCACGTCGTTCCGATCCGGACGTGGGGGAGTCGATGAGCCGACCGAGCAAGTTCGAGGACTTCCGCTACCTCGGTGACAAGCGGACGCAGCGCTACCTCGACCTCGACGACCCCGAGCTCGATCCCGCACTGCTCGATGAGCTGATGGCGTCCGAGCAGTTCATCTGCTTCGCTCCCGACACCCCGGCAGAGGCGCGCAACCGCGGGTACCACGCCTACGCCGTGTCCAGCGCAGAGGCCTAGCCGACGGTCGGGGTCTGGAAGCGGCCGGGGATGACGGCGTCGGCGCCCTTGAGCTTCGCCGCGAAGGCGACGTCGGACAGCACCGGCTCGGACGGCAGCGACGCCGGATCGTCCGGCAGGCCGTCGAGCTCGACCCACGAGGTGCAACCGCCGTAGGCGTCCCGGTACGGGACCGCCACGGGCTCGTGGAGGCGGTGGACCCGGAGCGCGAGGATCCAGAGCGGATCCCGTCGCTTCCATTTGAACCGGGTCTCGACGTACTCGCGCGACCAGACCACCTTGCCGTCGAGGGCCTCGAGGACGTCCGGGTCCGACGTCGTGGCCGCGCCGACGACGTCCGCCCACCCCGAGACCACAAAATCCGTAGGTCCCGTTGCCTCCGCCGGTGCCGCGTCGGCGCCGACCCAGCGGGCGTACGCGGGCTTCAGCAGCTCGGGGCGCTGGTGCTCGAGCGTGGGGTAGAGCCAGAGCCGCGTCGCCTGCACCGAGAAGTGCCGGCCGTCCTCGCGGATGCCGCCCTTGCGGACGTCCAGGATCTGCTCGCCCTCGAGGAGCGCCTGCACGACCGCGGCCCATTCCTTGTAGGCCGGCGCCCGGAGTGCAGAGGTGGTCACCCGGCCCAGGATAATGGTGCGAACCGAAGGAGCAGCAGTGGAGGAACGGATCGAGGTCGATGGGCTCGCGCTCGCGGCCCATGTGGCCCGACCGGCGACCAACGCCGCGGTTCCCGCGGTCATCCTGTGCCACGACTTCCCGACGCCGCCGCGCGGGTCGCTGGCCTCCGGGTTGACCTTTCCCGAGCTGGCGGACCGCATCGCCCGTGACGTCGGCTGGATGGTCTTCACGTTCAACTTCCGCGGGACCGGCGGGTCCGAAGGCGACTTCTCGGTCGGAGGCTGGCTTGCGGACCAGCGCATGGCCGTCGATCTCCTCTCGTCGAGCGACGAGGTCAACGGGATCTGGATGGTCGGGACCGGCGCCGGGGGCACGCTCGCGCTGTGCACCGCGGCGCGCGATCCCCGGGTGCGCGGCGTCGCGACCCTGGGAGCCCAGGCGACGTTGCGCGGCTGGGACACCTCGCGGTTCATCGACCACTGCCGGCGCATGGGCGTGCTCCGGAGCACGGACGGCCCGGCGGACCCGGCCGCGTGGGCGCGTGAGATCGCGGGGGTCGACGCGGTCGCCGCGGCCCGCCGACTCGCGCCCCGTCCGCTGCTCGTCCTTCACGGCTCGGACGACGACGTCGCGCCGCTCGACGATGCGCGCATCCTCGCCGAGGCCCACGGGTCGGCCGAGCTCCGCGTCGTGCTCACCGCGGGCCGCCGGATCCGCCACGACCCCCGCGCGATCGCGTCCCTCTTCGGCTGGCTCGACCGGCAGACACTCTGAGGAGCGCTGGCGCGCTCCTTGCGAGCGGCCCTGGGGCTCGTGTCGGTCGGGCGGGAAGCATCGGCGCCGAGCGTGGGCTGCGGTGGGCGCGGGCCTGCTGCTCGCGCGCGTCGGGACCTGCTCGAGCGCGGACGTGGCGCTTGCGTGAGCGGGGCGTGCCCGGTCGAGCCGGCGGTGCTGGCTAGAGGGCGGCTCTCGCGGACTGGAGGACGTCGGCGAGGGTCCGGGCGAGCGGGATCGTGGGGGTCCATCCGGTCGCGGCGCGCAGCCGGGCGTTGCTCCCCACCAGGCGGGGCACCTCGACCGGGCGCACGAGATCGGGGTCGACGACCAGCCGGATCGGGCGCGTCGCGGCCGCCAGGAGCTGGTCGGCGATCTCGCGCACGCTGACGCCCGTCCCCGAGCAGACGTTGTAGACCTCGCCCGGCGCGCCGTGCTCCGCGAGCAGCCGGTAGGCGCGCACCACGTCACGCACGTCCGTGAGGTCGCGCACCGCGTCCAACGATCCAACCGGGATCTCGTCGACGCCGTCCCGCTCCGCCCGTGCGATGCGCGCCGCGAGCGCGGGGACGACGAACTGCGCGGACTGCCCCGGCCCCGTATGGCCGAAGGGGCGGACACGGATCACGCCCAGGCCGTCGCCGAGGTGCGCCTGGAGTGCGAGCAGGTCGGCGGCCGCCTTGGCCGCGCCGTACGGCGTGACCGGGCGCAGCGGCGAGTCCTCGGTCAGCGGGAGGTCGGCCTCGTCGACGCGCCCGTACTCCTCGGAGCTCAGGACGACCACCACGCGGGAGAGACCGAGGTCGGTGCACGCGTGCAGGACGTTCAACGTCCCTTCGGCGTTGACCCGGAACGACGTCGCCGGGCTCTTCCAGCTCTCGCCGACGTGGCTCAGCGCGGCGAGGTGGTAGACGACCTCCGGCCGGGCGTCGCCGAGGCGCTCGTGCACCGCGGTCGGGTCGGTCACGTCGAAGGAGTCGGGTCCGTTCCGGTCAAGGGCCAGCACGTCGTCGCCCGCCGCCTCGAGGTGGGCGACGAGGTGCGGGCCGACGAAGCCCCGGGCGCCGGTGACCGCGACCTTCACCCGTGCGCTCCGGTCGCGAGTCGGTACGCGTCGAGGTGGAGCGCGACGGAGCGTTCCCAGGTGAACGGCGCGGCCTGGGGCGGGCCGGCGGCACGGAGCCGGGAGGCGAGAGCCTCGTCGTCGAGCACGGCCGCCAGTGTCACACGAAGGCCGTCGGTGTCGCCGGGGGCCACGAGCCGGGCGGCGTCGCCGACGACCTCGGCCATCGCCGATCCCGTCGTCGTCACCAGAGCCGCGCCACAGGCCAGCGCCTCGAGCGCCGGGAGCCCGAAGCCCTCTTCGAGGGACGGGTACACCACCGCCTCCGCCTGGCGGAAGAACGGTGCCAGCGCGGCGCCGGGCAGCCAGCCGGGCCGGAGGATGCGGGTCGTCACCCCGCTCGCCGCGGCGGCCTCCCGCACCGCGGTCGCACCCCAGCCGTCCCTTCCGGCCAGGACCAGCCGGAGGTCGGGTCGGGACGGTGCGAGCGCCGCGAACGCGTCGATGAGCGCGGGGAGGTCCTTGCGGGGCTCGAGCGTGCCGGCGAACGCCAGGTACGGCGGCCGGATGCCGAGGTGCTCCAGCCGCGCGAGATCTTCCGCGTCGCCGCGCGGCGCGGGCGCGAAGCGCACGTGATCCACGCCGTGCGGCGCGACGACCACCGGTGCCTCGGGCGCGAGCCGCGCGCGTAGCCGGTCGGCGGTGTGCCGGCTCACGGCGATCAACGCCCGGGCGCGACCCGCGCTCATGCGCAGCATGGGCTTGAAGAACATGACCTTGCTGCGCTCGTGCCATTCGGGATGGTCGAAGAACGTGAGGTCGTGCACCGTGACCACTGCGGGAACGGTGAGCCGAGCGGGCATCGTGTAGTGCGGACCGTGCCAGAGGTCGATCCCGAGCCGGCGGGCCAGCCCGGGGGCGCGGCCCTGCTCCCACGCGAGCCGGGCCGGGCGGCGGGCCGGCACCTCGGCGAGCACGGCCGCCTTCGGGGCGAGGTCCACCCACCGCTGCGCGTCGCCGTGCCGGGCGAGCAGATGGAGGTCGAGCTCGGTGTCGTCGGCGAGGCCCCGCGCCAGCTGCACCGTGTAGACGCCGGCGCCCACGGGGTGGTCGGGCACCGCCGACACGTCCAGCAGCAGGCGCACGGGAGCGGAGTCTACGAGCGCGACGCGTGAGCGCGCGCAGCCGAGTACGCCTGCAGGTGGGCCTGCGCGGTCGCAGCCCACGTGAACCGGGTGGCGCGCCGGAGGCCGCGCGCCGCGAGATCGGCGCGTGCGGGCTCGTCGTCGACGAGGTCGGCGAGCGCACCGGTCCACGCGGTGACGTCACGGGGTGGCACCAGCACGCCCGCATCTCCGACCACCTCGGGCAGCGCGGTGGCGTTCGAAGCCACGACCGGGCAGCCGCGCGCCATCGCCTCGAGCGCCGGAAGGCCGAAGCCCTCGTAGCGCGAGGGGAGTGCGCACAGCAGCGCCCGTCGGTACAGCGCGTCGAGCGTCGCCTCGTCCACCCGCCCGACCCGGTGCACCCCGGGACCGTCGATCCCGTTCACCGAGAGCCAGCCGGTCGGTCCGGCCAGCACGAGCCCCAGCTCGGGTCGCTGGTGGCGCAGGTTCGCGACCGCGGCCGCGAGGGTGTCGAGTCCCTTGCGCGGCTCGATGGTGCCGACGCTCAGCATGTAGGGACCGACGACTCCGGCCGCGGCGACGCGCGCGTCCAGGACCGCGTCGTCCGAAGGTTCCGGGACCGTGATCGCCATGGGGGTGACGATCACGCGCTCGGGTTCGAAGCCGCTCTGGATCAGCTCGCCCCGCGTGAACTCCGAGATCGCGATCACCACTGCCGCTTCGCGGTGCGCGATCGCGAGCCCGCGGCGGTGGAATTCCACGCCGCGCCGCGTGAAGACCTCAGGGTGACGGAGGAACGCGAGGTCGTGGACCGTGACGACGAGCGGCGTCCGGCCCGTGGGTGGCACCGCCAGGCTCGGGGCGTGGACGACGTCACCCTCCACCGGGACGCGCGGCCGGCGCAGCCGGTGCCAGAGCTCGTAGCGCAGCGGCGCGTGCGGGTGCCCGAGGTCGACGTAGTGCGGGAGGTCGGCGCGGCGGTCCGCAGGCACCCGTCCCGCGGCGAACCCCACCACCTCGAGGCCGACGCCTGGGAGCGTGCCGAGCAGCCCGTCCACGTAGCGCCCGATCCCCCCGGGCACCGGCTGGAGCAGCTGCCCGACGTGCAGCGCGACCTTCACGCGACGGTCCGGTACAGCTCGGCGAACCGCGCCGCGGTCCGGTCCCACGCGAAGCGGGTCACGTGCTCGTGCCCGCGGGCGACGAAGGCGGCTCGCTTCGTGGGATCGTCGAGCAGCTCCGCGAGCCCGGCCGCGATCGCATCGTCGTCGAGCGGGTCCACGAGGAGCGCGGCATCACCGAGGATCTCGGGCAGGGAGCCCGCCCGTCCCGCCAGCACCGCCGCCCCGGCGGCCATCGCTTCCAGCGGCGGCAAGCCGAAGCCCTCGTAGCGCGTCGGGTACGCGAACACCGTCGCGCCCGCGAGCAGGTCGCGGCGTTCCTCGCTCGTGACGTACCCGAGCCGGACGATCCGCTTGTGCTCGGGCGACCCCTCGACGGCCGCGTCGAAGCCTTCCTGGTCCCAGCCGTCGGGCCCGGCGACGACCAGGCGGACCTCCGGGTCACGGGCCGCGACGGCACTGAACGCCCGGACCAGCGCGGGAAGGTTCTTGCGCGGCTCGACGGTTCCCAGCGCGAGGACATAGCGCGGCCCACCCGCGATCCGCGCGCCGGCATCGGGGCGGCCTCCCGTCACCGCGCCGATCCCCCAGGGGATCGCGACGACGCGCGCCGGATCCAGCCCGAACTCGTCACGGATCTCGGCCGCGACGAACTCGCTGCCGGTCTGCACGAGCGCGCCCCGCGCGATCGCCCGCCGGATGAGGTCGCGATACCGCAGCGTGTCCGGGGCGCACAGCTCGGGGAAGCGGACGAACGTGAGATCGTGGACCGCCACGATCACCGCCGCGTCCGCAGGGGGCGCGACGTAGTTCAGCGCGTGGACGACATCGACCACGCCCGTCCACCGTTCCGCGCGCGGCCAGCTCGCGCCCCGGCTCCAGAGCTCGCGCACGAGTCGCGCCGGCAGCCGCGTGGTGGCGGCTCCCACGCCCGGGGGCAGTGCCGCGGCGAGGTCGTTGCGCCCGCGCCACGTCAACGCGTACGCCACGGGGCGGACGTCATCGCGGGTCGCGAGTGCGGTGAGCAGGCCCTCGGTGACCTCACCGATGCCGGTACGGTGGCCCAGCAACGGCGTGCCGTCGAGCGCCACACGGACGGGGTCGATCGGGCGAGCCTATCGGGGCCCACCCCCGCCGCCGGGCGCGGGCGAGCGTGCGAAACTGTGCGCATGGGAGGAGCGGCACGGTGCCTGACGGTCGTGATGCCGTCGTTCAACGAGGCCGCGACCATCGAGACGGTCATCCGGCGGGTGCTCGAGTCTCCGTACGTCCAGGAGCTCATCGTGGTGGACGACGGCTCGACCGACGACTCCGTCGCGATCGTCCGCGCGATCGACGATCCGCGCGTCGTGCTCTTCGTCCAGCCCGTGAACCTGGGGAAGGGTGCCGCGCTCCGGCGCGGGTTCGAGGCCGCGACCGCGCCGTACGTGATCGTGCAGGACGCGGACCTCGAGTACGACCCGCGGCAGTACGCGACGGTCATCGGCCCGTTGCTCGCCGGCGACGCGGACGTCGTGTACGGGTCCCGGTTCCTGTCGGGAGAGCCGCACCGCGTCCTCTACTACTGGCACGCGGTCGGGAACCGCCTCCTGACCACGACGTCGAACATGTTCACCAACCTCAACCTGACGGACATGGAGACCTGTTACAAGGCGTTCCGGCGCGAGGTCATCCAGTCCGTCGTGATCGAAGAGGACCGGTTCGGGTTCGAGCCCGAGATCACCGCGAAGGTCGCGGCCGCGGGGTGGCGGGTCTACGAGGTGGGGATCTCGTACTCGGGCCGCACGTACTCCGAAGGCAAGAAGATCGGCTGGCGGGACGGCATCCGGGCCATGTACGGGATCGTCCGCTACTCGAGCGCGTGGCGGCAGCTCCGCTCGGCGATCGACCGGGCGCCGGACCGGAGCGTGCCGCCCGCCGAGTTCGACGACTCGGACGCCGAGCTCTCGACCGTGCTGTCCACGTTGGAGGAAGCGGACAACTACGCGGACTGGGTGTACTCGTTGGTCCAACCCCACCTCGGGCCGAGGGTGCTCGAGATCGGCGCCGGTCACGGCGAGCTGACCGAGCGGCTGCGCCGCAACGCCCGGGTCACCGCGACCGACCTCTCCAAGCGGTGCGTGGACGAGCTCGCGGCGCGCTTCGAGGGGTGTGACGACGTCGAGGTCTTGCAGGCCGACGTCGCCGCGCTCGGCCGCACCGGGCAGCAGTTCGACTCGGTCGTGCTGATCAACGTGTTGGAGCACATCGACGACGACGTGGGCGCGCTCGCCGAGCTCCGGGCGCTGCTCGCGCCGGGAGGCCGGCTGTGTGTCTTCGTCCCCGCGTTCGAGGGCCTGTACTCGGACTTCGACCGCCGGATCGGCCATCGGCGCCGGTACCGGCGTTCAGGGCTGGCGCGCGTCTTCGACGACGCCGGGCTCGAGGTCGTCGACCTGCGCTACGTCAACACGGTGGGCGCACTCGCATGGTGGCTGTTCAGCCGGCAGCTCGGCCAGGTCCCGACGCAGGGATGGTCGGTCAGCGTCTACGACCGGGTCGCGGTCCCGGTGGTCCGCCGGCTCGAAGCCGGCCGGCAGCCCCGCTTCGGCCAATCCCTGCTGTGCATCGGCGCCCGCCCGCTCGACGAGGCGACGCTCGACTAGATCTCGAGCGGCTCGTGCTCGATCTGGGTGATGAGACCTTCGATGCCGCCCACGGGCACGCCGCGCCTGAGCCGGCTGGCCAGCACGGCACCCATCACGATCGTGCTCACCGCGGCACCGACCAGGAACCCGAGCTCTACCTGCATCTCGAGCTTGGCGAACGAACCCGCCACCGCCGCGACCGCGACGAACGCGAGCACGCCGAGCAGCCAGGCGAGCGCCGCCTGCTTGTGGCCCTTGAGGGCGAGGATCGCCTGCGCGACGGTCAGCGAGATGATGAACATCCCGCTGCCCGCGGCCAGGAGTCCGAGGTCCACGCTGTCGATCTTGAACGGCGGGAACAGGATCTTGCCGACCGGCACCCCGATGGTGAACGCGGCGATCGTGCCGATGACCGCGATCCCGACGACGATCAGCAGGAGCTGCTTGAGCCCGGTCCGGAAGTCGTCGTGGCGCCCCGCCCCCGCGAGCCCCGCGAGCTTGGGCAGCAGCGTCCCCTGCACCGCCTGGAACAGCAGGGGTGGGATCCGGGCCACGAAGAACGCCGAGGTGAAGGCCGCGACCGCGGCCGTGTCGCCGGGCCCCTTGAGGACGTTGACGCCGAGCAGCGAGGAGTAGCCGAGCAGCTGCATGAGCACCGAACCGGCGAGCAGCCAGCCCAGAGCGTTCGACAGCTCGCTGTACGGCGCCGGCGGCCCGGGCTCGAGGAGGTTGTCGCGCTTGCGCAGCGACACCGCGACGGCGACGAAGGGCGCGAGCGCCATGCACATGCCGTAGGCGCCGGCGTTGTTGACGCCGACCGCGAGCAGGACCAGCGCACCGCCGAGCCGGACGACGGCCTCGGTCGCGAGCATCTCGCCGTACGGACGGAACCGCGCGTTGCCGGACAGCGTCCCGCGGGTGGTGTGCATGCAGTAGAAGCCGACGAGGCCGATCGCCAGGCTCGCGACCAGCAGCCAGTTGCCGTGGAACTGCCCGTCCACGTACAGCGGCGAGGTGACGAGCACGAGCACGACGGTCGCGGCGGTGAGGATCGCACCGAGGCGCGCGGCGCGATGCACCAGCGGGCCCCCGCCGATGCCCTGGGCCTTGCGGTGCGCGAGCGCGCGGCCCACCTCCTGCTCCAGCGGGAGGAACAGCCCGGGCCCGGCCACGAAGATGAAGCCCCAGAACGCGCCGAACGCCGAATACTGCTGCGAGCTCAGGCCCTTGTTGGCGACGATCACGAACAGGTACGAGGTGACGGCGGCAATGCCGAGGCCCGCGCCGACCGCGAACGTGCCCTCGGGGACGGCCCCCCGGGCCTTGTCGATCAGCTTCCCTGAACGGTCACGCACGAGCGAGCTCCAGCCCCTCGGTTCGCGGATCCTCGGCGGCATCGCGACGCCGCTCGGCACGTCGCGTCGCCGTTCGACCCCCCGGTACCGGCATCCAGCCTGGCGGCGCATCAGCATAGCGGCGGTTTGTACGGGTTTTCGGTCCACGCCGGCGAGGCGACCGGGCGAGTCGGGTTGCGTGCCTCCACCGAGGGAAGATGGAGGGCATGAAGACGCGCACGCTGATGTTGCTCGCCCTGGTCACCGGGCTCGCGATCCTCGCGGCGGGCGCGATCCAGATCCTCATGGCGAGGTCGTGAGGGCCCGATGATGGCTTCCGGTAGCCGGTGGGGTGTGCGCACAATGCCCGTGCCGGCGCCCCGACCCGAAGGTGGTGAGCACGGTGGCTGAGAGGTTCGACGTCGTCGTCCTGGGCGGCGGCCCCGGTGGATACGCGGCCGCGCTCTACGGGGCCTCGGCGGGCCTGCGGATCGCGATGATCGAGGAGACCCGGGTCGGCGGCACCTGTCTGCATCGGGGCTGTATACCCGCCAAGGAGCTCTTGCAGACCGCCGAAGTCCTGCGGACCGTGCGCACCGCGAAGGAGTTCGGAGTCGACGCGGGCCAGCCGTCGCTGGACCTGCCGACGACCCAGGCCCGCAAGCAGCAGGTCGTCGACCGCCTCACCAAGGGGCTGGAATCGCTGCTCAAGGGACGCAAGGTCACCGTGGTCCCGGGCACGGGCACGATCGTCGACGCCGCCGCGCACCACATCCGGGTCTCGGACGGCTCCGAGCTCATCGGCGACGCACTGATCCTGGCCACCGGCTCGCTGCCGCGCGAGCTGCCCGGCATGCCGTTCGACGGCACCGACGTCCTGTCGTCGGACCACCTGCTCGTGCTCGACGAGGTGCCGGCGCGCACCGCGATCATCGGCGGTGGGGCGATCGGGTGCGAGTTCGCGTCCTATCTGGCCGACGTGGGCAGCGAGGTCACGCTGCTCGAAGCGATGCCCGCGGTGCTCCCGGGGGTCGACAAGCAGGCCGCGGACCAGGTCGTGCGCGCGTTCAAGAAGCGCGGCATCAAGGTGGTCACCGGCGTCGCGATCGACGGCCTGGACCGCGACGCGGCGCTCACGCTCCGCTACAAGGAGGCCGGGACCGCGCAGTCGCTCGAGGTGGACAAGGTCGTCGTGAGCATCGGGCGACGCGCCCGCTCGGAGGGCGTCGGTCTCGAGAGCTCGGGGGTCGACGTCGACGACCGCGGCTTCGTCGTCGTGGACGACCACCAGCGCACGACCGTGCCCGGCGTCTACGCGGTCGGAGACCTGGTGGCGGGTCCGGCCCTCGCGCACGTGGGCTTCGCCGAGGCGATCATCTCGATCAAGACCATCCTCGGTGAGGACGTCGTCCCGCTCGACCACGACAAGGTCCCGTGGGGGATCTACTGCCACCCGGAGGTCGCGTTCAGCGGCCTCACCGAAGCGGCGGCGAAGGACCGCGGCTACGACGTCGTCACGTCGGTGCACCGCTTCGCCGGGAACAGCCGCGCGGTGATCATGGGCGAGCCCGACGGGCTCGTGAAGATCGTCGCCGAGAAGGACGGCCCGCTGCTGGGCGTCCACATCGTCGGCCCGTGGGCCACCGAGCTCCTCGCGGAGGGCTACCTCGCGGTGAACTGGGAGGCGACCCCCGATGACCTCGGTGCGCTGATCCACCCGCATCCGACCCTGAGCGAGCTGTTCGGCGAGTCCGCGCTCGCGCTCACCGGTCGATCGCTCCACGGCTGACAGGAGGCGCATCGAGTGGACATCACCATGCCGCAGCTCGGCGAGACCGTCACCGAGGGGACGATCACGCGCTGGCTCAAGCAGGTCGGGGACCAGGTCGCGCTCGACGAGCCGCTGTTCGAGGTGTCGACCGACAAGGTGGACTCCGAGGTCCCGGCTGCGGCCGCCGGGGTGCTGACCGAGATCCTCGTGCCCGAAGGCGACACCGTCGAGGTCGGCGCGCGGCTCGCGGTGCTCGGAGATGCCGACGGCGCGGCCGCGGCCCCCGCCGCACCTGCCGCGGCGGAGGCGCCCGCCCCCGATGCCGAGCCGCCCGCGCCCGCGGCCGAGGCACCCGCACCGGCGCCCGAAGCCGCGGCTGCCGCACCGCTCCCGGCCCCCGCGCCCGGCGCGCCGCCCCCGGCCCCCGCTCCGGCTCCTGCTCCCGCTCCCGCGCCGGCTCCGGTCGCTCCGGCTCCCGCTCCCGCCCCCGCGGCGGGTGACGGGCGGGTGACGTCACCCGTGGTCCGGCGGCTGATCACCGAGCGCGGGCTCGACCCCGCGTCGATCGCCGGCACCGGTGAGGGCGGGCGCATCACCCGTCGCGACGTGTTCAACGCCTCGCCGTCCGCGCCCGCCGCGCCGGGCGCGAGCGCCTCCGCGGCCCCGTCCGCGCCGGCGGCGGCACCTGCGGCGGAGGCCCCGGTGTCCCGCGCGGTGCGTCACGGTGACGAGGTCGTCCCGTTCGACAACATCCGGCGGCGCACCGCCGAGCACATGGTGCTGTCGAAGCAGACGAGCGCGCACGTGTACACATCGGTGGAGGTCGACTTCGAGCGCGTCGATCGCATCCGTCGCGCGCACCAAGCAGCATGGAAGCAGGAAGAGGGCTTCTCGCTCACGTACCTGCCGTTCGTCGTGCGGGCCTTCTGCGACGCGGTGCGCGACTACCCGAACGTCAACGCGACCGTGGACGGCGACTCACTCGTGGTCCATCACGATGTGCACCTGGGCGTCGCCGTCGACCTCGAGCACCGCGGCCTGATCGCCCCGGTGATCCGCGACGCGGACGGCAAGCGGCTGCGCCTCATCGCGCGTGAGATCCGCGATCTCGCGACCCGGGCCCGCACCAAGCAGCTCGGGCCGGACGAGATCCTGGGCGGCACGTTCACGATCACGAACATGGGCCCGTTCGGCACGCTCATGACCCTGCCGATCATCAACCAGCCCCAGGTCGCGATCCTCGCGACCGACGGGGTCACGAAGCGCCCGGTGGTGGTCGAGGGCCCCGACGGCGACGACGCGATCGCGATCCACCCGGTCGGGGTCCTGGCGCTGGCCTGGGACCACCGCGCGTTCGACGGGGCGTATGCGGCGGCCTTCCTCCACGCGGTGCGCGAGGTCCTCGAGACCCGCGACTGGGAGGCCGAGCTCGCATGAGGGCACGCGCGTCGTGAGCGCGACTCGCCCGCTCCGGGTGCGCTGGCTCGGCCGGGTCGACTACCACGAGGCCGAGTCGCTCCAACGGTCGCTGCACGAAGGGCGCGACGAGGACCACCTCCTGCTGCTCGAGCACCCGCACACGTACACGCTGGGGACCCGGGCCGACCCGGCGCACGTCCTGGTGCCGCCCGCGAGCGTCGGCGCCGCGCTCGTGCACACCGACCGTGGTGGTGACGTCACCTACCACGGGCCCGGCCAGCTCGTCGGGTACCCGATCGTCACGCTCGCGCCTTGGCGTGACGGCGCCCCCGACGTCGTCGCGCACGTCCGCCGGCTGGAATCGGCTCTCATCGATGCCCTGCAACGGTTCGACGTCGATGCCCACCGGGAGGACGGGCTGTCGGGGGTCTGGGTCGGCGACGAGAAGGTCGCCGCGATCGGCGTCAAGGTGGCGGCGATGCGGACGCGCCACGGCTTCGCGCTGAACGTCGACCCCGACCTGGAGATGTTCGACCACATCGTCCCGTGCGGCATCCGTGATCGGGGGGTCACGTCGCTGGCCCGGATCCTCGGCGCGGCGCCGCCGATGCAGGACGTCGCCGACGCGGTGGTGGAAGCGGTCGCCACCCGGCTCGGCCACGACACGGTCGAGCGCCAGGACGTGGCGTGGCACCAGGCGCCGGACGACCTGAGCGCGTTCTCCCGCGGCGAGCGTACGGACGCGCCGGTTCGCCTGCTGGGCCGGCTCGCCGCCGCCGGCGTCGACGCGCCGGTGCCCGATCCCACGTTCCGGCGGCCGGATTGGATGAAGGTCAAGGCCGACCTCGGCGCCGGCTACCGCCAGACCCAGCGCCTGATGCGCGAGTCGGGGTTGCACACCGTGTGCCAGGAGGCCGGGTGCCCGAACATCTTCGAGTGCTGGGCCGACCGGACCGCCACGTTCATGATCCTCGGGGAGCGGTGCACGCGGGCGTGCGGGTTCTGCCTGGTGGACACCCGCAAGCCGGAGCCGCTCGACCTGGACGAGCCAGTGCGCGTGGCCGACGCGGTCGCGCGGCTGGGTCTCGCGCACGCGGTCGTGACCAGCGTCGCCCGTGACGACCTGCCCGACGGCGGCGCATCCGGCTTCGTCGCGACGATCGAAGCCATCCGGCGGCGGGTCCCGACCACGACCGTCGAGGTCCTGATCCCGGACTGCAAGGGGGACCCGGACGCGCTCGGCGCGATCTTCGCGGCGCGCCCCGACGTCCTGAACCACAACCTCGAGACGGTCGCCCGGCTGCAACGGGCCGCGCGGCCGTCGGCCGCCTACGCGCGGTCCCTCGCGCTGCTCGGCCGGGCAAAGCGCGCCGGGCTCGTGACCAAGTCGGGCATCATCCTGGGCATGGGCGAGACGACCGAGGAGCTGCACGGCGCGCTGGTCGACCTGCGCGGCGTGGGTGTCGAGATCATCACCATGGGCCAGTACCTCCGCCCGTCGCGCGCGCACCTGCCGGTCGTGCGCTGGTGGACCCCGGCGGAGTTCGACGACCTCGGGGCGTTCGCCCGCTCACTCGGGTTCGCGCACGTGGAGAGCGGCCCGCTCGTGCGCTCGAGCTACCACGCGCGTGCCGGCGCCGACGCGACCTCGGCCGACCGGATGTCGGAGGTCGGTTGACGTGGGACGTGAGCTGGAGCGGATCACACCGGAGCTGACCGAGTTCCTCGAGGCCCAGCCGGTCTTCTTCGTCGCGACCGCGCCCGCGAGCACCGGCGACCACGTGAACGTCTCGCCGAAGGGCCTCGACTCCTTCCGGGTGCTCGACGACCACACGGTGGCCTACCTCGACCTCCACGGAAGCGGCATCGAGACCATCGCCCACGTCCGCGAGAACGCGCGCATCACGCTCATGTTCTGCGCGTTCGAGGGCCGGCCGCAGATCATCCGGCTCCAGGGCCGCGGCACGGTCGTCCCTGCGGACACGCCGGACGCGGTCTCCCTCCTCGAGCAGCTCCCGTCGCCGCCCGGTGCGCGCGCGGTGATCGTGGTCGACGTGACCCGCATCTCGTCGTCCTGCGGCTACGGGGTCCCGCTGATGGAGCACGTCGGCGAGCGGACGCTGCTGACCGACTGGGCGGAGAAGCACGGCGAGAAAGGCCTCGCCGAGTACCGCGGGAAGAAGAACGCGACGAGCATCAGCGGTCTGCCCGGATGGGTCTGACCGAAGCGCTGTCCGCCCGGCAGCTGCGAGTCCGGGCGCGCATGGACGAGCTCGGTCTGGACGCGCTCCTGCTGTCGGTGGGCGCGGACCTCCCGTACCTCACCGGGTACGAGGCGATGCCGCTCGAGCGGTTGACGATGCTCGTCCTCCCGCGCGACGGCGACGCGACGCTCGTCGTGCCGGAGCTGGAGGCGCCGCGGGTCGAGGCCCGTCCCGGGGTGTTCGCGCTGCGTCCGTGGTCCGAGACCGAGGACCCGATCGCGATCGTGGCCGACCTCGCCGGCGCCGCGACGCACGTGGCCATCGGGGACCAGACCTGGGCCCGGTTCGTGCTTCACCTGCAGGACGCGCTGCCCGCGGCCGAGCTGCGGCCGGCATCCGAGGTCACCGGCCCGCTGCGGGCGGTGAAGGACGCGGCCGAGATCGGCGCGCTGCGCGCGGCTGCGCACGCGGTCGACGCGGTCGGGGCCGAGATGCGCGATCGGCCGTTCGGTGGTCGTACCGAGCTCGACGTGCACCGGGAGCTCGCCGACCGCATCCTCGAGCACGGTCACCAGCGGGTGAACTTCGCGATCGTCGGGTCCGGCCCGAACGGCGCCAGCCCCCATCACGAGGCGAGTCCGCGCCGGATCGAGGACGGGGACGTGGTGGTCTGCGACTTCGGCGGCACGATGGACGGCTACTGCTCGGACATCACGCGCATGTTCGTGGTCGGTGAACCGGCAGCCGAGGTGGCCGACGTCTACGCGTTGCTCGCCGACGCGCAGGAGCAGGCGGTGCGTGCCGCGACGATCGGGACGTCGTGCGAAGCGGTGGACGCGACCGCGCGGCGGGCGATCTCGGCCGGGGGGTACGGCGACCGGTTCATCCATCGCACCGGTCACGGCATCGGGCTCGAGGCGCACGAGGACCCGTACCTGGTCTCGGGCAACCGTGAGCCGCTCGAGCCCGGCCACGCGTTCAGCATCGAGCCGGGCATCTACTTCCCGGGCCGCTTCGGCATGCGGCTCGAGGACATCGTCGTGGCCGCACCGGACGGTCCGGACCGGCTCAACGCGGCTCCCCGCGACCTCGCGATCGTCGGCTGAACCGACTCCGTGAACCTCGATCTCGGCACGGTTCTCCTGCAGTGGGCGACGGGCGGGTTGCTGTTCTTCTGGTGGACGGCGCGCCGAGAGGTGGTCGGCGTCGGCTACGGCTGGCTGCTGCGCGGGGTCTACGGCGCGCTCGGGACCGTCGCGCTGCTCCTCGAGGTCCGCTCCGACCACAGCGGCGCCGGGCACGTCGTCGCGATCGCCGGTGGCGTGGGCCTCGTGGCGACGACGCTCCTCGCGTTCGGCATCAGCTACGTCCGACGGGCCCGGGACGACCGCGCCCCGCTGCTGCTGGACGTCGTCGCGCCTGCGCTCGGGCTCGTCGGCCTGCTCGGCCTCGCCGCGGTCACCGGTGGGGGCTACTGGCTCGCGACGGCCCGCCTGCTCAGTGGCGCGCTGTTCCTCGGTGCAGTCACCGACGCGATGCTCCTCGGGCACTGGTACCTCGTACAGCCCGGCCTCGCCCGCGCGCCGCTCCAGGAGCTCGTCACCCTCTGCCTCTACGTCTGGCCGATCGAGATCGTCGCGCTCCTGCTCCCGCCGGGGATGATCGGGGTGCTCAACGGCTCGGTCGACGACGGCTACGGCGGGCTGCTCGGCTGGATGTGGGTCGTGTCCGCGCTCACGACGATCGTGCTCATCTGGGTGACGCGGCTCGCGCTGAGGGAGAAGTACTACTCGGCGGTCATGGCCGCGACCGGGCTCCTGTACCTGGCGATCCTCACTGCGTTCGGCACCGACGTCGTGGCCCGGGCGCTGCTGACCCCCTGACGTTCCGAGCTCGCGGCCGAAAGTAGAGTCCCGGGCTCCCATCCGCCGAGGGCGCAGGTGGTGCAGTGTCTCCAGACGAGGGCAACGGCGCCCCCGGAACCTCCGACGCCGTCGACGCCCCGGCTTCCGACGCGGTCCGAGGAGCGCGTCGTCGGCACTGGATGGTCCGGCTCACGCTGACGCTGCTCCCCGTCGTGCTGATCGTGCTCGTGTGCGGCGCGGTCGTCGTCGCCCATGTGTCGGAGTACCGGCAGCTCGGCCCGCTCGACGAGCAGGAGCACCTCGACGTCGTGAACCGGATCCTCGCGGGTGGCTACCCGGTGCTCGGCGACAAGCTCACCGAGAAGACGCGGCGTGAGTACGCGTGCCGCGGCATCGAGACGCCCGCCGGCTTCGCCGACCACGGCAGCTGCAAGAGCTGGCGCAGACGCAGGTACCCGGAGCGGGCGTTCTCCTACGAAGCGACGCAGCCACCGCTCTACTACGAGGTCACGGCGGAGGTGAGCCGCGTGACCCCCGGCGACGGTCTCGACTCGATCCGCCGGGTCGGCGCGCTCTGGCTCGCGATCGGCGCGGTCGCGCTCTACTTCGCGTTGCGCCGGTTCGCGGTCGGTGCCGCGCTCGCGACCGTCCTGAGCCTCGCGCTGGCGCTGAGCCCACCCCTGGTGCTCGCGGCGTCCGTCGTGAGCAACGACATCGCGGTGTGGGCGTGGGCCGGGTGCGCGCTGCTCGTCCTCGTCACGTTGCTCAAGGGCCCGCCCCTACGGGTCCCCCACCTGCTCGTCGCCGCCGCGATGGGTGCGATCGGCGGGCTGGTCAAACCCAGCGCGCTCCTGATCGCCCTGGCGCTCGGGCTGGCCGCGGTCCTCGTGGAGTGGTGGGCGGGGCGGCCGAAGTGGGGGTTCCTCCTCGGCGGCTCGCTCGTGGGCGGCGCGTTCCTCGCGACCTTCGCCTGGGGCCAGGTGGTCAACCACGTGCAGCACGTCCCGTTGCAGCACCTCGACCCGTGGGGACGCTTCTACATCTCGTCGCTGGACCCGGATCAGCTGGTCAAGCAACCGCTGTTCAACCTGGTCTCGTCGTTGAAGGCGTTCATCCCCTCGGTGTGGCGCGTCGACTGGCGCCTCCAGGTGCTCGTCCAGATCGCGATCTACGTGCAGATCTCAATGCTGCTGCTCCCGATCGTCAGCCGGACGGCCGACCGCGTCGGGCGATCCGTGGGCATCGCCTACCTCGGGGCGGTCGCCGTCTCGGGGCCGTACTACGTGCTGCTGTACGCACTCGCGACGCACGTGCTCTACGGCGCGGACAGTCGGTTCGCGTTCGGGTTGCTCCCGTTGATGGCGGTCGTGCTCGTCGCGTGGGTGCCGAAGCTCTGGCAGCGCTGGACGCTGGCCGGGCTGCTCGCGCTGCCGGGGGTCTGGTACGTGCTCCTCGTCACCGACGTCGTGTCGGTGGCCAAGCGATGAACCACGGCGCGACGGGGCGCTACGCGATGAAGTACTTCGCCTCCGGGTGCGGGACGATGATCGCGGAGGTGCTCTGCTCGGGCTCGAGCTGGAACTCCTCGGTGAGCACGACGCCGATCTTGTCCAGGGTGAGCAGCTCGTCCAGCTTCACCTGGTCCTCGAGGTCCGGGCAGGCCGGGTAGCCCCAGGAGTAGCGCGAGCCGCGGTACTGCTGGCGGAACAGGCCGGCGAGCGAGGGTCCGTCCTCGTCGGCGAACCCCCACTCCTCGCGGATGCGGCGGTGCCAGAGCTCCGCGAGGGCTTCGGTCATCTCCACGGAGAGGCCGTGGGTGAAGAGGTACTCCGCGTACTGGTCCGCCGCGAACAGCTCGCGCTCGCGCTCGGTGGCGCGCGTGCCGACGGTCATCACGTGGAACGCGGCGTAGTCGGCCTCGCCGCTCTCGATCGGCCGGAAGAAGTCCGAGATGCAGAGGAAGCGGTCCTTCTGCTGGCGCGGGAAGTGGAAGCGCAGCCGCTCGTCACGCCGCTCCTCGTCCTTCCAGACGACGAGGTCGTCGCCCTCGGCGTTGACCGGGAAGTAGCCCCACGCGACCGCGGGCACGAGCCAGCCTTCGGCCTTGGCCTCGTCGAGCGCGGCGCGCAGCCGGGGACGGATGCGCGCCTTGAACTCGTCGTCGGACTCGCCGCCCTCGGGCCGGAACTGCCACTGGTTGCGGAAGAGCGCGGTCTCGTTGATGTACGTGGCGATGTCGTCGAGCGAGACCCCCTTCGCGACCCGGCCGCCGAGGAACGGGGGCGTGAAGATCGGCACGTCGACCGCGACGTCCGAGCGGGCCGGCACCTCGACCGGCGGTGCGTCGGCGTCGCGCTGGGACTTGCGGGGCGGGAGCTTGCGTCCACCCTCGGCCCGGCCGAACTCGGGGTCGAGCTCGCCGGACTTGATGCCGGTCATGAGGGTGTCCATCGTGTGCAGGCCCTCGAACGCGTCCTTGCCGTAGAACAAGCGGCCCTCGTAGACACGCCGGAGGTCGACCTCGACGTAGTTGCGGGTGAGCGCGGCGCCGCCGAGCATCACCGGAGTCCCGGCGAGCCCGAGGTTGTTCAGCTCCTCGAGGTTCTCGCGCATGATGATCGTGCTCTTCACGAGGAGACCGCTCATGCCGATCGCGTCGGCCTCGACCTCCTTCGCCTTGTCGACGAAGGACTGCAGCGGCTGCTTGATCCCGATGTTGTGGACCTCGTAGCCGTTGTTCGTCAGGATGATGTCGACGAGGTTCTTGCCGATGTCGTGCACGTCGCCCTTGACGGTGCCGATGACGAACACGCCCTTGCCGCCCGCGTCGGCCTTCTCCATGTACGGCTCGAGGTACGCGACCGCGGCCTTCATCGTCTCCGCGCTCTGGAGCACGAAGGGCAGCTGCATCTCGCCCCGGCCGAACAGGTCGCCGACGACCTTCATGCCCTCGAGGAGCACGTCGTTGATGATCGACAGCGCCTTGCGCCCCGCGGCCATCGACTCCTCGAGCTCGTCGGTCAGTCCTTCGCGCTCGCCGTCGATGATGCGCTGCTTGAGCCGGTCGTCGACCGGCCATCCCGAGCGGTCCTCGCGCTCGACCGTCCCGGCCTCGACGCCCTCGAAGATGGCCATCAGCTCGGTCAGCGGGTCGTAGCCGGAGCGCCGGCGGTCGTAGATGAGGTCGAGCGCGACCTCGCGCGCCCGCTCGTCGATCTTGTGCATCGGCATGATCCGGGCCGCGTGCACGATCGCCGCGTCGAGCCCGGCCTCCCGGCACTCGTGCAGGAACACGCTGTTCAGGACGTGGCGGATCGCGGGGTTCAACCCGAAGCTCACGTTCGAGAGCCCGAGGATCGTCGACGCACCGGGCAGCTCCGCCTTGACGCGCCGGATCGCCTCGATGGTCTCCATCGCGTCCTTGCGGAGGTCCTCCTGGCCCGACCCGAGCGGGAACGTGAGCATGTCGAAGATCAGGTCCGTCGGCTCGATGCCGTAGCGCTCGATGGCGATGTCGTAGATGCGCTTGCAGACCCGCAGCTTCCAGTCGGCGTCGCGCGCCTGGCCCTCCTCGTCGATCGCGAGGCAGATGACCGCGGCGCCGTACTCGGAGGCCAGGCTCATCATGCGGTCGAGCCGCGAGCCCTCGGCCTCGCCGTCCTCGAGGTTGGCCGAGTTGAGGATCGCCTTGCCGCCCGAGTGCTGGAGGCCGGCCTCGACCACCCACGGCTCGGTGGAGTCGAACACCAGCGGCAGCGCGGCCTGGGTCGCGAAGCGGGAGGCGACCTCCTCCATGTCCAGGGTGCCGTCGCGCCCGACGTAGTCGACACAGACGTCGAGGACGTGTGCGCCCTCCTTGACCTGCTCGCGGGCCATCTGCACGCACGTGTCCCAGTCCCCTTCGAGCATCGCCTCGCGGAACTTGCGGGATCCGTTGGCGTTGGTCCGCTCGCCGACCGCGAGGTACGCGAGCTCCTGGTGGTAGGGGACGTGCGAGTAGATGCTGGAGCATCCGGGCTCGAAGTCGGGGTCGCGCGCCACCGGCGCCGGATGATCGCCGATGCGCTCGCGGACCGCCTGCAGGTGCACGGGTGTCGTCCCGCAGCAGCCGCCCACGATGTTCAACCCGAACTCGGCGATGAAGCGCTGGTGCGCGTCCGCGAGGCCCTCGGGCGTGAGGTCGTAGTGGGTGTGCCCGTCGACGACGGACGGCAGCCCCGCGTTGGGGAGGCACGACAGGAAGGTGCGGCCGTGCTCCTTCAGGTAGCGGAGGTGCTCGGTCATCTCGGCGGGACCGGTCGCGCAGTTGAGGCCGAGGACGTCGGGACGCATCGCTTCGAGCGCGGTGACCGCGGCGCCGATCTCCGAGCCGACGAGCATCCGTCCCGTCGTCTCCATCGTCACCTGCACCATCAGCGGTACCGTGCGACCCGCGTCGCGCATCGCGCGGCGGCACGCGACGATCGCAGCCTTGGCCTGGAGCAGGTCGTAGACGGTCTCGACGAGCAGGACGTCGGTGCCACCCTCGAGCAACCCGGCGGCCTGGACCTGGTAGTCGTCGCGCAGCGCCGCGAACGTGATCGCGCCGAGCGAGGGCAGCCGGGTGCCGGGACCGATGGAGCCGACCACGAACCGGGGACGCTCCGGCGTCGCGAACTCGGACGCGACCTCCTTCGCGATGCGGGCCGCGGCGACGTTGAGATCGAAGGTGACCTCCGCGATGCCGTACTCGGCGAGCACCAGCCCGAAGGCGCCGAAGGTCGCGGTCTCGACCGCGTCGACGCCCGCCTCGAAGTACTCGCGGTGCATCTGGGCGACGAGGTCGGGCCGGGTGAGCACGAGGTGCTCGTTGCACCCCTCGAGCTCGGGACCGCCGAAGTCGTCCGGGCCGAGGTCCTGCGCCTGCACCCAGGTGCCGAACGCGCCGTCGAGCAGGAGCACGCGCGTTTCGAGGGTGCCGAGGAAGTCTGCCATCAGACCGGAGAGATTACCGCCCATTCGCGTCAGCCCTCGCTCGATACGGCTGGTGGCGACGACCTCTCCCACCGTCGCGGGTGGGCGGCACCGGCGGAGAGCGACGTGCCGGCGTCGGCAGGGCGCGCCGCTACCATGCCGCGCATGACGACGGCGGGTCCGCGCCGCGTGCTCGCGCGCGCGACCTCGATCCTGCCTCGCGGCTCGGGAGTCGTCGGGGCCTGGGTCCTCTTCAGCGGGGTCGCCAGCTACGGGTTCCTCACGCTCACCGGCCGCGCGCTCGGTCCCGAGCGCTACGGCGGGCTCTCCGCCCTCTGGGCCCTGGGGTTCCTGCTCGGACCCGGCGCGTGCCTCCCGGTCGAGCAGGAGGTGTCGCGCGCACTCTCGAGCCGGGCCGCCCGCGGGCTCGGAGGTGGGCCGCTCGTGCGGCGCGCCTGCATCGGCGCCGCAGTGCTTGCCGCGACGCTCGTAGGCCTCGCGCTCATCGCGGCGCCGTGGCTGGTGCACGACGTCTTCGACGACCAGGTCCTGCTCCTCGTCGGCTTGCTGCTGCTGCTCGCCGGCTACGCGCTCGAGTACCTCGTGCGCGGGATCTTCGCCGGCAACTCGCGCTTCGGTCCGTACGGGATCCTGATCGGAGGCGAGGCCGGGAGCCGCCTGCTCGTGACGATCGTGATGGTCGGGCTCGGCGTCGCGACCGCGGGTCCGTACGGGATCATGCTCGGCGTCGCGCCGTTCATCGGGGTGCTGATCTCGCTGCGGCGCCGTGACGGGCTCGTCACGCCGGGCCCGCCCGCGCCGTGGCGCGAGCTCAGCCGCTCGTTCGGTTGGCTCCTCGCGGGCTCGCTCTTCGCGCAGGCGCTCATCAACACCGGACCGATCCTCGTCCAGGTGCTCGGGTCCGAGAAGAACGACGCCGCGACGGGGCAGTTCCTCGCCAGCCTGGTCATTGCTCGCATACCGGTCTTTCTCTTCCAAGGGGTGCAAGCCGCGCTGCTGCCGCGCCTGTCCGGTCACGCCGGCGCCGGCCAGGTCCACGACCTGCGCGCCGAGACCCGGCGCATGACCCTGGCCATCGGTGCGCTCTGCGTGGCGGCAACGGCGGGAGCCTGGCTGCTCGGGCCGGCCGTGGTGCGGATCGCGTTCGGCGACGACTTCGCCCTCGGGAGCCGCGACCTCGCCGTGCTCGCGGCGGCGTCCTGCATCTACCTGCTGGCGCTCACGCTCTGTCAGGCGCTGATCGCGCTGCGGGAGCAGCCGCGGGTCGCGCTCGGGTGGGGGATCGGCCTCGTCGTGCTCGCCGTGGTGACCCTCCTGGGCCAGGACCTGCTGTTGCGGGTGGAGCTCGGCTTCCTCCTCGGAGCGATCGCGGCGTCCGTCGCGATGGCCGCCCTGCTCGCCGGACCGATGCGGCGCGGGCTCGCGGCGGCCGCCCCCACCATTCGCTGATTCGAGCAGACGGCCGGATAGCCTGCGCCCCCAAGCCCGCAGGGACGGGTCAGGCCGGGCGCGGCCGGAGGCCGGTCGTCGAGGAGAATTTGGGGGCTACATGCGAATCCTGGTCCTGGGTGGTGACGGATACCTGGGGTGGCCGACCGCGATGCACTTCTCGCGGCGCGGCGACGACGTGTTCGTGGTCGACAACTTCACCCGTCGGGCGTGCCACATCGAGCGGGGCACCGACAGCCTGACTCCGATCAGCCCGCTGATGGACCGGGTGGCGGCATGGCGCCAGATCGGCGGCCGGGAGATCGGCGCCGAGGTCATGGACATCACGGACTTCGGCCGGTTGCGCGGCGTGATCGCGGACTTCGCGCCGGACACGATCATCCACTACGGCGAGATCCCCTCGGCGCCGTACTCGATGATCGACCGGGACCACGCCTGGGAGACGCAGCGCAACAACGTCGAGGGCACGCTGAACCTGCTCTGGGCGATGCACGAGGTGGCGCGCGACGCCCAGCTGGTCAAGCTCGGGACGATGGGGGAGTACGGCACCCCGAACATCGACATCGAGGAGGGATACCTCGACGTCAACCACAACGGTCGCAGTGACCGCCTGCCGTTCCCGAAGCTGCCGGGCAGCTTCTACCACCTGTCCAAGGTGCACGACTCGCACAACATCCACTTCGCGTGCCGGGTCTGGGGACTGCGGGCGACGGACCTGAACCAGGGCGTCGTCTACGGCCTCCACAGCGACGAGACCGAGCTGGACGACCGGCTCCTGACGCGCTTCGACTACGACGAGCTGTTCGGCACGGCGCTGAACCGGTTCTGCGTGCAGTCGGTGATCGGCCACCCGATCACGGTGTACGGGAGCGGCAGCCAGCAGCGCGCGTTCCTGAACATCCGCGACACCCTGCAATGCGTCGAGCTGGCGACGCGCACCCCGGCCGGCCCGGGGGAGATGCGGGTGTTCAACCAGTTCACCGAGGCGTTCTCGGTCATGCAGCTCGCGACCGAGGTGTGCAACGCGGCCAACAGCCTCGGGTACAACGCCCGGATCGAGCATTGCGACAACCCGCGCGTCGAGCTCGAGGAGCACTACTACAACCCGAAGCACACCGGCCTCGTCGACCTCGGCCTCAAGCCGCGGCTGCTGTCGGAGGAGCTGATCGAGACGATGCTCCACACCGTCGAGCGGTTCAAGGATCGTGTCAGTCTCCGGGCCATCGCCCCCGCGACGCAGTGGCGGTGAACGACCCGCGGCACTGACCCGCACGGCGCGCCGCCGCCAGCGCAGCTGGTTCCTGGTCGGTGGCGCGGCTGTCGGTCTGCTCGCCTTGTTCCTGCGCTGCTACGCGCTGGGGTCCCAGAGCTTCTGGATCGACGAGATCAGCGTCACGTCGTTCGTGCGCTCCGGACACGTGCTGTCGGACCTCCGGAGCCGGGGCGGGCCCTTCGAACCGCCGCTGCACTACCTGACGGTCCTCGCGGCCCTGCACCTGCCGTTCGGGTTCGAGACCGCGGCGCGCATCCCGTCGGCGATCTTCGGCACCTTGGAGGTCCTCGCGCTGGTGCTCCTCACACGGGAGGCCACCGGGCGCCGTGTGACCGCGCTCGTCGCGGGCCTCCTGCTCGCGGTCGCGCCGTTCGCGGTGCGCTACAGCCAGGAGAACCGCTACTACGTGATGTACTCCACGCTCGCGCTGGTCTCGTGGTGGCTGCTGCTGCGGGCCCTGCGCCGGCGCGATCGGGCCGCGTGGGTCTGGTACGGAGTCGTGGCCGCGGCGATGCAGCTGACCCACCCCTTCGCACCGCTCGTGCTGGTGCTCGAGGCGCTGGTGGTCGGGTGGATCCTCTGGCGCGAGCGGGGGACCCCAGGGACCCGGGTGCTCCGCCGCGGCTACGGGCTCGCGATCGTGGTCGGGGTCGTGCTGATCCTCCCCTGGTACGTCTACGGCGCCATCACCTGGATCCCCAACCTCATCAACGGCAAGTCGTACGCGCTCAACCCTTCGGGCCAGTTCGCGGTCCCGTTCGACACCGACCTCTTCAAACGGGGCGGCGAGTGGCTCCTCGGGAACTCGGCGACGCTCACCCTGCTCGTCGCGCTGGCGGTGATCGCGGTGCTCGCAGCACCGGTGCTCGCCCGCGGCCGGACGCGCGTCGTCGCCGCGGCCGCGGTGGCGTACGTGCTGATCTTCTTCGTGGTGCTGGTGCCGCTCGCCCGGGCGCTCGGCACCTACTTCGCGTACCGGCGGGTCGAGTCGCTCGTCGCACCGATGGTCCTCGCGATGGCGATCACGATCGTCGCGGGCTTCGACCGGTTGCGCACCGCACACGTGTCCCGACGGGTCGCGCTCGCGACCGGCGCGGTCGCGGTCGCCGTGCTCACGGCGCTCTCGCTCGCCGCGTCGATCTCGTACTACGGGACCGACAAGACGAACTTCCGAGCGTTCGCGCGCGAGGTGCGTGACGCACCACATGGTCGCCGCATCATCGTCGGCGCCTCCACGCACCGTTCGTCCGGCCTGATCCGCGACTACCTGCACTGGAAGGGCGTCGACCGGGACCTGTCCTTCATCGTCCCCGGCCGCTCGCAGTCCTCGGGGTCGTTGCCCGCCGACGGTGTGCTCTGGCTCACCGGTGCACCGCCGCAGCGGACCGACATGACCACCCGTGCGCTGAACGACCTCTCGAAGATGCAGGTCATCGCGGGCGACAAGTCCGGTCTGCTCATCGTGCTGCCGTGGTTCGCGTCGACCTCACATCCGCGCTCGGTCGAAGAGCTCGCCGCCCAGCGCGCGGCGATCGCCCGGCTCCCACCGTTCCTCCCCGCGCCGTGAGCACTCGTCACGCCGATGCGCCGGCGGCGGTAGGAGTGACCGGTAGGCTCCCCGGCGTTGTGAACACGAGCGCGACATCAGGGGCGAACGCGTCCCGCACCGTCCTCGTCACCGGCGGCTGCGGATTCATCGGGGTGAACCTGGCTCGCAGCCTCGTCGCGGCGGGCTACGAGCCGGTCGCGTACGACAACCTCTCCACCGGGCGGCTCGAGGACGGCAAGGCTGCGGGTTTCGCCGAGATCATCGAGGCGGACATCCTCGACGCGGATGCGCTCGCCCGAGCCGCGCGGGGCGTGTACGGGATCGTCCATCTCGCGGCGCGCACCGGCGTCGTGGACTCGGTCGAGGATCCGCGCGGCGATCTCGAGGTCAACGTCGGCGGCACCCTGAACGCGCTCCTCGCGGCGCGCGACGGCGGCGCGTCTGCGTTCGTGTTCGCGTCGTCGGGCGCGCCGCTCGGGTCGGTGGAGCCGCCCGGCCACGAGGGCCTCGCCCCGAGGCCGCTCTCGCCGTACGGGGCGTCGAAGCTCGCCGGCGAGGGGCTCTGCTCGGCGTTCGCGGGCTCCTACGGGCTCCCGGCGAACGCGCTGCGCTTCACCAACGTCTACGGGCCGTACAGCTACCACAAGGGCAGTGTGGTGGCCGCCTTCATGAAGCGCATCATGGACGGCGGCCCGCTGGTCGTCTACGGGGACGGCAGCCAGACCCGCGACTTCCTCTTCGTCGACGACCTCTGTCGCGCGGTCGTCGCGGTCCTCGAGCGCCGTCCCCAGGGCGAGCTCTTCCAGCTCGGCACCGGCGTCGAGACGTCGGTGTCCGAGCTCGTGGCCGCGCTCGTCGCCGTGTTCCCCGGCCGCGAGGTCGACATCCGGTACGAGCCGGCGCGCGCGGGGGAGATCGCCCGCAGCTTCTCGGACATCGCGCACGCGCGTCGCGCGCTCGACTACCGGCCGTCGGTGAGCTTGGACGAAGGCTTGCGCGTCACGCGCGATTGGTTCGTCAGCATGCAGCGCGCATGAGCGAAGCGGTCGGTAGACCCGTGTCCAGCCGATGGGCGAGCGGAGCGGGGTCTGAGCGGCCCGGCCCGAAGGGCCGAGAGCGGGAACGATGACGCTCCGGCGCCGACTGCTGGCGGCGGCGGGCGCCGTCGCGGTCGTCCGGCTCGCACTGGAGGTGCGGGCCGAGCGCGCCCGCCGGCGCGCGGTCGACCATGAGCTCGGCGCCGTCATCCGCGCGCACGCGCTGGACGAGGTGGAAGCCATCCACCGGCAACCGTCTCCGGCACCGGAGATCGCGGTCGTCATCGCCGCGCTGGACGAGGAGGACGCGATCGCCGCGGTCCTCGAGGCGCTGCCGGTCGAGCTCTCCGGGCACCGCGTGACGCCGATCGTCGTGGTCGACGGGGGTACCGACGACACCGCCGGGGTCGTGGCCGGCGCCGGGCACCTCGCGCTGCGCCACGAGGTCAACCGGGGCCAGGGTGACGCGCTCCGGACGGGGTTCGCGCTCGCGCTGGAGCGCAAGGCGGCGGTCGTCATGACGATGGACGCCGACGGGCAGCACCGCCCCGAGGAGATGGCCGCCCTGCTGGCGCCGATCCTCGCCGACGAGGCCGATTACGTGCAGGGGTCGCGCTATCTCGGTGCGTACGACGACGCCGGTGGCGCTCGCGACCTCGGGATCCGCGGCTTCACCCAGCTCATCAACCTGGCCAGCGGCGCGGGCGTCACCGACTGCACGAACGGCTACCGCGCGATCCGCGGCGACGCGCTCGCGCGCCTCCAGCTGGAGGAGCCTCGGTTCTCGGCCGCCGAGCTCATCATGGAGTCGGCGCGTCAGGGCCTCCGCATGCACGAGGTGTCGGTGCACATCCAGTCGCGCAGCCACGGGGAGAGCAAGAAGCCCCGCCGCCTGCGGTACCCGCTCGGCTATCTCGGAGTGATCGTCCGCACCTGGCGGCGCTGATGATCCACCTCCCGGCGTGAAGCGGCGGCAGACGTCGGTGGCCGCGCGGTGAGCGGCCTCTGGTCGGTCGTCGCGCTCGTCACCTGGGTCGTGCTCCCCGGGACGGCGACCGCGGCCATGGTCTGTCGCGCCCGATCGCCGATCTCACCCGTGCGCGTGCTCACCGTCGCGATCGCGACCGGCCTTTCGGTCTGGTTCCTGGGCTGCGAGCTCCTGGCCCGGCTGGACCTCATGACGACGACCGGTGCGGTCGTCGCCACCGCGGTCGTCGGTGTCGCTTCGCTCGTCGTGGCGCTCGGTCCGGGGCGTCATGGGCTGCGCACGCTGCGCAGTGAGCCGGTGCTCGTCGAGCTCGTGGTGATGCTCGTGGGCGCGGTGCTCGTCGCGCTGCCGTTGCTGATCCTCATCGCCGGGCGCACGGACACGTTGAACGGCCCGACGCCCTGGTACTACCTCGATCTGGCGCGGTCGGTCGCGCAGGTCCACGGGGTCCCGGCCCGCTCGCCCGAGTGGGCGACGCACCTGCCGTTTCTCGACGACTACCCGGCGTTCACGTCGGGCACCGCCCTGCTGCTCGCCGTGGGCGGCGCGAAGTCCATGGTCGCGGCGCAGGCGATCCGGATCGTCACCCTCGTCGCGGTAGGTGCGGCGGCGTACTTGTTCGCACGCGCGGTCGGCGCGACCCGAGCGGCGGCGGCGGTGTCGCTGCTCGTGCTGTTCGCGAGCACCACGTACATCGGCAAGCTGGCCTCCTACCGTCCCGAGGCGACCGGCTACGCGCTCGTGTTCATCGTCGGCGCGCTCGCCAAGCTCTGGCTCGACCAGCGCCGCAACGTCGACCTCGTGCTCGCGACGATCGCCCTCCTCGCGTTGAGCGAGGTGCACGGGATCGGGTGGCTGTTCGCCGCATTCGTCGTCGGTGGCCTCGCGGTCGGCAGCATCCTCTTCTCGCCCGAGCGTCGTGTCGCGCTCCGGGCCGGTGTCCTCCTCGTGGGCGTGCTCATCGCCGGCTGGCTCGTCGGGAACTTCGCGCTGGGGAGCGGTCTGTCCGGCGCGAGCAAGCTCGGTGGCCTGCCGCCGTCGGACGGCGCCGACCCGACGTGGAAGTTCGTCAACCTCGTCTCGGGCCGCCTGGTCGCCCGCCCGGCGCCGAGCGCGGCCGATGCCGCGCGGCGCGGGATCACCCGGGGCTTCGTCGGCTTGGGATCCTGGTGGTACTTCGCGGTGGTGGTGCTCGCGGTGGCGCTGCTGCTCTTCGTCGCGTGGCGGGGACGCGCCGCGATCCGCCAGGCAGCGCGCGAGTACTCGGTGATGGCGTTGCTCGTGGTCGCCGGATGTGTCGCGGTGTCGGTGTGGTTCGCCGTGCGGTGGTCGACGTACGTGCCGACGCGTACCGGGTGGGGGCGGATCGTCCCGCTCACGTTCGCGCTGCTCCCGGCCGGGATCGCGCTCGTGGTCTCCGCGGTGCGTGGCGCGCGGTGGCGCGCGGTCGCGGTGGTCGTCGTGCTCGCACTCGGCGTCGGCGTCACGGTGCACGGGCGCGCCTTCTACGACCAGCTCGAGCGCCAGCAGCCGACTCGCGAGACGCTCGCGGACCTTGGCCACCTCGGCCTCTCCACGCACGACCTCGTCCTCACCAACGCGTACTCGGAGGGCTTTGTCACCGCGCTGGGCGGTCGTGGCGTGCTCGACGGCCGCGCCCCCTACTCGGAGCCCCACGCGCTGGCGCACGCGAACCGCCTGCTCGAGCAGAGCGTGGCGTTCTTCACCGACCCCGCGAAGAACCCCCTGCCGCCCGGGGTCAAGGGCATCGACTACGTGCTCGTGGCGACGACGCCGAACGTCCTCGGCACGCCGTTGCTGTTCCCGACGGCCTACGACGCGCTCGACCGGGCCCCGGGGCTGCGCCTGGTGCGGACCGGGCCCGGCTACCGGCTCTACGCGGTGTCGCCGCCCTCGACGTGAGGCCGGCTCAGCGAGGGCACGCCTTGGCCTGGTCCACCACGACCGGGCCCGAGCCCGTGTCCTGGAAGCCGGGGACCTGCTCGTAGCCGATCATCCGCACGATGCTGACCCGGTCCTGCGCGACGAGCTGCGCGCCGTCCGGGATCCCTCCCGGGGTGCGGTAGCGGAGCCGGATGGAGTTGCGGCCGAGCCGCTTGTCGACCGGCTGGACCTCGCTTCCGTCGGGGAGGCGCAGGGTGAGCCGCGGGTTGGCGAACACGTCCGGGTACATCGGCTCGAGGATCACGTCGAGGACCTTGATGCGGGGCCCGGCGAACCCGAGCGGCAGGGTCGCGCCGGGGAAGAGGATCAACGCCTCGGACGAGTTGCGGTCGTCGTAGACGGTGAACGGCGCGACCCGTCGGGTGAGCGAGCGCGCGGTGCGGTGCTTCGGCCCGACCCGGTACCGCGCCGACGGCCGGACGTCGCGCGTGCCGAGCAGTGATCCCTCGTGCCGCAGCACGAGCGCGGCGTCCTGGTCCCGGGCGAGCCGGCAGAGCCCGGGGAGGCCCTCGTGGAACGCCGCCTCCGAGCGTCGCACCCGCTCGAGGTAGCCGAGCCCCGTCTCCGCTCTCGGGTCGAACCCGAGCTTGATCGAGCCCGGGAGCCAGAGGCTGAACGGCTGCGCGCCCGTCTCGGTCCACACGAAGTCGGCGTCACCGTCGGGGGCGACGAGCACCCGGTGCCCGCGGTCCACGACCTCGTTGCGGAGCTCGGTGAAGACCGGGCTCCAGCCATCGTCGGCGTACAGGTCGGGTCGCTCGACCTTGCCCCACCGGAGGTCGACGGTGTCCAGCGTGCGCTGGGCCTCGCGGTAGCTCGGCACCGCGACGAGCGCGACGATCACGAGGAGCGCGGGCACGAGTGGCGCCTTGCGCACGACCCACGTCGCGCACACCGTCGCGCAGATCAGCATGGGGATCGCGGCGAACAGCCACACCCGCCGGTCGGTGATGAAGCCGACGTCGCCGAGCGCGCTCGCGGCGAGGGCCAGCGGCACCGAGACCGCGAGCCACGTGGCCGCGTAGCGCAAGGTGCGCTCCGGCCGGCGGAAGGTGAGGAAGATTCCAGGGAGCGCGAGCACGCCGACCATGCCCAGCGCCACGAGGATCCCCCAGGGGGAGAGCGGCGGGCTGGGCCGGCCCGGCCAGCTCTTGAGCAGCAACGTGCGTGTGTCCAGCACGATGTGGAGACGCGGCCACCACCACCAGGCGGAGAGCCCGAACGCGAGCACCGTCGTGAGCGCCAGCTGCGCGGCCCACGCCTTCAGCTGGTCGCGCCACGCCATCCAGAGGCCGTAGGTCGCGACGATCGCGATGCCGTAGAACCCCAGCTGCGCGTGGACGCAGAACACCACCGCGAGGATCACCCCGATCACCGCGGCGCGCTTCAACGTGCGGCCACCGACCGCGATCGCGAGCGTGGCGATCACGAGGACGAGCGCCGCGTCGCGCGGGTAGAGCGGCCAGAGGTTCGCGCCGGACGGCAGCACGCTCTTGACCCAGATCAGCTGGTTGTCGAACGCGAGCGAGCTGCCGATCGTGCCCAGGAACGCCAGGAGTGCGGGCTCGAGCCAGCGCCCGGGCCAGATGCGCCGCCCGAGCCAGATCCACACGAGGGGCAGCGCGAGCGTGGCGAACCACGAGACGACCGAGAGGAAGCCGTCGAACGACGCGCCGAGCCAGTGGCTGCCCCAGGCGAGGCCGAGCGGGTAGAGCCCGCCGAAGTACGCGGTCAGGTGGCGGAAGGGGCCCGCGCCCTGGAGGTCGCCGCCGAGCATCTCGAGCCCGACGCCCCGGTGGTAGGCGACGTCGCCGTGCATGTCCCAGGACATGTGGAAGAAGAGCGACTGGACGACGAACGCGAACAGCAGCGTGAACGCGATGAGCGCGACGGCGGAGACCCGTTCGCCGTGCGTCTCGGTTGCGGGACGGGCAGGGGCCTCGTCCGCCCGAGCTACCAAGGACTCTCGCTGTACACCAGGGGATGGCCGGACCACGGTGCGGCGTCGAGCGACACCGAGGTGATGCACGCCTTCGGGCCCGCGACCGGCTGCCCGGTCTCGACGTCCTTCACGTAGCGGCACCCCTTGACGCCGAGCGGGAGCGACCCGGTCTTCTTCTTGGTCGGCGACGCGTTCACCAGCGACATCCCGTTCGCGTACCGGCGCACCCAGATGCAGTGGATCGTGGAGCCCGAGGTGCACTGCGACGACTGCGGCGCGCTGTAGACCGGAGTGCCGAACGCGACGTTGGCGAGCTCGGGATAGAGCGCCTGGCGGTTGCACAGCGTGCCCGGCGCCGGGTTGCCGCAGTTGTCGTCACCGGTGTTCACCGCGAGCGGGATGGTGAAGAGCTTCACCCGCGCCCACTCGTAGTACGCGACGTCACGGTTGTGCGTGCCGCCCATCGTCCCCTGGGTGAGCAGGCCGACCACGTTCTTGCCCTGGTGCGACATCTGCTCGTTGAGCGAGTTCGAGCGGAAGTCGTTGCCCCAGTTGACGTCCTTGGGGTGGGCGACCGCCTCGTCGAGGATGCCGTCGACCTCGGGCCAGACGTCGCCGAGGGTCTTGCAGCCCTTCTGCTTGTCCTGGCACTTCGGGTCGCGCGGGTCGGGCCGCATCGGGACGGTCGCGTCGAACGGGGACGTCCCGTAGTTCAGGATCAGGTCGAGCCCCGACTTGCGGACCTCCGACGCCATGCCCACGTACGCGTCCGAGAGCGTCGCGTTGGCCTGGACGGGATCCTGGGTGCAGGTCGAGACCTTGTCCCATGCGGGGTTCGCGACGTCGTCGCGCCCCGTCATCGCGGCGAAGCCACGGTCGAAGAAGATGCCGTTCCATCCCTGCTTGCGCAGGATGGTCATCCGCTCCGCGAACGCCTGACGCACCGCGCGCTCGTTCGAGTCGAGGAAGTACCACTTGACGCCGCGCGCGTCGGTCCGGGCGACGAGCGGGGTCGAGCCGGACAGGCAGAAGGCCCAGTCCATGCGCTTCGTCACCTCGAGGCCGTCGTAGCTGTCCCCGTCGGCGAACCAGTAGGCCTGGACGCCCCGGTACGCCTTGGCGCCGGTCTTCTTGATCGCCACCGCCGCGGTGCGACCCGCGGTCTTGCCGGTGACCACGAGGCTGACGTTGCCGAGCTTGCTGAGGTCGGTCGTGCGCGCGATGCGCTGGTAGTAGAACGCGATGTTCTCGCGGCCGGGCGCGGTCAGCGTCGGCACGCCGGGCGCGGTGGGCGCGGTCGAGGGCGGCGTCGTGGTGGTGGACGAGCTCTCCGAGCCGCTGCCGCCGCCGCACGCCGCGAGCAGGATCAGGGCGGCGACGACCAGGCCCGAGCGCATTCTCATGGCGCCCATCATGACCGAGCGGGTAGCCGCGAATGGGGCACCTCTCGCCGTCTCCGGGCCCTTCGGCCGTAGACTCGGGCGAGATGAAGGTGTACACGCGCAAGGGCGACGACGGCAGCACCGGGCTGCTCTACGGCGGCCGGATCCCCAAGGACGCACCGGGCCCGACCGCGTACGGCGCCACCGACGAAGCGGTCGCCGCGCTGGGCCTGGCCCGTCCGGAATGTCCGCCCGACGGGGAGCTCAACGTCCTGCTCGTGCGCCTCCAGCGGGACCTGTTCGTGGTCGGCGCCGAGCTCGCCACCGCGCCCGACAACCGGCACAAGCTCACCGACGGGACGACGCGGGTCACCAGCGGGATGGTGACCGCGCTGGAGCCCGTGATCGACGACGTCACCGCCCGCTTCGACATGCCGACCGAGTTCGTCCTGCCGGGGGAGAACCGCGTCGCCGCCGCGCTGGACCTGGCCCGCACGATCGTGCGCCGGGCCGAGCGCGAGTCCGTGACCGCGACGACGGTCGGGTGGCTCGAGCCCGAGAGCCAGGTGGTCCCGTACCTCAACCGCCTGGCCGACCTGTGTTGGACTCTGGCCCGCTGGCAGGAGGGCGAGTTCCGCCCGGCCCGGGCCGCGAGCACGACCCCCTGAACCCACCCACCCATCCGGAGGCTCCTGTGCCCCTCTCCTTCTCCCTCGTGTCCACGCCCGCGGACCGTGTCAGCGCGGACCTCCTCGCGGTCCCGGTCTTCGCGCCTGCCGAGCTCGGGCCCGGCGCGGACGTGGTCGACCGCGCGGTCGGCGGCGGGCTTGCCGCGTTCATGGACGAGGCCGGCTTCGAGGGCAAGCCGGGCCAGACCCTGGCCGTCCCGACCAACGGCAGCCTCGGGGCCAAGGCGGCCGTCCTCGTCGGCCTCGGCGTGCAGGAGGACCTGACGCTCGACACGCTGCGCAACGCCGCGGCCGCGCTGGCCCGGCGGGCCAAGAAGGTCAAGACCGTCGCGACGACGCTGCTCGACGCGGCACCGGCCGGGCTCGACAAGCCCGCGGTCGCGCAGGCGATCGCGGAGGGCTTCGCGCTCGGCGGGTACCAGTACCTCGAGTACAAGTCCGACGCGAAGCCGTCGAAGCTCGAGGAGGTCGTCGTCGTGGGCCGGGGCGGGGCGCGGGTCAGCGCGGCGCTGGAGCGCGGCCGCGTGATCAGCGATGCGGTGGTCTGGGCGCGTGACGCGGTGAACACGCCGGCGAAGGAGAAGCCGCCGGCCACGTTCGCGAAGTCGGCCCAGACGCTGCTGCGGGGCAAGGGCGTGAAGGTGGAGGTCCTCGAGGGTGCCGCACTGACCCGGGAGCGGCTCGGTGGTGTTCTCGGCGTCGGCCAGGGCTCCGACAACCCGCCGCGCATGGTGAAGATGACCTACGCGCCCCCGGGCGCGCGCGGCACGGTCGCGCTGGTCGGCAAGGGCGTCGTGTTCGACTCCGGCGGGCTCTCGATCAAGCCCGCGGGCGGCATGGAGACGATGAAGACCGACATGGGTGGCGCCGCGGCCGTGATCGGCGCGATGTCGACCCTCAAGGATCTCGGCGTGAAGACCAAGGTCATCGCGTTCACGCCGATGGTCGAGAACATGCCGAGCGGCACCGCGATCCGTCCGGGCGACGTGCTCAAGATCCGCAACGGCAAGACCGTCGAGGTGCTGAACACGGACGCCGAGGGCCGCCTCATCCTCGCCGATGGGCTCTCGCTCGCGGTCGAGGAGGAGCCGGACGCGATCGTGGACCTGGCGACGCTCACCGGCGCGTGCGTCGTGGCGCTGGGCGAGAAGATCGCCGGCCTGATGACGAGCAACGAGTCCTGGGGCGATCAGGTGCGGGCCGCCGGCGACCGCGCCGGCGAGCAGCTCTGGCCGCTGCCGCTGCCGGACGCCTACAACAAGCTCATCGAGTCCGAGGTCGCGGACATCAAGAACATCGGCAGCGGCGGCTACGGCGGCGCGCTGACCGCAGGCCTGTTCCTGCAGGCGTTCGTGGGTGACGTGCCGTGGGTGCACCTCGACATCGCGGGTCCGTCGCGGGCGGGCTCCGACGACGGCGTGTACGTGCGCGGCGGCACCGGCTTCGGCGTGCGGACGCTGGTCGAGCTGCTCAGCACCTTCAAGAAGCCCAGCGCCAACGGGGCGCGGTGACCCGACGCGCCTCGCGCCTGCTCGCGACCGTCGTGGTCGTGGGCGGGGCGCTCATCCTGCTGGCGGTGTTCGGCCCGGCCGCGCGCGGCTCGGCCGCGCCCGCAGCCGCGCCGCGCCCGGCGGCGGACGACTACACCGAGACCGCGGTCACGATGCAGGACAACGCGTTCCTCCCGCAGACGCTCACGGTCGACCCGGGGACCGTCGTGCGCTGGGACAACGACGGGCGCAACAAGCACAACGTGATCCCCGACCACGCCGCGTCGGTGGGTTGGAAGAGCCCGACGATCCCGCCCCACAAGAGCTACGAGCACCGCATGGACACGCCCGGGGTCTACGGGTACTTCTGCTCGTTCCACGGCGCGCCGGGCAAGGGCATGTACGGCACGATCATCGTGAAGAACGCGGACGGCACCATCCCGGCCGCCGCGTCGCACCGAGCGCCGCGCACCACGACCGGACGGCCCCGCACGATCCACGTCCCGAAAGACGTCGGGCACATCCAGGAGGCGGTGGACCGCGCCCCTGCGGGCTCGCTGATCCTGCTGTCGCCCGGGGTCTACCGGGAGGCCGTGACCGTCACCACCGACCGGCTGGTGATCCGCGGCCTGGACCGCAACCGCACGATCCTCGACGGCGGCTTCAGGCTTGACAACGGGATCAAGGTCCTCGGCGCGAGCGGCGTGACCATCGAGAACATGACCGCACGCAATTACACGAAGAACGGGTTCTTCTGGACCGGTGCGAAGGGCTACCGCGGGTCGTACCTCACCGCGACGCGCACCGGTGACTACGCGATCTACGCGTTCGACTCGGTCGACGGGAAGCTCGACCACGACTACGGGTCGGGCTCACCCGATGCGGGCTTCTACATCGGGCAGTGCTTCCCGTGTAACTCGATCGTGACCCACGTGCTCGCGGAGTACAACGGGATCGGGTTCTCGGGCACGAACGCGGGCGGCGATCTCGTCATCACGAATTCCACCTGGCGCCGCAACCGCGTCGGCATCGTGCCGAACAGCGAGGACGGCGAGAAGAACCCGCCGCAGCACGACGCCACGATCGTCGGCAACCTGGTCTACGACAACAACAACAGCAAGACGCCGGCGATCGACGACGCGCTCCTCGCCGAGGGGAACGGCATCCTCGTCGCAGGCGGGGTGCACGACCTCGTCACGCACAACCGCGTGTTCGACCACGACCTCGCGGGGATCGTGATCGTCCCGTACCCGGGCGGGTCAGTGTGGTTCCCGTACGACAACCAGGTCGTGGACAACCTCGTCTACCGATCGCACGTCGGTGACCTGGGCTGGTTCGGCGGGTCGGGCAACTGCTTCGCCGGCAACCACTTCACCACCAGCACGCCGTCGAACATCGAGCGGGTCCTGCCGTGCTCCGGACCTGCCGTGCCCGCGACCGACAGCCTCGACATCCAGAAGTACCTCGACGCGAAGCACCCCAAGTCGGTCGACTACCGCAAGGCGAAGACGCCGAAGCCGCCACGCCTGCCGGGCATGCGCCACCCGGCGAACGCGAAGGCGCGCCCCGCGGTCGGGATCGTCGTGCACATCGACGCGAGCACGGTGCCCACGCCGAAGGCGCCGAAGCGCTCGGGCTCGTAGTCGCTAGGCCACGACGACGACGGGCGTCCCCATCGACGCCCAGTCCCACATCACGCGCGCGAAGTACTGGCTCTCGCGCACGCAGCCGTGACTGCGGTAGGTCCCGAGCTGCGAGTCGGGTTCGATCTGGCTGCCGTTGGGATTGAGCGGGATGCCGTGGAAGCCGATGTCGGTGGTGTTCCCGTAGGTGAACCCGACGAAGTAGGGGAGCCGCAGCGTGTGGGACCACCCGGGGTTGATCCGCCGGATCACCTTGAACGTTCCGGTCCGGGGGTAGTTGCGGCGGCCCGAGACCGGATAGGACACGTAGACCCACCCGTCGGCCTCGATCAGCCAGACCCGCTGGCAGGAGCCGCAGTAGACGACGCGCCGGCCCGCCCCGGAGCTCGCGGGCGGCGCCGGGTAGGGGTTCACGCGGTCCTTGGTCAGCACCGACTTCACGACGGTGTGGGCCCGCAACGTCAGGGGGCGCGCCTGCGCGTGCTGCGCGGGTGAGGCGGTCTCGTTGCCGGTCGCGGCCTCGCCCCGGTCGACGGTGGTGGTGAAGATGGTGACCGCTCCTGCGAGCACCGCCACGGTCGCGACGACGGCGATGCCGACGCGGTGGTGGCGAGCCCGCTGGAGGCGGCGTAGACGCCGTCCGCCCACAACAATTCTCCCCGTGCCGACCGCCCGCGTGGCCCTCAGGAGCCGAGAAACTACCGGCGCGCCCCGTCGATGTGGGGGATCCCCGAGGTGATCG
>DASXYP010000092.1:0-13360 GCA_036502405.1 Acidimicrobiia bacterium
CGCCGACGCCGACCACCACGGCGATCCCGAGCACACCCGTGAACTCGACGAACGGGAAGTACCGGGCCGAGATGCGGACCGTCTCGAGGTTCGCGTCGTACTGGGCCTCGTTCGTCGAGTGGAAGCGCCGGATCCAGCCGCCTTCGCGACCGAACGCCTGCACCACCCGGACCCCTTCGAGGCCCTCCTGCAGCGTCGCGAGGTTCTGCCCGATCGACTCGCGCACCTCGAGGTACGCGCGGTTCGACTCGCGCCGGAACCAGCGGCTCGCCAGGAGCAGCGGCGGGACGATGACGAGCGTCACCAGCGCAAGCTGCCAGCTCATGATGAAGATCGCCGCGAGCGCGCCGAAGAAGATCAGGATGTTCTGGATGAACAGCACGAGCCCCTGCGAGATCAGCTCCTGGAGCGCGTCGATGTCGGCGGTCATGCGCGAGACGAGCCGCCCGGTCTTCTCCCGCTCGTAGAAGTCCATCGACAGGCCCATGAGGTGGCGGAACACCCGCTCGCGCAGCTCCTGGAGGAACTGCTCGCCGGTGCGGCTCACCAGCCAGATCACCCAGCGGCCGGTGAACAGGCCGAGGATGGCGACGACGAGGTAGGCGGCGGCCGCGGTGTCGAGCGCCTGCGGGTCGTGCCCGGTCAGGCCGGAGTCCACGCCGAAGCGAACGAGCGCGGGCCCCGCGAGCAGGCAGGCGGTCTGCGCGACGAGCACGACGGATGCGACCGCGATCCGCTTCTTGTACGGCCGCAGCAGCGCCCACAGGCGGCGCACCACCTGATGGGCCTGGGCCCGGTCGAGCTTCGACTCCTCGTCGACGGGCCCCCCTTCGACCCAGCCGCCCCTCATGCCCGCGCCCCTTCGACGGCCGAGGGACCCGGCGTCTCCGCGGCGGCCAACACCGCGCGGTACCGCTCGGACGTGGCCAGCAGCTCGGCGTGGGTTCCCTCGGCGACCGCGATCCCGTCGGCGAGCAGGATGACCCGGTCGGCGAGCGCGATCGTCGCGGGCCGGTGGGCGATGATGATCGTCGTCCGCCCCGTCATCACCTCGCCGAGTGCGGCGCGGATCTCGTGCTCCTTGGTCGGGTCGACCGAGGACGTGGCGTCGTCGAGGATCAGCACCCGCGGATCTGCGAGCACGGCACGCGCGATGGCGATGCGCTGGCGCTGACCACCCGACAGCGAGAACCCGTGCTCGCCGATCATGGTGTCGTACCCCTCGGGCAACGCGTCGATGAACGCGTCGGCGCCCGACAGGCGTGCGGCGCGCCGGACCGCGTCCTGCGACGCCTCCGGGTCCGCGAACGCGATGTTCTCGCGGACGCTGTCGGAGAACAGGAAGGTGTCCTCGAAGACGATCCCGATCGACTTCCGGAGCTCCCGGAGCCCGAGGTCGCGGACGTCGACGCCGTCGAGCAGGACGCGGCCGGCCTCGACGTCGTAGAAGCGCGGCAGCAGGCGCGCGACGGTCGTCTTGCCGCTCCCGGTCGCGCCGACGAGCGCGACGGCCTCCCCGCCGTGGATCGTCAGGTCGAGCCCGTCGAGCACCGAGCGGCCTCCGCCGTACCCGAAGCGCACGCCCTCGAACGTCACGGTGCCCGGGCCCGACGGCAGGGACACGGACGCCGGGTGGTCGATGATCTCGGGATCGGTCTCGAGGACCTCGTGCACCCGGCCCGCGCCGGCGGACGCACGCGACGCCTGCGCGATGAGCATCCCGATCATCCGCAGCGGCCAGATCAGCATCAGGATGTAGAGGTTGAACGCGAGGATGTCGCCGACCTGGAGCTGGCCGTCGAGCACCTGGTGCCCGCCGTACCAGAGGATCGCGACCATCGAGATCGTCGGGAGGAAGTCGATCAGCGGTATGAACCCGGCCCGCAGCTTCGCCGCGGCGAGCGCCTGGTCGAGAACGCTCTGGGCCTCCGACTGCAGCCGGCGGATCTGCATGCGCTCCGCGCCGAAGCCCTTCACCACCCGTACGCCCGAGAGGCTCTCCTCCACGACGCCGGAGAGGTCGGCGAGCTCCTCCTGCAGCCCGAGGTTGACCGGTGCGATCCGGTTGCTGAAGCGCGTCGCGGCGATGTTCAGGAACGGGAGCGCGCCGAGCGCCAGCAGTGCGAGCACCGGGCTCTTGATGACCATGATCACGAGCACCCCGACCATCGTGAGGCAGCTCGCCGCGGTCAGCGGGATCAGGATCACGACGGTCTCGACCTGCTGGATGTCGGTGTTCGCGCGCGCCATGAGCTGGCCGGTCTGGGCCTGGTCGTGGAACGCGAAGTGCAGGCGTTGGAGGTGGGCGAACAGCCGCTGGCGCAGGTCGGTCTCGGTGCGCAGCGCGATGCGGAACGCGGCGTAGCGGCGCAGGCCGGTCGAGACCGCCTGCACCACGCCGACCGCCACCATGGCGAGCGTGAGGACGACCACCGTCTTGGTGTCGCCCTTCCGGATCCCGTCGTCGATCGCCGCGGCGGCGAGCAGCGGCACCGTGAGCTTGGCGAGCGTCCAGAACACGCCGGCGCCGATGCCTCCCGCGACCCACCAGCGCTGCGGGCGGATCGCGCTGCCCATCAGCCGCCAGCCCTCACGGCGGCGCCGGCGCTCGGCCTCCTCCGACCGGTCGCGCTGTGGCTCCGCCGACCCGCTCTCTCCGTCCACGCTCACGCGTCCACACACCCCTCGCGTCCCCGACGCGGGGTGCGTTCGGGGCGGCCAGCGACGTTACCAGCGCCTCCTGACGGGCTCGTCAGGAATGGGAGCGGGCCGCGAACAGCTCGGCGACCATCTCGTCGACCGCCTGCGCGACGGCGGGACCGTCGATCGAGCCGACCAGGCCCGCGGCCCGCTCGCCGGCGGCGGTGGCCTCACGCACGGCGGCGCCCACCTCGTCGGCGTCGGGCCCCACGAACACGATGGTGCCGTCGGCCGCGACCCGCCGGATCACGCCCACCGGGTTCCGGTCGCCCGTCACGGCAGGTTCCCGGCGGCCTCGTGCTCGGTCTCGGCGCGCTGGAGCACGTCGACGATCTCGTCGCCGACGAGCTCCTCCTGGTCGAGCAGCGCGTCCCGGAGCGCGACGACCAGATGGCGGTGCGAGTCGAGCAGGTTGCGAACGTCGGACTTGGCCGACTCGAGGATGCGCTCGACGGAGCGCCGGCCCTCGTCGTCGTTCAGCACCTTCGCGACGATCCCCTGGTTGATCGGGCCGGCTTCGATCGCCTCGAAGCTGAGCAGCGTGCCCGCCATGCCGTACGAGCCGACCATCTGCGCGGCGAGCGTCGTCGCGCTGACGAGGTCGCCGCCGGGGCCGGTGCCCGACTCACCGAAGAAGAGCTCCTCGGCGGTCATGCCGCCGAAGCTGATCTGGATGCTCGCGACGAGCTCGGAGCGCGTGCGGGTGTAGCGCTCCTCCGTGTCCGAGTGCGCGAGCAGGCCGAGCGCTTCACGCCGCTTCACGATGCTCAGCACTTCGAGCTTGCGACCGACGCCGACGAGGTACGCGACCGTCGCGTGCCCCGCCTCGTGGGTCGCGATGAAGGCCTTCTCCTCGATCGTGTACTCGACCGGCTGCGCGAGCCCGATCTCCTCGGTCAGCTTCGCCTGCTGGACGTCGGCCCAGTCCATCGCGTCGCGCCCGTCGCGGAGACACCAGACGAGCGCTTCGTCGAAGAGGTGCTCGATCATCACCGGTGAGTACTGGAACGTCATCGCCGCGAGCTGGTCGCGCCGCTCGTCCTTGTCGAGCTCGGGGACGTGAGCCTTCTTGTTCAGGTAGTAGTCGATGATCTCTCGCCGGCCGCCCCGCCCCGGCAGCCCGAAGTAGATCGACCGGTCGAAGCGCCCGGGCCGCAGCAGGGCGGGGTCGAGGTCCGCGGCGCGGTTGGTCGCGCCGATCACCAGGATGTTCGAGCCGGTCGGCGGGCGCTTCAGGATCTGGTGGTCCGGGGGGAGGAAGCGGTTGACCCGGTCGATCCCCCAGCCCCGGACCCGGCCCCCGAACGTCGACTCGTCGAACGACTGCATCTGGACCAGCAGCTCGTTGACGACGCCGGTGACGCCTTCGCCGGCCGCGGCCGAGACGTCGCGTCCGGTCGCGCGGTCGACCTGCGTCGCGCGGCTCATCCCCTGGCGGGCGCCCGCGATGGCGTCGATCTCCTCGATGAACCCGATCGCGCCACCTTCGCGACGCGCGGTCTTGCGGAGCTCCTTGAAGAACGACCGGATCTTCCGGTTGGTCTGGCCGTAGTACATCGACTGGAACGCGCTGGCCGAGACGAAGAGGAACGGCACCGCGGCTTCACGGGCCATCGCCTTGGCCATGTACGTCTTGCCGGTACCGGGTGGTCCCTCGAAGAGGATCGCGCGCCGCGGCGTCCCGCCCATGGTCTCGCGGAACGTCTTGAACGCGAGGAACAGGTTGAGCGTCTTGATGACCTCGTCGCGCACGATGCCGAGCCCGACGACGTCGTCGAACGTCACCGGGATCTCGCTCGGGCGGTACAGCGTGTGGGGGGACCGCCCCGCGGTGGCGAGCGGAACGACGAGCACGCCGCCGAGCACGACGATCAGGATGAGCCCGGGCAGGTAGTCCTTCAGCCCGGCCGGGATCGTGAGGTCGGGCCAGCCGAGCCGGACGGGGTTGCCGCCGACCCAGCGCCAGTAGAGGAACAGCGCGACGGCCGCGAGCAGGAGACTGACCTGGCGCACCCGGCGACGGCGGTGGGACTCCCGCTGGCGGGCGACGTCACCGACCGAGCCCCGCAGCACCTCGGCCGAGCCGAGCATCCGAACGTCCATCGACCGCCTACACCGCCTGCCGTCTCGCGTGCTGCTGCATCGTCCTGATCGTCCCTTGCATCCGGGTTGGGCCACAACCGTATCGACCCCCACCGACGCACTCTGAAGGGTGGTTCACCGGGCCGCAGCAGCGCGCGAGGCCCGTTGTAGGGTCGTCCGGTGCCCGCGGTCGACGCCCGGATCCTCCGGCTCCAGCAGGGCGTGGTGACGGTGGTGCTCCTCGCCGGGTTCGTCTTCTCGATCGAGTGGCTGATCCCGGTCGCCGCCGTGCTGCCCGGCCTCGACGCCGCCCTCGGCCGCTCCGGGCCGACCGCGGTGTTCTGGCGGGCGGTGCTGGCGCCGCGGCTCAGCCCATCGCGCAACCGCGACACGACGGCCGCCGCGCGCTTCCAGGCGCTCATCGTGTTCGGCGCGCTGGTCGTCGCCACGTTGCTCATGCTGGCGGGCCTGGACACCCTCGCGACACTGCTCGCGATCGTCGTGGCCGCGGTCAGCGCGTCCGCGGCGACCGGGCTCTTCTGCCTCGGTGCGGAGCTCGACCGTCAGACCAAGCCGCGCCGGCGGGGCGGCTCGGGCCGTCAGCCCGGCCGTGGTGCCTAGCGAGCCGCGGAAGCCGTCAGTCGTCGCCGAGCAGGCGGCCGTAGCGACCCTGGTAGAAGAGCAGCGGCCCGGCGTCGGCGGTCAGCCCCAGCTCGTGGACCCGGCCGACGACGATGACGTGGTCGCCCGCGTCGTGCTCGCGCTCGATGGTGCAGTCCAGGTACGCGTGCACGTCGTGGAGGATCGGGCCGCGGTCGCCGCGGTGCCAGTCGATCTGACCGAACCGGTCGGCGCCCTTCTGCGCGAACAGCCGGGAGATGTGCTCCTGGTGCTCGTCGAGCACGTTCACCGTGAAGTGGCCGGCGCGCTGGATCCGGGGCCACGTCGACGACGTCTTGGCGGCGCAGAAGAGCACGAGCGGCGGGTCGAGCGACACCGACGTGAAGGAGTTCGCCGCGATGCCGACGGGCTCGTCGTCGTCCATCGCGGTGATCACGGTGATGCCGGTGGCGAAGTGGCCGAGGACCGAGCGGAACGACGCCGCGTCGGGCTTCAGGATGTCGGTGTCGGAGACCTGTGACGGCGCCTCTTCGGTCACGCCCGCGGGTCGCGCCCGTGCGAGTGTGACGGCGCGAGCTCGAGGGACAGGCCCTCGGCGGCCGCCAGCACCTCGCCCCCGCCGATGCGGCACGCCGTCTCGCTCGCGGCCTGCACCAGCAGGTCGATCTCGTCGTCGCTGTGCGCGGGGTCGTGGTGGAACAGCGCGAGTCGCGCCGCGCCGGCTTCCTTCGCGACGTGCACCGCGTAGTCCACGGTGCAGTGACCCCAGTGCCGCTTGTGCTCGAACTCCGCCGGCGTGTGCTGCGCGTCGTGGATGAGGAGGTCGACACCGTCGCAGAGGTCGAGCACGTCGTCGGGCACGAAGTCGTCCGACCGCTCCTCGCTCATCCCGGCCTTCGACATCGTGCCCACGCAACCCTGGCCGTGGTCCGACAGGTACGCGATCGAGACGCCCTGCCACTCGAGGCGGTAGCCGAGGGTCGGCCCGACGTGCCGGATCCAGCGGGACCGGACCTTCGCGGTGGTCGAGAGCGGGAAGTCGTCGTCGCCGACGTCGTGGAACTGCACCGAGCCCTCGAGCTGGTCGGGGGTGATCGGAAAGTACGGCGGCTGCATCATCCCGGTGAAGACCTCGCCGAGCGGGCCTTCCTCCTGGCGCGGCCCGTACACGTCGAGCGTGGCACCGGGGCGGTGGATCGGCACGAAGAACGGCAGGCCCTGGACGTGGTCCCAGTGGAGGTGGCTCAGCAGCACCGTGCCGTGGAACTCCTCGGTCGCGTCCCGGGCGAGCAGCTCGAGCCCGAAGTTCCGCAGGCCGGTGCCGAGGTCGAACACGATCGGCGCCTGCCCCTCCACCTCGACCGCGACACAGGAGGTGTTCCCGCCGTAGCGGGCGAGCTGCGGGCCGTCGCACGGAGTGGAGCCGCGGACGCCGTGGAAGGTGACGTTCATGCCCCCCGACATTGGACGGGGAGGATACCCACAAACATCCGCGGAAAACACCCACGCGTCTCGGCCGGACCGGCTCCGGCCTGAAGGATTCAGGACAGGACCCGCTTCTTGAACCCCGCGATCCCCAGCCAGGTGAAGAGGGCGGAGAAGCCGATCATCACGGGGTAGACGGCCCAGAGGCTCATGTGCTCGCTCGTGGTCAGCGCGGCCCGGAACCCCTCGCACATGTAGACGAGCGGGTTGAGCAGCACGAACACCTTCAGCCACGGGATCGGCGCCAGCGAGGACCACGAGTAGTAGATCGCGCCGAGGAACGTGAGCGGGAGCACGACGATGCCGAACAGCATCGGCACCGTGCGGGGGTCGAACCGGGTGCCGAAGGTCAGGCCGAGGGCACCGCACATGTAGCAGGCGAGCGGGGCGAGCGTGAGCAGAATCGGCCAGTTGATGTCGAGGTGCACCGGGGTGGCCGGGACGATGGCCGCGATCGGGAACACGAGCAGCGCGGCGAAGAGCCCGTTGAACGCGCCCGAGATCACCTTCTCGATCGCCACCAGGGAGACCGGCATCGGGGCGAGGACCCGGTCCTCGATCTCGCGGGTGTACCCGAACTCCTGGACCATCGGCAGCGCGACCGACTGGATCCCCTGGAACATGATCGACAGGCCGATCACCCCCGCGACGAGCCGGGTCGAGAACTCGGCCGCCGCGGCCCCGGAGCCGCCGACACCCTGGCCGATCTTCGGGAACACGTACGTGAAGATGAAGACGAGCAGGAACGGCTGCAGCAGCGTGCGGGGCAGGAACTCCTTGAGGGACTTGCGCAACACGGTGATGTCCCGGAGGAACAAGGCGCGGAACGCGGTGCGGGTCGACTTCCGGGCGGAGCGTTCGAGCTCCTTGACGCCGGGGAGCGGGGCGGTGGTCGTGACGGTCGTCATTCGCGCAGGTCCTTCCCGGTGAGGTTGATGAAGACGGTCTCGAGCGTGGGCTCGGTCGACGAGAGGTCGGAGACCGTGAAGCCGTGACGCTCGGCCGCGTCGACCACCTTCGGGAGCACGCCGCGGATCTGGCGCACGCCCATGCGGACGACGTCGTCGGCGTGCTCGACGGTGGTGGCGTTGGGGATCTCGTCGCGCAGCACCCGCGCGAGCTGGTCGAGGTCACCGTCGGCCGTGACGGTGACCATGGCGTCGATGCCCACCGACTGCTTGAGCGCCGCCGGCGTGTCGAGCGCGAGCAGGCGGCCGCGGTCGATGATCGCGAGCCGGTCGCAGAGCTCGTCGGCCTCTTCCATGTAGTGCGTCGTGAGCAGGATCGTCTGCCCGTCGCCGTGCAGCTCGCCGAGGATGTCCCACAGGGCGATGCGGCTCTGTGGGTCCAGCCCCGCGGTCGGCTCGTCGAGGAACAGGATCGCGGGCCGGTGCATGATCGCCCGCGCCACCATGAGCCGTTGGGCCATGCCCCCGGAGAGCGCGAGGACCGGGGACTGCGCCCGCTCCGAGAGCCGGAACTGCTCGAGCAGGCGCGTGGCCTCGCCCTTCGACGTCTTCGCGTTCATGCCGAAGAAGCGGCCGTGGAAGTAGAGGTTCTCCCAGACGGTCAGCGCGCGGTCGAGGGTGTTCGTCTGGGGGACGACGCCGATCACCTGCTTCGCGGCGGACGGGTGGCGGACGACGTCGACGCCGCCGACCAGCGCGTGCCCGCTGGTCGGGATCACCCGGGTGGTGAGCATCCCCGCGGTCGTCGTCTTTCCGGCACCGTTCGGGCCGAGCAGACCGAAGATCTCACCCCGGTGGACCGAGAGGTCGAGCGCGTCGACCGCCTTGATGTCGCCGGGATAGACCTTGGTCAGCTGGTCGGTGTGGATGACCTCGTCCGGGTCGTGCGCGACGGACGCGGGACGCGGGTCAAGTCCGGTTGCTGACACGACGTTCCTCCTCGTGGTGGTCGAAGTGTTCGTGGATCCGCATGAGGGTGGCGCCGAGCACCTCGACTTCGTCGTCGCTCAGCATCGACCGCAGCTCGCGGTCGACCTCCTCCTGCACTCGGCCGAGCTCCCGGAGCCGTTGGCGGCCGGCCGCGGTGATGAACACACGGGCGACCCGCCGGTCGCGGTCGTCGCGCCGCCGCTCGACCAAGCCCTCGTCCGCGAGCTTGTCGAGGTGGCGCACGAGCGTCGGTGGTTCGATGTGCATGTTCTCGGCCAGCTCCCGCTGGCTGGACCCGTCGGCCTCGGCCGCGTGCTTCAGCAGGATCCAGTGCCAGAGGCTGGCCCCCCGCTCGCCCATGCGCGCGTCGAGCGCGTCGTGCACGGCGCGATGGCCGAGCCAGAGGCGGCGTCCGAGGGGCGGCTCCATAGGGGACATACTATTAGTTGGCTAACGGTTCGTTGGCAAACGAAGGTCGGGCGGGCGTCACGACCGGCCGGGCCGCCGGCTGCCTACGCTCCCCGCCATGACCGATCCGAAGCGCGTCCAGGCCAACGGCATCGACATCGCCTACCTCGAGGCCGGGCCCGACGACGGGCCGCTGGCGCTGTGCCTGCACGGGTTCCCCGACCACGCGCCGACGTGGCAGCACCTGATGCCCGAGCTCGCGGCGGCCGGCTACCACGTCGTCGCACCGTGGTTGCGGGGCTACTCGCCCACCGGCCTCGCGCCCGACGACAACTACCAGGTCGCCGCCCTCGCGCTGGACGCGCTCGCGCTGGCCGACGAGCTCGGCGGCGACCGCGACGCGGTCCTGATCGGCCACGACTGGGGTGCGATCGCGGCGTACACGGCCGTCGGGCACCGCCCGGAGCGGTTCTCGAAGCTGGTGACGATGGCGGTGCCGCACCAGGCCGCGCTCATGGCCCGGTTCCTCTCGACGCCCGCCCAGCTCAAGCGGTCCTGGTACATCTTCTTCTTCCAGACCCCGCTCGCCGAGCTCATCGTGCCGGGCGACGACTTCGCGGTCATCGACATGCTCTGGCGCGACTGGTCGCCGGGGCTGGTCCCGGATCCGGGCTTCATGCGCGATCTCAAGGCGACGCTCGGCGCACCGGGCTCCACCGCCGCGGCGATCAGCTACTACCGGTCGATGCTCGGCACGAAGCCGGGCGACCCCGCGCTCGACGCGATCCAGGCCGCCGGCAACGGCCCGACGCCCGTGCCGACGCTGTACCTCCACGGGGCCGACGACGGGTGCATGGGCGTGGAGCTCGTGGTCGAGGACGAGATGCAGCCGTTCTTCCCCGCCGGGCTCGACATCGAGATCGTCCCGGCGAGCGGCCACTTCCTGCACCTCGACCAACCCGAGGCGGTCAACCGTCTCGTGCTGGACTTCCTGCTTTCGGAGATCTCTCCCGCCCGACCGAGCTGACCGCGCCGCGCCCGGCGGGCGGGAGCGGCCCCGGAGATCTCTCCCGCCCGACCGAGCTGACCGCGCCGCGCCCGGTGGGCGGGAGCGGCCCCCGCGCCCTGACCGGAACCACGGCGACCCGGAAGTACCGTGGTCACGTGGCGCACGACCATCACGCGCACGCCGCGCCTGCGGACGGCACCGGCGAAGCCGAGACCCACCGGAGCCGGGTCCGCGCGCTGCAGATCGCGCTGGTCGCGAACCTCGTGTTCTTCGGCGTCCAGCTCGCCGCCGGCATCGCCTTCGGGTCGCTCGCCCTCATCGCGGACTCGGCCCACATGGCCTCGGACGTCGTCGCGCTCGCGCTCGCGCTGCTGGCCCAGGCACTCATCACCCGGCCGGCCTCGAGCCGCAACACCTACGGGATGCAACGGGCCGAGGTCCTCGCGGCCCAGGCGAACGCGGCCGCCCTCGTCCTCGTGTCCGGCTGGGTCGTCTACGAGGCGATCCAGCGCTTCTCGCACCCGGAGTCGATCGACGGGCTCGGCGTGGTCGTCGTCGGGCTGCTCGGCCTCGCGGTGAACGCGGGGAGCGCCTGGATCATCGCCCGCTCCAGCGGTGACAGCCTCAACCTCCGGGGCGCATTCCTCCACCTGGCATCCGACGCGGTCGGGTCGCTGGGGGTCGTCGTCGCGGGGCTCGTCGTGCTCACCACCGGCGCCGACTGGGTCGACCCGCTGGTGTCGATCTTCATCTCCGCCCTGGTCCTCGTGGCCGCGTGGCAGCTCCTGCGGGATGCGACCCGGGTGCTGCTCGAGGGCGCACCGAAGGGCCTCGACGTCGAGGCGGTCGAGCGCGCGCTCACCGGCGCGGACGGGGTGGAGGCGGTGCACCACCTCCACGTCTGGTCGATCGGCTCGGAGACCCCGGCGCTCTCGGCGCACGTCGTGCTCGCCGGCGAGCTGACCCTGCACGAGGCCCAGGCGCGCGGGGACCAGCTGAAGGTCGAGCTCGCGGAGCAGTTCGGGATCGAGCACGCCACGCTCGAGCTCGAGTGCCACACCTGCGAGGAAGACGAGCACGACGCCGGAACCCCGAAGAGACCAGCAACGTTGTGAGCGGAGCAAGACGCCACGCGGCTCGACACAGGAGCGGAGCGTTTCGCCGGTGGCCGGGTCGTCGGCCCGGCCCGCAGGGCCAGGAGCGGAAGCGGTGAGCGACGTGACCGGTGTGACCACTCCCGATGCGACGCAGGTGCACGACCCCGGCGCAGGTCGCGCCGACCCGCCGGGCGCAGGCAGGGGCCACGACGACCCCCGGCGCGGTCCCGCGGCCTGGCAGATCGTCGTCCTCGCGCTCGTCGTCGTGTTCGTCGCCGGCGTCGTCGGGTGGGGCATCGGCAACCGAGGCGGATCGGACCCCGGCAAGGACTCGGTCGACGTCGGGTTCTTCTACGACATGAGCGCCCACCACCAGCAGGCCCTGACGATGGCGCTCGACTACATCCGCAACGGGAACGACCCCCGGCTGCTGCAGATGGCCCGCGAGATCGTGACGTACCAGAGCTCCGAGATCGGCGCGATGAACACCTACCTGACCCAGTGGGGCCGCCTGGGTGACGAGCCCGCGCTGGCGATGGGCTGGATGCAGCCGCCGGTCCCCCGCAGCCAGATGCCCGGACTGGCGACCAATGCGCAGATGGCTCAGCTCGCGGCGGCCCGCGGCTCCGAGCTCGACGACCTGTTCACCCGGCTGATGATCGATCACCACGCCGGCGGGATCCACATGGCCGCGTACGCAGCGAACCACGCCGAGAAGAAGTCCACCCGCAACCTCGCGGCGGCGATGGACGACGGGCAGCGGGGCGAGATCAGCGAGATGAACACCTGGCGGACCCAGCACGGGCTGAAGGCCGTCGTGCCCCCTCTCGCGAAGTTCGCCGACCCGATCGCGGGCTGAGCCGACGCGTCAGCCGGTCAGCTTGGTGAAGTCGGGGTAGCCGCGCGTCGACTCGGCGCCGTCGACGTAGAGCGTCTCCCCCGAGACCCATGACGCCTCGTCGCTCACGAGGAACAGCGCGGCGTCGGCGATGTCGGTCGCCGCGCCCGCTCTTCCCATCGGGATCGACTCGACGTACGCGTCGTGCAACGCCGGGAGCTGCTGCGCGAACGCGGTGAGGGGCGTCTCGACGTACCCCGGACCGATCCCGGCGACCCGGATCCCCTCCGGCCCGAGCTCCATGCCGGAGCACCGGGTCAGCATCTCGACTCCCGCCTTCGCGCTGCAGTACGCCCCGAGCCCGACCGCCGGGACCTTGGCGTTGATCGACGCGATGTTCACGATCGCGCCGCCGCGGCCGCCGGCCCGCATGGCCTGCGCCTCGTGCTTCACCGACAGGAAGACACCGGTCAGGCAGACGTCGATCACCATGCGCCAGTCGTCCGCGGGATGGTCCGCGATCGGCGAGAACGCGCCGAGCCCCGCGCAGTTGACCGCGACGTCGAGCCCACCGAAGGCGTCGACCGCCCGGGCGACGAGCCGCTCGAGGTCCGCTTCAACCGTGACGTCGATGACCTCGGTCGCCACCGACTCCCCGAGCTCGGCCCCGACATCCGCCAGCAGCTCGGCGTTTCGATCCCCGAGGACGACCCGTGCGCCCTCCTCGACGAACCGCCGTGCCGTCGCCAACCCGATCCCCGAAGCCCCACCCGTGACGACCCCGACCTTCCCCACCAACCGCTCCGCCACCCCACCACTCCCTCGTCTCGCACACCCGCCCCCGATGCCCGGGAGGCTACGAGACCCGCCAACCAACCGGAGCCGACCGCCTCGCGAAGGTCGCGCCAAGTTCAGGGGAGGGCGAGCGGGCGTCGGTCCACCGAGCGAGTTCGCCGGCGGGGTGTGCCGGCGATGTCTGAGCGAATGGACCGATGCCCGCTCGACCCCACGTCCGGCAACGAGGAACCGGCACGGGCCGATGCCCGCTCGCCCCCAACGTCCGTCAACCCAGGAGGTCTACGAAGACGAAGGCCCCTCCGAGCGAACCTTGTTCACCTCGACCAGCGCGTCACGCAGCTTCTCGATCCACTCGTCCTGGTGCTGCGAGACGAGGCGCACGCACCACGCCAACGCGTCCGACCGCGACCGCGCGACCGACGCG
>DASXYP010000093.1:0-24843 GCA_036502405.1 Acidimicrobiia bacterium
CAGGGGGGTACGCGACGCCAAAGCGGTGGGATGGGTCAGGTGCTGCTGGACGTGGGGGGCGCGGTGGTGGTCGTCGTGGTGGTGCTCGTCGAGGTCGAGGTGGACGTCGACGTGGAGGTGCTGGTGGTCGACGTGCTCGACGTCGTGGTCGTCGCAGGCCCCGAGCTCACCTTCAGGACCACGACCGATCCCTTGGTCGCGGTGGTCGCGGCGACCGGCGCCTGGTCGAACACGATGCCGACCGCGAACGAGTCGTTCGCGACCTCCTGGGTCGACGGGCTCAACCCCGCGGCCTTGATCGCGGCGACCGCCTCGGCCTCCCGGGTGCCGACGACTGCGGGCACCTGCACCTTCGCCTTGTTGCTGTCGTCGTTCTGGCTGATCGCGTACGCCACGAGCCCACCGACGACGAGGACGAGCACGACGATCGCGGCGATGATCCAGCCGGTCGCGCTGCGCTTCTTCTTCGGTGGCGGAGGTGGCACGACCGCGGCGGCGGGCATCGCGGTGGTCGCGGCCACCGCGGGGACGGCCTGCGTCGGCTCCGCGAGCTGTACCTGCGCGGTCTCGCCGAGCCGGATGAGCTCGGTCGCCGCCGCGGTGCCGGTCGGGTACCGGCGGGCCGGGTCGCGCTCGAGCAGCCGGTCGACGATCGCGTCGAAGCCGGGCGGGATCCCCGGCATCGCGACCGACGGGGGGATCGCGCGCTCCTGCAGCTTGCGCTGCGTGATGACCGACGCGTCGGTTCCCGTGAACGGCGGCGCCCCGGTCATCGACTCGTACAACAACGTGCCGAGCGCGTAGAGGTCCGAGCGCGCGTCCGGAAGGTTGCCCTGCAGCTGCTCCGGCGCGTCGTAGGTGGCGACGGCGACCGGCCCCGCGAGCGCGGCGAGCCCCGACGTCGCGGTGCCGAAGTCCGTGACCTTCACGGTGCCGTCGCGACCGAGCAGGACGTCGGCCGGCTTCAGGCTGCCGTGCACCAGACCGGCGGCGTGTGCGGCGTCGAGCGCCTCCGCGACCCGGACCCCCATGTTGATCGTGGGCGCGATGCCGAGCCGGTGGGCGTCGCGCAGGGTGTCGGCGAGGCTGGCCCCCTCGACGTACTCCATCGCGACGTAGACCGCGCCCTGGTCCTCGCCGGTGTCGTAGATCGTGACGATGTTCGGGTGGTGCACCGAGGCTGCGGCGTTCGCGGCCCGTCGGAACCGCTCGACGATCTGCGGGTCACGGGCCAGGTCGGGCCCGAGCACCTTGATGGCGACAGGCCGTCCGAGCTCGAGGTCCTGCGCGAGGTAGACGCGCGCCGCGGGGGTCGTGGCGAGCTGGCGACGCAGCTCGTAGCGGCCGGCGAGAGGCGGTTGCGGGGTCTGAGCCATGGCGCCGACGGTAGTCCCGCCGCGCCCGGATCAGCGCGACCCTGAGCGTCCGCGCGCTAGGCGCGCGTGCCGCGTGGCGCGATGGCGTCCAGCGCCGCGAGATCGTCGGCACTCGGCTGCCACTCACCGGCCGCGGCGTTCGCCTTGACCTGCTCGGGCCGCGTCGCGCCCGCGATCACCGAGCCGACCGCGGGTTGCGCGGCGAGCCCGCTGATCGCGACATCGAGCAACGTGAGGTCGCGCTCGCGCGCGTAGGTCTCGAGCGCTTCGACGCGGTCGAACGTCCGGTCGCGTACCTGGGCCAGACGGTCTTCCATGCGCGTACCTGGTGGCGCCGCTTCACCGCGCCGGTACTTGCCGGTCAGCAGACCGTTGGCGAGCGGGAAGTACGGGAGGATGCCGACGCGGTGCGCGACGCATGCGGGAGTGAGCTCGCGCTCGATCGTCCGGTCGAGCAGCGAGTAGCCGTTCTGCGCGCTGATGTAGCGGCTCGTGCCCGCCTGGCGGGCGATGGAGTCGGCGTCAGCCACCTGCCAGGCCGCGAGGTTCGACGAGCCGACGTAGCGCACCTTGCCTTCGCGCACGAGCTCGTCGAGCGCGGCGAGGGTCTCGCCGAGCGGGGTGACGCCGTCGGGCTGGTGGAGCTGGTAGAGGTCGATCCAGTCGGTCTGGAGCCGGCGCAACGATGCCTCGACCGCGAGCCGCACGTAGCGACGGGAGCCGCGCGCGCCCCAGTCCGGGCCGTTCGCCCCACCCATGTCCATCCCGAACTTCGTCGCGAGGACGACCTGCTCGCGCCGGCCACGCAACACCTCGCCGAGGAGCGTCTCGCTGCCGCCCTGGTTGCCGTAGATGTCGGCGGTGTCGACGAGGTTGATCCCCAGGTCGAGCGCAGTGTCCACGACGGCCCGGGTGCCGTCGACGTCGAGCCGGCGCCCGAAGTTGTTCGCGCCGAGGCCGACGACCGAGACGACGAGACCAGAGTCACCGAGGGGTTCGTAGCGCATCTCGGGACCGTACCGCGCCGCCCCGCCGGGGCAGAAGGCCTGGATCGGGAGCCGCGGCCGGGGCGCGCCCGGAGCCGACGGCCGAAAAGCGCGACCCTGGAGTTCCCGTTCAGCCCTGGACGGGTATGGCCGATCACGCGAGCACAGGCGACCATGGGGACCTGATGGAGGACCGAGCGCGCGGCACGCGGGTGGATCGCGGCATGGACCGCCTCGCCGCGCTCGGACGCCGGACGAAGCGGTACGCCTCCGACCTGGTCAGGAACCCGGTGCGGCTCCTCATCGGCGGCATCTGCATCGTCCTGATCGCGGTGGCGCTCCCGCTCCTCATCGGGGGCGGGATGAGGCTGCACACCGCCTGGAGCGACTGGCGCCACGAGCGGACGGTCGGACGGGACTGGGTCCGCAGCACCGCGACGATCACCGAGGTCCGGGAGGGCGACGGGCTGTCCCTGCGGCTCACGTACTTCGACCGCGCGGGCGAGCGCCAGGGCGCGCAGGTCGAGGTCGAGGGATCGGGCGGCAAGTGGATCGACCGGCGGCTCCCGATCCGGTACGACCCGCAGCACCCGAGCCAGGTGGACCTCGTCAACATCGCCGAGGTCCGGCCGGTCGGGAGCGCGCTCGTCGCCGGTGCCGCGATCGGCGCCGGGCTCGCGGCGCTGACCCTCGCGCTCGGCCTCTGGCGCCGGCGGCGGGTGCTGCGCGAGACGTCGCGCCCGTTCACGGTGATGCGCGTGCCGCTCGCGCTCGCGGGCTCGGTGCTCGCACTCGGGCTCGCGGCGTGGGCGGTGGGAACGGTGAGCCTGCGCGGCTGGTCCGGTGTTGCGGACCGGCTGGGAAAGCAGTTCTCGGTCGTGTTCGGCGACCTGCTCGGCGTGATGTTCCCGCTCGTGACGTTCGCGATCGGATGCCTGCTCACCGCGTGGCTCGCGCGTCACCGCCACCACGACGACCACGACGGGATGCTCTCGAACGTCCACCGCGTCATCGATCGCGCCGCCGGTTACGTCCCGTCGCCCGAGGACCTCCAGGCCGAGCAGCCCGACAGCCGCACCGGGTGCCCGGCCCTCGAACCCGCACGCGAGCGGCAGCAGTCGCCCGAGCCGGTTCCCGAGCCGGCCGGCCCGCAACCGACCGTCCCGCAGGCCGACGAGACGATCAGAACCGGGCGATGACCTCGTCCGCGAAGCGGGCGAGCGAGTCGAGCTGCACCGACAGGTCGTCCGGGTCGCCGCCGTAGAAGTACCAGGGGACGGTCTGGAGCTCGGTCACGCCCGCGTCGGCCAGGCGGTGGTACCCGTCGAGGTCGAAAGCGTCGATGCAGAGCGCGTTGACCTCGAACGGCTCGTCCGAGCGCCCGTACTCGGCGCGGTACCGCGCCAGCGCGGCGACGGCGTCGGTGATGTCGGCCTCGGTGTTCTGCACGGAGATCCAGCCATCGCCGAGGCGCGCCGCACGCCGCAGCGCGGGCTCCGAGAGGCCGCCGACCGAGATCGGCACCGGGCGCTCGGGGGCGGGGGAGATCATCAGCCGGTCGAAGTCGTAGTGCGTGCCGTGGTACTCGACCCACTGCGGACCGCCGCCGCCGCACACGAGGCGGATGATCTCGATCATCTCGTCCGCTCGCTTGCCTCGCGTCCGCATGTCCGTGTGGGTCCACGCGAACTCCTCGGGCATCCAGCTCAGGCCGACGCCGAGCCCGACGCGCTCATCGGAGAGGACGGCCATGGACGACAGCTGCTTGGCCACGAGCAGCGGATCGCGGATCGGGAGCTTGACGACGTTGGTGAGGAAGCGGATCCGCTCGGTCACCGCGGCCATCGCCGCGATCGAGATGAACGGGTCGACGAACGGCGTGTCGCCGGACCAGAAGCGGGCGCCGTCCCCCGAGTACGGGTAGTCGGTCTCCACGCGCTCGGGGAAGAAGACCGAGTCCGGCACGGTGATGGTGTCGAAGCCGGCCTCGTCGGCCCGGCGCGCCATCGGGAGCAGGTGGTCGGCCGGGAACATCGGGAACGCCACGGTCCAGCGCACGGATCAGCTCACAGGTCCGGGAGGTTCAGGGCGAGGTTCGCCTCTTCGAGCCCGCCGTCGATCTCGAACAGCTTCCCGGTGACGAAGCTCGCGGCCGGCGACGCCAGGTACAGCGCGCAGAGCGCGATGTCGTCGGCCTCGCCGAGGCGCTTGAGCGGCGTCCCGGTGACCATCTCGTCGCGGATGGCATCGTCGGTGAGGACGGTCTCGAGCGCGCTCGTCGCGATCGATCCGACCGCGATCGCGTTCACCCGGATCTTCGGGGCCAGGTCCGCGGCCATGAGCCGGCTCATGTGCGTCAGCGCGGCCTTCGCAGTGCCGTACGCGACGAACCCGCGGTCGCGCAGCCGGCCGATCGCCGACGAGATGTTGACGATCGCACCCTCACCCTGCTCGAGCATGTGCGGCGCCGCGGCCTTGCTCAGCACGAACGCGCTGGTCGTGTTGAAGTGGAACGCCCGCTCGAGGTAGCCGGGGCTCGTGTCCATGAACGGGCGGGGCATCGTGCCGCCGGCGTTGTTCACGACGATGTCTACGCGCCCCAGCTCGTCGACGGTCGTCTCCACGAGCGCCTCGAGCGCCTCGTTCTCGGTGACGTCCATCGGCACGACGACCGCTCGCCGGTCGAACGCACGGGCCCGGTCCGCGATCGCGTCGAGCTGCTCGCGGGTGCGCGAGGCGAGCACGACATCCGCGCCGGCCTCGGCGAGGGCGAGCGCGGTCGCCGCGCCGATTCCCCGCCCCGCGCCGGTGACGATCGCCACCTTCCCGTCGACCCGAAACCGTTCCAGCATGTGCTCTCCTCTTCCAGGTCTCCGCCGGCCGATCGCCGGACCTCAGTTGGCCAGGCGGCCGGCGGCGGCGCCTCTTTGAAGCCATCTGTTTGTCCGAGAACCTCTCACTATGAGCGAGATTCGGACAAACAGAGAAGAGAAGAGAAGCAGACCAGATCAGCAGCCGCCGCCCCAGGGGCCGGCACCCTGCCACTGGTACAGGCTCCAGGCGATGTCGTCCTGGTCGGACGGGGCCGCGGCCGAAGGGATGACGCCGACGAGGTCGATCCGGCCCGCGTGGCTTGCGGCGACGTTCCAGGTCGACGCGAGGAATTGGTAGGCGCCGTACCACGGGCCCGCCGGGTTCACCACGCCGTAGTTGCCGTTGCTCTCGCGCTGGCGGACGCAGGAGAGGAACGGGTCGTCGTGGTGCGAGCCGCTCCCGGAGCCGGCGGGGGCCGGGACCGACACCACCGCCGGGACCGCGGCGCGCGTCGATCGTGTGGTCCGGCTGCTGGAGATGGAGCGCACCGTGCTGCGCGTTGCCTTGGCTGCGGCGGCTTGTGCCGCGAGGCGCGCCTGCACGTCGCTGCGATCGTGCAACGCAGACGCGAGCAGCGCGTCGGCCTTCCGGCTCATGCGTTGGAGCGAGTCGAGCGCGCTGCCCTGTTGCGCTTCGAGGCGGTGCAGGTCGTCACGCTTCGAGCTGAGGTCGGCCTGTTGCGCATTCAACAGCGAGAGGGCGTCGCCGTCCTTCAGGTTCGCGGTCGCGAGCAGCTTGTCACTGCGCATCAGGTCGGGAAGATCGTCGACGGTGAACAACGACGGCAAGCTCGAACCCGCACGCATGTACGCGCGCGCGGCGCGCTCGCGCACGACGCGTCGCAACGTGTTGGCGCGCTGCTCACCCTGGGCGATCGCGGCCTCGATGCCGGTTGCCTGCGTCTTGAGGCTCTCGAACGCGCTGAGCGCGGCGAGGTACCGGCCGGCTTCGGCGTTCGCCGCGCGCCGGGCCGCGGCGACCCGGCTGTCCGCGTCGCTCGCCGCGTCGCGTGGGCGCGACGCAGCCACGGCTGCGGTGGGTGCGCTGAAGACGATGACGACTGCCAGCAGGGCCACCGCCAACTGCCGGGCGCGCGCGACGAAGAAAATTCGGGACGTCACGGAAGATCGCCAGGGTAACGGGGGTCCGCCCCGGCCCGCCAAGTGGCCCACTCCCGATCGGTACCCCGTTCCGGGGGGTTCCACGCTCTGAGCAGCCAGAACAGCGCCGGAAGCGGGGAATCGTGACCCTCGACCTACGCTCCGGCCACCCAGCGGCAAGGAGCGCGTCGTGACGTACAAGGTCATCCAGTGGAGCACCGGCAACGTGGGGCGGTTCGCGGTGCGCCTGATCGCCGAGCACCCCGAGCTCGAGCTCGTCGGCCTCTGGGTGCACAGCGACGAGAAGGCGGGCAAGGACGCCGGGGTGATCGCCGGGATGGACCCGATCGGGATCACTGCGACGAACGACGTCGATGCGCTGCTCGCGCTCGACGCGGACTGCGTCTGCTACACCGCGACCGCCGACCTGCGCCCGGCCGAAGCGATCTCCGACATGGCGCGCATCGCGATGACCGGCAAGAACATCGTGTCGAGCTCGGTCGTGCCGCTCGTGTACCCGCCGCATGTCGACGAAGAGATGCGTCATCCGCTCGAGGAAGCGTGCAACGAAGCGGGAGTCTCCTGCTTCACCTCGGGGATCGACCCGGGGTGGGCCAACGACCTGTTGCCGCTCGTGCTCACGGGGCAGTGCGAGTACATCGACACGCTGCGCGTGATGGAGGTCGTCAACTACGCGACGTACGCGCAGCCGACCGTGCTCTTCGACACGATGGGCTTCGGGCAGCCACTCGATGCCACGCCGTTGCTCCTCATCCCCGGCGTGCTGTCGTTCGCGTGGGGCGGGACGGTGAAGGTGCTCGCGGCCGGGCTCGGCGTCGAGCTCGACGAGCTGCGCGAGGTCCACGAGCGGCTGCCGGCCGAGGAGACCCTCGACCTCGGCTTCGGGGTGGTCGAGAAGGGCACGACCGCGGCGATGCGCTTCGAGGTGCAGGGCATCGTCGACGGCGAGCCGCGGATCATCCTCGAGCACGTGACGCGCCTCGACGACTCGCTCGCGCCGGACTGGCCGCAACCCGTCGGCCACAGCGGGTACCGGGTCATCGTGAGCGGCAACCCGAGCTACACCTGCGACGTCCAGATGATGGGCGACGACGGGGATCACAACACGGGAGGGCTGGTGGGCACCGCGGCGCGCCTGGTCAACGCGATCCCGGCCGTCTGCCGGGCCGAGCCCGGTCTCCTCTCGGTGCTCGACCTGCCACTCGTGCCCGGCCGCGGGCTGCTGCGCCCGAAGCCATAGGCGCCCGTGCCGGCAATCGTCGTCGAGGACCTGCACACGTCCTACGGCGGTGTCGACGCGGTCGGGGGGCGAGGTGCAGGAGGGCGAGGTCTTCGCGGTGCTCGGGCCGAACCGCGCGGGCAAGACCACGACGGTCGTGCGGTGGCCGCCGTGGTCGCGGTCCGGCGGTTCCGCTGGGAGCCACGCGTCACCTGAGCCCCGACATCTTGCCCGACCCGACCATCCTGAGGCCGCGTCCCAGCCTCTCGATACGCTCCGCGAATGACCGATCAGGAGCGGCGGGCAGGGCCGGTGGGCCGGGTCGTCGGCACGGAGGACAGCACCCCGCTGCACTTCTGGGTCGCGCTCGGCCCGGACCGCTACCTCCAGCTCGACGACGTCGTGATCTGCGAGCGCCCGCTGCCCGACGGGGAGTCGGTGACGCTCTCGGGCATCGTCACCCAGGTGATCGCCCGCCAGGAGGGCGCCCAATTCGCGTCGGACGTCTTCCTGATCGCGGACGGGGTGCTGCCGGGTGAGGTGGTCGAGGTCGCCGAGGTGACGGTCAGCCGGGTGGAGCCCGAGATCTACGTCCCACCCCGGCCGGGAGCCGAGTCCCGCCGCGCGGAGCACGCCGAGCGGGACCACGCGCTGTTCTTCGACGACATGGAGCACCGGGTCCCGATCGGGCTCGGCCGCGACGGCGCACCGCTGTTCGCGAACCTCGAGTTCCTCGACGGCACGCGGGGCGCGCACGTCGACATCAGCGGGATCTCGGGCGTCGCGACCAAGACGAGCTACGCGACCTTCCTCCTCTACAGCCTGTTCCACTCCGGCGTGCTCGGCGCGGAGTCGGTCAACACCAAGGCGCTCATCTTCAACGTGAAGGGCGAGGACCTCCTCTTCCTCGACCAACCCAACCGCAAGCTCGACGAGGGCGACCAGGACCGCTACCGGACCCTCGGCCTCACGCCGGACCCGTTCGCGTCCGTCGCCGTGTTCGCGCCGCCGCGCAAGGGTGATCGGAACGCCGGGCCTGACGTCGCCACGCGCACCACCGGGGTCAGCACCTACTACTGGACGATCGCGGACTTCGTCGACGGGGAGCTGCTGCCGTTCGTGTTCGCGGACGCCGAAGACGAGCGCCAGCAGTACACGATGGTGATCCACAGCGTCGTGCGGAAGCTCAAGGTCGACGGCGAGCCGGTCGGCGACGACGGCGCGTGGCGGATCGACGGCGTCACGATCAGCACCTACCACGACCTCGTCGAGCTGATCGTGGAGCGCATCACCGACGACGCCACGATGGCGGACTGGGCCGGTCGCGCCGTGGGGATGGGCACGATCAACGCCTTCGTCCGGCGGCTGCTCTCCTCGCAGCGCGCGCTCGGCCACCTCGTGCGCGCCGACGTCCCACTGCGTCCCGGTCGTCACGTGCGCACCGCGGAGTCCGAGCAGGTGACGGTGGTGGACATCCACAATCTCGCCGACCGGGCGCAGCGCTTCGTCGTCGGCGTCACCCTGCAGCGCGCGTTCGAGGAGAAGGAGGAGTCCGGGGCGCGCCGGCCGCTGCTCTTCGTGGTGCTCGACGAGCTGAACAAGTACGCGCCACGCGAGGGCCAGAGCCCGATCAAGGACCTCCTGCTCGACATCGCCGAGCGCGGCCGCAGCCTCGGGGTGATCCTCGTCGGCGCGCAGCAGACCGCGAGCGAGGTCGAGCGGCGGGTGATCGCGAACTCGGCGCTGCGTGTCGCGGGCCGGCTCGACCCGGCCGAGGCGATGCGTCCCGAGTACGGCTTCCTCCCGGCCGCGCACCGGGAGCGGGCCCGGATCGCGAAGCCGGGCACGATGTTCGTGAGCCAGCCCGAGATCCCGGTGCCGCTCGTCGCCGAGTTCCCGTTTCCCGCGTGGGCGACGCGCCCCGACGAGGTCGGGACCGCCCGACCCGCCGCTCCGGTCCCGACCGGAGCCGATGGCGCCGCGCCCGAGGCCCTGGACCCCGACCCCTTCGCCGGCCTCCCCGGGACATGACCGCCCACGGCCACCTGGCGACCGCGGTCCGGCGATCGGCCGTGGGAGATCTTCGGAGGGCCGCCCACGGCCATCTGGCGACCGCGGTCCGGCGATCGGCCGTGGGCGAGCCCTCCGGGAGGCGCTGACGTGCGCATCCTGCACACCTCGGACTGGCACGTGGGCAAGACGATCCGCGGGCTGTCGCGCCTGGACGAGCACCGGGTCGTGCTGGGCGAGATCGCCACGCTCGCGAAGGACCGGTCCGTCGACCTGGTGCTCGTCGCGGGCGACCTCTACGAGTCGGCCGCGCCGTCCGCCGAGGCCGAGCAGATCGTCCTGCGCGCGCTGCTCGACCTGCACGACACCGGGGCGAAGGTCGTGGTGATCGCGGGCAACCACGACAACCCCGGCCGGTTCGAGGCGATCCGCCCGCTCATGGGCGAGCTCGGCATCACCGTGCTCGGGCAGGTGGCCCGACCCGATGCCGGCGGTGTCCTCGAGCACACGACCGCGGCGGGTGAGCGCGCGCACCTCGCGCTGCTCCCGTTCTGCTCCCCGCGCTACTCGGTGCGCGCGGCCGAGCTGATGAGCCAGGACGCGTTCCAGAACGCGGGGCTCTACGCCGACCGGCTCCGCGGGATCATCGGCGCGCTGACCGCGGACTTCGGCGGGGACGCAGTGAACCTCGTGGTCGCCCACGCGATGGTGCGGGGCGGGCAGACCGGCGGCGGCGAGCGCGAGGCGCAGACCGCGTTCGAGGACTACTGGCTCGACGCGAGCGCGTTCCCCGGGGCCGCCGGCTACGTGGCGCTCGGCCACCTGCACCTCACGCAGAAGCTCCCCGGCGCGGCGCCGATCTGGTACTCGGGTTCGCCGATCCAGGTCGACTTCGGGGAGGCCGGCGCGGGCAAGCACGTGGTGATCGTCGAAGCGGTGGCGGGACGGCCGGCGAGCGTCGAGTCGGTCCCGTTGACCGGCGGCGCCCAGCTCCGGACGCTGGCGGGCACGTTCGCGGAGCTCGAGGCGCGCGCCGGCAGCGACGACCTGGACGGCGCATGGCTGCGCATCCGGGTCACCGAGCCCGCGCGGGCGGGTCTCGCCGAGGACGTCCGTGCCCTCTTCGGGGACCGGGTCGTCGAGGTGCGCACCGAGCTGGCCCAGGCGCCGTCGGATCGGCCCGCGGCGGACCGCAGCGGCCACGCGCCCCACGAGCTGTTCGCCGCGTACCTCGACGACCAGGGCATCGACGACGACCGGCTCGTCGCGCTGTTCAGCGCGCTGCTCGCCGAGGAGTCGGGTCGGTGAGGCCGGTCCGGATCGAGGTCCAGGGGTTCGGCGCGTTCCGCGAGCCGACCGAGATCGACTTCGAGGGCATGGACCTCTTCGCGCTCGTCGGACCGACCGGGTCCGGCAAGTCCACGATCATCGACGCGATCTGCTTCGCGCTCTACGGGAGCGTGCCCCGCTACGGCAACAAGGGGAGTGTGGCGCCGATCGTGACGATGGGTGCGAGCGAGGCGCGGGTCAGCCTCACGTTCGAGGTCGCCGGGGTCCGCTACGTGGCGACGCGCGTCGTGCGACGCGGCAAGGGCTCGAGCGCGACCACGAAGGAGGCCCGGCTCGAGGCGGTGGACGGCGACGTCCTCGCGGGCGCGGTCGGCGAGATGGACGGTGCGGTCGACGGGCTGCTCGGGCTGACCTTCGAGCACTTCACCCGGGCCGTCGTCCTCCCGCAGAACGAGTTCGCCCGGTTCCTGCACGACAAGCCGGCGGCCCGCCAGGACCTGCTCGTGAAGCTGCTCGGGTTCGACGTCTACGAGCGCATGATGCGCACAGCCGGGGCCCGAGCCGCGGAGCACGAGGCCGCGGTGCAGGTCGCCCGGCAGCGACTCGACGCCCTGGTCGACTGCACGCCCGACCAGCTCGACGTCTGGGGCCAATGGGTGCTGCTCTACCGGGGCCTGCGTCACGAGGTGCGCGCGTCGCGAGACGACCTGCGGGCCCTGCAGGAGCAGGAGGCAGCGGCGTCGGCGGCCGCGGCACGCGAGCGCGACATCGCGGACCGGCTCGCGCGTGCGGAGGTACCCGGCGCGGTCGCGAAGCTGGCCGCGGACCGGACGAAGGCCGCGGCGCGCCTCGAGCAGCACGCGCTGGACGCGGGGGAGGCGGCCGCGCGGGTGGAGAAGGCCCAGGCCGCGCTCGCGGCGTTGGGCCCGCGCGACGGGCTGCTTGCGGCGCGCACCGCGGCGGGAGAGCTCGAGCAGGTCCGCGCGGCGCACGCCGCCGCGGCCGGCAGGGCCGAGCAGGCGGCGGCGGCGGTCGGGCCGGCGGCGACCGCGCTGGCGGCGGCGGAGGAGGCGCTCGAGGCGCTCCGCGTCGCGCACGCCGCGCACACGCTCGTCGCCACGCTCGAGCTGGGGGCTCCGTGCCCGGTGTGCGAGCAGACGGTGTCGACCGTGCCCAAGCGACGGGCGCCCGCAGCGCCGGCTCGGGCGCGGAAGCAGCTGGAGGCGGCAAGGGAGTCCGAGGCGACGGCCCGCGAGCGGTCCGCGGCCGACCGGCAGTCGGCCGACGAGCTCCGCGCCCGTGAACGGGCGCTCGCCGGCGAGGTCGGCAAGCAGCCGCCGCCGGCCGAGATCGACCGCCGGCTCGACGAGATCGAGACGGCCGGGAAGGCGCTGGAGCAGGCCCGGGCCGCCGACGTGGATGCACGGAAGCGCGAGGCCGACGCGCGCGCCGCGCTCGCGACCGTCGACGCGAGCCTGCAGAAGGCCACGGCCCGCTTCCGCCGGCAGCGGGACTCGATCGTGCAGACCGGTCTGGAGCTGCCGGCCGAGCACGGCGACCTGGCGACCGACTGGCCCGCGCTCGTGAAGTGGGCCGGGACCGAGGCACCCGGCCACGTCGCCGCGGCGGCGACCGCGGAGGCCGCCGCCGCCGAGCTCGTCCGCACGCGCACGGACCGGCTGGCCGCGCTGGTCGCCCAGGTGCGGGACGCGGACGTGGACGTTCCCGCGCGCACCACACCCGACGAGCTCGCCGACGCCGTGGTCCAGGCCGAGCAGACCGCGTTGGCCGAGCAGCGCCGGGTGCAGGAGGGCATCGCGGAGCGGGAGCGGCTCGAGGCGCAGGTGCAGGCGACCGCCGCCGACGTCCAGGTCGCCCACGAGCTCGCCCGACTCCTCGACGCCCGCAACTTCGAGCGGTGGCTGGTGGCCGAGGCGTTCGAACGGCTCGTCGACGGCGCGTCGCGGCGGCTCTTCGAGCTGTCCGCGGGTCAGTACTCGTTCGCGTTCGAGGAGTCGAGCCGCGACTTCCTCGTCGTCGACCATGGCAACGCCGACGAGCGCCGTTCGGTGCGCACGTTGTCGGGCGGTGAGACGTTCCAGGCGTCGCTCGCGCTCGCGCTGGCGCTCGCCGACCAGCTCGCCGACCTTGCGGCCGACGGCGCGGCGCGGCTGGAGTCGATCTTCCTCGACGAGGGCTTCGGTTCGCTCGATCCGGACACGCTCGAGACCGTCGCCGGCACGATCGAGAACCTCGGTGCGGGTGACCGCACGGTGGCGGTCGTCACCCACGTGCGCGAGCTCGCCGAGCGGATGCCGGTGCAGTACCGGGTCACGAAGGGCCCGCGCACCGCGGCCGTCGAGCGGGTGCTGCGGTGAGGTTCAGCGTCGATCCGTGGAGCGTCGAGTACGGCGCGTCGGTCGAGTCCGAGCTCGTGGCGTCGACCGTGGACGTGAACGTCGACGTCGAGCTCCCGGGCGAGCGCTGGCACCCGATCGGATCGAGCGCGACCGCACGCGAGCCGGCGACGGTGCTCTTCGTCGACGGGGTCCGCCGGGTCGACGCCCGCGTGTGGATCGAGGGTCCCGACGGCGACGCGCAGCCGGGGATCTGTGCGTCCTTCGGCGCCGGCGTCGCCCGGTGCGGACCGGGGCGGCGCGCCGAGGTGATCCACCCGACGGTGGGCCGCGGCGTGTTCAGCGCGTCCACGCACGCAACCGAGATCGTCACTGCGCACGGCGCCTACAGCGCGCACGTCGCCGGTGGGCCGAACCCCGAGGCGCTGTGGCTCGCGCTGCAGGAGCGCATGGCCCGGCGCGAGGTCGAGGCGGCGGAGGCCGCGCGCCGGGAGAGCCCGGATGCCGACACGGCGCTCGTGGTGGTGGACGGTCCGCTCACCGGGCGCCAGCACGTGGAGGGCGCGATCGGGGTGATCAAGACCCACGGGGTGGCCTACCTCCCGCCGGACCTGCACCGGATGGTCGGGCAGCTCTCGCCGGGGGCACGGACCCCGCTGTTCACGATCGGCGGCGGGTGGTCGCGCCACTCGTGGTACCTGCGGCTCCCCGGCGGGGCGGACGCACCCTGGGCCGGCGTGGTCCGGGTGGAGTGCTCGACCGAGATGCCGGTGCCCGACGCCGGCACGCTCGCGGAGACCGTCGGGGTCACGCTGAGCCGGTACGCGAGCGAGCCCTACAAGGATCCCCGGGCCCCGCAGAACCTGTACCCGATCGGCGGTCTGGAGCGGGAGCTGCGCCGCCGGCTGGGTGACTCGCGCATCATGTTCCGAGCGCTCAGAAAGGCGGCGGCTTCTCCGGTATAAGGTGATTTGTCTGGTTGAGCCGGCGCCGCGACCGACCGATACCGCGGGGTGCGAGACCAACGTCCCTGGTCCTCCCCCACGCTCGGAGTCGCCCGATGAGCCGCAAGACGAAGTCCCGTCCCGACGTCCTCGACGACGACGTGCTGTTCGAGCACGACGACCCGCACGGCTTCTGGGACGTCGACCGTCTGGACGCCGAGGACAACGACGACGCGTTCGCGCTCGTGATCGAGGACCACGAGGACGAGCCGCCGCCGGAACGCGCGACGCTCGTCTACATGGGCAGCGTCGACGACGAGGTCGACGCGATCGAGCGGAGCCGCCTCGCCGACTGGGTCGCGTCGAAGGCCTGCCGGTCGTGCCGGCGCCGGTACGAGCAGTACGCGGACACCGAGCTCGTCAAGCACGACGGGTGCCGCAACGCGTTCGCGGTCGAGCAGGTCCTGCGGCGCGGCTAGCCCGCCCGGGCGCCGGCGTCAGGTGTGCACGCCGTTCCACGTGAAGTCGGCGGTGCCGCTCTCGTAGCAGTCCTCGAGATGGCGCAGCCACGCGAGGGAGTCCGTGAGCCCGCCGGGACGGTTGCGCGCGAGCCAGAGCCGCTCGTGCTCGGCGATCACCGGCTGGAGCTCCGCCGCGAAGCGGCGGCGCGTGGGTTCCGGGATCGAGGCGAGTGACCCGTCGCCCTCCACCCGCGCGCTTCCGTCGCGCGCCAGCAGCGACACGAGCGCGATCGCGTTCTGCAGCTCGTCGAGCACGAGCGCACCGTCGACCCGGCGGGGCTGCGCGCGTGCGAGCGTGGCTCGGCACGCGGCGAGCTCGGCGCCCACCGCCCCGTACTCGTCGGCGTCCGCCCCCTTGAGCGGCCAACGACCCGCAATCAGCTGGGGCCAGTAGAGCGGGAGCACCAGCGCGGAGACGTTCCCCATCTGCGGGGTGATGCCGAGGTACAGGTCGCCGAGCGCGATCAGGGCCTGGCCGAGCACGCCGGTCGGGTCGTCGTAGCAGTGGGTCGAGAGCGCGGCACCGAGGTCGAGGTCGCGGTTGGTGGACGCGCACCACGCGACGGCCGCGCCGTACGCGAGTCCCGGGTCGCTGATCGGGAGGTACTGGAGGTGACCCTGGTCGCCCCAGTCCGTGTTGAGGATGCCGTCGCCGCCGTGCGCGAGGGTCGCGTCGACCGCCTCGGTGATGTCCGCCCGCATGTTCGTGACCCGGCCGAGGATGGTCAGCCAGCTCGAGGTCCCGGGCGCGGTCCAGCACGGTCGTCCCGCAGCCTCGTAGGTCGCGGCGCGCGCGTCGAAGGGGAAGCCGGCGTCGTAGCCCCACTCGCAGACCGTCACCCCGTCGGGGAGCGTCGCGATCCGCTCGGGCTCGCCGCCGAGGATGTCGCCCCAGATCAGCATCTCCCGGTCGCCGAGCTCCGGAAGCGCGCGCAGCACGCGCACCCACTCCAGGTAGTCGTCGATCCGCTCCGGAGGCAGCTCCCACGGCTCGTCGAGGCCGACGTTCACGTAGCGCGGCGACGAGAAGTTCGGCAGCAGCTCGGCGAGGAGGTCGCGGACGAGCGCGAGTGCGGCCGGATTCGTCGGCTCGATCGTCGTCGGCGCACGATCGGGCTGGTCCGGGGTCGGCGCCATCGCGAGCGGCCGGTAGGCGTCGTGCTGCAGCCACCGCCCCATGTGGCCGAGGCAGTTCTGGTTGGGCACCAGCTCGATGTGTCGCGCTCGGCAGCGCGCGTCGATCGCGCGGATCTCCTCGGCCGTGATCGGGCTCGCGTCGCGCCAGACGACCTCGTGGTCGCGGTACGCGAACGTGTGCTCGGAGTACAGCTGGATCTGGTTGACCTTCCAGGACGCGAGGCGGTCGACGAGCGTGAGCAGCGTGTCCATCGTCGGCACCTTGTCGCGCGCGACGTCGAGCATCACCGCGCGCACCGGGAGGTCGGGCCAGTCCCGGATCCGGCCGACGGGGAGCTCGCCGTCGTGGAGATGCGCGAGCTGGGCGAGCGTCTGGTGCGCGTAGAACGCGCCCGCGGCGTCGGCGGCGTCGATCGAGACGTCGCCGTCGTCGCCGATCGTGATCGCGTAGCCCTCGGCAGGGAGCCCGCCCGCCCCGACGTGCACGCGGGGTTCCCCGGCGGCGACGGTCCGATCGAGCAGATCGACGTGGCGGGGGACCGGCAGCAGGTTCACCGAAGCTCCTTGCGATGGACGAAGAACACCCGGCCGACGGTCGCGCCGATGCGCGCGTACGGGACGATCGGACCGACCCAGCCGATCTCGGCCCGGGCGCGGCCCTGGGCGCGCATCCGGTGCAGCGCGCCGAGCAACGCGGCGACGCCGGCTCCCTTGCCGAGCCGGTCGGGCCGGACCGCGACCGGGCCGATCCACCCGGCCCGGTTGACGTCGTAGGCGCAGACCGCCGCGATCCCGTTCGCGTCGCGCGAGATCACGAGGGTGTCCCGGTCGGCGGCGCGCACGAGCTCAAGCTCCCAGTTCGCCCAGTGCTGCGCCCCCCAGGCCTCGATCTCGTCGCGCTCCGCCGGGCCGGCCGGGTCCCATCCGCCCGGGTCACTGGGGATCGAAGCCAGATCGACGTCCATGTTGAAGTTCGCCTCGACCCGCGTGTAGCGGAGCCGCTCCAGAAGGCAGAGCAGCGAGAGCTCGTTCAACTCCACGCCGGGCCAGAGGTAGTAGGGCGCGTCGGCGCCGGTCGTCAGCGACCGCCACCCCGCGGCGCGGGCGTCCGCCTCGGCCGCCCCGAGCAACGCCCGGCCGGCGCCGCGGCCCCGGTGCTCGGGTGCGACGACGAGGAGGCGGACGAAGCCCTGCCCGGCCGACCCCGCGGCGGCGATCCCCTCGACGGTCGCGACGACACCGACGCCGGGATCCCCGCGGACGACCACCGGCTGGTCCGGCGCGAAGAGCGTGCGGGCCAGCTCGTCGGGGTCCGGCGGGTCGGACAGCGAGCGCGCGCAGAGGGCCGCGATCGCCGCGAGCGCCCCGTCGTGGAGCCGGTCGAACCCCGGGTCGCTCATCGGGCGGACGCTAGTGGTGCGTCCGGTGACCCCCGCGGCGAATCGCCCGACGCACCAGGCGGTCGGCCGTGAGGTAAAGCACCGCGCCCTTTTCGCCGATATGTCCCCCGAGGGCCAGGCTGATGAGACGGAGCGGCCGTGTCCACCATCGAAGACCTGCGAGACCAGATCACCCGTGAGGAGCGGGTGGCCAACGTCCGCGCGGACGGCACCATCAGCGCGGCGGAGATCCATCGACGGCGCCGCCAGATGTTCTTCGTGGCCGTCGTCGTGCTGGTGGGGCTCCTGTTCACCACCGTGGCGAACGACGTGTGGACCGAGGTGCGCGACCGCAGCTGGATCGATCCCGAGCTCGCGCGCATCGTGCTGATCGGCTTCGGGGTCATCAGCGCGGCGTACCTCTACGACAAGGAGCAGCATCTCAAGCGGCTGAGCCGCCTCGGCCGTGACGTCCAGGACCTCGACGCCGCGCTCGCGGCCTCGATGCTCCGCTCCGCAGTGGTCGCCGACGCGATCGAGGTCGTCCACTGCACGATCGACCTGGACGAGGTGGTCCAGTCCGTGGTCGAGCAGTCGTGCCTGCTCGTCGGGGCCGGGAGTGCGTCGCTGCGCCTTGCCGACGAAGAGGGCGAGCTCCGGGCGGTGGCCACCCAGGTCGACCTCTCGAGCGGCGAGCCGCCGGAGGCGGGAGAGCCGAGCGACGACCTGCTCCGCGTCGTCGGGCGCACCCGCGAGCCGGCGCTGCTGAACTCGGGCACGGTGTCCGTGCTCTGCGTCCCGCTGGTCCGCGACGGGCGCCTGATGGGTCTGGTCCGGTTGAGCGCGGGGGCGGCGAACCGGTTCGACGACGACGACGTCGCGATCCTCCAGCGGTTCTCCGGTGCCGCCGCGCATGCGATCGGCAACGCCCAGCGCCACGAGGCCGCACTCTTCCTGCTCGACCGTGACGACCCCGAAGGGCCGATCGACATCGACCTGGCGCCCGACGCGGCCTGACGCCGGCGGCATCGAAGCCGGGCGGGGTCAGGTACCTCGCCCAGGTCGATTGACCGTCAGATCACCCAGGGATACTCGGCCTCGGGCCAGTTGACGACGTTGCGGGCCTTGAGCTCGTCGATCTGCGTCGCGTCGTAGCCGAGCCACTCGAGGATCTCGCGGGTGTTCTCGCCGACCCGGGGCGGCGGCGTGTCGATGTGCCCGGGCGCGTCCGAGAACTGGACGAGCTCGCCGAACTGGCGGAGGGTCCCCATGATCGGGTGCTCGTACTCGGCGACGAGACCGAGCGCCACGTTGTCCGCGTCGTAGAGCACGAGGTCGCCCGCCTTGGTGTCGACCGGGATCTCGTTGGGGACGCCGGCGTCGTTGAGCGCGTTGGCCCACTGCAGCTGGGTCTTGGCGAGGAACCGCGGCACGAGCAGCGCTTCGAGCTCCTCGCGGTGCTCGCGCCGGAGCTCCGCGACCGCGAAGCGGGCGTCGTCGGCGAGCTCCGGCAGGCCGAGCGCGGTGCAGAGCGCAGTCCAGTCCGACTCCTTGACCGCGGCGATCTGGATCCAGCCGTCCTGGGTCTCGTACAGCCGGTAGCAGGCGTCGGTCCCGTGCAGGCCCTGGTCCAGGCGCGGGCGGGGGACCGCCTCGCCGTCGACCAGGAGCGCGTCGGACGCGAACACCGCGCCGCCGTCGAGCAGGGAGGTCCAGAGCTCCTGGCCCTCCCCGGTGCGGCGCTGGTGGTACAGCGCGGCGAGGACGCCGACGACCGACAGCATCGCGTTGGCCGCGTCGCACATGCCGAAGCGGTAGTAGAGCGGGTCGTTGCCGGTGAAGGTCGCGCCGGCTTCGTACTCGAGCCCGGTCGCAGCCTGGTACAGCGGGTCGAGCCCCCCGAAGTGCGCGAGGGGACCCTCGAGCCCGTAGGCCCAGGTGTTGCAGTAGACGACGTCCGGGTTGACGCGCTTGCAGTCGTCGTAACCGATGCCGAGCCGGTTCGCGACCCCGGCCGTCATGTTGTGGTGGACGATGTCGGCCTGCTCCACGAGCTCGAGCGCGATCTTCAGCCCCTCGGGCGACTTCAGGTCCACCGCGATGTCGCGCTTGCCGCGCTGGCAGCCGAAGAACGGCTTGCCCGCGAGCCGCATGCCGTCACCCACGACGGGCTCGACCTTGATGACCTCGGCGCCGAGGTCACTGATGATCATCGGCCCGAACGGCCCGGCGAGGTACTGACCGAAGTCGATGAGTCGAACCCCTTCGAGCGCGCCCATCAGTCCGCCTCTCCGCTGAATGCCGCGATCTCCGCGTCGCGGTAGCCGAGCAGCCCGAAGATCTCGGTGTTGTGCTCGCCGGGCTGGGGCTGCGGGCCCTGGATCCCGCCGGGGGTCCCCAGCAGGTTGATCGGCACCCCGATCTGCGTGGTCGTGCCCAGCTCGGGATCCTCGACGGTCGCGACCATGTCATTGGCCACGAGCTGGGGATGCGGGTGCCCGGTCGCGCCGAGCGCCTCCTCCATCGTGATCACGGCTTCGATCGCGTGGTTGTTCTCCTGGAACTCGCGCACCAGCTCGTCGCGGTCGTGGTGCTTGTACGCCTCGCGCCGGCGCACCGTGAACTTCTCGCGCTCCTCGGCCGGCATGGTCAGGAACGTCATCGGGTCGGGCGGATCCTCCAGACCCAGCAGCTCGTCCTGGCTCTTCTTCGGCGTGAGGCCGCTCATCACCGAAGCGTGCACCCACTCGCCGTTCGCGACCTCGAACAGCATCTGCTGGTGGATGCCCGGCGGATAGCTCTTGCCCATGAGGTCGTGGAACGCCGCCGGCGCCTTCTCGACGTGCTGCCACACCTGGGTCGAGTAGAGGAGCGCGCCCTGGAACAGCGAGGTCGTCACGTGCTGACCCCGACCGGTCTCCTCGCGCGCCACGAGCGCGGAGAGGATGCCTGCCGGGATCAGGAACGCCGAGCCCATGCTCGGCATCGGCATGTGCAGGAAGATCGGGCCCATCCGCCAACCGGGCTGCTCCCACTGCTGGCCGCTGCTCGCCTGGACCAGTGCGTCGTAGCCCGGCCGCGACGCGAAGCGGTGCCCCTCCGGGTAGCCCGGGCACGAGCAGTACACGAGCCGTTCGTTGCGCGCGTGCACCGCGTCGTAGCCGATGCCGAGGCGCTCGGTCACGCCGGGCCGGAAGGTCTCGACGAGCACGTCGGCGTCGTCGATCAGGCGCAGCATGGCCTCGTGGCCCTGGGGGTTCTTCAGGTCGACGGTGACCGAGCGGCGGGACCGGTTCCAGACCGCGTAGCCGGAATAGGCCCGGAACGGGTCGCCGCCGGGCGGCTCGACCTTGATCACGTCGGCGCCCTGCTCGGCGAGGAGCATCACGCCGAGCGGGCCCGCGATGCCCCACGACAGGTCCAGGATGCGCACTCCATCGAGCGCTCCGGCCATCGGCTCCCCCTCGTCTCGACGCACGTCACGGGCCGGGGGCAGCCTCGCGCACTCCTGACGGCGGTGTCAGGTGGAGGGCGCGATCCCGCGGTCGAGGTTCCCGAGGCTATTTTGCCCCGGATGCACACCGGGGGGCGACGACGCCGAGGGACGATCGCAGTGGTCGGCGGTCTTGCCCTCGCCGCGGTCCTGAGCGCGTGCAGCTCGTCGCACACCGCGACGCCGAAGACCGGCAAGCCGCCGAAGCTGTTCCAGTTCGTGGCGGACGTCCGCTTGAACGGGGCGCAGAACCTTCGCGGCGACCTGACCAAGTGCGTGGGCGTCGGCCAGTTCGCCGACGTCAAGCCCGGGACCCGGGTCACGGTCACCTCCGAGAACCGGAAGGTGCTGGGGGTCGGCTACATCCAGAAGGGGCTGGGCACCAACCTCTACAACGGCGCCCTCGACCAGTGCAACTTCCGCTACTACGTCAACGCCGTCCCGACCCGCAAGACCTGGGTCGTCAGCGTCGGCAAGCACCCGACGACGCTGAAGCGCTCCTACGTCATCTCGACCAACGGTCTCATCTCGTACAGCATCAACGCCGACCTGGTGACGCCGACGACGACCGCGCCGCACGCCCCGTAGTCAGCAGACCGCGGCGAGGCTCGAGAGCGCGATCCCTCTCCGGCCCTGCCGGATGACGTGCTGGTCCATGCCGCTCGTGAGGTACGCGAACGAGATCCCGGTCTCGGGATCGGCCCACGCGATCTGCCCGCCGGCCCCGTTGTGGCCGAACGTCCGGGGCGAGCCGGTGTGCCCGAAGCCGCGCAGGTTGGCGCGACCGTCGTCGCCGGCGACGACGAGCCCCAGCGAACGGTTCGCGGCCACGCCGGTCCAACGATCGGGAAGGTGGTTGCGCACCGCTCCCGTGCCGTCGGCGAGAACCGCCGGATCCCAGATCTCCGCGGGGTCGTGCAGCAGCGCCTGGTAGAAGAGCGCGAGGTCGCACGCGCGCATCACCCCGCCGCCTCCCGGCACGCCGAGCCGGCGCAGCTCGGGGAGGTTGAGGGTGAGAAGCACGTCAGCGGTTGCACTGGTGAACGGGAGCTCCTTGACGCCGAGGACGGCCTCGAGCTCGTCGGGCGTCGCCTCGTCGCCGACGTTCACGGCGTCCGCGATGCCGTCCTGGCGGTCCAGGGGAAGGCCGAGCACCCGGGGCAGGCCGATCGGGTCGGTGAGGCGAGCCTCGATGAGGTCGCAGTAACCCTGGCCGCTGACCCGGTCCATGATCTCGGCCAGCACCCAGTGCGCGGAGGTCGGGTGGTACTCGTAGCTCGAGCCCGGCTCCCAGTTCAGGCGCCACCGCGCGAACTGCTCCACCCGGCCCTCGCGCGTCCACTGCTTGGGCGGCCCGAGCGGCGCGTACGGAAAGCCGGACGTGTGCAGCATCACCTGCTCGACGGTGATGACATCCTTCCCGTTCGTCGCGAACTCGGGGATGTAATCGACGACCTTGCGGTGCTCGTCGACGAGGCCTTCCGCGAGCAGGGTCCAGAACGCAGCCGCGACGAACGCCTTGGTCGCGGAGAAGGCGATGAAGCGCGTGTCCGTGGTCGCGTCGCCGAAGGCCTCGAACAGCTCGAGCTCACCGTGACGGGCGAGCGCCACCTGGCAGGAGGGCAGCAGGCCCGAGTCGATGTCGCGCTGCACCCGCGCGAGCAGTGCGTCGGTCGCTGCGCTCACGCCTGACCCTGTTGGACGGCCTGGGCGACGGAGTCCTCCCACGCCCAGTTGGCGGCGAAGTGGCGGTTGCCGTCGTCCATCACGTTGTACAGCCAGAAGAACGTGTACACGCCGCAGGTGAAGACCGCGGCGAGGATGCGGCCGACGTAGTTCTGCTTCTCGTGCAGCCGGCCCGGATCCGGGTGGTCGACCGGCGTGCCCAGCCGCGTGAAGATGAACGCGAGCTCGTTCTCCGCGCCGCCCTCGTTGTAGTCGTGCTTGACGAGGTCACCGTCGAGCAGCACGAACACGATGAGCTCGACGATGCCGCGGGCGAAGATCGACAGCACGAGCCAGACCACCGGGTCTCGGAACTCGTGGGTGAGGCGGCGCAGACCGTCGAGGTGCGTTGCGACGCGCTCGAAGCTCGGCCGCAGCTCGTCGGCCAGCCCCTGCGAGACGGCCCGCTCCCACGCCACCGCGTTCGCGGCGTCGAGGAGCTCCAGCCGGCGCACGTTGTGGTCGCGGGACCGCCGCACGAGCTGGTACACGACGTAGACGAGGTAGACGCCGCACGTCAGGACGGTCCAGCCGAACGCGGTCCAGAACTCGAAGATGTAGTCGGTCTCGTTGCGGCGCAGATAGGCGGTGCGCACGCGCTCGATCGGCGGCACCGCCACCGGCGCCTGGTACGGCGGTGGTGTCACCGGGGGCGGAGGCGGCGTGACCGGCGGCGGAGGAGGCTGCGTCACGGATGGTGACCCTACGCGCTCGTCCCGCGTGTGTCATCGAGTCGGTGGGTCCGGTGCCGCGGCTTCCGTGCCACCGTGACGATGTTGGCGCTCGGCGCCGCGTCGGGCTCGATCCGCACGACGGACTCGTCGAACGGAAAGCGCTCGGGTTCGCCGGCCCGGTCCGAGCGCTTGCGCTCCCGCAGCGTCTGGAGGCGACGCAGCCCGAGCTGGCGCCACCGCTCCGGCGCCCCGGGGAACGTCCAGGGAAAGGTCGCGATCCGAAGCTTGTGGCAGCGGGCGAGCTCGCCGCCGATGAGCTCGGGTGCCGCGGTCATGCCGAAGACCTCGACCGCGGCGAAGTGTCCGAGGATCAACGCCTCGAGCTCCTTCGGCGCGTACTCGCGGAGGTGGTACCGGTTCCAGGGTCGCTGCCCCCGGAACAAGCGCGTCTCCCGGTCGGGGGTGGCGCAGACGAAGACCCCGTCGTCGGTCAGGACCCGGACGATCTCCGACAGGTACGCGGTCGCATCAGGGACGTGCTCGATCACCTGGAAGGAGAGCACGACATCGAAGGCACCGTCGGCGAACGGGAGTGGTGACTGCTCGACGGGCTCGATCCGGCGGAAGTGATCGCCATGTCCGGCCGTGGCCTGCTCGATCGCGGCCTCGGAGATGTCCACGCCGACGATGCCGGCGCATTCGGGAGCGAGGCGCGCGGTGCCGTACCCCGTCCCGCACCCGAAGTCGAGCACCCGCTTGCCGCGTGCGAACGGCAGCGCGAAGTCGTAGGTGGCGACGTGGAAGAGGTAGATCAGGTAGTCGGAGGCGGTGGACTGGTACGCGTCGACCGCGAGCCGCTCGCTCGAGACCGGTTCCGGGCGCTCCACCATGCCGGGACGCTAGACCGCTCAGCCCGGCGGGCGCGCGGCGGTCGGCGTCGGATCGGCGACCGCGGCTTCCCGCCGGGCCCGCCGGAGGTGCGGCAGCGTGAGCACGTAGCCGCCCACTCCGAACACGACGGTCACCAGGAGGAGGACCCCGCGGTCGATCCCGGCCGCGAAGATGCCGGTCGGCACGCGGAAGCCCATCGCGACCGCGGCGCCGGCGACGGCCGCCTCCCGGAAGCCGAGCGCGCCGGGAGTGATCGCCAAGGCGGTCGCCGGGGACGCGACGGGCGCAAGCGCGAGGCAGAGGAAGAACGGGGCGTGCACACCGAGCAGATCGAAGACCAGGGCCAGTCGGAGCGCGAAGGTGACGCTGCAGACGACCTCGAGCAGGAGCACGCGGACCGCGACGCGCGGTTCGCGCCGCAACGTCTCCCAGCCCTCGTGAAACTCGCTCCACCAGCGTGCGGGCCGGCCCCGGAGCCATCGAATGTGGGGCAGTGGCACCACCGCGAGGACGATGGCGCCCGAGACCATCGCGATGCCGACCACGAGCATGATCCACGAGAGCGACCGCGTCGTGAACGCCGCGGTGGTCAGCACGCCGGTGATGATGACCGTGCCGGCCGCGGCGATCGTGATGACGAAGTTCTGCCCGAAGACGCTGACGGTGCGGGAGTAGCCCACGCCGTGCACCGCCTTCATGAAGTGGAACCGATAGACGCTCCCCGCTTGGAGCGGCAGGTAGTTGCCGAGTCCTCCGGCGTAGAACAGCGCCAGGTTCATGCGCCACCGGATCGGGACGTTCGCGGCCCGGTAGAGGATCCAGTACTCGGTCGCGGTGGCGACCTGC
>DASXYP010000094.1:0-11592 GCA_036502405.1 Acidimicrobiia bacterium
GCAGGCGTTCGGCCGCGAGCGCGGTTGGGTCCGGCGCTTCCACGCCACGAACGAGGCCCAGTACGACGCGAACCTCGAGACCGTCCGCATCTCGGCCAGGTACTTCCCGTTCGTCGAGTTCACGGGCGTGCTCGGGATCGCCGTGGTGGTCGGCGTCGGCGGCTTCTTCGTCGACCAGAGCATCATCACCGTCGGGACGGTGCTGGCGTTCGTGCTCTACCTGAACAGCCTGTTCGAGCCCATTCAGCAGCTGAGCCAGCTGTACAACACCGTGCAGTCGGCCGGCGCGGCGCTGCACAAGGTGTTCGCGCTCATGGACACCGAGGGTGTCGTCCAGGAGAAGCCGGGCGCGGTCGACCTGCCCGAGCGCGGATCGATCGAGGTCACCGACGTCGGCTTCGCGTACGGCGGTGGGCCGCCCGACACCGCGGGCGTGTCGCACCCCGTCGGACCGATGGTGCTGCGGGACGTGTCGCTGTCCGTGCACCCGGGGGAGCGGGTCGCGCTCGTCGGCCCGACCGGTGCCGGCAAGTCCACGCTGGCCAAGCTCATGGTCCGCTTCTACGACCCGCGAGAGGGCACGGTCCGCTTCGGCGGGGTCGACCTGCGCGAGGCGACGATGAGCAGCCTGCGCACGCGCATCGTCGTCGTGCCCCAGGAGGGCTTCCTGTTCGCGGGGACCGTCCGGGACAACGTCCGCGTCGGGCGACCCGAGGCGACCGACGCCGAGGTGGAGGCGGCGGTCGACGCGATCGGGCTCTCCGAGATCTTCGCGGCGTTCCCGGACGGCGTGGACACCGAAGTGCGCGAGCGCGGGTCACGGTTGTCGGCGGGGGAGAAGCAGCTGGTCTCGCTGGCGCGCGCCGCGCTCGCGGACCCGGCGCTCCTCGTGCTGGACGAGGCGACGTCGAACCTCGACCCGGGCACGGAGCGGCTGGTGGAGCGCTCGCTCGAGAAGCTCACCGAGGGCCGGACCGTCGTGGTCGTCGCGCACCGCCTCTCGACCGCGGCGCGCTGCGACCGGATCGCGGTCGTCGACGACGGCCGGCTGATGGAGATCGGCACCCACGACGAGCTGCTCGAGCGCCGTGGCCGCTACTCGCGCCTGTTCGCGGCCTGGGACTCCGGCCAGCCCATGCACCGCACCGCCTGACCTATCCCCGTTTGGCGTCGCGTACCCCCCTCTGTGGTGGGTAGGCGACGCCAAAGCTCGCGCTGCCGCCGAAATCCGGGGGCGGCGGTCAGGGGAGGGGATGGAGCTCGACGACGGGGTCGAGCCGGTGGGCGAAGCGGCGGAGGGTACGCATCAGGACCGCGCCGGTGAGCAGGATCAGCGCCGCGTTCGTGAGCGCGGACGCGGCGTCCCACGCGAGCGAGGTCGCCACGTAGAACGACCAGTAGTGGTGCAGCGTCTGGGCCAGGCTGAGGGTCGGTTCCCACGACAGCGCACCGCCGTCGCGCACGAAGGGCCAGAACCACAGGTTCATGATCGCCCCGTAGAGGAACCCCCAGATCCAGCCGTACGCCGCGAGCACGAGCACCTCGAGCCTGGGTGCCAGGCGCGCGGTCGCGAGCCCGATGATGCCGGCGAGCCCGCCCATCCACGCGAGCGCGAGCATCTGGAACGGGAGCCACGGCCCGATGCCGCCGGTGATGATCGCCGACACCGCCATCGCGCAGAGCCCGAGCAGCAGCCCGAAGCGGGGGCCGAACGCGGCGCCCGCGAGCACGATGAGGAAGAAGATGCCGTTGCCGCCGCCCGGCAGCCCGAGCAGACGGAGCAGCCCGGCGCTGGCGGCGAGCACGCCGAGGATCGCGACGGATGCACCGGTCATCGTGCCCCGCCGCACCTCCATCGCGATCGCGGCGACGACGAGTCCGCCGACCACGGCCGCGACGAGCGGGGCGTCACCCGCGTGCGCGGCGTTGGGCAGCGCGGTGCCCGGTAGCCAGAACGGGTAGAGGAACGCACCCGCGCCGACGACGACCGCGAGCAGGTAGACGAGGACGGGCCGGGTTCGGCGCGCTGCGGTGGACGCGAACGCGACCGCGGTCACGTCCGCTCCATCGCGCCGGCCAGCTCCTCGACCGTGAGGAACGGCGGGAGGACGCGGACAACCTGAGGCGCGAACAGGGATCCCGCGAGCACGTCGCGGGCGGACCCGGACGCGACCGTCTCACCGTCGCCGAGGACGAGCGCGTGGGTCGCGCACCGCGCCGCGAGCTCCACGTCATGGGTCGCGAGCACGACCGCTCCCCCCTCCCGGGCGTGGTGTGCGATCGCACGCTCGAGCGCGTGCCGCGAGTCGGCGTCCATGCCACGGGTCGGCTCGTCGAGCAGGAGGACGTCCGCGCCGCCGACCGCGACCGCGGCGATCGCGACCCGTTGCCGCTGACCGCCGGAGAGGCTCCGCGGGTGCCGGTCCGCGAGATCGTGGAGGCCCAGGGCGTCCAACCACCGGTCGACGGCCGCGTCGTTCGGACGGCCGAGGAGGCGGAGCGTCTCGGTCACCTCGGCCCGCACCGTCGCGGCGAACAGCATCGCGTTCGGGTCCTGCGGGACGTATGCGGTCGTCGGGCACGGGTCGACCCGGCCCGCGTCAGGGGCGAGGAGACCGCCGAGGATCCGCAGCAGCGTGCTCTTGCCCGCGCCGTTGCGGCCCAGCAGCGCGACGACCTCGCCCCGCCGGATCTCGACGTCGACGTCGTGCAGCACCGGCCGCCGGTCGAGCGCGACGCCGACGCCCTCGGCGCGCAGGAGGACGTCCCCCGGCGCCGGGGCGACCGACGAGTTCAGCGAGGCCGACGGTTCCGGTCGCTCGGTCATCGCGACCGCGAGGCCGCGCGCGGCGCGCACGGTCAGCGGCGGCGGGTCCCAGCCGAGCAGGCGCCCGAGCCGGGTGACGCTCGGTGCGCCGGGGTAGTCGGCCATCACCACGCCGGGCGCGGCGGGAGGGACGGTGACCCGGCCGCCGTCGAGGCGGACCGCCCGGTCCGCGAGCGGCGCGGCGCGCTCGAGCCGGTGCTCGGCGAGGAGCACCGTCGTCCCGAGGTCCGCGTTGAGTCGACCGACCGCGGCGAACACGTCCTCCGCGCCCTGCGGGTCGAGCTGCGAGGTCGGCTCGTCGAGGACGAGCGCGCCCGGCGCGGCGGCGAGCGCGCCCGCGATCGCGGCCCGTTGGCGCTCGCCCCCGGAGAGCGTGACCGGGTTCCGGTCGCGCAGGTGGGCGATGCCGAGCGCGTCGAGCACCTCCTCGACGCGTCGCCGCATCGCTTCGTCCGGGAGACCGAGGTTCTCGAGCACGAAGGCGACATCGGCCTCGACCCGATCGACGACGAACTGCGCTTCGGGATCCTGGTGCACGAACCCGACGACGTCCGCGAGCTCGCGTGGCTTGTGGGTGCGCGTGGAACGCCCGAACGCGACGACATCACCGGAGAACCGTCCGCCCGTCGAGTGCGGCACGAGCCCGTTCGCGGCGCGCAGCAGCGTGCTCTTCCCGGAGCCCGACGACCCCACGACGAGGAGGATCTCGCCCGCGTGCACGTCGAGGTCGACCGCATCGAGCGCGAGCGGACCGTCCGGATAGCCGAACGACACGGCCGAGTACGCGATGGCGCTCATCCGCCGGCCACCGGCTCCGGGAGCAGCTCCGGCTCCGGCCATTCGAGCCCGGCCCGGCTCGCCGCGGTCGGCGGGCGCGGCGTGCGCGTCAGCGGGAAGAGCAGCGGCACGAGCGCGAGGGCGACCAGCGGCGAGAACGTCGGCCAGTGGAGCGGGTTGGTGTGCCAGACGAGCGAGCCCTCTCCGGACACGCCGCAGAGGCCGACGATCAGCGGTGTCGCGATCGCGGTGGCGACCATCACCCAGTCGGCGGGCGCCATGCGCCGGTGGCGGTAGCGCCGGCGGTCGCGGGCGCGACCCGACGCGAGCGCGACGGCCGCGACCAGGAACCCGACGCCGATGGCTCCGAGCCCGATCGCCGCGGGGCGGGCGCGCCCGACGAGTGCGACGAACGCCCCCGCGAGCGCGAGCAGCGCACCGAGGCCACACCAGCCGGCTGCCAGATCCCCGCGTGTGCTCGCCTGGTACCCGAACCCCCGCGCGTCCATGGACTCCGACAGTGCCACCGCGCGCTCGAGGCCCCGTTCCAGGACCGGCACCATGCTGCGGAGGATGCGGCCGCGCCGCACCGAGCGACCACCGGTACGGGCCCGGTCGGCCTCCCGCACCGCGCTGATCGACTCGACCGTCGACGGAACGAAGGCGAGCGCGACGGTCGTGATCACGCCGAGCTCGTGGAACGCCCGGGGCGAGGACTGCACCAGCTCGTAGTGCGACACGATCGCGTTGAAGGCGCCGAACACCGCCAGCATCCCGATGAGGGCGAAGCCCTGGCTCAGCGCCTGGAGCACCACGCCGGCCTCGACGGTCCCGCCGAGGGTGAAGCCGCCGAGCAGCCGGGGCACAGTCGCCTCGGGCAGCGTCATCAGCACGTCGGCCCCCGTGTGCGCGGTCAGGCCGGAGATGACGATGCGGAACACCGTGAACGCGACCCCGAGCAGGAGCAGGACCGGGAACGCGCGCCGGTACGGACCCTCCGGTGCGTGCACCTCGACGACGAGCCACGCGATGCCGACCATCAGCGCGACGTAGACCGGGCTCGGAGCGAGCTGCACCGTTGCCGCGCCCGCCAGCGCCCACGCGAGCCACGCCGCGGAGTGCCACGGCCGGGTGGTTGCTGTCGCGGATCGCATGCCTCTAGGGTGCGGGCTCGACAGCGGTCGCGCAAACCCCGGATGGTCTGCGCGGTCCCGACACCGGGCGGACCCGGTGCCGGGGCGGGGGAAGCCGGTGCAAGACCGGCGCTGACCCGCAACTGTGAGCGGCTCGGCCGGGGCGACCCGGACGGACCGTGAGCCAGGACCACCGCCGCGGTCCGCCGGTTCGCCGGTGCTCGCCGTAGGAGCCGCCATCAGGCGGCGGACATCGAGGCCCTCGTGGAACGGGGCCTGCGGAGGGTCACATGCTCGGTCCTCGGTCACTCCGTCGAGTGCTCCTCGCACTGACCGTCGGCCTCGCGTCGTCGGTCCTCGTCGCGGGCGCGGTCCCGTCGTCGGCGTCGGCGTCGAACCCGCACCGCGCGGCGGTGATCGTCGACACCGGGACCACAGTGCACCGGGTCGTCATCACGTTCACCGAGGACTCGATCTCGGGCATCGACGCGTTGCAGCGTGCGGGCGCGAACCCCGTCGTCTACGCGATGGGTCCGGGCGCGGCGGTGTGCCGCGTCTACGGGGTCGGTCGCGATCCCGGCTCCGACTGCCTGGGCGGCCAGGACGGCGACAACCGCTACTGGGCGTACTTCCGCGCGCCGGCGGGCTCGTCGGGGTTCACGTACTCGTCGATCGGCGCGGGCACCGTCAGGGTGCACGACGGCGACGTCGAAGGCTGGAAGTGGGGCACCGGCACCGCACCGGCGTACGTCTCCCTGGCCACGCTCTCTCCGCCGCCCCCGCCCGCGACGCAACCGCCCGCGACCGCACCGGCGACCGCAGCACCGGGCGCGGCCCCGAGGGGTGACGACGGCTCGGCGCGCGCCTCGACGCCCGGCGGCGTCGTGGGCCGGGCGCCGGGCGCGTCGACCGCGCCCGTCACGGGCGCGCCCGTCGCGGGCTCGACGACGACCAGGGGAACGGCGAAGGACGACTCGAAGCGGAGGCCGGTCGACCACGCGACGGACGAGAACGGCAAGCCCATCGACCCGAAGCTCGCAAGCGCCGAGAACGACGACGGCGGCGCTGGGACCTCGGCCTGGTCGCTCCTCCTGCTCGTGGCGCTCCTGGTCGCGATCGCCGTGGCGATCCTGATCGTCCGCCGCGCCCGACGCCAGGGGGCGTAGCACCAGGAGCAGCACGCCGCGCCGCGACCCCCGGTTGGGCCCGGCCGTCGCGTACGGTGTCGGGCGCAACGGAAGCACCGCGGGGGCGGAAAGAAGTGGACGAGCTCCCATGTCGGACACCGGCTGCCCCGAGTGCGGGACGACCCTGGTCGTCGCCGCCCCGCTCGACTCGCTGCGAAGGCCGCGCCCGAGACGGGTCGCGGTCCCGTCCGAGCTGCTGCAGTGCCCGGGCTGTGGCTCGACCTGGGAGCGCGACCTCGCGGGGGTGACCACCCGGCGGAGCCCGAGCCGACCCGAAGTACCGTAGGCGGATGCCGCCGCGGCGCCGACCGACGTCCACCTCGAACTTCGGCGCAGGGCGCCGCGAGAGCCACGACGCGACCGCGTTCTACGAGCGGTTCACCCCTCCGACGATCTCGGCCGACGACGTCGTCAACCCGTGCCGCGCGGCCGGGCGCATCATCGCCGGCGACTCGCGCGACATGGCCGACGTGGATGCGAGCTCGGTGGCCCTGGTGGTCACGTCGCCGCCCTACTTCGCCGGCAAGGAGTACGAGGAGGCGCTGGGAGAGGGCCACGTGCCCGCGAGCTACCTCGAGTACCTCGCGATGCTGCGCGACGTCTTCGCCGAGTGCGTGCGCGTCCTCGAGCCCGGCGGCCGCCTCGCGGTGAACGTGGCGAACCTCGGCCGTCGCCCGTACCGCTCCCTCGCCGGCGACGTCACGATGATCCTGCAGGACGAGCTCGGGCTGCTGCTGCGGGGCGAGGTCGTATGGGTCAAGGCCGACGGCGCCTCCGGCTCGACCGCATGGGGATCGTTCCAGAGCGCGGCGAACCCGGTGCTGCGGGACCTCACCGAGCGGATCGTCATCGCCTCGAAGGGGCGCTTCGACCGGGCGCCGACCCGGGCGAAGCGCGAGGCGCGCGGCCTCCCGTTCGAGAACACGATCGACAAGCAGGAGTTCATGGACGGGACGCTCGACGTCTGGCGCGTGCAACCGGAGAGCGCCCGGCGGGTCGGGCACCCGGCGCCCTTCCCGGTCGAGATCCCGCGCCGGTGCATCGAGCTCTTCACGTTCCGCGACGACGTCGTCCTCGACCCGTTCATGGGGTCGGGGTCGACCGCGGTGGCGGCCGTCCGCGCCGACCGCCGCTACGTCGGCTACGACACCGATCCGGCCTACGTCGCGCTCGCCGAGAAGCGGGTCGCGGAGGCCCAGGAGCTCGTCGACGCCGGCGCGGCGGGTGATCCCGGCACCGGGCCCGGGGGCGGCCCCGAAGGGCGATCGGACCCGACCTCGCCGTAACCTTCCCGGGTGATCACCGGTGCGATCACCTCCTCGAACATCTCGGTCCTCGTGGCGTTCGGCGGCGGCATCATCTCGATCCTGTCGCCCTGTGTCCTCCCGATGATCCCCGGCTACCTCAGCCTGGTCACCGGCCTGACCGTCAACGAGCTCCAGGGCGGCGAGCAGCGGCACCTGGTCCGGATCGCCAGCATGACCGGCTTCTTCGCGCTCGGGTTCACCGCGGTCTTCACCCTCCTCGGGCTCGCGGCCACGGCGCTGGGGCAGGCCGCGTTCGAGAACCAGCACCGGCTCACGCAGATTTCGGGGCTCATCGTCTTCGCGATGGCGCTGTACCTCGCCGGGTCCCAGCTCCTGCGCACGCCCCGGCTCTATCCGGAGGCGCGCTTCCAGGTCAGCGACCGGTTCGGCATGCTCACCGCGCCGCTCGCGGGCGCCGCGTTCGCGTTCGGCTGGTCACCCTGCCTCGGTCCGGTGATCGCGGCCGTGTTCGGCGTCGCCGCGACGCAGACCGGGGTGCGCGCGTTCTCGCTCCTCATCGCCTACTCACTCGGGATGGGGGTGTCGTTCCTGCTCGTCGGGCTCGCGTTCGGGCGTTGGGCGACGCCGCTCGAGTTCGTGAAGCGGCATCTGCGCACGCTCACGCTCGCGTCCGCCGCGCTGCTCGCGATCTTCGGGCTCCTGCTGATGTTCGACCGCTTGTGGTGGCTGAGCGCACAGCTCACGAACTTCCTCGACTCGCTCGGGCTCAACAGCATCGTCGAGCTCGGCTGAGCGCCCCGTGGACCGGAGCCGGACAGCCACCGGGGCCGGGCGAGGTCTGTCAGAATCGGTCGCCCGTCGACAATGGAGCCCCCGCATGACCGACGCGACGACCCGGATCGTCGACACGCCCGAGTGGCGTGCGCTCCAGGCGCACTACGAAGCGACCCGTGACGTCCACCTGCGGACGCTCTTCGCCGACGAGCCCGATCGGGGCGAGCAGCTCTGCCTCGAGGTCGGGGACCTCTACCTCGACTACTCGAAGAACCGGCTGACCGCCGAGACGATGGCGCTCCTGGCCGCGCTCGCCCGGGGGGCCGGCGTGGAGCAGCTGCGCGACGCGATGTTCGCGGGCGAGAAGATCAACATCACCGAGGACCGCGCGGTCCTGCACGTGGCGCTGCGCGCCCCGAAGGGCGAGAAGATCCTGGTGGACGGTGTGGACGTCGTCCCCGAGGTCCACCGGGTCCTCGACAAGATGTCGGACTTCTCGGACCGGGTGCGCTCGGGCGCGTGGACCGGGCACACGGGGAAGCGGATCCGCAACGTCGTCAACGTCGGGATCGGCGGCAGCGACCTGGGTCCCCGCATGGCCACGGTCGCGCTCGCCGACTTCAGCGAGCGCTCGATGACGTTCCGCTTCGTCTCCAACGTGGACGGGACCGACTTCTTCGAATGCACCCGGGACCTCGATCCCGAGGAGACGCTGTTCATCATCGCGTCCAAGACGTTCACGACGCTCGAGACGATGACGAACGCGCGAACGGCGCGCGAGTGGTCGTTGGCGAAGCTCGGCGACGACGCCGCGGTGGCAAAGCACTTCGTGGCGGTGTCGACGAACGCGGAAGAGGTCGCGAAGTTCGGGATCGACACCGCCAACATGTTCGAGTTCTGGGACTGGGTCGGCGGTCGGTACTCGTTCGACTCGGCGATCGGGCTCTCGCTGATGGTCGCGATCGGCCCGGACGCGTTCCGCGACATGCTCGCCGGCTTCCACGCGATGGACGAGCACTTCCGGACCGCGCCCGTCGAGTCGAACCTGCCGATGCTGCTGGGGTTGATCGGCGTCTGGTACGACAACTTCTTCGGCGCCGAGACCGTCGCGATCCTGCCGTACAGCCAGTACCTCGCGCACCTGCCGGCGTACTTCCAGCAGCTCGAGATGGAGAGCAACGGGAAGTCCGTCGATCGTGAGGGCGAGCGGGTCGCGTGGCAGACCGGGGCCATCGTGTGGGGCCAGCCGGGGACGAACGGCCAGCACGCCTACTACCAGCTGATCCATCAGGGCACGAAGCTCATCCCTTGCGACTTCATCGGGTTCGCCCGGGCGAACGAGGTCGTCGGCGACCACCAGGACCTCCTCACTGCAAACCTGCTCGCGCAGCCGGAGGCGCTCGCGTTCGGCAAGACGCGCGAGCAGGTCGAGGCCGAAGGGGTCGTCGCGCACCAGGTGCCGCACCGCGTGTTCGAGGGGAACCACCCGACGAACACGATCCTGGCGCCCGAGCTGACCCCCAACGTCCTCGGGCAGCTGATCGCCCTCTACGAGCACAAGGTGTTCACCCAGGGTGCGATCTGGAACATCAATTCGTTCGACCAGTGGGGGGTCGAGCTCGGAAAGAAGCTCGCGCAGAACATCGTGCCGGAGCTGGAGTCGACCACCGAGCCGGAGCTCGCGCACGACTCGTCGACGAACACCCTCATTCGCCGCTACCGGCGCCTGCGCTCGAGCTGACGCAGCACCGACAAAGGAGTTCGAACAATGCAGCTGGGCATGGTGGGTCTCGGACGGATGGGCGCGAACCTCGTCCGTCGGCTCATGCGCGACGGCCACGAGTGCGTCGTCTACGACGTGAACGCCGACGCAGTGAAGGAGCTCGCGGGCGAGGGCGCGACAGGTGCGGCGACGCTCGACGAGTTCGTCGCCAAGCTGAGCCAGCCCCGGGCCGCCTGGGTGATGGTGCCGGCCGCGTTCACCGGTGAGACGGTGATGCAGCTCGGCAAGAAGATGGAGGCCGGCGACATCATCATCGACGGCGGCAACTCGTACTACCGCGACGACATCGACCGGGCCAAGGAGCTCGCGACGATGGACGTCCACTACGTCGACTGCGGGACCAGCGGCGGCGTGTTCGGCCTCGAGCGCGGGTTCTGCCTCATGATCGGGGGCGAGGACGACGTCGTCACGCACCTCGACCCGATCTTCAAGACCATCGCGCCGGGGGTGGACTCGGCGCCCCGGACCCCGGGGCTCACCGGTGACCCGTCGACGGCCGAGAACGGCTACCTCCACTGCGGGCCCAACGGCGCGGGCCACTTCGTGAAGATGGTCCACAACGGCATCGAGTACGGGATGATGGCGGCGTACGCCGAGGGGCTCAACGTCCTGAAGCACGCCGACGTCGGCAAGCAGAAGCCGACGGAGCAGGACGCCGAGACGACGCCGCTTCGCGATCCCGAGTACTACCAGTACGACATCGACCTGCCCGCGGTCGCCGAGGTCTGGCGTCGGGGCAGCGTCGTCGCCTCGTGGCTCCTGGACCTCGCGGCGCACGCGTTCTCGCAGTCGCCGCAGCTCGACGACTTCGAGGGCCGCGTGTCGGACTCGGGCGAGGGTCGTTGGACGAACATCGCGGCGATCGACGAGGGCGTGCCGGTGCACGTGCTCAGCGCCGCGCTCTTCGACCGCTTCGAGTCGCGTGGCAGCGCGGACTTCGCCGACAAGATCCTCTCCGCGATGCGCAAGGAATTCGGCGGCCACGACGAGAAGGCGAAGTAGTCATGAGTGGAGCGGGGATCACCTCACCGAAGAGTCATGCCAACCGCGGAGCGGTGCGCCGAAGGAATGGTTGTCGGCCCGAGCCGCAGGCTCAGGAGCGGATCTGATGCCCTTGCCCACCAAGGCGGACACCCTGTGCTGGTTCGGGTGCTCGGGCGACCTCGGACACAAGATGACCTTCCCGGCGCTGTACGCGATGGCCAAGCGCGGCCATCTCACCGTGCCGATCATCGGGATCGCGTACTCGAACTGGACGCTCGACGACCTCAAGGACCGCGCCCGCGACAGCATCGACAAGCACGGCGGCGGGGTCACGGACACCAAGGCGTGGGACCACCTGATGAGCTCGCTGCACTACGTCGACGGTGACTATGCCGATCCCACGACGTTCCAGGAGCTCAAGGTCCAGCTCGACAAGGTCGGGGCGAAGGCGCCGGCGCACTATCTCGCGATCCCACCGAGCCTGTTCGGCACGGTGATCGAGTCGCTCGGCACCACGGGCGCGGCGAAGCACGCCCGGGTCATCGTCGAGAAGCCGTTCGGCCGGGACCTCGCCAGCGCGATCGAGCTCAACCGGATCATCCACAAGGTCTTCCCCGAGGCCGCGGTGTACCGGATCGACCACTTCCTCGGGAAGGAAGAGGTCCAGAACATCCTCTACTTCCGGTTCGCCAACTCGTTCCTCGAGCCGATCTGGAATCGCAACTACATCTCCAACGTCCAGATCACGATGGCCGAGGACTTCGGCGTGCAGGGCCGCGGCGCGTTCTACGAGGAAGTCGGCGCGCTGCGCGACGTGGTCCAGAACCACCTGTTCCAGGTCGTCGCGCTGCTCGCCATG
>DASXYP010000095.1:0-29269 GCA_036502405.1 Acidimicrobiia bacterium
GCGAGATCACCAGCACCACGAAGACGAACGCCGGGATGATCGGCCAGCCGTGCCGGACGTGGACGTCGTAGTACACCGCCGCGGCGAGGTACGCCTGCGCCGCGAACGCGAGGTTGAAGACGCCCGACGTCTTGTACGTGAGCACGAGGCTCACCGCGACGAGCCCGAACACGCAGCCCACGGGGATCCCGAGGATCACGTACCGGATCAGATCCTGCACGGCGGCTACCTGGACGCGTTCGCGATCGGGGGCGGGGCTTCGGCTACTTGTAGGTGGCCGCGGTCGGCAACGTCGGCGGCTGGTCGGGGAGGCACTGGAACGGCTTGTCCGGCTGGTTGAAGGTCGGCACGAACTTGCCGTTCTCGATCTTCACCCACGCGGTGCACCCCGGCGGGACGTTGTGGGTGATGTCGTGCTCCTTGGTCCAGTCGCGTGGCGGCAGGAGGCCGTCCGCGGTCAGGTTCGTCATCTTGTTGAGCGCGTCGATGACCTTCTGCCGGGTGAAGTCCGGGCCGGCCGCCTTGAGCCCGGCGACCAGCTGGAACGCCGAGATCCACCCCTGCATGGCGGTCTCGTTCTTCGTGTACTTGTTCTTGTTCATCCACTTGTTGAACTCGACCATGCCCGGAGGCTGCGGCTTGAACTCGAACGGCGTGAACGAGACGCCGACGTAGTCGCCGTCGAAGAACTCCTTGTTGGCCGCGACGAGCTTGGCGTCGTAGCCGTTGGGCAGGTACTGGATGGCCTTCAGATCCTGCTTGCGCATCTCCTTGGCCAGGTTCAGGACGGCGGTGGTGTCCATGCAGGTCATCACCATGTCGACGCCCTTGTCCTTCATCTGGCCGACCTCGACGCTGAAGTCGGTGGCCCCGAACGACAGGCTCTTGGTCAGGAACACGACCTTGGCCGTGGGGTACCTGTCGAAGGACTTGCTGTAGCCGTCGACGCACTGGGCCGAGTTGGAGACGTTGTAGGCGAGCACGCCGATCTTCTTCTTGTGGAGCTCCTTGGCCAGGAACGGCGCGTACGTGCCGACGCAACCGTTGCAGAGCGCGCCCGAGTTGCTGCCGAACATGTTCGGGTGGCCGGTGTACTCGTCGTTGATGTTCCAGCCGAACGTCGGGACGTTCTGGTCGACGAGGGTCTTCGCGCCGCTGAACGAGAAGATCGTGGCGATCGGCGCGACCGCGAAGACGTTGTCCTGGTCGAGCAGCGCCTGGACCTGCTCCTGGTTGTTCGCGATCTGGTCGTCCCGCTCCGAGACCTCTTCGAGCTTGCGCCCGTAGAGCCCGCCCTGGCTGTTGACCATGTCGAAGTAGGCCTTCACCCCGTCGAAGGCCGATCCGTACGGGCCGTTCAGCGGGTTGGTGACCGAGGCGACGCCGCCGACCCGGATCGTGTCCTTGGTGACCCCGGGCTGGTTGACCGTGGTCCCCCCGCCCGCGGGCGCCGCCGTCGTGGTCGTCGTCCCACTCGACTTGTCGTCGGACGCGTTGCTGCACGCCGCCGCGACGAGCACCAGCACCGCCAACGCCGCGATCACTCGAACCCGAGCCCGCATCAAGTACCCCCCGAATCGGTCCAGACGATGCGACCTGACTCTAACGTCAGGTCGCGTTACCCACCAGGCCCGCGAATCATGTCTCCCTTTTGACCGACCGTGGCCGCGGGCGCCCTCGGGAGATCTCACGGAGGAGACGGAGTAGACATGGGCCCGTGCCCGGCACCATGGTCGTCTTCCACGCGCACCCCGACGACGAGGCGATCGCCACGGGTGGCGCGATGGCCCGGGCCGCCGCCGAAGGGCATCGCGTGGTGCTCGTGGTCGCCACCGGCGGCGAGCTCGGCGAGGTCGCCCCGGGCGTGCTGGACGAGGGCGAGGACCTCGCCACCCGGCGCGCGATCGAGGTCGAGCGCGCGGGCGAGGCCCTCGGGGTCGCGCGCATCGAGCTCCTCGGCTACCAGGATTCGGGCATGGCGGGCGAGCCGACGAACTCCGCGCCGGGTGCGTTCGCCGCCGCCGACGTGGACGAGGCCGCGGCGCGCCTGGCCGCCATCCTGGAGGAGGAGGACGCCGAGGTCCTCACCATCTACGACGAGAACGGCAACTACGGCCACCCCGACCACATCCAGGTCAACCGGGTGGGCTCCCGCGCCGGCCGGCTCGCCGGGACGCCCCGCGTCTACGAGGCGACCGTGAACCGGGACCACCTGCTCGAGCTCATGCGGCGGCGGGGGGACGAGATGGGCGAGATCGAGGGCGCGCCCGACCCGGACGACTTCAACATCGGTGTCTCGGCGTCGGAGATCACCGCGACCGTCGACGTGCGCGACTTCGTGGACCAGAAGCGCGCCGCGATGCGCGCGCACGCCAGCCAGATCCCGGAGGACTCCTTCTTCCTGCAGCTCCCGGACGACGCGTTCCGGGAGGCGTTCGGGCAGGAGTGGTTCATCCGGCACGACGGCGGGGCCCGCACCGAAGAGACCTGGCTCTTCGACGCCTAGGGCTCCCGGAGCGATCGGACCTACGACGCGGGCGTGGCGTCGCGGGCGACCTTCACCAGCTCGGCGAGCGCCTCGGGCACCTCGGCCGCGAGCGCCCAGAGGTCCGGGACCGCTTCCAGGCACGCCATGAACCCGATGTCGACGCGATCGCGGTAGCTCATGGCCGTCACGTTCAACCCGGCGCCGTCGAACACCGGCCCCATCGGGTACATGTCGACGAGGCGCGCCCCCGCCATGTAGAGCGGGAACTGCGGACCGGGCACGTTGGACACGACGAGGTTGTGGATCGGCGGGTGCCGGTCGGCGAGGCGCAGCTGGCTGTAGAGGCGCGCGCCACGGGACAGCATCGCCGGCGCCGCGAGCTCGGCCCACTCCTCGAGGGTGTTCCCGCCGATGTCCTCGTGCACCTGCTTGGCGCCGCTCATGGTGTCCTGCACCGCGGCCAGCCGGTCGAGCGGGTCGTCGAGGTCGGTCGAGAGCTGCGTGAACATCGCCGACACCCGGTTGCCGAGCTGCTTCTCGTCCATGCTGCGCACGGACGTCGGGATCACCGCGACGAGCGGCCGGTCCGGGAGCTCGGCACGCGCGACGAAGTAACGCCGGAACGCGCCGGACAGCACCGCGAGCACGACGTCGTTCACCGTCGCCCCGTACGCGTCCTTCACCAGCTTCACGTCGTCGAGCGACATGCCGGCGAACGCGACCTGACGGTGCGGCGTGATCATCACGTTCCAGCTGAGGCGCGGCGCGGTGAACGGCACCCCCGCGTGGACATCCTCGTTCCGCATCCGCGTGACGAGGCGCGCGAGCGACCTCCCGAGATGCACCGTCGCCCTCGCCATGCGCATCGGCTGGCGCGCGATCGAGACCATGGACGCGCCGATCATCTCGACGTCACTCGGGACGCGGTCGGCGTGCCACGGCTCGTCGTTCACGACCGCCGGCACGGGCGTCGGCTCGAGGTCCACCAGCGACGCGAGCACCTCGACGCCGGACGCGCCGTCGATCGCCGCGTGGTGCACCTTGGCGACGAGCGCGACGTGACCGTGCTCGAGCCCCTCGACGACCCACATCTGCCAGAGCGGGCGGTCCCGGTCGAGCGGCCACCCCGCGACCTCCCCCACGAACGCCGCGAGCTCGCGCTCGCCGCCGGGCGCGGGCACCGCGACCTGGCGCACGTGGAAGTCCAGGTCGAAGCCGGGGTCCTCGATCCAGAGCGGGTGGTGCAGACCGAAGGGCACCCGCACGACCCGACGCCGGAACGGCGGCAGCGTGTCGATCCGCTGCTCGATGAGCTGCTTCATCGTGGCGGCGTTGAAGCCGCCGGGGACCTCGGACGGATCGAGGACCGCAACCAGGATGAGGTGCATGTGGTTGCTGGGCGTCTCGAGGGAGAGGAAGGCGGCATCGAGTCCCGTCAAGCGCTCCACGCAGCGGATCGTACCCCCGCCGCGGCCCTGGCAGAATGGGTGCGTGCCCTGGATCTTCCTCGCCGTGAGCATCGTCGGCGCCTGGTTCACGGTGAACGCGTTCCGCCCCTCGTCGCGCTGGCAGTTCATCGGGACGAGCTTCTTCGCCGCGTGGTTGACCGGCGAGCTCGCGATCTGGAACATCGTGTGGCAGGCGGTCGCGACCGCGGGGTTCGTCGCCCTCGGCGCGCTCGACCGGTGGCCCGGATGGCTCGGGTTGGCGATCACGGCGGCCTCGTGGGTCGGTCTCGTGCTGATCGCCGCGATCTCGCGCCGGTCGGGCGGGGTGTTCGACCGCGCGCTGACCGACGGGCTGGGGCTCGGCCCGGCGGACCCACGCACCGCGAAGTGGACCCAGGCCGTCTTCCCCTTCCTGCTGCGCGACCGGCGCGTCGAGCGGGTGAAGAACCTCGAGTACGGGCCTTACGGGAAGCGCAACCAGCTCGACGTGTACCGGCCCCGGGACCGCAAGGCCGATGCCGCGCCCGCGCCGGTGCTGCTCCAGATCCACGGCGGCGCGTGGATCATCGGGGACAAGAGCCAGCAGGGCCTCCCGCTGATGTTGCAGCTCGCATCGGACGGCTGGGTCTGCGTGGCGACCAACTACCGGCTCAGCCCGAAGGCCACCTGGCCCGAGCACCTCGTCGACTGCAAGCGCGCCCTGGCCTGGGTGCGCGAGCACATCGCCGAGTACGGGGGCGACCCGGACCTGATCTGCGTCACCGGTGGGTCCGCGGGCGGACACCTCGCGGCGATGGTGGCCCTCACCGCCAACGAGCCCCGGTTCCAGCCCGGCTTCGAGGACGCCGACACGTCGGTCGACGCGTGCATCCCCTTCTACGGCGTCTACGACTTCATCTCGATGTTCGCCGGCGACCGGGCCAAGGACCGAGCGGCGCGGCTCATCGGCCGGTGGGTGATGAAGGCGACCCCGGACGAGGACGCGGCCGCGTTCGCCGACGCGTCGCCGGTCAACCACATCCGGTCCGACGCCCCTCCGTTCTTCGTCATCCACGGCACCAACGACAACCTGGCCCCCGTCGGCCAGGCCCGCGAGTTCGTCGAGCGGCTGCGCGCGGAGTCCGAGGAGCCGGTGCTCTACGCCGAGGTGCCCGGCGCGTCGCATGCGTTCGACGTGTTCCATTCGACGCGGACGGCCAACGCGGTGCGCGCCGTCGACCGCTTCCTGGCCTGGATCGTGGACCGCCACCGTCCCGGGAGCACCCCGGAGCCCGAGTCGGTCGGGCTCGCGCCCGAGCTCGAGCCGGTCCCCGGCGCGGACCGCTGAGCGGCGGTCAGTCCTCGCTGCGTCCCGAGCGGATGATCCGGACCTTGAACGGGATCGACCGATCCGACGACCAGGGCGCGTAGGGCGCGACGAGCAGGCCCGCGAGCGTGATGAGCGGGACGTCGTAGTTGACCCGCCACCCGGCGAAGTCGCGCCAGGCCTGGTCCCGGTCCGCCTTGAGCGGCACGCCGGCCCGCTCCAGCTCGCGGCACGCGTCCTCCCACTCGCCACGGCCGATGCTGATCGGGTCGTCGGGCGCGGGGTCGAAGGGGTGCGGGATGCGGAAGAACCGCGCGATCGCCCGCAGTGACGTGAACCCGGAGCGGATGCAGAGGCTCGCCATCGGCTGGCTCGGTTGGTCGATCGTCGAGTTGACCAGCGCCGCCGCGTCGAGCACCGCGCCGGCGGCCGTGATCCACGAGCGGTCGGGCTCGGGCGACCGGAAGAAGTTGACGAACCCGAGCGACGTGTGCGTCTCCTGGAGCTCGGCGAACCACAGCTGCCACTCCACCCAGACGTCGTCGAGGTCGTCGAGGCGGCCGATGAGATGGGCCCGACGCAGGAGGTCGACCGCGCTCGGCGGGGTCCCCGCCCGTGCGGCCATGTGCGCGACCAGCACCTCGCGGCGTGAGAACGCGCCGTAGATCGTCGGAAGGTACGCGATGAGCAGCGCCAGGAGGCCGAGGCCGATCGCCGCCTCGGCAAACCCGATCGTGGCGGCGCCGAAGCCGAACGGGCGCTCGAACCCGAGGGTGAGCATCGAGGAGCCGCTCTGGATGAACCCTTCCTTCCAGGCGACCTGCTCGACCCCGACGAAGATCATCGCGAAGCCCACCAGGACGAGCACCATCCACACGATGACGAGCACGAACATCGCGACGGGCCCGTACAGCGCCATCGCCCGGTCGCGGGCCTCGTAGGTCTTGGCCAGCCGGGTCGGCACGTCGAACACGCGACGCACACCGACGCTGATCAGGCGGGTGAACCGCACGACCACGCCTCGTGGCAGCACGAACGTGCGCAGCGCGGAGTCGAGCACGACAGCGACGAGGACGACACCGGCGACGCACAGGGCGACGTCCCGCAGGGTCATCACGGCGGCTACTCCTCGACCGGTCGGGCCCGCGAGCGCTTGCGCTCGGATCGGTGGCGCTTGTCCTGGAGCCGCTGCTCCTTGGCGCTCCGGCGCACCCGGGTCGGCACCCGCGGCTTCTCGACCCGCAGGGCGGCGGCGAGCCGGGCCGCCAGACGCTCGAGCGCGAGCTCGCGATTGCGGCGCTGCGAGCGCGAGTCCGAGACCACGACCCGCACGACCGGGCCCAACGCCTCCAGGAGGCGGGCCCGCTGGCGGGGCCCGAGCGACGGTGACCCGGCGACGTCGAAGCGGACCTCGACCCTCGTGTTGGCCGTGTTCGCGTGCTGGCCCCCGGGTCCGCCCGACCCGGTGAAGCGCCACTCCAGCTCGTCGAGCGCGATCACGCAGGAGCCGCTGACGCGCAACCGATCCGTGGCCATGAGAATCGAGAGTAGGTGGAGGAGCGGCCGTACGAGGAGACCCGCTCGACGGGGACGACGGATTGGTTTCCGGGGTGGGTACGGTGACCCGCGAAGCGGTCCCATCGGTGTCACTGTTGTGGCCGGGTGTGGTTGACAACCGGGGGCACGCTTCTTAGGTTGCGCTCCACAACCACCACGTCAGCAACAACCGACCGATCAGCAACGAGCCGGACTCCGGTCCGGCCCCACGGGGGGACCATCGTGCGACACAGCATGCGACCGCGTCGACGGACGCTCACGTTCCTGGCTCTCCTCTCGTCGCTGGCGATCGTCGCCGCCGCGTGTGGAGGCGGTGGCTCGTCCAGCAGTGGCGGCGGCAGTGGTGGCGGATCGGCCGAGGGCAAGCCGACCCCCGGCGGGACCCTCACTTACGGCCTCGAGGGCAAGACGACGGACTTCTGCATCCCGTCCGCGCAGCTCGCGATCTCCGGGATCATGGTCGTGACCGCGGTCTACGACACGCTGACCGCGCCGACCCAGGACCCCAACGTCTACGCGCCGTACCTGGCCAAGAGCGTCACGCACAACGCGGACTACACCCAGTGGACGATCGGCCTCCGGTCCGGCATCAAGTTCCAGGACGGTGAGGCGCTCAACGCTGCGGCCGTCAAGCAGAACATCGACGCGTGGCGCAAGGGCACGCTGCTCCAGTTCGTGTACTCGAACGTGGCCGACGTGACCACGCCCGACGACATGACCGTGGTGGTCGCCATGAAGACGCCGTGGGTCGCGTTCCCGGCCTACCTCTGGACGAGCGGCCGCACCGGCATCGCGGCGCCGGCCCAGCTGAACGGCTCCTCGAACGAGTGCAGCACCCACATGATCGGCACCGGCCCGTTCACCGTCACCAACTTCAACCCCTCGACCGGTGATGTGACGACGAAGAAGAACCCCGCCTACTGGCGCACGGGCTTCCCGTACCTCGACGGCCTCAACTTCAAGATCCAGGAGGCCGGTGACCAGCGGGTCAACGGCCTGCAGGGCGGCCAGTTCGACATCATCCACGACGACAACGGCGTCAACTACGACACGGTCAAGGGCTTCGGGAGCAGCTTCAGCACGCTGCTCGAGCCTCCGGGGCGCCGCGAGCTCGGCCACGCGCTGCTGAACGTGACCCGGCCGCCGCTCGACGACATCAACATCCGCAAGGCGATCGCCGAGGGCACCGACCGCAACGCGCTGAACCAGATCGCCAACAAGGGCAACTTCCAGCTCGCGGACCAGGTGATGGACAGCGACGTCATGGGGTACCTGAAGAACCCCGGCTTCCCGAAGTTCGACCCGACCGACGCCAAGAAGCTGGTGACCGCCTACAAGAACAGCCACGGCGGCAAGTCCCCGACGTTCGCCCTGCAGTCGACCTTCGACGAGCAGACCAAGGCGCTCGCCCAGGAGACCAAGCGGCAGATGGCCAAGATCGGCATCACGGTCACCCTGCCGGCGCCGGTCGACCAGGCCACGATCATCAACCAGGCGATCGGCAGCCAGGTGGACTCGTTCCTGTGGCGCAACTACCTCGGACAGGATCCCGACGGCCTGTACGTCTGGTTCTACGGTGGCTCGCCGGTGAACTTCAACCACATCAACGACCCGCAGATCAACTCCGACCTCGACAAGGGCCGGTCGACGCCCGACGAGACGGCACGCAAGGGCTTCTACGAGGACTTCAACCGGAGGATGTCGAGCCAGGCGTACAACCTCTGGACCTGGTACGAGAACTGGTACATCGCGTCGAAGAGCACCGTGAAGGGCATCCTCGGACCGAACCTGCCGAACCCGGCCGGCCAGCCCGGGTCCGAGAAGCCGGTCGACGTGCTGGCGGGCTTTCACCAGCTGCTCGGCCTCTGGGTGCAGAAGTAACGGCGGGCCATGAGTCCATACGGCGGGCCGGTGCAGTGAGGTGAACGGGCTTCGATCCGCGTTCATCAAGCTGCTCCGGCTCATCGTCGTCGTCATCGTCGTCACCTTCCTCACCTTCTGGCTCACCAAGCTCGCCCCGGGCGACCCGGTCTCCAAGGTGAAGCCGTTCGCCCCGCCGGCCGAGCGGGCGCGCATCACCGAGGACCTCGGCCTCAACGACGGGTTCTTCACCCAGTACGGAACCTGGCTCGGCAACTTCGTGACCGGTGACTTCGGCACGCTCTACGACTCCGGCAGCTCCGTGCGCGAGGTCGTCAACGAGCGGCTGCCGGTGAGCCTCGAGCTGATGATCTACGCGCAGCTCCTCTCGCTCATCATCGCGATCCCCCTCGGCGTCTACACCGCGTACAAGGCCGGCTCGCGCTTCGACGGGGCCACCAACACGGTGATGTTCGCCCTCCTCGCCCTGCCGACCTTCGTGCTGGCACTGCTGTTGCAGATCTACGTCGGCGCGAAATGGGACTTGTTACCCACCCAGAGCACCGTCACGGGGAGCTTCCCGTTGAGTCCCGTCGACAACTGGCAGCTCATGCTCATGCCGACGATCGCCCTCGCGGCAGGCCAGATCGCGGTGTACATGCGGCTCCTGCGCTCGGACATGATCCAGACGCTCCAGGAGGACTTCATCACCACCGCGAAGGCCAAGGGGATCAAGCCGAACCGGGTCCTCTTCTCGCACGCGCTCCGCCCGTCGAGCCTGACCCTGCTGACGGTGGCCGGCCTCAACGTGGGTGCGCTCATCGGCGGCGCCATCGTGATCGAGGCGATCTTCGGGCTCCCCGGGATGGGCGACGCGCTCTATCGCGCGATCCTGGCCCAGCAGTACCCGGCCGAGCTCTCCTTCGTGGCGATCATTGCCATCATCTACGTGGTCTTCAACTTCCTCGTCGACATCCTGTACTCCGTCCTCGACCCCCGGATCCGACATGCCCGAGCACTCGCCTAAGCCGTTCGCCGAGGAGCTCGTCGCCGACGAGCACGGCGCCGGCGTCCCGCTCGCTCCCGCGCAGGTCGGCTTCTCCGCGATCGAAGCCGGCCCGTCGCACGCGCCGAGGGGCAAGCACCTCGGCATCGCCGCGTGGATCGCGATCGCGTTCCTCGCCCTCGTGATCGGATCCGCGATCCTCGCGCCGGTCCTGCCGATCCCGGACCCGAACAACGACGTGTTCCCGGGCCTCAACCGGGCCGGCCCCTCACTCGACCACCTCTTCGGGGTGGACGCGAACGGCCGGGACGTGCTCGCCCGGGTGATCTGGGGCGGCCGCAACTCGATGGCGATCGGTGTCTTCGCGATCGTGATCGGCTTCATCATCGGCGGGATCTTCGGCCTGATCTCGGGATACTTCCGGGGCAAGGTCGGCACCGCGCTCGGCTCGGTGACCGACGTGCTGCTCGCCTTCCCTCCGCTGGTCCTCGCGCTGGCCATCACCACGAACCTCGACCGCACGCTCTTCTACGTCACGCTCGCGCTGGCGATCGTGTCCGTGCCGGTGCTCGCCCGGATCGCGCGCGCTTCGACGCTCAGCTGGTCCGAGCGCGAGTTCGTGCTGGCCTCGCGCGCCCAGGGTGCGAAGCACGGGCGCGTCATGATCCGCGAGGTGCTGCCGAACATCCTGCCGGCGATGTTCTCGATCGCGCTGCTCGGCATCGCGGTCGTGATCGTCGCCGAGGCGGGGCTCGCCATCCTGGGTGCCGGGGTGAAGCCCGAGGTCGTCACCTGGGGGAACATCATCAGCGCGGGCCGGACCGACCTGCGCGACGCCCCGCAGCTGGTGCTCGCACCGTCGTTCGTGATCTTCGGCGTGGTCCTCTCGCTGAACTACCTCGGTGACGTGGTCCGAGCCCGGTTCGACGTCCGCGAGAGCGCCCTGTGAACCTTCGCCGCTCCAAGAAGAAGAAGGACGCGCCCACCACGCGATTCGAGCCCGCGCCGCTCGACGGGCCACTGCTCGACGTCACCGACCTCCACACCCACTTCTCGACCCCGCGCGGCAGCGCCCGCGCGGTGGACGGCGTCTCGCTCTCGCTCGAGCGCGGCAAGACCCTGGGCGTCGTCGGCGAGTCCGGGTCGGGCAAGACCGTCCTCTCACGCTCCATCATGGGGCTGCTCCCGAAGCACAACGTCGAGCGCACCGGGAGCATCCAGTTCGAGGGTCACGAGCTCATGACCGCGTCGAGCGAGGAGCTGCGCCACCTCTGGGGCTCCCAGATGGCGATGGTGTTCCAGGACCCGATGACGTCGCTCAACCCGGTGATGAAGATCGGCAAGCAGATCACCGAGAGCCTGCTCTTCCACCTCGACGTGTCGAAGAGCTACGCCAACGAGCTGGCGCTCGCGCTGCTGCAGTCGGTCGGGATCCCCGAAGCCGAGCAGCGCCTGAGCGAGTACCCCCACCAGCTCTCCGGCGGGATGCGCCAGCGCGTGATGATCGCCCTCGCCATCGCGTGCGGCCCCAAGCTCCTCTTCGCCGACGAGCCCACCACCGCGCTCGACGTGACGGTGCAGGCCCAGATCCTGGACCTGCTCCAGGAGCAGCAGCGCGAGCGGTTCATGGCGATGATCCTCGTCACCCACGACCTCGGCGTCGTCGCCGGTCGCACCGACGACATCGCGGTGATGTACGCGGGCCGGGTGGTCGAGAAGGCACCGACGCGCACCCTGTTCACGCAGACCCGTCACCCGTACACCGAGGCGCTGCTGCGCTCGATCCCGAAGCTGACCGCGCCGAGCCACTCGCGCCTCGCGACCATCACCGGACGTCCGCCCGACATCGTGGCCCAGCCTCCCGGGTGCAAGTTCGCGCCGCGCTGTCCCTACGTCCAGACGCGCTGCGTCGAGGAGGAGCCTCCCTTGCTCGACGCCGAGACGCCGGGCCACGAGTACCGGTGCTGGATCCCGGTCGGCACCCCCGAGAACCGCGCTGCGCTCGAGGCCAACCAGCAGGCCGGCGTCACGTCGGCCATGGCGATGATCGGGAGCGTGTGACGTGGCCGGCAGCGGTACCGCCCACCTGCGCCCCGCCGACGAGACGCTGCTGCGGATCGAGGAGCTCGTCGTCGAGTTCCCGATCGGTCGCGCGGGACTGAAGGTCCACGCGGTCTCGAACGTCAGCCTCGACGTCAAGGACGGCGAGACGCTCGGCCTGGTCGGCGAATCCGGCTGCGGCAAGAGCACGACCGGGCGAGCGGTGATGCAGCTCGTCCACCCGACGAGCGGCCTCGTGCAGTTCGACGGCAAGGACCTCACTGCGCTGCAGGGCGAGGCGCTGCGCCAGACCCGGCCCAAGCTGCAGATGATCTTCCAGGACCCGATCTCGTCGCTGAACCCGCGCCGCAGGATCCGCAAGATCGTGAGCGAGGGCCTCGACATCTGGAAGATCGGCGACGACGCGAGCCGCGAGGCCAAGGTCCGTGAGGTGCTCGACACCGTCGGGATCGATCCGGACACTGCGGGCCCGAAGCGACCCCACGAATTCTCCGGCGGGCAGTGCCAGCGCATCTCGATCGCGCGCGCGGTCGCCACGGACCCGAAGCTGATCATCTGCGACGAGCCGGTCTCCGCGCTCGACGTGTCGGTGCAGGCCCAGATCCTGAACCTGCTCCAGGACATGAAGGCCCGGTACGGGCTCACCCTGATCTTCATCGCGCACGACCTCGCGGTCGTGAAGAACGTGAGCGATCGGGTGGCGGTCATGTACCTCGGCAAGATCTGCGAGGTGTCCGGCCCCGACGAGCTCTACGAGGCGCCCGCGCACCCCTACACCGCGGCGCTGCTCTCGGCGATCCCGATCCCGGACCCGTCGATCAAGCCTGCCGACCGTGCCGGGGTGCGGGGCGAGATCCCGTCACCGGTCGCGCCGCCGAGCGGCTGCCGCTTCCGCACCCGCTGCCCCAAGGTCCAGGACGTGTGCGCGCAGGAGGAGCCCATCATCCGCGCGGTCCGGCCCGACCACTTCGTGGCCTGCCACTTCCCGCTCGAGATCGGCGAGAAGCTCCCCACCCCCGCCGCCATCACCCAGAACGGCGACGCACCCTCCTAGAGCTCGATGGTTCTCGTGATCCGGACGGTCTCGAGGAGGCGGCGGTCGTGGCTGACGAGCAGGAGCGTGCCGTCGTAGCCGTCGAGCGCGAGCTCGAGCTGCTCGATCGCCTCGAGGTCGAGGTGGTTGGTGGGCTCGTCGAGGACGAGGCAGTTGACGCCGCTCGCCATCAGCCCGGCGAGGATCGCGCGGCTCCGCTCCCCCGGTGAAAGCTCGCCGCCGAGGCGCTCGACGTGGGTCGCGGTGAGGCCGAACTTGGCGAGCAGCGAGCGCGCCTCGGACCGCCCCAGCCCGGTCTCGGCCCGGAACGAGTCGATCAGGGCGACGTCGGCGGGGAGGGCCGCACGCGACTGGTCCATCTCCCCCACCCGGACGCCGGGCCCGATCCAGCGCCGGCCCGACGCCAGCGGGATCGCCCCGAGGAGTGCGCGCAGCAGCGTCGTCTTGCCGCTGCCGTTGGCGCCGAGGATCGCGATGCGCTCCTGCCAGCCGATCTCGAGGTCGACGGGTCCGAGCTCGAACGAGCCGCGGCGGACGACGGCCTGCTCGAGGCGCACCACGACGTCGCCGCTGCGCGCCGACGGGGCGAGCTGGAGCCGGAGCTCCCAGCCTTCCCACGGCTTCCGCACCACCTCGAGTCGGTCCATCGCCCGCTCGGTGATCTTCGCCTTCGACGCCTGCTTCTCGCTGCGCTGCGTCTCGCGGAACCGGATGCTCTTGTCGTTCTCCCCGCCGCGCTTGAGCTTGCCGACGCCCTGTTGCGCCCACGACCTCTGCGTGCGCGCCCGGTCGAGCAGCACCGCCCGCTTGGCCCGGAACTCGTCGTAGCGCGCGTACTGCTGGCTCCGGGCGAGGTCCCGGGCGGCGACGTACTCGCTCCACGCGCCGGCGTACTCGACCGCGCGCCGGCTCTCCTCCTGGATCTCCAGCATCCGGCCCACGGTGCCGTCGAGGAACGCGCGGTCGTGCGAGACGACGACCACGGCGCCCGGCGCGTCGTGCACGAACTGCTCGAGCCGGTCGAGACCCGCGAAGTCGAGGTTGTTCGTCGGCTCGTCGAGGAGGAGGATGTCGAAGCGGCTGAGCAGGATCGCCGCGAGCGCGGCCCGGGCCGCCTGCCCGCCGGAGAGCGCCGCGACCTCGACGTCGAGCCGGTCGGCGTCGAGCCCGAGGTCCGCGCCGACGGCGCCCACACGGGCGTCGAGGTCGTCACCACCCAGGGCGAGGAAGTGCTCGAGCGCGTCGGTGTAGGCCTCGGCCAGATCCGGGTCGGACCCGAGGAGCGTGGTGAGCCGGTCGAGCTCTGCGCTCGCCCCGGCGACGCCGGTGCGCCGTGCCAGGTAGGCCCGGAGCGTCTCGCCCGGGATCGCGTCGGGCTCCTGGGGCAGCAGGCCGACGGTGAGCGACGCGGGGGCGCGCTCCACCACGCCCGCGTCGAGGGGAACTTGTCCGGCCAGCGCGCGCAGCAACGTCGTCTTGCCGATCCCGTTGGGGCCGACGACGCCGAGCCGGTCGCCGGCCGCGACCGAGACCGACACCTCGTTGAGCACCAGGTGCCCGCCGAGCGAGACGGTGACCCCCCGGGCAGACAACATGCCCGTGACCCTATGAGGGGTCACGGGCATGCTGTGGGGGGATATCCGGCCGACGGAGACTTTCCGACAGCCGTGCGCGCTCGGGGCCTAGGCCGCGATCACCGGGACGGCCGGAGCCGGCTCCAGTGCCCAGTCGAGGACCTGGGTGACGTCGTCGGCCAGGTGGAAGGTCATCTGCTCCCGCACCGCCTCGGGGACGTCCTCGAGGTCGGGACCGTTGCGGGCGGGCAGCACGACGGTCGTGAGACCGGCACGCTGTGCCGCGAGCACCTTCTGCTTGAGCCCGCCGATCGGCAGCACCCGACCCTGGAGCGTGACCTCGCCGGTCATCCCGACGTCGGCCCGCACCGGACGCCCGGTGAGCCTCGACACCAGCGCCGTGGTCATCGTGACCCCGGCGGAGGGGCCGTCCTTGGGCACCGCGCCTGCGGGCACGTGCACGTGGAAGCGGCGGTGCTCGAGGGCGTCGGCATCGACGTCGAGCGCCTCGGAGTTCGCCCGGATGTAGCTGAGCGCGATCTCCGCGGACTCCTTCATGACGTCGCCGAGCTGACCGGTCAGGGTCAGGCCGGGCTCACCCGGGATGCTCGTGGCCTCGACGAACAGCACGTCGCCACCGGTGCCGGTGACCGCGAGCCCGGTCGCGACTCCCGCCGCGGACGTGCGCTCGCGAACCTCCTCGGCGAAGAACCGCTGACGGCCCAGCAGCTTCGGGACGTCCTCGGCCCCGACCGCGACCGGAGGTGTCGCCTCGCCGCTCGCGATCTTCGCCGCGGTCTTCCGCAGCAGCTTGCCGAGCTCACGCTCGAGGTTCCGCACGCCCGCTTCGCGGGTGTAGTCGGCAACCACCGTGCGCAACGCTGCGTCGTCCACGGTCACCTCGTCCTCGCCGAGCCCGTTGCGCTCGCGCTGGCGCGCCAGCAGGTGGTCACGGGCGATGACGACCTTCTCGTCCTCGGTGTAGCCGTCGAGCCGCACCAGCTCCAGGCGGTCGAGCAGCGGACCGGGGATCGTGTCCATGACGTTGGCGGTCGCGAGGAACAGCACGCCCGACAGGTCGAGGTCGACGTCCAGGTAGTGATCGCGGAACGTGTGGTTCTGCGCCGGGTCGAGGACCTCGAGCAGCGCGCTCGACGGGTCGCCCCGCCAATCCGCGCCCAGCTTGTCGACCTCGTCCAGCAGGATCACCGGGTTCATCGTCCCGGCCTCCTTGAACGCACGGGCGATGCGGCCCGGCAGCGCGCCGACGTACGTACGCCGGTGCCCACGGATCTCCGCCTCGTCCCGCACGCCGCCGAGCGACACGCGCACGAACTCGCGCCCGGTCGCGCGCGCCACCGACTCACCGAGCGACGTCTTGCCGACGCCCGGAGGGCCGACCAGCGCGAGGATCAGACCGCTCCCACGCCGGGCGGACTCGTGCGCGTCGTCGAGGCCCCGGTCCGAGCGCAGCTTGCGCACGGCCAGGTACTCCACGATGCGGTCCTTCACGTCACCCAGGCCGGTGTGGTCCTCGTCGAGGATGCGCCGGGCCTCGGCCACGTCGAGTCGCTCCTCGGAGCGGACGCCCCACGGCAGCTCGAGGATCGTGTCGAGCCACGTGCGGATCCACCCGTGCTCCGGGCTCTGCTCGGACGTGCGCTCGAGCTTGTCGATCTCCTTGGTGACCGCGAGCGCGACGGACTCGGGGAGGTCGGCCTCGGCCGCCTTCTCCCGCAGCTCCTCGATCGTGTTGCCGTCGTCCGCGCCTTCGCCGAGCTCCTTGCGGATGGCCTGGAGCTGCTGGCGCAGCAGGAACTCCCGCTGCTGCTTCTCCATGCCCTCGCCGACCTCCTGGCGGATCTTCTCGGTGACCTCGTGCTCGGCCAGCGCGTCACGCGCCCACTCGAGCGCGCGCTCGACCCGGCTCTCGATGTCGACGGCCTCGAGCAGCTCGACCTTGCGCTCGGTCGGCATGTCGGACCACGCACCGAACCCGTCCGCGAGCGCGCCCGGCTCGGTCGTCGTGCGCAGCAGCTCGGGCAGCCGGCGTGACCGGCGCCGCTCGGCCAGCACGGACAACACCGCGCGCAGCTCTCGGCCGAGCTCCTCGGCCCGACCGGAGGGCGCAGCGTCGAACACGTCGTGGGCCTCGACCCACAGCGCCGTCCCCGTGCCGGCCACACCGGTGCCGAGGGTTGCGCGGTGGAGGCCACGGATGATCGCGGCGGCGAGGCCGTTGGGCAGCTCGCCCGACTCCTCGACCACGGCGACGGTCCCGACGCGGGCGTAGCGCCCGTCGATGCGGGGCACGAGCAGGAGCCGTCCGTCGCCGTCGTTCGCGGCCGCGACGGCTGCCCGGGCCTCGTCGGTCTCGAGCGTCAGCGTGGCGACGGTGTTCGGGAGCACCACCCCCGTTGCGAGGGGGAGCACCGGCAGCGCCTGGGTGTCAGTGAGCTCAGCCATCGGGTCTCTCCAGTCGTGATTACAGGATTACGTGGCCGTAGGAACCGGCCTCGCCGCCCTGCTATTCCCGACTCGGACACCCGGGATTTTGGGGAGCGCAGCCCCCTCTAGCTCGGGAGCTGGGCCTCGATGGCGGACACGAGGGCCGGGTCCTCGGGGGTCACGGTCGGGTTGAACCGGCCCACGACCTCGCCGGCGGGCGAGACCAGGAACTTCTCGAAGTTCCAGCGGACGTCGCCGGTGTAGCCCTCGGCGTCGGGCACCGTCTCCAGCTGCTGGTAGAGCGGGTGCTGGCCCTCGCCGTTGACCTCGATCTTCTCGAACAGCGGGAACTCCACCCCGTAGTTCACCGTGCAGAACTCCTGGATCTCCTCGGCCGTGCCGGGCTCCTGCTCGAGGAACTGGTTGCACGGGAACCCGAGGACCTCGAAGCCGCGGCCGCCCAGCGTCTCGTGCAGCTTCTCGAGGCCCTCGTACTGCGGGGTCAGCCCGCAGTGGGAGGCGACGTTCACGATGAGCAGCGCCTTGCCCTTGTAGTCGCCGAGGGAGGCGGGGGTGCCGTCGAGCTGGTTCACCTTGACGTCGTAGATCGCCATCGCGTGGGTTCCTCTGCAGTCCGGGGGCCGTGTCGCCACCATTCTACGGACGTGTCGCCTTACGCACCTCTCGGCCCATCAGGCGGTACGCGATCGGCGCCACGAGCCCACCACCCCGGGCCAGCAGCGCGGTCTGGGGGTCGAACGTGATGACGTGGCGGTCCCGTTCGATCCCGCGCACCAGGCCGGCGCCGATCTCCTCGGCCAGCCGGGGCTTGATCCCGGCGGACACCGCGGCGGTCTCGGCCGGCTTGATGAGGTTCTCGGTCTCGAAGCCGGGCGTCAGCGTGTCGGGCGGGAACGCGCACGCCACGAACACGCCTCGACCCCCGACCTCGGCCCGCAGCGCGTCCATGAGCCCCCGCACCGCGTACTTCGACGGGGCGTACGCACCGAACCCGAACACGCCGACGAGCCCCGCGGCGGAGGAGACGCCGACGATCGTGCCGCGGCGCCGCTCGAGCATCGAGCCGAGCACGGCGCGGATCGGGAGCAACGTCCCGAAGTAGTTCAGGTCCATCTGCGCGCGGAAGTCGTCGACCTCGAGATCGGCGAAGTAGCCGGGGTGCGACGCCCCCGCCGAGGTGATGAGGAGGTCGCACGGCCCCTGCGCGGCGACGAGGTCGGCGATCGCGCCCGAAACCGCGCGCTCGTCGGTGACGTCGGCGGGCGCGACCGCGGTGCCGGGGCCGACCGTGGCCGCGGCCTGGTCCAGGCGCGGCGCATCGCGCGCGATCAGCGAGACCCGCGCCCCGCGCGCGGCGAGGATCCGCGCGGTGGCCAGGCCGATGCCCTGGGAGCCTCCGGTGACGATCGCATGGGCGTCGGTGATGCGCATCGCGCGATCCTGCCACCCGGCGGGGAGCGGGTCCGGGCCTCCCTACTTGGGAGCGATCATCTCCTCGGGGCGCACCGCGGCGTCGAACTCCTCCGCGGTGAGGTGCCCGGACGCGATCGCCGCCTCCCGGAGGGTCGTCTTGTCCTTGTGGGCCTGCTTGGCGATCGCCGCGGCCTTGTCGTACCCGATGACCGGGTTCAGCGCGGTGACGACCATGAGCGAGTCCCGGACGTACTCCGCGATCTGCTCTCGGTTCGGCTCGAGGCCCTCGATGCAGAACCGGCGGAAGTTGCTGCACGCGTCGGTCAGCAGGTCGACCGAGTGCAGGAAGTTGAAGATCATCACCGGCTTGAACACGTTGAGCTCGAAGTTCCCCATCGAGCCGGCAATCGACGTGGCCGTGTCGTTGCCGAGCACCTGCACGCAGACCATCGTGAGCGCCTCGGACTGCGTGGGGTTGACCTTGCCCGGCATGATCGACGACCCGGGCTCGTTCTCGGGGAGGATCAGCTCGCCGAGGCCCGCGCGCGGACCCGAGCCGAGCCAGCGGACGTCATTGGCGATCTTCATGCAGCTCACCGCGAGCGTCCGCACCGCGCCGCTGGCGAAGACGAGGTCGTCGTGCGATGCCAGCGCGGCGAACTTGTTGCGCGCCGAGGTGAACGGCAGCCCGGTGATCTCCGCGATCCTCGCCGCCGCGCGGTCTGCGAACTCCGGGTGCGTGTTCAGGCCGGTGCCCACCGCGGTGCCACCGATCGCCAGCTCGAAGAGTCCCTTGATCGCGACCTCGATGCGCTCGACGTCGGCATCGAGCTGGGCGACGTAGCCCGAGAACTCCTGTCCGAGCGTGAGCGGCACCGCGTCCTGCAGGTGCGTGCGGCCGATCTTGACGATGTCCGCGAAGTCCTCGACCCGCTTCGCGAGCGCGTCGCGCAGCGCCCGGACCGACGGGAGGAGCCGGTTCGTCACCTCCTCGACCGCGGCGATGTTCATGGCGGTCGGGAACGTGTCGTTCGACGACTGCGACATGTTGACGTGATCGTTGGGGTGGATCGGGGTCTTGCTCCCCCGCTCCCCACCGGCGAGCTCGATCGCCCGGTTCGAGATGACCTCGTTGACGTTCATGTTCGTCTGCGTCCCCGACCCGGTCTGCCAGACGAACAGCGGGAAGTGCTCGTCGAGCTCCCCCGCGATGATCTCGTCCGCGGCGCGACAGATCAGGTCCGCGTACTCGTCGGAGAGCTTGCCGAGGTCGCGGTTCACGCCCGCGGCGGCCTTCTTCAGCACCGCCATCGAGCGGATCACCGCGTCCGGCATGCGGTCGTCGCCCACGGTGAAGTGGTGCAGCGAGCGCTGGGTCTGCGCCCCCCAGTAGCGGTCGTTGCCGACCTCGATCGGGCCCATGCTGTCGCTCTCGGTGCGCGTCGTCCGGTCGGCCATGTTCCCCTCCTCGACGGCCGGACGGTAGCGCGGGGTCCGCCGCGCTCCGGAACCCACCGCGACGCCCGTTCGGGCCCGGAGCATCGCCGGGCCCGGCTCGTAAGATCGCCCGGACGTCCCCGGAGGAGCAGCCCGTGCCCGCACGCAACGATCACGCCGTCGCCGAGATCGCCGACCGCTACGTCGACCGGCACGCGATCCTCGATCCGGTCGGCGCCACCCTCGAGGGGATCGCCGAGCACGACACCGAGATGACCGACTACTCCCCCGACGCGGCCGAGGAGCGGATGGAGCTCGACCGCGCCACCCTGCGCGCGCTCGGCGGGGTGAGCCCGGCGTCGGAGCAGGAGCGGGTCGCCGCGGAGATGATGAGCGACCGGCTCTCGATCAACGTCGCGCTCTACGACCTCGGCGAGCACCTGCGCGACCTCAACGTGCTCGGCTCGCCGGTCCAGGGCATCCGGATGGTCTTCGACCAGATGCCGACCGACACCGAGCACGACTGGGAGACGATCACCGCGCGGGTCGGACTCGTGCGCGAGGGGCTCTCCTCCCTCCAGGCCGCCTACGACGAAGGTGTCGCGCAGGGCCTCGTCGCGGCCCGGCGCCAGGTCGTCGGCTGCGTGCAGCAGGCCGAGGTGTGGGCGGGTACCGGCGACGCCGGGAGCACGCCGTTCTTCCAGAGCCTCGTCGAGCGGTTCGACGCGTCGGGCATCGCGTCCCCGGGGCTCCGCGCCACGCTCGTCGAGAAGGCGGACGACGCGACCGCCGCGTACGCCTCGTTCGCGCGTTACCTCGTGGACGAGTACTCGCCGCACGCGTCCGAGAAGGACCCGGTCGGTGCGGAGCGCTACGCGGTGTGGGCGCGGGTGTTCAACGGGACCGAGCTCGACCTGCAGGAGACGTACGCGTGGGGCTGGGACGAGCTGCACCGCATCGAGCACGCGATGCGGTCGGTCGGCGAGCGGATCCTGCCCGGGGAGTCGCTCGACGAGGTGATCGAGCTGCTCGAGACGGATCCGGCGCGCTCGATCGAGGGCGAGGACAACCTGCGCGCCTGGCTGCAGGACCTGATGGACACGACGATCGCCGAGCTGAACGGCGTCCACTTCGACATCCCCGAGCCGGTGCAGCGGGTCGAGGCGATGATCGCCGAGCCCGGCGGTGCCGCGGCGATGTACTACACCGGCCCGTCGGAGGACTTCTCCCGGCCCGGGCGGACCTGGTACCCGACGCTCGGCAAGACCCGCTTCCCGCTCTGGGGCGAGGTCTCGATCTGCTACCACGAGGGCGTCCCCGGCCATCACCTGCAGGTGGGCGAGGTGCGGTACCTGGCCGACCGGCTGAACCGGTACCAGCGCACGCTCGGTTGGGTGTCGGGTCACGGCGAGGGGTGGGCGCTCTACGCCGAGCGGCTCATGGGCGAGCTCGGCTACCTCGACGTCGACGACTACGAGCTGGGGATGCTCCGGGCGCAGGCCATGCGCGCGGTGCGCGTCGTGGTCGACATCGGCATGCACCTCGAGCTGACGATCCCCGACGACGAGCGCTACCACCCGGGCGAGCGTTGGACCCCCGAGCTCGCGCTGCCGTTCGTCATCGAGCGCAGCATGTTCCCCGAGGACTTCATGCGCAGCGAGGTCGACCGGTACCTCGGCCTCCCCGGGCAGGCCATCAGCTACAAGGTCGGCGAGCGCGTGTGGCTCGACGCCCGCGACGACGCGAAGCGCCGCCACGGCGACAGCTTCGACCTGAAGGCCTGGCACAAGTACGGCCTCGATCTCGGCAGCATGGGCCTCGACCAGCTGCGACGCGAGCTGGGCAGGTTCTAGCTGCCACATCCTGAGCGGCCGGCCACGCGCATCCTCCGATTGTCCGATTCCAGCGCACCGTGAACGGGTTTCGGACAAACCGCGGAGCGCTGAGGCGACTCGGGGTCGGGGGCTGAGCGGCCGCAACCGCGTTCGCCGCAGCCGCCGGTTCGTGCCGATGTCTCGGCTCGACGCGCCGCGACCCGGGCCGCTCAGAATTTGGCGACCGCTCAGGTTTGCTGGACGGGTCGGTTGGTCCAGGTGCCGTCGGGGCGTCGGAACCAGCCGCCGGCGGCGAGGCTGCCGCCGTCGGCGTGGACGGTGGTGCCGGTGACGAACGCGGAGAGATCCGACGCCAGGAACAGCGCGACCCCGGCGATGTCGTCGGGGGTGCCGAAGCGCCCCACCGGCACCCACTGCGGGATCAGCTGCCGTTGCTCCTCGGTGACCCAGCGCGAGTACGGGACCTGGATCGTCTCGGTGAGATCGGGCGCGATCGCGTTCACCCGCACGCCGTCGTTGCCGAGCTCGACGGCGAGGCTCTTCGTGAACTGGGTGATCGCGCCCTTGAACGCGCTGTAGACCGGGCGCCGCGGGATCGCGCGGAACGCCTCGACGCTCGACACGTTGATCACGCTCCCCCGCTTGCGCTCGACCATCCCGGGTACGAACGCGCGAGTGCAGAGGAACACGTGCTCGAGGTTGACGCGGTACAGCGCGCGCCACTCGTCCGAGGTGCTGGTGAGAAAGTCGCCGTCGCCGGGCAGGTAGTGGCCGACGTTGTTCACGAGGACGTCCACCGGCCCGACGGCCGACGCCAGGTCGGTGACCGCGGCCTCGTCGCCGACGTCCACGACCTCCCCCACGGCGTCGCCGCCCGCGGCGGTGAGCGCCGCGACCGTCTCCTCGGCCCGCTCGGGGTTGATCTCGGCGACCACCACCCGTGCGCCGTGCGCCGCGAACGCCTCCGCGATCCCGCGACCGATCCCGCCGCCGCCGCCGGTCACCAGGGCGACCCGGCCCGCGAGCAGCGGGCCCGGCGCGTGCGTCACGGCGCGGGGATGGTGACGCGCCCGGTGGCGAGCGCCGCGACCTCGGCCGCTTCGAGCTGCTGCTCGATGATGTTCAAGCCGCCGTCCCAGAACGCCGGGTCGGCGAGGTCCACGCCGACGATCTTGCCGAGCTCCTCGGGCGGGAGCGACCCACCCCGCGCCAGCAGCTCGAGGTACGAGCCGACGAAGGCTTCCCCCTGCTCCTGGTACTGCCGGTAGACGGAGAGCGCGAGCAGCTGGCCGTACGCGTAGGCGTAGACGTAGCCGGGGGTCCCGATGAAGTGCGGCACGTAGGACCACCAGGTGCCGTAGCCCTCGGTCAGCTCGACCGAGTGGCCGAGCATCGCGGCCTGGCTCTCGGTCCAGTGCCGGTTGAAGTCGTCGACGCTCAGCTCGCCCTGCTCGCGGCGCGCGGTGTGCACCGCGTTCTCGAAGCGGTTCATCGCGATCTGGCGGAACACCGTCGCGATCTGGCCCTCGAGGCTCTCGGCCAGCAGGGTCAGCCGGTCCTCGGGGTCGTCGGTCGCGTTGAGGAGCCGCCCGAACGTGACGGTCTCGCCGAACACCGACGCGGTCTCGGCCAAGGTCAGCGGCGTGCCCTGGTGGAACACGCCCTGGCGGCGGGCGAGGTACGCGTGCAGACCGTGACCCATCTCGTGCGCGAGCGTCAGCACGTCGCGCCTGCGCGAGGTCCAGTTCAGCAGCAGGAACGGGTGCTGGGAGGGGACCGTGTACGCGCAGAACGCGCCGGGTCGCTTCCCCGGTCGCATCGGCGCGTCGATCCAGTGCTCGGCGAAGAACCGCTGCGCGACGTCGGCGAGCTCGGGTGAGAACGACGCGTAGGCGTCGAGCACGAGCCGGCGCGCCTCGTCCCAGCCGAACTCGGCGTCCGACGTGGCGACCGACGCCATGCGGTCGTAGTCGGCGAGACGGTCCAGGCCGAGGAGCTGGGCCTTGAGCGTGTACCACCGTTGCGGGATGTCGTTGCGGCGCTGGACCGCGTCGACGAGCGCCTGCACCGACTCGTCGCTCGCCTCGTTGGCGAGGTTCCGGCTCGCGATCCAGCCGCCGAAGGACCGGAGCCGGTCGTCGGTCGACTTGTCGGCGAGGAGCGTGTTGAACACGAACGCACGCGTGCGCAGGCCGGGGGCGAGACCCTCGGTCACCGCGGCCGCGGCCTGCTGGCGCACCGATCGGTCCGGCGAGGCGAGCCGCGACAGCCCCTGCTCGAGACCGACGGTCTCACCGTCGAGCTCGAGCGTGATCGTGGACGTCAGCTCGTCGAACAGCCGCGACCACGCGCTCGAGCCGGTCACGTCCTTCTCCGCGAGGATCTTCTCCTCCGGCTCCGTGAGCAGGTGCGGGCGGTAGCGCCGGGCCGAGCGGAGGTGGTGGCGCACGAAGGCGAGGCGTTCGTCGGCGAGCAGCTCGTCCACCCGCTCGTCGGGGAGCGCGGCCCACTCGAGCTCGAAGAAGAGCACCCGCGTGCTGATGGCGGTCGCCCGCTCCTCCACGCGCTGCATGAGCGCGCCGAGCTCGGGATCCGCGGTGTCCACCGCGAAGCGCAACCCGGCGTACGAGCCGGCCCTGCCGATGAGCTCGGCCAGCTCGCCCTGCTCCCGCATCAGCTCGGCCAGGCCGCCCGCATCCAGGTCGGCCACGGTGCCGCGGCGCGTCTCGATGCTCGCAGCCAGCGCGTCGGCCGCGTCGAGCGCGGCGTCGACCCCTTCGACCCCGCGTCCGTCGACCAGCGGCTCGAGGTCCCACGCAACGTCCGCCGCGGTGAAGTCCGTCTCGGTTGTCGTCATGTCAGGAGCGTAGGGCGTCGGCCCGTCCCCGTGGCCGCCGACGCCGAGCCCGGGGCGACCCGGAAAGGAGTCCTATGACGCCAGCGCCTCGGGGAGCCCCTCCGCATGCACGACGGTGAGCGTCTGCGTCGCCCGGGTGAGGGTCACGTAGAGGAGGCGTAGGCCGGCCGAGTCGGGGGTCACCAGGCGCGCCGGCTCGACCACGACGACGTGGTCGAACTCGAGGCCCTTGGCGTCGGTCGCGACGAGCACGCCGACGGGTGCGTCGAGCGCCTCGGCGGCGTCGGCGACGACACCCACGTCGGCGAGCGCGTCGACCAGCGGCGCGTGCAGCTCCTCGGGTGCGATGACCGCCACCGTGCCGCCGCGGGCGAGGGCCGACCGCGCCGCCGTCGCCGAGCCGGCCACCAGGTCGTCCACCCGGGTGAACTGCGGAGCGATCCCCGTGCGGCGCACGGACTGGGTCGGTTCGACGCCCGACGCCGCGACTGCGAGCAGCCGGTTGGCGAGGTCCATGATCTCGGCCGGCGTCCGGTAGTTGACCGTGAGCGTCACCCGCCGGGGCGGATCGTGGCTCGGCAGGAGCCCGAGCACCTCGTCCCAGCCGCCCGCGGCACCGGGCCGGCTGGCCTGGCCGAAGTCGCCGACGATCGTCATGGACCCGCTCGGGCAGCGCCGACCGAGCATCCGCCACTGCATGGGCGTGAGGTCCTGCGCCTCGTCGACGAGGACGTGGCCGAACGTCCGCAGCTCGGGGACCGCGTCGTCGCCCGGGCCGGAGCCGTCGCCGTACCGCTCGGCGAGCGCGGACGCCGTGGTGTAGCCGCCGAGACCGAGCTCCCGCACCACGCTCTGGGCCGCCTCGACCGCCTGGCGCTCCTCGTCGGAGCGCCGGTTCCGGCGTTGGGGGCGCGCCGCCTCGACCGGACCGAGCAGGGCGTCGGCCTCGTCGACGAGCGCGACGTCGGCATCGGTCCACGGCACCGCGGCGACGCTCTCCGACCGGGGGCGGAACAGCAGCTGCTGGTCCTCGCGGGAGAGCACGCCGTCGGCGGCGGACCGGATGAGCCCCGAGAAGCTGCACAGGTCGTGGACGAGCTCCGGCCCGGTGAGCACGGGCCACATGCGCTCGAGGAGCTTGCGGACCTCGGGGTGACGGCGGAGCCGGCCGTTGAGCTCGCGCTCCCACTCCCGCGGGGGCGGCTCGCCGCGCGCGAGCGAGGCCGCGACCTGCGCGTCGTAGCCCGCCTCGTCGTCGAGGTACTCGAGGTCCAGCACCTCGCGGTGCGTGCGTGCGAGCGCGGCCCGGTACTGCGCGACGAGCCGGTCGAGCAAGCTGCGCTCGACCAGCGGGCGGAGCGCGTTGTGGGTCTCCCGGCGACGTCGCGTCCGCTCGAGCACCCGGCGGCACTCGCGCCGGGTGAGGCGGAGGCGCAGACCGTCGATCCGGATGTCGACGTCCGCGCGCGGTGGGCGCTCCCGGTCCGCGAGCGCGCGCCGCAGGACCGTCGCCATCTCGACGCGACCCTTCACCGCCGCAACCGCCGGGGACTCCGGCCGGATGGCGCGCAATCCGGGCTTCAGACCGCTGATCGTCGCCAGCTGCACCTCGTGCTCGCCGAGCGATGGCAGGACCTGCTCGATGTACCGCAGGAACACGGGGCTCGGCCCGACGAGCAGCACGCCCTGGCTGCCGAGCCGACGGCGGAACGTGTACAGGAGGTACGCGGCGCGGTGCAGGGCGACCGCGGTCTTGCCGGTGCCCGGTCCCCCGGCGACGACGAGCGCGCCCGCCAGGTCGGCCCGCACGGCCGCGTCCTGCTCGGACTGGATCGTCGCCACGATGTCGGCCATGCGGCCGGTCCGGTTGCGCTCCAGCGCGGAGAGCAGCGCGCCCTCGCCGAGGACCTTCAGGCCCGCCGCCTCGACCGCGTCGGCGTCGAAGACCTCGTCGTCCAGGCCGACGACCTCGCGACCGTGGCGGGTGAGGAGGTGCCGCCGGCGCAGGACCCCCATCGGGTCGAGGGCGGTGGCCCGGTAGAACGGCTCGGCGACCGGGGCCCGCCAGTCGATGACGAGCGGGGTGCGGTCCTCGTCGTCGACCGCGAGCCGGCCCACGTAGAAGCGCGTGTCGTCCACCCGGTCGATCCGGCCGAAGCACAGCGGGGTGTCGCCGATGTCGAGCGCCGCCAGCCGGCGGTGGGTCGTCTCGACCGCGATGTCGCGCTCGAGCCGCGCCTGGTGGGTGCCGCCGGCCCGCACGTCGCCGTAGGCCGCGGCCACGCTCTCGGCGGCCAGGCGCATCGCGTCGAGCCGCTCGTAGACCGCGTCGAGGTACAGCTGCTCGGCGGCGAGCTCTGGATCGGAACGGTCGGACAAGAAGAAGGCTCCGAGCGTCGGGGGGACCAGACATTCTAGAAGATGCCGGGAGTGTCCCGTGAGGGAGCGGTCAGACCTGGCGGGGAGTGGTCACCTGGACGTCGTCGGGGTCCACGAGCAGGACCCGCTCGCCGAGCTCGAGCGCGCCGTCGCGGTCGTGGACGATCCGAGCGCCGAGGTTGGGGGTCCGCACCCACGCGGCGTCGAGGTGCCCCTCCACGGCGCCGATGACGCCGCCGTGGGTCACCACCAGGATCGACGCACCGGGCGTGGCCCGGCCGATCTCGCCGATCGCCTCGAGCGCGCGGTGGGCGAGACGGTCGCGGGGCTCGAACCCGGGCGGGCGGCGGTGCTCCTCCAGGTAGCCCGGCCACTGCGCCTCGATGTCGACCCGGGTCAGGCCCGTCCATTCGCCCGCGTCCACCTCGACCAGGCGCGGGTCCACCGACACCGGGAGGTCGAGCCCGGCTCCGATGATCTCGGCCGTCCGGTGGGCCCGCCGCAGCGGTGAGGCCCAGATGCGGTCGATCCTCCCGGCCGGCCCGTCCACGTCCCGCAGCACTGCCGCCGCGTCCTCGGCCTGGCGCGCGCCGAGCTCGGAGAGCGGCGGGTCGGCGCGACCCTGCCACCGGCCTTCGGCGTTCCAGGTCGACTGGCCGTGCCGGGCGAGCAGGAAGCGGGTGGACGGACCGGGCGGCGACACGCGTCAGTCGCCGGCCTCGACCAGATCGAACTCGCCGTTGCGGTAGACGAGCGCGGCGGGCCGGCCTTCGAGCGCGGGACGGAGGCCGCCGCGGGCGGGGTCCACGTAGACCCGCACCGTCCGCTTGCCGGCCGAGGTCGGCAGGGTGACGCGGTCCGCGGCGGGCCACTTGACCGCGGCCGGGGGCAGGACGAGCGACTGGAACGCACCGAACTTCTGGCGCGTGAGCGACGACGAGACCCGGTCCACGGTCGGGGCGACGAACGCGGCCGGCAGCTTGAACCGGTCGAGCTCCTCCTTCACCACCGTCCGCAGGGAGCCCCGGCCCGAGACCCGCTCTTCCAGGGCGCGCGTGCGCGCCAGGTTGGAGGCCTTGTTGACCCGCTCCAGGGTCGCGACCAGCAGGTCGTGCTGGTCGGGATCCGGGAGGAGGCGGAGGGAGATCGGGGCGGCCATGGCGCCAACGAGCGTGCCAGATCCGTCCCGGTCCGGGCGAGCCTTTCGGCTCCGGCCCGGTGTGCCAACCTGCTCGCCATGACCGAGGAGCTGGCCGGGCGCAACGCCGTCGTGACCGGGGCCAGCCGCGGGATCGGCGCGGCCATCGCCCGACGCCTCGCCGCCGCCGGTGCCGCGGTGGCGCTCGTCGGGCGGACCGCCGAGCCGGACGCCGACGCGAACCCGGGCTCGCTCCAGGAGACCGCGGCGCGGATCGAAGCCGACGGCGGCCGGGCCCACATCGTCGTCGCCGACCTGTCGGACCCCGAGGTGGACCGGGCCGCGATCATCGACGAGGCCCGCGGCGCGCTCGGCGCCGTCGACGTGCTGGTCAACAACGCCGCCGCGTGCTTCTACCTGCCCTGGGAGCAGGTGAGCCCTCGCCGGTACGCGGTGATGTTCGAGGTGAACGTCCACGCACCCTGGGACCTGAGCCGGGCCGTCCTCCCCGACATGCTGCAACGCGGGCGCGGCGCGATCGTCAACATCTCCTCGGGCGTGTCGGCCCATCCCGAGGGGCCGCCGTTCACGCCGTTCCACGCGGACAACGGCGCCACGCTCTACGGCACGAGCAAGGCCGCGCTCGAGCGGCTGACGACCGGGCTCGCGGCCGAGGTGTTCGCGGGTGGTGTCGCGGTCAACGCGGTCGCGCCGGTCCGGGCGGTCGCGACCCCGGGCGTGATCGCGATGGGCCTGATGCCCGACGAGCCGGGCCACGTCGAGCCGATCGAGCAGATGGCCGAAGCTGCGCTCGCACTGTGCGTCGTGGAGCCGGCCCGCATGACCGGGCGGTGCACCACGAGCGCCGAGGTGCTCGACGAGCTCGGCCGCGAGGTCCGCACCCTCGACGGCCACGCCGTGCTCCGTCGCTAGGGTGCACCCGACGCTTTCGAACGAAACCGCCGGAGGGCACCGAGCCGACGCGCCGGGCGATCGCCCTTCGGCGATCTTGGAAAGAGGCTCCACATGGGGAAATTCACGCGGGACGAGATCGAGCGTGCGTACGCGCACTACCGGGCCACCGCCGCCGAGGCCGGCGCCTCGGGCCAGTGGGACGCGTGGGCCGACCTCTTCACCGAGGACGCCGAGTACGTCGAGCACCTCTACGGGACGTACCGGGGCCGCGACGCGATCCGCCAGTGGATCACCACGACGATGGCCGAGCACCCCAACAACGAGATGACGGAGTTCCCGGCCGACTGGTGGGTGATCGACGAGGAGCGCGGCTGGGTCGTGTGCGCGGTCTGGAACCGCATGCAGGACATCGGCGACGGCCGACAGCACCAGGCGATCAACTGGTCCCTGCTGAAGTACGCGGGCGACGACC
>DASXYP010000096.1:0-9060 GCA_036502405.1 Acidimicrobiia bacterium
GCACGACGGCACGACGTCGTCCACGCGTACCCGCGCCCAGATCGTCGACGCCCAGGCCGCCGCCGCGACGCGCTCGACCGGAGGGAGCTCCGGCTTCACCCTCGGCACCATCTTCAACTTGAACGTCGTGGTGGTCGTGGTCGTCCTCGTGCTGCTCGCGTTGTTCCTGCTGCGACGACGCGCGGTGCGGCGTCAACGAAGGCGCCGCATCACGCGCCAAAGGCAGCTGGCCGAGGCGCGCCGACGACGGATGATCGACGTGGTCGAGCCCGGCGAGCCCGCCGGCCACGTCCGCGTCGTCCCGCCCAACCCCCGCTCCGCGGTCTGACCGGCGGCCCGGCCCGAAGGGCCGACAGCGGAATCAAGAGCGAAGCGGGACCGGCACCAGACCGCAGCCGCCCCGCCAGCGGAGCGTGGCCCGAGCGGCCCGGCCCGAAGGGCCGAGAGCGGAAATTACGCGACGGCCTCTTCGGCGTTCGGGTCCCAGGCGCGCAGGTCGGCGAGGCGGGGGTCGTTCGAGAACACCTCGACGATCGGGCCGTCGAGCGCGAGCCGGCGCTGGATCACCCGCACCTCGTTCTCCTGGTTCCACAGCGTGAGCATCACCGCGACGCCGAGGGCTCCGGCGCGGGCGGTGCGGCCGGAGCGGTGCAGGTAGGCCTTGTGGTCCTCGGGTGGGTCGTAGTGCACGACGACGTCGACCGCGTCGACGTGGATGCCGCGCGCCGCGACGTCCGTCGCCACGAGCACCGGGAGCTTCCCGCTGGTGAAGTCGGCCAGCGCGCGCTCGCGCGCGGCCTGGCGCAGGTCGCCGTGGATCGCGCCCGCCTTCACGCCCTCCCGCTGGAGCTGCTCGACCAAGCGGTCCGCACCGCGCTTCGTGCGGCAGAAGACCAGCGTGCGATCCACGCCGCGGGCGATCGACGCCACGACCTTCACCTTGTCCATCTGATGGACGAGCAGGAAGTGGTGACGCATGCCCTCGACGGTGTCGTCCTCGGACTCGACCTCGTGCGACACCGGGTCGTGCAGGTACCGCGCGACGAGCCGGTCGACGCCACGGTCGAGCGTGGCCGAGAACAGCATCGACTGGTGCTCGCTCTCGACCCGGTGCAGGATCTTCTGGACCTGCGGCATGAAGCCCATGTCGGCCATGCGGTCGGCCTCGTCGAGCACGAGCACCTGCACGTCGGCGACCGAGAGCTCCCGGCGCTCCATGAGGTCGATGAGGCGGCCGGGCGTGCCGATCACGACGTCGACGCCCTTGGTCAGCGCCTCGATCTGCGGCTCCATGCCGACGCCGCCGTAGAAGGCCTTCACCTTGAGGTTCTTCACCCGGCCGAGCGGAGCGAGCACGCCGCGCACCTGGTTCGCCAGCTCGCGGGTCGGGACCAGTACGAGGCCGTGCGGGTGGCGCGGCTCGGCCTTGGTGATCCGGTCGAGGAGCGGCAACCCGAAGGCAAGGGTCTTGCCCGACCCGGTCTTGGCCTTGCCGAGCACGTCACGCCCGGCGAGGGCGTCGGCGATGGTCAGGGTCTGGATCGGGAACGGCTCGGTGAGGCCCTGGCTGGCCAGGGCATCGACGAGCTCGGTCGACACGCCCAGCGCGTCGAAGGTCGTGGTCATCAGGAAGCTCGCTTTCGGTGGTGCGTCGAGAGATGCGGGAGGGTCTCCCTCCTGCGACGCGACGACCGCGATCGCCACTTTGGGCACGATCGGTACGAACTGCGTGAGGTTGACCCGCGAGCGAGGTCTTGGCTCGCGGGCATCAGGCTATCCCCCCGGCGGCCGGGGGAATGACCGCTCGCTCACCGGGCGCGCCGCCGCGGGCCCGACGGCGACGTCCTCACCAGGGCATCGCCTGGCCACCGTTGGGGCGCAGGATCTGCCCGGTCATGAACGAGGCGCCCTCGGAGACGAGGAAGAGGATGCTGTCCGCCACGTCCTGGGCCTCGCCGACCCGCCCGAGCGGGGCCATGCGGCCGAACCGCTTCTTGTACTCCTCGACCTTCTCGGGCACGACGTTGCCCTGCTCGTCGACGAAGTTGTGGCGGGAGAAGTTGGTGTGGATGACGCCGGGCGCGAGGGCGTTCACCCGGATCCCGAGCGGTCCGGCCTCCCAGGCCAGCGTCTTGGTGAGCATCGCGACCGCGGCCTTGGTCATGCCGTAGCAGGCGAGGGTCGGCGCGGGCGTGTCGATCGCACCCGAGGAGATGTTGACGATGTTGCCGGACTTCCGCGGCGCCATGACGCGCATCGCGGCCTGGCAGCCGTAGAAGCAGCTCTTCAGGTTGATGGCGAGGATCCGCTCGAAGTCGTCGTCGGTGACGTCCATCACCATCTTGTTGTGCGGGACCCCGGCGATGTTGCCCACGATGTCCACCCGGCCGAACTCGGCCTGGGCGCCGTCGACGAGCGCGTCGACCTGGTCGCGCCGGGTCACGTCGGTCGCGACACCCCGCGCCGTCCCACCCGCGCCCGTGATCTCACCCGCGGTCGCCTCGACCGCAGCCACGTCGATGTCACCGCCGACGACCGTCGCGCCCGCCCCCGCGAGCGTGAGCGCGGTCGCCCTGCCGATCCCGCTGCCCGCCCCGGTGAGCACGGCCACCTGGCCGGTGAGGTCGTATCCCGCGTTCGTCATCGGTTGCGCTCCAAGTTCGGTCGTGCGTGGAGTCCGGACACTAGGTCGCAGCCCGAGCCCGCTCCCACCTGTGCCCGCCACTAGCCTGCGCGTTCCTCCATGGGCCAGCTCACCGTCGCAACGTTCAACACGCACTGGGGCGTGCATCGCGGCCGATCCTTCGACGTGGTCCGCCCCGCGCTGGCCCTCGAGGCGGACGTGCTCGTGCTCGAAGAGGTCTGGCGGCCCAACGGCGGCCCGTGCTTCGTCGACCCGATCGCCGCGGGCATGGGCGCGTCGGTGCACGAGGCGGTGTTCATGACGGACCACCATCCGGCCCGTCTCCGCCAGCTCCACCCGACGCCGGGCCGGCCCGGCACCTGCGGCATCTCGGTGCTGAGCCGCCTCCCCGTCGAGCGGGTCGTCGAGATCGAGCTCCCGCACGCGTGGGGCGACGACGTCCAGCACCGGCGCAGCCTGCTCGTGACCGTGACCGTCGGCGATCAGCACGTGACCGTCGGCGGGATGCACGCCAGCCACCGGCTGTGGGGCTCGCTGCCGCAGGTGCGGCGCGTCGACCAGGCGTTGAACCGACACGGTGGGCCGAGCGTGATCGCGGGCGACCTGAACATGTGGGGACCGGTGGTCGGGTTGGCCGTGCCGCACCGGAGCCGCGCGGTGATCGGTCGGACGTGGCCGGCCCGCCACCCGCACAGCCAGATCGACCACCTCTGGATCGACGGCGGGCTGCGCGCGCTCGACGGCGGCGTCGCGCCGGCCACCGAGTCGGACCACCGGCCGATCTGGGCCCGGCTCGAGGTCGTGCCGACGGCGTGAGGACGAGCGACGGCGTCTGCGGTAGACAGCAGCGTCGATCGATACTGGCCGCCCACGGGCTTCCGGCGATCGCGGGCCGGCGCTCGGCCGTGGGAGAGCTTCGGAGGAGGGGGTCGAGATGCACGAGGTGCGGGGTGTGGTGGCCCGGGGCAAGGGCGAGCGGGTGCGGACCGAGACCATCCTGGTGCCGGACCCCGGCCCGGGCGAGGCGCTGGTGGCGGTGCAGGCGTGCGGGGTGTGCCACACGGACCTGCACTACCGCGAGGGTGCGATCAACGACGACTTCCCGTTCCTGCTCGGCCACGAGGCCGCGGGCATCGTCGAAGCGGTCGGGCCCGACGTCACCGGCGTGGCCCCGGGCGACTTCGTGATCCTGAACTGGCGCGCGGTCTGCGGCGAGTGCCGGTCCTGCCGGCGGGGCAAGCCCTGGTATTGCTTCAACACCCACAACGCGACCCAGAAGATGACCCTGCCGGACGGCACCGAGCTCTCCCCTGCGCTCGGCATCGGTGCGTTCGCCGAGAAGACGCTCGTGGCCGCGGGCCAGGCGACGAAGGTCGACCCGGAGGCCTCGCCGACCGCGGCGGGCCTGCTCGGGTGCGGCGTGATGGCCGGGCTCGGCGCGGCGATGCTCACGGGCAACGTCCAGCGAGGCGACTCGGTCGCGGTGTTCGGATGTGGTGGCGTGGGTGACGCCGCGATCGTCGGGGCTCGCCTCGCCGGCGCCGCGAAGGTCATCGCGGTCGACCTCGACCCCCGCAAGCTCGAGATCGCGAAGCAGTTCGGTGCGACCGACACCGTGAACGCGTCCGACGGCGACCCGGTCGAGGCGATCCGCGCGCTGACCGACGGCAACGGCGCGGACGTGTGCATCGAGGCGGTCGGCCGCCCCGAGGTCATGCAGCAGGCGTTCTACGCCCGTGACCTCGCGGGGACGCTCGTGCAGGTCGGTGTGCCCGACCCGAGCATGCGCATCGAGCTGCCGATGATCGAGTTCTTCGGTCGTGGCGGCGCGCTCAAGCCCAGCTGGTACGGCGACTGCCTGCCGAGCCGCGACTTCCCGATGCTCATCGACCTCTACCGGCAGGGTCGCCTGCCGCTCGACGACTTCGTGTCGGAGACGATCGCGCTCGACGCGGTCGAGGAGGCCTTCGCCAAGATGGAGCGCGGCGAGGTGCTGCGCTCGGTGGTCGTGCTCTGAGCATCCCGCACTGGACCGACGACCCGATCGACCCGGATCGGCTCGGACCGGAGCGCGGCGGGCGACGGGCCCGCCTGCGACCGTCGATCCTGGGCGCGATCGCCCTCGGCGGCATGCTCGGCACGCCGGCGCGGTACGCGCTCGAGCGCATCATCCATGTGGCGCCGGGGACCTTCCCGTGGTCGACCTTCACGGTCAACATCACCGGGTGCTTCGTGCTCGGCGCGCTCCTGACGCTGATCGTGGAGCGCTGGCCACCCAGCCGCTACGTCCGGGCGTTCGCCGTCGTCGGGTTCCTGGGCGCGTACACGACGTTCTCGACGTACACGGTCGAAGCGGCGACGCTCACCAAGGACGGGCACGCGCTGGTCGCGCTCGCGTACGTCGTCGCGAGCCTCGTCGTCGGCCTGCTCGCAGTCTTCGCCGGGATCACGGTGGCGCGACTCGCGTCCCGCCGAGTCAGGGCCGCCTGATGCTGATCCTGACGTTGGTGCTCGCAGGTGCGATCGGCGCGGTCAGCCGCTACGTGGTCGACGACCTCGTGAAGTCGCGCTTCCCCGGGGCGTTCCCGTGGGGCACGTTCGTCATCAACGTGTCGGGGTCGCTCGCCCTCGGCATCGTGACCGGGATGGCGCTGTACCACGGGTTCGGTCAGATCCCGAAGACCGCGATCGGCACCGGGTTCTGCGGCGCCTACACGACGTTCTCCACGTTCTCGTACGAGACGGTGCAGCTCGTCGAGGCCGGCGACCTCGGCCCGGCCGCCGGCAACGCGCTCGGCAGCGTGGCGCTCGGGCTCGTGGCGGCCGGGCTCGGGATCGCCCTCACCGCAGTGCTGTGAGCGGCGCCCGTCAGCCGGTCCCGACGAGCGCGTCGAGAAGCTCGTCGACCCGACGTCCGATCTCGTCGCGGATGCGGCGGACGTCGTCGAGCGACTGCCCCGCGGGGTCGTCGACCACCCAGTCCTCGTAGCGCTTCCCGGGGAAGACGGGGCACGCGTCGCCGCACCCCATGGTCACGACGACGTCGGCCGTGCGCGCGGCCTCATCGGTCAGCCGCGCGGGCGTCGCACCCGAGACATCGAGCCCGACTTCGTGCATGACCTCGACGACGACCGGGTTGATCTCCGCCGCGGGAGCCGAGCCGGCGGATCGCACGCGTACGCGGCCCGCCGCGTGGCGCTCCAGCAGCGCCGCGGCCATCTGGCTCCGGCCTGCGTTGTGCACGCACACGAAGAGCACTTCGGGGATCTCGTTCACGACGCACCTTCTTCGTGGGGCACGAGCACCGCGTCGGCGTGAGCGCGCACGTCCGGGTAGAGCGCCGCGATCGCCAGAAGGGTGAGCGCGCAGCCCACGCCCTGTGCGACGAGGAACAGCGGCACGGACGAGGGCGCAATGCCGGCGAAGGAGTCGGAGAGCGTCCGCGCCACCGTCACGGCCGGGTTCGCGAACGACGTCGACGACGTGAAGAAGTACGCGCCGGTGATGTACGCGCCGACGGCGAACGGGACCAGCGCAGACCGTCCGGACCGCACCACGCCGAAGATGACGAGCAGGAGACCGAGCGTCGCCACGACCTCGGACAGGAACAGCCCGGACCCATCGCGCACGGTGGTGGACCACTGCACCGCCGGCAGGTCGAACATCAGGTTGGCCACCACGGCCCCGGTCACCGCGCCGACCAGCTGCGCGCCGACGTAGCCGGCCGCCTCACGCGTGCCGACCCCGCCGAAGACGCGGTCGGTGATGGTCACCAGGGGGTTCAGGTGGGCCCCCGAGATCGCGCCGAAGGCGAGGATGATCGCCACGAGCGCGGTCCCGGTCGCGATGGCGTTCTCGAGCAGCTGGACCCCCGAGTCGCCGGGCGAGAGGCGTTGGGCCGCGATCCCCGATCCGATGACGGCGACCAGCAGGAACGCGGTGCCGAGCAGCTCGGCGAGCAGCCGGCGGGCGATCGGAGCGCGCACCGTCAGCAGCAGTGTGACGTGGTGTCCGCGACGCCGTCGGCCGTGGCACAGCACGCGGCTCCGGTGTCGGGGTCCACCGTGCGGAGCCGCCCGTCCGGCATCTCCACGTCGGCGAGGACCGTGTACACCTCCCACGGGGCACCGTCGGGGTCGTCGACCCAGACCTTGTCCTGCACCGCGTAGCAACACGCGACCCCGTCCTCGGCCACCGTCGAGACGCCCTCGTCCGCGAGGCGCGCCCGGGTCGACGCCACCTCGGCCGAGGAATCCACCTCGACCCCGAGGTGGTTGAGCGTCCCGCCGGCCTCCCCCTCGATCAGCACGAGCTTGAGCGGCGGCTCCGCCACCGAGAAGTTGGCGTACCCGGGGCGGATCTTCGCGGGCGTGGTCGAGAACAGGCGGGAGTAGAACGCCACCGCCTCGTCCAGGTTCGTGACGTTCAGCGCGAGCTGCACTCTGGGCATCCGGGCTCCTCTGACATCGACATACGTCGATATCTTGCCCGAGACATCGACGTCTGTCAATATGTTCGCGTGCCCCGCCCGACCCCGAAGCCCGAAGCCTGCTGCCCATCCGTGCTCGCCGCGCCGCTCGACGACGTCGACGCGGCCGCGCTGGCCAAGGGCTTCGCCGCCCTCGCCGATCCGGCGCGCCTGCGACTGCTGTCGCTCATCGCCGCGCAGGAGGCGGGCGAGGTGTGCGCCTGCGATCTCGTGGAGCCGCTCGGCAAGTCGCAGCCGACGGTCAGCCACCACTTGAAGGTGCTGCGCGAGGCCGGCCTGGTCGTCGGCGAGCGGCGAGGCACCTGGGTCTGGTACCGGGTCGTCCCCACGATGCTCGAGCAGCTCCGCGACTCACTCGCCGCGACCGGCTCCCGCCTTGCGCCGCATCCGACAGCACGGTGAGATATCTCGCGATGAGCACCACCGCGTCTCCACAGCTCGTCGTCACGTCCGGGACGTTCTCCATCGACGGCGAGGACTTCGCGGTGGACAACAACATCTGGGTCGTGGGCGACGACGACGAGTGCCTGGTGGTGGACGCCGCGCACGAAGCCGGACCGATCATCGACGCGGTGAGCGGCCGCCGGGTGGTGGCGCTCGTGTGCACGCACGGCCACAACGACCACATCAACGCCGCAGTCGATGTCGCGGACGCGGTCGGCGCGCCCATCGCGCTGCATCCGGACGACCTCATGCTCTGGGAGCAGGTCCACCCCGGCCGCGCGCCGGACCTGCTGATCGAGGACGGCACGCGCTTCGTCGTCGGTGGGACGACCCTCGTCGCCCTTCACACCCCCGGTCACTCGCCCGGCGGCGTGAGCCTCCACGACGCCGAGGGTCACGCGGTCTACGGCGGCGACACCCTGTTCAAGGGAGGCCCCGGCGCGACCGGGCGCTCGTTCTCGGACTTCCCGACGATCGTCGAGTCGATCCGCACCCGGCTGCTCACCCTCCCTCCGGACACGGTCGTCTACACCGGCCACGGTGATACGACCACGATCGGCAGCGAGGCTCCCGACCTCGACGCCTGGATCGCCCGGGGCCACTAGACCGCACGGCCCACGGGCGGGATCGGGCGCGCGGTCAGGGTTGGTGCGGTCCTCGCCCGTCGCTCACCGAAGCCTCACATCACGGCAGTTGGATGGGTGACATCGCCGCACGGGTCCGTCGTCCGGACGGGGTCACGGCAGGAACCGACACCGCGAGAGGACGAACCATGAAGAAGCTCATCGCCGCCGTCACGACCGCCGGGTTGCTCGTCGTCGGCACCGCCGGCGTCGCGGCCGCGGCGGACTCGCCGACGACCACGGCGCCGGCCACCCAGGCTCCGGCCCGGCGCCATCCGGCCGTCCGGACCCGTCGGGTGAAGGCCGCACTGAAGATCGCGGCGACCACGATCGGCATCGAGCCGAATGCGCTCGCCCAGGAGATCAAGGACGGCAAGTCCGTCGCCGACGTGGCCACGGCGCACAACGTCGACCCGCAGAAGGTCGTCGATGCCATCGACGCTGCCGCCAACAAGAAGGTCGACGACGCAGTGAGCGCCGGCAAGCTCGACGCGGACAAGGCAGCCACGCTGAAGAGCAAGCTGCCCGACCGGATCACCAAGCTCGTCAACGGGACGTTGAAGGGCAAGGTCGAGCACCGGGTCCAACGGGCGCAGCTCCGGCGCCACGCCCGTCGCGGCGGCGTCGAGGTCGCGGCCAGCACGATCGGCATCGATGCGCAGGCGCTGCGTGACGCGGTCAAGGGTGGCCAGACGGTCGCCGACGTGGCCAAGGCGCACAACGTCGACCCGCAGAAGGTGATCGACGCACTGGACGCCGCGGCCGCCAAGAAGATCGACGACGGGGTGAGCTCGGGCAAGCTCCAGGCCGACCGCGCGGCGAAGCTGAAGGACCGGCTGGACCAGCGGATCGAGAAGCTG
>DASXYP010000097.1:0-36347 GCA_036502405.1 Acidimicrobiia bacterium
CCGGTGGAATCATCCATATCGGGTGATCCCGTACGCTCGTCGCGGTGGCATCGGCGACGCACACGCGACGGCGGGTGATCGGGCGCATCGCGTTCCTCGTCATCACGCTGATCGCGTTCTACTTCGTGCTGCCGGGCCTCCTCGCGACGTTCGACGCGCTGCCCCGGTTACGGAACGTCTACCCCGCCTGGTTCGCCGTCGTCCTCGCCCTCGAAGGGGCGAGCTTCGTGGCGATCTGGGACCTCCAGCGCATCGCGCTCGGCGCCAAGGGCTGGTTCGACGTGGCCTGCTCCCACACCGCCGGCAACGCGGTCGGCCGGGCAGTGCCGGGCGGGGTCGCGGCCGGCGGCGCGCTCCAGATCAAGATGCTGGCCCAGGCCGGCTTCGACGTCCCCACCGCGACCACCGCGCTCGCGGCGACGGGCCTGCTCTCGACCGGCATCCTGTTCGCGCTCCCGGTGCTCACGCTGCCGGCGGTCCCGTTCATCGCGGTCAACCAGCACCTCGTCGAGGGCGCCATGCTCGCGGCGTTCCTGTTCTGCGTCGTGTTCGCCTTCGGCGCGTGGATGATCCGCTCGGACCGCGCGATCACCGCCGTCGGGCGCGCCGTGGGCTGGATCGCGACCCGGCTGCACGTCGGCAACGGAGCGAGCATCCGCGCCCGGGTCATCGAGTCGCGCAACGTGATCCGGCACGAGCTGCGCCACTCGTGGAAGCGCGCGGTGCCCGCGGCCGCGGCGAACCAGCTGTTCGACTTCCTCGCGCTCGAGGCAAGCCTGCTCGCGGTCGGCGCGTCGCTCGACCCGTTCCTGGTCCTGCTCGCGTACGTGGCGGCCGCGACGCTGTCGATGATCCCGATCACGCCGGGTGGACTCGGCTTCGTCGAGGCCGGGCTCGCGGGCGTGCTCACGCTCGCCGGCGCGTCACCCGACGAAGCAGTGCTCGCCACGCTCCTCTACCGGCTGTTCTCCTACTGGCTGCCGTTGCCGCTCGGGCTCGGCGCCTCGATCTGGTTCTCGCGGCGCCACCACGCACCGCGCCCGTCGGTCACCGAGTCAGTCGTCGGCAAGCCGGGCCTCGAGTCGCGCACGTAGCTCGTCCGGGATCGGCGCCGACTCGTGGGTCGACGGCCGGACATTGACGTAGGTCAGGAGCCCCGTGCACACGGGGCGCCCACCCACGGACGCGCGGTACCGGAGATCGAAGGACCTCGTCCCGAGCCGCACCGGGGCGACCGCCACGTCCACCACCTCGTCGAAGCCGGCGGGTCCTTCCCACTCGAGCACCGCCTTGACGATCATCACGTCGAACTCGCCGAAGAAGGCCTCGTTCGGCGTGTAGCCCAGCGACTCGAAGAAGCGGGTGCAGGAGTCGTCGAAGTAGGTCAGCCAGTGCGCGTTGAAGACGACGCCCTGCTGGTCGACCTCCGCGTACCGGGGCCGGATCCGGTGGACGAAGTCTCCGGACCGCACGGCGCGGGGGTCAGCCCCGGAGCTCGGCGCCGTGCGCGGCGACGACCGCGTCGATCGCGTCCTGGCGCAAGCGGGCGATCTCCGTGTCCGTGAGCGTCCGGTCGGGAGCCCGGAAGCGCAACGCGAACGCAAGGCTTCGCCGCCCGGCTCCAAGTGCGTCACTCCGGAACTCGTCGAACGCGCGCACCATCTCGAGCAGGTCACCGCCGGCGCGCCGCAACGTCGCCTCGACATCGGCGGCGGGCACCGAGTCGGGCAGCGCGAAGGCAAGGTCGATGCTCGACGCCGGAAAGCGCGACAGCGGGCGGAACGCCCGGTCGCGCCGCGTCCCGCCGAGCAACCCGTCGACGTCGACCTCGAGTGCGACCCCCGGCCCGGGGATGCCGAACCCGTCCAGCACCGCCGGGTCGAGCGCGCCGACGTGGCCGACCGGCGCTCCGTCCACCATGACGGTCGCGGCGCGGGCGGAATCGAAGCCCGGCGCGGGTCCGGCGACCAGACGGACGTCGGCCAGCTCCAGCGCTTCGACCAGAGCCTCGAGTGCGTCGACCGCGTCGTAGACGTCGACGGTGCGGTCGGGCTCGACCGGGCTGCGATCAACGGCGCCCGTGAGCACGAGCGCGAGGTGGTCGTGCTCGTCGGGCAGGAGCGCTCCGGCCAGTGGCGCCGCGAAGACATGACCGAGCTCGAACAGCACGAGGTCGACGAGGCCCTGGTGCGCGTTGGCCGCGGCAGCCTTGAGCAGTCCTGGCAGGATCGCCGGCCGGAGGATCGGCTCCTCGGCACGGAGCGCGTTCGTCACCTCGACCGTGCCGTCGGCCGGGAGGCCGAACCGTTCGAGGTCCGTCGCCGCGACGAGCGGGACGGTCATGGCCTCGGCCGCGCCGATCCCCACCATCACGTCCTCGATGAGCCGGCGCTCGCGCTGGCGGACCGTGAGCCCCCCGGCGACCGCGGTCGTGTGAGGAAGGGTGCGCGGGATCTCGTTGAAGCCGACCCGGCGGGCGACCTCCTCGACGATGTCGATCTCACGCTCGAGGTCGGGGCGGAACGTCGGCGCGACCGCCACGAGCTCGTCGTCGTCGCCGGTCTCCTCGATCGCGATCTCCAGGGGGCGGAGCGCGTCCCGGACGCGCTCGCCGCCGAGCTCGACGCCGAGGAGCGCGCCGACCCGTGGGACCCGGACTCGGATGCGGGCTTCGGTGACCGGCACCGGGTAGTGGTCGATCGGCTCGGGCGCGACCCGGGCGTCCGCGACGAGCGCAAGGAGCTCGGCCGCCCGGTCGGACCCGGCGAGCACGCCGTTGGGGTCCACGCCGCGCTCGAACCGGGCGCTCGACTCCGAGCGCAGCCCGAGCCGCTTGGACGACCGGGAGATGCCCATCGGGGTGAAGTACGCGGCCTCGAGGAGGATCTCGGTGGTGCCGTCGCCGACCTCGGCCTCGGCGCCGCCCATGATCCCCGCGACGGCCTGCGGGCGCTCTTCGGCGTCGCACACGAGCAGGTCCTCGGACGTGAGCCTGCGCTCGGTCCCGTCGAGCGTCGTCATCCGCTCGCCGTCGCCCGCGAGTCGCACGACGATCCCGCGGCCGCGGAGCCGTCCGAGGTCGAACGCGTGCAACGGCTGCCCGCGCTCGAGGAGCACGTAGTTCGTCACGTCGACCACGTTGGAGATCGGCCGCATGCCGGCGAGCCGGAGGCGCCGCGCCAGCCATTCGGGCGACTCCCCCGTCGTGACCTCGATGCGCCGGGCGGTGAACCGCGGGCAACGGTCGAGCGCGTCGATCCGCACCGTCACGTCGCTCGCGGTCGGTGCTCCGGATGCCTCGACCACCGGCGTGGGCACCGTCAGCGGCAGCGCGTAGTGCGCGGCGAGCTCGCGGGCCAGGCCGACGATCGACATCGCGTCCGGTCGGTTCGGGGTGATCTTCAGGTCGAAGACCACGTCGTGGAGGTCCAGGACGTCCCGGACGTCGGCGCCGAGCTCGGCGTCGGCGTCCAACCCGAGGATGCCGCCGTGGTCGTCGCCGAGCCCGAGCTCCCGGGGCGAGCAGAGCATCCCGTCCGAGACGACCCCGCGGATCGTGCGGCGCTCGAGCCTGAACCCTCCGGGCAGCGTGGCCCCGGCCGGTGCGTACGGCACGACCATGCCCGCCTTCACGTTCGGCGCACCGCACACCACGGTCGTCGTCCCGGAGCCGGTCTGGACCTCGACCAGGTTGAGCTTGTCGGCGTTCGGATGCTTCGCGACCTCGAGGACCTTTGCGACCTCGACCCCGAGGATCTCCTCCCCGGGCGCCTCGAGTCCCTCGACCTCGAAGCCGAGGTTGTCGAGCGCGTCTGCGACCGCGCGCGCGTCCGCCTCGATGGGCGTGAACTCACGGATCCAGGACAGCGGGGCGCGCACGGACGTTCCTCAGTATTGGGACAGGAATCGGATGTCGTTGTCGAAGAACGTCTTGATCGGCTCGACGCCGTAGCGGAGCATCGGCATCCGCTCGAGCCCGAAGCCGAACGCGAACCCCGTGTACACCTCGGGATCGATCCCGACCTGGCGGAAGACGTTCGGGTCGACCATCCCGCAGCCCCCGAGCTCGATCCACCCGGTCTTCGAGCAGACCCGGCAACCGGCACCGTCGCAGAAGACGCAGGTGATGGCGAACTCGGCCGACGGCTCGGTGAAGGGGAAGAAGGACGGCAGCAGGCGCGAGTGCAGCTGCTTCCCGAAGTACGCGCTGGTGAAGGCCTCGAGCGTCCCCGCGAGGTCGGCGAAGGTGATGCCCTCGTCCACCGCGAGGCCCTCGATCTGGTGGAAGACCGGCGAGTGCCGCGCGTCGAGCGTCTCGTTGCGGTAGGTGCGCCCGGGCATCACCGCGTAGATCGGCGGCTTCTGGGTCTCCATCACCCGGATCTGCACCGGCGACGTGTGCGTGCGCAAGAGGACCTGCTCGGGCTCGCCGAGGTTCACGTACAGCGTGTCCTGCATCGCGCGTGCCGGGTGCCCGGGCGGGAAGTTCAGCGCCTCGAAGTTGTGCCAGTCGTCCTCGACCTCCGGACCCTCCTCGACGCGGTAGCCGAGGCCGACGAACACGTCCTCCAGCTCACGCCGGCACTGGGTCACGAGGTGCAGGTGCCCCCGCCGGCGCCCGTGCCCGCCCAGGGTGAGGTCCAGCGCGGTCTCGGTGCCGGCGACCGGCCCCAGCGCCACCCGCCGCGCCTCGATGGCTTCGCTGACCGTGGCCGTGTAGTCCGCGACGGCCTTGCCCACGACGGGCTTCTGGTCGCCGGGCAGGTCCTTGATCGACTGCTTGACCCGGGCTGCCGCGGAGCCCTTGCCGAGGAGCTGCTTCTTGAGGTCGTCGAGCTCGCCGTCCGTGCCGGCGTCGTCGATCGCGGCCCGCGCCGCGTCGGGATCGAGCTCGGCGGCGGGGTCAGCAGGCATGGCAGGCGGCAGACATGGGTCCGCAGAGTCTAGGGATGCGCACCCGCGGGACTCCGCTCATTGGCCGCTTGCCCGAGGTCCCCCGGCCGGTGCCACCGCCCGCGCGATCGAGCCGGCGCCGACCGGCGGTCACGCGTTCCGCTGCCGGGCGGCCTCGAACGCGATGACCGTCGCCGCCATTGCGACGTTCAAGCTCTCGACCGCGCCGGCCATGGGGACCGAGATCAGGCCGTCGACGTGCTCACGCACCGCGTCGGGGAGGCCGTGGGCCTCGTTGCCGAGCACCAGGGCGACCGGCGCCCGGAGGTCCACCTCGTACGCCGGCACGCCGCCCGTCACCGCCGCGTAGCGCGCCCGGCCCGCCGCCGCGAGCTGGTCGAGCACGCCGATCGGGTCGCTCTCCGCTCCGCCCGGACGCGGCGCGACGATCGGGATGCCGAGCACTGCGCCCGCCGACGCCCGTACGACCTTCGGGTTGTAGACGTCCACCGACTCGCCGCAGCACACGACGCCGGCGCAGCCTGACGCCTCCGCGCTGCGCAGCAGGGTCCCCAGGTTGCCCGGGTCGGCGACGCCCACCGCGACCAGCACGGGCCCGGCCCCGGTCAGCGCGGCCGACGTCGGGCGCGGCGGGATCGTGGCGACGGCGAGCACCGGCTGCGGGGTGCGGGTCGACCCGAGCTTCTCGAGGACCCCTTCCTTGAGGTCGAAGACCGGGACGTCATCGAGGTTCGACGCCGCGAGCAGGTCGCGGAACGCCGTGCGAGCGTTCGGCCCCAGGAAGACGGCGTCGAAGGTCGCATTGCGCGCGAGCGCGTCCTTCACGATCCGCGGGCCCTCCAGGACGAACGCCGACTCCGCGGCGCGCGCCACCGGGTCGCGCAACAGTGCGCGCAACCGCCGGACCTCGGTGTGCCGCGGGCCGAGCGCAACCGGCCCGGCGCCGGTCACGCGGCTTCGAGCGCCTCGCGGGCCGTGCTGACGAGAGCGCCGAACGCGCCGGAGTCGCGCACCGCGAGGTCGGCGAGAACCTTGCGGTCCACGTCCACCTCGGCGGCCTTCAGCCCGGCGATGAAGCGGGAGTAGCTGATGCCCTCCTGCCGGCACGCGGCGTTGATCCGCACGATCCAGAGCTTGCGGAAGTCGCCTTTGCGCGCCCGGCGGTCCCGGAACGCGTAGTTCCCGGAGTGCATGACCTGCTCGTTGGCCTTGCGGAAGTGGCGGCTCCGCGACGCCGAGTACCCCTCGGCCTTCTCCAGCACCGCCCGGCGGTGCTTCTTGCCCTGGACTGCGCGCTTGACGCGTGCCATCTCATCTCTCCTTGTTCACGATCTCTCTCGGCCGATCGCCCGACTGGTTCCGCCGGGCGGCCGAGAGCGGTCTCCTCAGATCGATCCGGCGGCTTGGCCGGCATCCGGACCGGCCGGTCAGGCCCGGCCGAGCATCCGCTCGACGTGCTTCTTGTCCCCGCCCGTCACCTCGGCACCTCGACCCAGCCGCCGCGTGCGCCGGCTCGACTTCTTCTCCAGCAGGTGCGAGCGGAACGCGTTGCGCCGCCGGACCTTGCCGGTCCCGGTGACCTTGAAGCGCTTGGCGGCGCCCCGGTGCGTCTTGACCTTCGGCATCTCTCTCAGGCTCCCTGGGTGGGGGCGGGCTCCGTCGTGCGGCCCGCGCTGTCGTCGGTCTTCTTGGTCGATGGGGTCTTGGGCTTCTTCGTGGGGTGGAGCACCATCGTCATGTTCCGCCCGTCCTGGCGGGGCGAGGACTCGACGACGGCCATCTCCGACACGTCCTCCGCGATCTTGTTGAGGATCTTGAGCCCGAGCTCGGGGTGGGCCATCTCCCGACCGCGGAACATGATCGTGAGCTTGACCTTGTTGCCCTCGCCGAGGAACCGCTGGACGTGCTTCATCTTGGTCGTGTAATCGTGCCCGTCGATCTTGGGCCGGAACTTCATCTCCTTGATGACGACGTTCGTGGCCTTCTTGCGGGACTCCTTGCGCCGCTGCTGCTGCTCGTACTGCCAGCGGCGGTAGTCCATGATCCGGCACACCGGCGGGTTCGCGTTGGGCGCGACCTCCACGAGGTCGAGCTCCTGCTCGCGTGCGATCGCCAACGCCTGCGGCAGCGGCCGCACTCCGAGCTGTTCGCCGTCGGCGGCGATCAGCAGCACCTCACGGGCGCGGATGCGGTCGTTGATCCTTGCTTCGTCGGCGGCTGCGATGTTGGCATCACCTCTCACGATCGGGGCCCGCCTGCACTCCCGCAGACGGCGGCGCTTCAATGAGAAGCGTCCGCCACGCGACCTGGGCCGGTCGTAGAGAGGACGACCCGGACTCGGCGGTGCCACCTCCCGGCGCCTCGACGGCGCCAACCGGTGACCACCCCGGCCGGGTGGGGCCACCGACCTCGGGCCGCCGGAGCAGCATGAGCGTCGGAGTCCCACTTCCCAACTGGATTGTCGTGCGAGGATACCAGGGTGAGCAGCCTCTGGACACCCTACGGCGAGGACCCGGTGCCGCCCGCCGGCTCCGGATCGCCCTCCGGCAGCGGCGGCGATCCCGGTGGCGGACCGCCCGGTGGCGGCGGTCCCGGCCCGGGCCCGGGCTCCGAGGACATCGATCCCGAGCAGATGCGCGAGATGCTGACCCGGCTGGCCGAGACACCGGTCGAGGCCATCGTCACGCAGTTCGCGGTCGAGCTGCAGGAGATCGCGGTGCTGCACCTCGGGCTCTCGGCCGAGCGCCCGGAGTCCCTGGCTCAGGCCGCGATCGCGGTCGACGCGATGGGCGCGCTGGTCGACGCGCTGGGTGACCGGCTCGGGCCGAACGCCGAGCCGCTGCGCCAGGCGGTGGCCGCGCTCCGGCTGGGCTACGTCGAGGTCAGCAACGACGTCAACGGCACCGGGGAGGGCACCCCCGCGCCGTGAGGCGCCGCGCCTGGGTCGCCGTGCCCCTCGCGGCATTCCTCATCCTGACCGTCGTCGGCATCGCGATCGGGGTGAAGCTCAACCCGGAGAAGTCGTTTTCGCTGCCTCGGGTGTCCGTCGACGGCGTGCTCGCGCCGGACGGGTCGCTGCGGGTCGTCGAGCACCTGACCTACGACTTCACCGGCGCGTTCACGTACGGGACGCGCCCGATCCCGGTCGGCAGCTACCAGATCTCGGACGTCTCGGTGTCCGAGCACGGCCGGCCGCTGACGTCGGTCGGCGCGCCGTACAACCTCCAGTGGTTCTTCGACGCGAAGGACGAGCAGCGCACCTTCGACGTTGCCTACACCGTGCACGGCGCAGCGGTCGCTGGGCCCGACGTCGTCGAGCTCTACTGGAAGTGGGTCGGTGACGCGCACCCCACGATCGGGACGGTGCGCGTGACGCTGGCGGTACCGCCCGGTCCGGGCCGGGTGCGCGCCTGGGGCCACGGTCCGCTCGACGGCGTGGTCAGAATCTCGGGCGACACGGTCCGGTGGCGGGCCACCTCGGTGCCGCAAGGCACCTTCGTCGAGGGCAGGGTCGCGACGCCGAAGGCGCGCCTCCCCGCGCTCGCACCCACCACGGCGACACCCCGGCTCCCCACGATCCTCACCGAGGAGCGCGCGTGGGCCGTCTCGGCCAACCGCGCCCGGGCCGAGGCCGCCGACGCGGAGCAGCGCCGGCGCGACGCGCGGGACATCCTCCAATGGGTCGCCCCGCTGGTGGCGGCGCTCGGCGCGCTCGGCTTCCTGCTCATCTGGCTGAAGTGGGGCAGAGAGCCGCCGGCCCCCGACGACATCGGCAAGTACTTCCGCGACCTGCCCGACGACCCACCCGCGGTCGTCGATGCGCTCGTCCACTGGGGCCACGTGCGGCCGAACGCGTTCGGCGCAACGGTCCTCGACCTCGCGCAGCGCGGCTACCTGAAGGTCGCGCAGCGGACCGAGCCGCGCGGCATCCTGCCGGACCGCACCGAGTATGTGTTCACCCGCGCTGAGCACCCACCGGCGCTGGTCACCGGCGCCGGCGACGAGGCCGACGACCAGGAGCAGCTCCCCGAGGGCGAGCTGCGCGCCTTCGAGCGCGCCACCCTCGACCAGCTGTTCGCCGGCGGCTCGACGATCACGCAGTCCGAGCTCGTCAAGCACTCCCGCGAGCACCAGACCGAGTCGACGGCTCGCTGGTCGACGTTCCAGTCGAGCGTCGAGCGCAGCCTGCGGGCGCGCGGCTACCTGCGGGGCAAGCGAGCGCTGCCCTTCTTCCTGAACATCCTGATCGCGATCATCGTCGGCCTCACCGCCCTCGGTGCGCTCGGCGTGCAGGCGTGGGTCGGGGGCGGCATCGCGGCGGTCTGGGCCGCCGTCCAGCTCGCGCTGACGCCGTTGCTGCGCCAGCGCACCCCGAAGGGGCAGCGCCGGCTGCACGAGTGGCTCGGTGTGCGCAACTACCTGCGGGACTTCTCGCAGCTCGCGGACGCGCCCGCGGGCCATCTCGTGCTGTGGGAGCGCTACCTCGTCTACGCGGTCGCGCTCGGCGTCAGCGACCAGCTCGCGCACGGCATCGAGGCCCGGATCCCACCCGACGAGACCACCCAGTTCGCAACCTGGTACGCCGTGGGCGTGGGCAACCATCCCGGGTACGGGTCGATCGGGAGCTTCTCGGAGTCGTTCGCCACCAGCGCGGTCAGCTCGTTCACCCCGCCGTCGAGCGGTGGTGGCGGAGGCGGCGGCTTCTCCGGCGGCGGGGGTGGGGGCGGCGGCGGAGGCGGCATCGGCGCGGGGTGAGCCGCGCCGAGGGGGTTCCCGACGGATAGAAAGGCACGGATGGCTCAGCTGATCGAGGACTACGCGCTCATCGGCGACACGCAGACCGCGGCGCTGGTCGGGAAGAACGGGTCGATCGACTGGTTGTGCGTCCCCCGGTTCGACTCGGGTGCGGTGTTCGCTGCCCTTCTCGGTGACCGCGACAACGGCCGCTGGCAGCTCGCACCGGCGGGTGGACTGCAGCGGGTGGAACGCCGCTACCTCGAGAACACACTCGTGCTCGAGACGACGTTCCACACCGACGACGGCGTCGTGAAGGTCACCGACTGCATGCCCAACCGCGGCCGGACCGTCGACGTGGTTCGCCTCGTCGAGGGCGTCTCCGGCCGGGTGCCCATGCACCTCGACATGACGATCCGGTTCGATTACGGCTCGATCGTCCCGTGGGTCGGGCGCTTCGACGACGACGAGAGCCTGCGCGCGGTCGCGGGACCCGACGCGATCATCCTGCGCACGTCCGTCCACACTCACGGCGCCGGCAAGGCGACGATCGCCGACTTCGTCGTCAACGCCGGCGAGAAGGTCCCGTTCGTCCTCGCGTACTACGAGTCGCACCAACCCCCGCCCCGACCGATCGACGCCGAGCGCGCCATCGCGGAGACCGCGCGCTGGTGGCGACGCTGGGCCAAGCAGTGCACGTACGAGGGGAGGTGGCGCGAGCAGGTGATGCGCTCGCTCATCACGCTTAAGGCGCTGACCTACGCGCCCACCGGCGGGATCGTCGCGGCGCCGACGACCTCGCTGCCCGAGTGGATCGGCAGCGTCCGCAACTGGGACTACCGGTACTGCTGGCTGCGCGACGCCACGCTCACGCTGTCATCGCTCAACGTCGGCGGCTTCCACGACGAGGCACGGGCCTGGCGCGACTGGCTGTTGCGCGCCGCGGCGGGCGATCCCGAGGACCTGCAGATCATGTACGGGCCGGGCGGCGAGCGCCGGCTGACCGAGTTCACCGTCGACTGGCTCGACGGCTACCAGGACTCCACGCCGGTCCGGATCGGGAACGCCGCGAGCGAGCAGTTCCAGCTCGACGTCTACGGCGAGGTGCTCGCGAGCTTGTACTACACCCGCAAGGTGCTGCCCGACGACCAGGCCTACGGCGGCTCGTGGGAGCTGGAGCGGGCGCTGCTCGGTGCGCTCGAGAACCTGTGGCGGCGGCCGGACGAGGGCATCTGGGAGGTGCGCGGGCCGCGGCAGCACTTCACGCACTCCAAGGTCATGGCCTGGCTCGCGTTCGACCGCGCGGTCCACAACGTCGAGGACTTCGGGCTCGCCGGCCCGGTCGACCGCTGGCGGGCGATCCGCGACGAGATCCACGACCAGGTCTGCGCCGAGGGGTTCGACGAGGCGCTGGGCGCGTTCACCCAGAGCTACGGATCGAAGAAGCTCGACGCCGCGGTCCTGATGCTGCCGATGGTGGAGTTCCTCCCGGGCACCGACCCTCGCATCGTCGGCACGGTGAACGCGATCGAGAACGTCCTGATGAAGGAGGGCTTCGTCGCCCGCTACGAGACCAGCGCCGACGGAGCGGTGGACGGGCTCCCTGCCGGCGAGGGCGCGTTCCTCCCCTGCTCGTTCTGGCTCGCCGACAACCTCGCGCTCATCGGCCGCAAGGACGACGCGATCGCGCTGTTCGAGCGCCTGCTCGGCCTGACCAACGACGTCGGGCTGCTCTCGGAGGAGTACGACGCCGGCCTCGGGCGCCAGCTCGGCAACTTCCCGCAGGCCTTCACCCACGTCTGCCTGGTGAACACCGCCGACCACCTCTCCCGCGAGGACGGCTCGGAGCCCGGCCCGGCCTGAGCTCCTTCGCTGCGGCGAGCCACGGAGGATGCAGAGCTCGTTGCCCTGCTCTCACCAGTCGGGGCGGAACTGCGCGAGCCACGCCGCGTCCCGCTCGAGGTACCCGTCGGGGAGGCCCGACGCCTCGACCCCGACGTCGAGGTCGACCAGGTGGACCGAGACCTCGCGCCGTCGGGCCAGCACGCCGTCGCGCAGCGGGCGGGTGCCGGCGCGCGCGTTCGTGAGCCGGTCCCACACGTCGCCGTCGACCCGGTTCCACGCATCGTCGAGCGCGGCCTGGCTCTCGAGCATGTCCGCGAGCAGGAGCTCGATCGGGCGATCGGCGCCCGCCTCGATGTCCGCGGCCCGCTGCTCGTTCCCGCCCGGATACTGGTCGAGCACCTCGTCGCGGCGGGCACCCTCGACCATGCGCCGCTGCCCGTCGGCGTTGCGCGCGAGGTGCGTGAGGACGTGGCCTCGGGTCCAGCCCGGGAGCCGGCTCGGCCCGCGTGCGTCGCGCTCGGTCATCGCCGCGGTCGCGCCGGTCAGCAACGCGAAGGCAGCTGCCACCCCGGCCAGGTCGTCGCTCGGTACGACACCGGTCGGGGTCACGGCTCGAGGTTCTCGAGGTCCTTGATGTTCTCGGTGTTCTCGACGTCCGGGCGGATGCGCCAGAAATGCGTCCGGAACAGCGCGCCGCAAACCACGACCAGGCCGCCGTACGCGATCAGCTGCGACAGGCCGAGCTGCGACTCGAAGGTGTCGTTCCTGCCCGTGACGTCGGGCGCGAGGATCCGCACCGTCCCGTAGCCCGCGACCGCGAACGCCGAGATGCCGACGACCACGGCGACGAACGCGACGACCGCGACGTACGCTCGGTCGACCCGTTCGGCGGCACTCCCCGGGAACGACGACCCCGAGGCGAGCTCCCTACGACGGCGCAGGTGGTAGACGAAGACCGCGCCCGCGGCCACGGCAAAGAGACCGTTGAACACTGCGCTGCGGACCAGACCGTGCTGCGTCTCGTCGCTGCCGCCCACGAACGCGCTGGTCGGGAGGCCCGCGGTATCGAGGCTCCCGTCGAAGGTCTCCGCCGACGACGCGTGCTCGTCGACGATCGCCCGTTGGGTGATCGCACCAAGCGACGTCGCGCCGAGGATCAGCAGCAGGTACAGCGCGGTGATCCCGACGACGGCGAGGTAGACCGCGTAGAGGCCCTCCCCGCGATCGTCAAGGTCCGGGCGGGCGACCGCCATCAGGACGAGGAAGACGATCAGGACGACGAACGGGACCGCGACGAACGACTGCAAGGTGGTGAGCACGGGGGCAGTCTGGCCCGATCCGTGACCGTCGGCCACTGCCCGCCCGGGTAGCGTCATGGCCGCGGCGCACGACGGTCAGGAGCACGACACACGACGACCGTCGTCGAGCTGCCGGCCCGAAACCCGGACGAGCCGGCGACCGACTGCGCCGGGCTAGGCGGACGCGGGCTTGATGTCTGCGGCCTCCCACCGGCCGAGCGGGCCGGGGACCACCGCGAACACGACGGCCGCGTTGACCCCGATCGTGCGGGAGCCGTCGGCGATGCGGGTGCAGTGGAACAGGTAGCGCCCGCCCTCTCGGCCCTCGATCTCTCCGAGCCCCCGCCGCTCGTCGAACTGCACGACCGTGCCCGTCACGGCTAGTGGACGATCTTCGCGATCGGCAGCTCGATGATGCCGGTCGCGCCCGCATCCTTCAGCGCCGGGATGAGCGTGTTGATCTCGGACTTCGCGACGACCGTCTCGACCGCGAACCCGTCCTCACCGAACAGCTTCGACACTGTCGGCGACTTGAGTGCCGGGAGCAGCTCGATCACGGAGCTCAGCGCGGCCTCCTCGACGTTGAGCTTGACGAGCACACGGCCGCGCGCCTCGAGTGCGCCGGTGAGGAGCGTGCGGACCTGCTCCATCGCCTTGCGCTTCGCCGGGTCCGCGTACGCGTCCTGGTTCGCGATGAGCTCGGTGTAGGAGACGAGGATCGTGTCGAGGATCTTGAGCCCCGCGGCCCGTAGCGCCCGTCCGGTCTCGGTGATCTCGACGACGGCGTCGGCGATCTCGGGGATCTTCGCCTCGGTCGCGCCGTAGGAGAGCGTGATCTCCGCGTCGACCCCGGCCTTCGTGAAGAAGCGACGGGTCAGCTCGGGGTACTCGGTGTGGACGCGCACGCCCGGTGGCAGGTCCTCGACCTTCGTCACCTCGGAGTCGCCCGCGACCGCGACGACCATCCGGATCGGCCGTGCGGTCGCCTTCGAGTAGTGCAGCTCGGTGAGCGTCACGACCTCGGCCGACGTCTCCTCGACCCAGTCGCGACCCGTGATCCCCACGTCGAACAGGCCCGAGGCGACGTAGCGCGGGATCTCCTGGGGCCGGAGCACGGTCACGTCGATGACCCTCGGGTCGTCGATCGCGCCGCGGTAGTCGACGTCCGAGTGGCGCTGGACGGTGAGGTCCGCGTCCTCGAACAGCTGGAAGGTGGCCCGCTCGAGTGAGCCCTTGGGCAGGACGAGTCGCAACATGTGAGACGCGTTTCTAGTCGGCCGCAGCCGTCTGATCGCCGAGTTTCCCCAGCCGGCGCAGCAATTCGACCATCTCGAGCACGGTTGCCGCCGCCTCCTCGCCCTTGTGGCCCTCGCTCCCGCCGATCCGGTCGAGCGCCTGCTGCCGGGTGTCGGTGGTGAGGACGCCGAACACGATCGGGACCCCGGTCGCCAGCGCGGCCTCCTGGAGTCCGCGTGCGGCCTCCCCCGCGACGAAGTCGAAGTGCGGCGTGTCGCCCCGGATCACCGCGCCCAGGCACACCACCCCGTCACACGATCCGGTCATGGCCAGGTGCTTGGCCACCAGCGGCAGCTCGAACGCGCCGGGGACCCACGCGACGGTGACGTCGTCGTCGAGCACGTCGCGGGCCCGGAGCTCGCGCCGCGCGCCGTCGAGCAGCTCGCCGGTGATGTCCTCGTTGAACCGGCTCACCACGATCGCGACGCGCATCCCCCTGCCGTCGATCGTCTCGGCCGGCGCGGCGTACTCGCCCACTAGCTGCCTCCGAGCTGCTCGTCCTCGATGTCGAGGAGATGGCCCAGCTTCTCCTGCTTCGTGCGGAGGTACGCGATGTTCTCCTCGTTCGGCGGGATCGACACCGGAACCCGTTCCACGATCTCGAGCCCGAAGCCTTCGAGCCCGCCGTACTTCGCCGGGTTGTTGGTCATGAGGCGCATCGTGGTGATGCCCAGGTCCACGAGGATCTGGGACCCGATGCCGTACTCGCGCGAGTCGGCCGGGAACCCGAGGTCCTCGTTCGCCTCGACCGTGTCGCGGCCCTCGTCCTGCAGCGTGTACGCCCGCAGCTTGTGCCCGAGACCGATGCCGCGACCCTCGTGCCCGCGCAGGTACACCACGGCACCCTGGCCCTCACCGGCGACCTGCTCGAGCGCGCGGTCGAGCTGCAGGCCGCAGTCACATCGCAGCGATCCGAACACGTCGCCGGTCAGGCACTCGGAGTGCACCCGCACGAGCACGTTGTCCTGGCCCGAGACCTCGCCCCGCACGAACGCCATGTGCTCGACCCCGTCGAGCAGGCTCTCGAAGACGTACGCGGTGAAGTCGCCGTACTTGGTCGGGATCCGGGCCTCGGACACCCGCCGCACCAGCTTCTCGCGGTGCCGCCGGAACCGGATCAGGTCCGCGATCGTGATCAGCTGCAGCCCGTGCTCGGCCGCGAACGCCTGGAGCTGGGGCAGGCGGGCCATCGTCCCGTCGTCGTTGACGACCTCGGCGAGCACCCCGGCCGGCGCGAGGCCCGAGAGCCGGGCCAGGTCGACCGCGGCCTCGGTGTGCCCGGCCCGCTTCAGCACCCCGCCCTCGCGGTAGCGCAGCGGGAAGATGTGCCCGGGCCGCACGAAGTCGTCGGAGCCCGACGTCGGGTCCACGAGGGTGCGGACGGTGGTCGCCCGGTCCGCGGCGGAGATCCCGGTGGTGGTGCCGTTCTTCGCGTCGACCGACACCGTGAACGCGGTCCGCTGCGACTCCGTGTTGTTCGAGACCATGAGCGGGATCCGGAGGTCGTCGAGGCGCTCGCCCATCATCGGCATGCAGATCACGCCGCTGGTGTGGCGGACCATGAAGCCCATCGTCTCCGCGGTGATCTTCTCCGCGGCCACGATGAGGTCACCCTCGTTCTCGCGGTCCTCGTCGTCGACCACGATGACGACCTCGCCCCGGCCGACCGCCGCGATCGCACTCTCGATGTGATCGAACGTCATGGTGTGCCCTCTCTCTGCTGAGGCTGGCTCGGTGTCGTGGTGAGCAGCCGTTCCACGTACTTCGCGAGCACGTCGACCTCCAGGTTGACCTCGGACCCCGCTTGCAGGGCACCGAGGTTCGTCACTTCGAGCGTGTGGGGGATGACCGCGACCTCGAACCCGTCGTCGTGGAGCGCCGCCACGGTGAGGCTGATGCCGTCGACCGTGATCGAGCCCTTCTCGACGAGGTACCGGGTCAGGTGGGCGGGCAGCTGGAACCGCATCCGCGTCGACCCGTCCGGCAGCGGCGCCCGGTCGACCAGCTCACCCACGCCGTCGACGTGGCCCTGCACGAGGTGGCCGCCGAGCCGGTCGTCGAGGCGGAGCGGCCGTTCGAGGTTCACCGGGTCCCCGACCGCCAGACGGCCGAGGCTGGTGCGGACGAGCGTCTCGGTGACCGCGTCCGCGGCCCACCAGCCGTCGCCGAGCTCGACCACGGTCAGGCAGCAACCGTTGACCGCGATCGAGGCGCCGATCCCGGCGTCGGCGAGCACCGTCGTCGCGTCGATCTCGATGCGCGCGCCACCCTCGTGCCGATCGAGCGCCCGCACCCGGCCCCGCTCCTCGACGATGCCGGTGAACATCAGGCCGCCTCCGGCTCGTGGGCGACGGGCTGGAGGGTCAGTCGCACGTCGGCGCCGAACGGGGTGACGTCCCCGATCTGCCAGCGCGCCGCCGCGGCGAGGGACTCGGGACCCGGGCCGCCGAACGCCGGCAGGGCCCGCGCCCCCAGGAGCAGCGGCGCGACGTACGCGACGACCCGGTCGGCGAGGTGCTCGTCGACGAATGCACCGTGCAGCCGGCTGCCACCCTCGATCAGGGCCTGGAGGACGGCATGGCTCCCGGCCAGCCGCGTGAGCACCTCCACGAGGTCGACGCCGTGGCCGTCCGCACCGGGCGCGACCGTCTCGACCTTCGCGCCGGCGGCCTGCCAGGCGTCGACCGCCGCGGCCGGGGCGGCATCGGTGGTCATGACGAGCGTCGGTGCGAGGCTCACGTCGAACAGCGGGCCGGTGGCGGGCACCCGACCGCGGCTGTCGAGCAGGACGCGCAGCGGTTGCCGCTCGACCGGGGGATCGACCTCACGGACCGTGAGCTGCGGCCGGTCGGCCAGCGCGGTGCCGGCCCCGATCACCACGGCCTGGGACTCGGCCCGCAGCCGGTGGGCGTCCGCCCGCGCCTCGATCCCGGTGATCCACTGCGAGCTGCCGTCGGCCGCCGCGGTCCGGCCGTCGAGGCTCATCGCGGTCTTCACGAGCGCGAACGCCCGCCCGGTCGCGCGCTGGTGCAGGTACGGCGCCAGCGACCACCGCACCGACTCCGCGCCGGTCCCGAGGGAGACGTCGATGCCCGCGGCGCGCAGTCGCGCCACGCCGGACCCGGCGACCCGGGCGTCCGGGTCCTCGAGCGCGACCACGACCCTGGCGACGCCTGCGGTCACCAGCGCCGCGCTGCACGGCGGCGTGTTCCCGTGGTGGTCGCACGGCTCGAGGGTGACGTAGGCGGTCGCGCCCCGGGCCCGGTCGCCCGCGTCGCGGAGGGCGGCGGCCTCGGCGTGGGGACCGGCCGGGTAGGGGCCCGTGGCGCCCCGGCCGACGATCTCGGCGTCGCGGGCCAGGACGCAACCGACCCACGGGTTCGGCGGGGTGACGAGGCGGGCGGACTCGGCCAGCTCGCCGGCCGTCGCCATCAGCTCCTCGTCCGATCCTGCACCCACGGCGCACCTCCGGCCTCGGGGGTGCGCCGACGGCGACCGGCACCCGGTCGCGGGTGCGGCTCGTCGTCGTCCTCTCCCATCCGGACTGTGACCGTCGGCCCGAGAGTCTCACTCGGTCGGCCCCCAGCTGGAAGCTGGAGGTTCGCGGGCTCCCCCGAAGGGTTACCGCCGGTCGGGACTTTCACCCGCACCCCGAGGACGTCTTCAGTTGGGTTGACCCGGCCCCTCCGGACCGGCCTGGCTCCACGTGACTCGCAGGCTGAGATTACCACCCTGCGTCCAGAATTGGAACACGTTTCTATTTCGTGTGACGCACGTCCGATGGCCCGGTGCGCCCGTCGGGGCGGGCCTAGTGGGGGCGGCCGCCGGCGAGGAGGTCGAGCGCATGGGGCACCGCGGGCAGGACCGCCTCGAGCGCCTCGACCGCCCCGCTCGCGGAGCCTGGCGTGTTGCAGATCAACGCGGCGCCCCGCGTCCCGCAGACCCCACGGGAGAGCATCCCGAACCCGCGGCCGCCCTCGTCGCTGACCCGGCGGATCGCCTCGGCCAGGCCGGGCGCCTCTCGCTCGATCGCCGCGCGCGTCCCCTCCGGCGTGAGGTCGCGCGGGCCGAACCCGGTGCCACCGGTCGTGACGACGAGGCCCGCGAACCCCGCAGCCATCTCACGCAGCGCGTCGGCGACGGCGTCGACGCCGTCGGGGCTGACCCGGTGCTCCGCGACATCGAAGCCGGCGTCGGTCAGGCGGGCGACGAGCGCGGCACCCGACCGGTCCTCGCGCCCACCTCCGGCGACGCCGTCCGAGACGGTGAGGACCTTCGCCGCCGGCACCGTGGTCAGGTGGCGACGAGCTCGGGCCAGGCCGCGGCCCGGATGTCCGCCGCGGCGGCCACCGGGTCCGCGGCATGGAAGATCGCACTGCCCGAGACGAGGATGTCGGCCCCGGCCTCCGCGGCGAGGTGTGCGGTCGCGACGTTGATGCCCCCGTCGATCTCGAGCTCGACATCGAGCCCGCGCTCGTCCACGATCCGGCGGGCCGCGCGGATCTTGTCGAGGACCGCCGGGATGAACGACTGGCCCCCGAAGCCCGGGTGCACGCTCATGAACAGGAGGATGTCGATCTCCTCCAGGTACGGCAGCACCGCCTCGAGCGGCGTCTCGGGATTGTGCACGAGGCCGACGCGCATCCCGTGCGCGCGCATGCGGTCGAACAGCGGCCGCGGGTCGCCGAGCTCGACGTGGACGGTGCACGAGTTCGCGCCCGCGGCGGCGAAGTCGTCGAGCAGGTCCGCCGGGTTGTCGATCATCAGGTGGCAGTCGAGGTAGAGGTCGGTGTGGGGGCGCAGGCACTTCACCACCGGCGCGCCGATGGTGAGGTTCGGCACGAAGTGCCCGTCCATCACGTCGACGTGGAGGAGGTCGGCCTGCGGGCGGATCCGCGCGACCTCGTTGGCGAGCTCCGCGAAGTCGGCGGACAGGATCGACGGGGCGATCTTTCCCATGAGCCCGAGACTACCGAGGGCGGGCGCCCAGGCCGCTCATGCCGGGCGCGTCAGCGTGAGCAGGTACATGCCGTCGGTGCCGGCCTCCTGGGGCAGCAACCGGGCACCGCGGCCCAAGGCGCGCCACGGCGCGGGCGGCGGCGGCTCGGCGAGGAAGCCGGGAAGCGATGCTGCGGCCCACTCGTCGACACCCAGCGTCTCGGCGCGCGTCAAGGTGCACACCGAGTAGACCAGCCGACCACCGGGACGAACCATCGTCGCCGCAGTCGTCAACAGCTCGCGCTGGAGCCCCGCGAGCAGCTCCACCGCGTCGGGCTCGATCCGCCAGCGGGCCTCCGGACGGCGACGCAGCACCCCGAGGCCGGAGCACGGCGCATCGACGAGCACCCGGTCGAACGAGCCCGCGACAAGCGGCAGGCGGCGGCCGTCGGCCCCGACCGGCGCGACCGACGTCAGCCGGAGCCGTCGCGCCGCCCGCGTGACGAGACCGAGCCGGCCGGGATGGACGTCGACCGCGACCACCGAGCCGATGTCCCCCATCGCCTCCGCGAGCGCGGTCGCCTTCCCGCCGGGCGCGGCCCCGACCTCGAGCACCCGCTCCCCCGCGCGTGCGTCCACCGCGGACGCCACCGCCTGGCTCGCCTGGTCCTGAGGCGTGGCCCGGCCGTCCCGGACCGCGGGGATGGCCGCGGGGTCCCCGGCGCCCCGCACGATCAGCGCATCCTCGACCAGCGCGCCGCGCTCGACCGCGGCGCCCGCGTCCGTGAGCTCGGCCGCGACCGCGGCGGCGTCGGCCCGCCGGGGGTTCACGCGCAACGTGAGCGCCGCCGGCTCGTTCGCGTGGGCCAGCGCGGCAGTCGCGTCCTCGACGCCGAGGTCCGCGAAGAGCCGCTCGACCACCCAGTCCGGCATCGACGTGCGGATCCCGACCGCGGTGACCGAGTCACCCGAAGGCCAGGGCCACGGTGGCCCGAGCGACGCCACCCGGCGCAGCACCGCGTTCGCGTAGCCCTTGGCGCGCGGCGTCGACACTGCGAGCGCGCCGACGGTCTCGCCCACCGCGGCGTGCGCCGGCACCCCCTCGACGAGCTGGTAGGTGCCGAGCCGCAGCGCCGCGCGCACCGGCGCATCCACATCGTCGAGGTCGCGGTCGAGCACCGGAGCGAGCAGCGCATCGAGCGAGCGACGACGGCGCAGCGTCCCGTAGACGAGCTCGGTGGTCTGCGCGCGCTCCCGTTGCTCCATTCCCGATCGGCGGAGCAGGGCGGGGACCAGGACGTTCGAGTACGCACCGTCCTCGACCCGGACCAACGCGTCGATCGCGACCGTGCGCGGGCGTCGCGCGGTCACGCGAACGGTGCGTCGCCGCGATGACCGGCGAGCCACGCGGCGTACGGCATCGCCCGCTTGCCCTCGGGCTGCACCTCGTCGGCGACGAACCGACCACCGTCCACGTGCGCGCGCCAGACCTTCAGTCGCTTGCCGTCCACCGTGGTCCAGGCCCCGGGGCGCGGGTTCCCGGCGAGGACCGTGCGCACCAGATCGGCTGGCGGCGCGCCCGGATCGAGCTCGAACTCCTCGACCGTGAGCTTGTCGGCGTAGGTCGGCTCGCCGACCTGCGGGGCGGCCACCAGGCTCGGGACCTCGGGCAGCGTCGCGACCAGCAGGTCGGTGCCCAGCCCGACCAGGCGATCATGGAGCTCGCCGGCGGTCTCGGTCGGCTCGATCGGCGTGCGCACCGACGCGAACACCGGACCGGTGTCGAGCCCGGCCTCGATCGCCATCAGGTCGACCCCGGTCTCAGGGTCGCCCGCGAGGATCGCGCGCTCGACGGGGGCCGCCCCGCGCCAGCGCGGCAGGAGCGAGAAGTGCAGGTTGACGAACCCGTGCGGGAGCGCTTCGAGCAACGGTACGGGCAGCAGCTGACCGAACGCGACGACCACCCCGAGCTCGGCCCCCGTCGCGTGGACCTGGTCCACCACCTCGCGCGCCCGTTCCGGCGTCGCAACCGCGAGGCCCAGGTCGCCCGCGGCGACCTTCACCGGGCTCGGGACGAGGGCGCCGCCCCGGCCCCGCTTGCGGTCGGGCTGGGTCACGACGAGCGCGATCTCGTGGCCGGCGTCGTGCAGCGCCCGCAGCGGGCGCACGGCGTCGCGGGGAGTGCCCAGGAAGACGACGCGCACGCGGTGGCCGGATCAGCCGAGCAGGCGGGCGGGCACACCTTCCGCGGCCAGGCTCATCTCCTGGTCGCGGATCGCCCTGAGGGCCTTCTTGCGCTCGTCCGGGTCGACCCGGTCGATCGCGAGGATCCCGTCGAGGTGGTCGATCTCGTGCTGGAACATGCGGCCGAGGTAGTCGTCCGCCTCGATCAGGATCTCGTTGCCGCCCACGTCCACCGCCCGCAGGGTGACCAGCTCGGGGCGGACGATCTCGAACCCGATGCCCGGGATCGAGAGGCAGCCCTCGGTCCATTCGGTCTCACCCGAGGACTCGACGATCTCCGGGTTGATCGCGACCTGGGGGCCGTCGTCGGTCTTGAAGACGAAGAAGCGCCGCCCGATCCCGACCTGCGGCGCCGCGAGGCCGCCGCCGTCGGCCTCGTACATCGTCTCGTACATGGCGTCGATCGTGCGCGCGAGGGTCCCGTCGACATCTTCGACGTCCTTCGCCCGCTGCTTCAGCACGGGGTCACCGAATTGGCGGATCTGGTAGGTCGCCACGGCCCCAGGATACCAGGACACCCCGGTTTCCCGGACCTTCCGGGCCCGGTCGGGCGTCACCTCCGGTCGCTCAGGATGTGGGCTTCACTCGAAGGCCGCGCCCAGCTCGCGCAGCATCTCCATCATCCGCGCCGGCGCGTCCGGTCCGGGCTCCCCCGGCGTGTAGGTGACCGCGTGCAACGTCCCGGAGTACGGGAACGGGCCGAACCGCTCGAAGATCTCCCACGAAACCGGCGAGCGCCGGTCGATCCCGACGTCGATGCCCTCGAACGGCGCGATGCCGAACAGCATCGGGACGCCGCCCATGACCACCCGCACGTCGCCCTCGACCGAGAGGGTCAGCTCCCACTGCCGGCCCTCCGTGGCCCGCAGGTCGGCGACCACCTCGCGGACCCCATCGGGCATCGGTCCCCCGTCGACCTCGAGCATCCGGCCCCGCCCGTTGTTGTGCGCGAACCACAGGACGCCGTCGAGCACGTAGAGCGCGTAGCCCGCGCCCTGGTCACCGTGGGCGACGAGCATCCCGGCATCCGCGGCCCGGTGCTCCAGGTCGACGCGGATGGACAGCGACCGGAACCACAGCAGCTGGACCGAGCGCCACCGCTCGAGCGTGGGCGTGCCCCGCCGGATGGTCACCGGCTCTGCGTAGACCTCGCTGCGGGCCGGCCGCTGCAGGTACTTGATGCTGCTGCCCTCGTCGAGCGGGTACACGTAGCTCTCCCACGCGAGCTCCTCCCACGCCGCGGCCATCTCGCGGACCCGTTCGGGCTCCTCGGCCGCGAGGTTGCGCAGCTCGGTCGGGTCCGCGTGCAGGTCGTAGAGCTCCCACTCGGCGTCGTCGAACGGGGTCAGCGGCTGGTGGAGGGTCACGAGCTCCCAGCCGTCGCGGTACAGCCCGCGATGCCCGTTGCACTCGAACACCTGCTGCGGGTGCGCGCTGGGTGCGTCGGGTTCGGTGAGCGTGGCGGCGAGGCTCGCGCCCGCGAGCGGCGCGAGCGTGACCCCCTGGCGCGTCGCAGGCCGCTCCACGCCGACGAGGTCGAGCAGGGTCGGCAGCAGGTCGGTCACGTGCGCGTACTGCCGCCGGATCGAGCCACGCTCCCCCAGCCCGTCGGGCCAGGAGAGGCAGAAGGGGACTGAGTGCCCGCCCTGGTGCGTGTTGATCTTGTAGAGCCGGAACGGGGTGCCCGACGCCATCGCCCAGCCGCGCGGGTAGTGCGGCGTCGTCCGCGGGCCTCCGATCTGGTCGAGGCGCGCGTAGTCGGCGTCGATGTCGTCGCCCTGGAGCAGGTGCACGTAGTACGCGGTCGTCCCGGTGACCTCGCCTTCGCGGGATGCGCCGTTGTCCGAGAGGAACACGAAGATCGTGTTGTCGAGCCGGCCGAGCGCCTCGAGCTCGGCGACGAGGCGGCCGACGTTCTGGTCGATCCGGTCGACCACCGCCGCGTAGACCTCCATGTGCCGCGCGAACAGCTCCTGCTCGCGCCCGTCGAGGTCGTCCCATGCTCGGACGTCGTGGTTCTTCTCGGTGTTGCGCGGTGCGAGCTCCAGCCCCTCGGGCACGATCCCCAGCTCCTGCTGGCGCGCGAACCGCTCCGCGCGCAGTGCGTCCCACCCGGCGTCGTAGCGGCCCCGGTACTTGGCCATCTCCTCGGCACGAGCGTGGAGCGGCGCGTGCACCGCACCGTGCGCGAAGTACAGGAAGAACGGCTGCTCCGGATTGCTGGCCGTGCGCTCGCGGATCATCGAGATCGCGCGGTCGGTCAGGTCGTCGGTGAAGTAGTAGCCGTCCGGGTACCGGTCGACCTCGACCAGGTGGTTGTCCTCGACGATCCGGTGCGGGTGGTGGAGGTTCGTGAACGCGTCGAGGATCCCGTAGAAGCGGTCGAACCCGCGCTGGCACGGCCACGAGTGCTGGGGACCGGCGGCCGAGCAGTCCGAGTCCTTGGCCAGGTGCCACTTCCCCACCATCATCGTGGCGTAGCCCGCCTGGTCGCGCAGGATCTCCGCGATCGTCGCGGCGTCCGCCGGCAGCTCCTCGGCGTAGCCGGGAAACCCCGGGTCGAGGTGCGCGACCGTCCCGAAGCCGGCACGGTGGGACTCGAGACCGGTCAGGAGCGCAGCGCGCGTCGGGGAGCAGAGCGGCGCAGTGTGGAAGTTGGTGTGCCGTACCCCGCGCGCCGCGAGTGCGTCGAGGTTCGGCGTGTCGATCTCCGACCCGTAGCAGCCGAGGTCCGCGAACCCCAGGTCGTCCGCGAGCATGACGACGACGTTCGGCGCGTCCGCAGGTGGAGTAGGGCGCGCGGGCCACGCACCCTGCGATCCCGCGAACGTGCGTCCGACCTGCCCCTCGTAGCCCGGGTACTTCCTGGTCATGCCACTCCCCCGTTCGCGTGCTGCGCCGCCGTCGCGACGACGGCCGGACGGCGGTCTACCAGATCGTCAGACGCGCGGCGGGTCCACGGCCACGCGCAACCGGCCTTCCGCACGCGCGGCCGGCGCGACGAGCGCCAGCGCGTCGCAGAGCACCGGCGCGTCGGACGCGTGCACGAGCGCCTGCAGCCCGGCCCCCGCACTCGTCGGTCCGAACGCCGTGATCCCGTCCAGCTCGGCCAGGCCGTCGACGAGCACGCGCACGGCCGCAGCCTCCCCCCGGATCTCGGCCAGCGCCCCGAAGGGTGGGTAGCCGAGCTCGGCCCGCCGGGGCCGTTCGGCGGCTGCGACCACCGTCGGATCGGCGCGCCTCGCGGCCTCCACGACCTCGTGGTCGGGCAGCCGCGTCTGCACGAGGAGCCGTCCGCCTCCGGCGCGCGGACCCACTCGACGCGCGGCGCGAGCGAGGAGGCCGAGTGCCTGCTCGGCGGCGCGATAGCGCGGCGCCAGCAGCTCCTGGTCGAAGTCGAGGAACGCGGCGAGCAGCAGCGGCGGCCCGGGCGGGAGGCGGTGCAGCACCGCTTCGGTCCCGACGAAGACCTGGCCGCCCGACAGCTCGCCGCTCGACCCGTCGACCTCGACCACCTCGACGCGCGGCAGGAGCGCGGCCAGGTCCTCGCGCACCCGCGTCACGCCGAGGCGCAGGCCCTTCAGGCGGGTGGCGTGGCAATGGAGGCAGATGACGGGGCGCTCCTGGGCGCACCGGGCGCAGCGCAGCACCCCGGGCTCGGCCTCCTCGACCAGGGCGCCGCACCGCTCGCAGCGGGCGAGCTCCCGGCAGGCTACGCAGGCGAGGAGCCGGGCCCGGCCGCGCCGGTTCAGCAGGCACACCGCGCGGCCTCCCTGGTCGACGGCGCGGTGCAGCGCGGTCGCGAGCGGTCCGGTCAGGAGCCCGGTGCCGGGCGGCTCGTCGCGCGGGTCCACGACCTCGACGATCGGCCAGCCCGCGCGCTCGGCGGCCCGATCGGGCCGAGTCGGCGCGCCGGCGATCTCCTCGGCCTCGAGCGTGGGCGCGACCCCGACCAGCGTGAGCCGTGAGCTCGTGCGCCGCGCCCGTTCGACCGCGACGTCGCGCGCGTTCCACGTCGGCGCGCGCTCCTCCTGCAGCGCCTCGTCGCCCTCGTCGAGCACCAGGACCGCAGCGAGGTCGGGCACGGGCGCCCAGACCGCGGTCCGGCCGCCGACCACGACGCAGCGCCCGCGCCGGGAGTCGGACCACGCCCTCGTGCGGGCGGCGTCGGGCTCAGTCCCACGCAGGTCGAGCACGCGGTGCCCGTCGCGCACCAGGCGCCGGCGCAGCGACGCCAGCCGGAGCGAGTCCGGGACGATGACGAGCGTCGAGCCCGACGCGGCGATCCGGTCGGCGACGAGGTCACGGCGGTCCGCCGCGGGCGGCCACGCGAGCAGCTCGCGCACCCACGGATCCGTCGGCGCGGTCGCCTCGGCCACCGGATCCGTCCGCGTGCTCCCCGCGGCCGGCGGGCCCGAGCGCACCGCGTTGGGGGGCGAGGCGGCCCGGAGCAGCGCCGCGGTCGGACCGGCCCAGCGCCATGCGGCCCAGGCGCAGAGGTCGAGCACGTCCGGCGGTGGCCCGGCCCCGACGACCTTCGCGATGGGCAGCAGCTTGTCGACCTCGGTCCCGGGTGCGACGTCGTCCGCGACGACCCAGCCCCGGACCCGGCGCCCCGCGAGCGGGATCCGCACGATCGTCCCGACCGCGACGGCGTCGGCCATCTCGTCGGGGACGAGATAGTCGAACTCCCGCTCGAGCGCGGGCACGTCCGGGCGCACCCGGCACACCCGCACCCCCACCGCGCTGCTCGGCACGCTCGACCGTCCCAGACGCGGTTCAGCGTGCCGAGAAGGAGGTGGCGTCGCTCAGGCCAGGGACTCGGCGGCCTTGCGCAACGAATCGGCCTGGTCGGTCCGCTCCCAGCTGAACTCGGGCTCGGGCCGGCCGAAGTGGCCGTACGCGGCCGTCTTGCGGTAGATCGGCCGGCGCAGGTCGAGACGCTCGATGATCGCCGCCGGGCGCATGTCGAAGTGCTCCTCGACGAGGCCGGAGAGCTTCAGCGGGTCGATCTGGGACGTCCCGAAGGTCTCGACCATGATCGAGACCGGGTGGGCGCGGCCGATCGCGTACGCGACCTGGACCTCGCACCGATTCGCGACGCCGGCCGCGACCACGTTCTTGGCGATGTGGCGCGACGCGTACGCCGCCGAGCGGTCCACCTTCGTCGGGTCCTTGCCGCTGAACGCGCCACCGCCGTGACGGGCCATGCCGCCGTAGGTGTCGACGATGATCTTGCGGCCGGTGAGACCGCAGTCGGCGTGCGGGCCGCCGAGCTCGAAGTTGCCGGTCGGGTTGCAGAGGATCTCGAAGTCGTCGTCCGCGAACTGCGCGGGGAGCAACGGACGGATGACGTGCTCGGTGAGGTCCGGCTTGATCATCGTGTCGATGTCGATGCCCGGACCGTGCTGGGTCGAGATGAGCACGGTGGTGAGGCGCTTCGGCTTGCCGTCGACGTACTCGACCGACACCTGCGTCTTGCCGTCGGGTCGGAGGTACGGCAGCACGCCGGCCTTGCGGACCTCGGAGAGCCGGTGGGCGAGGCGATGCGCGAACCAGATCGGCATCGGCATCAGGTCCTCGGTCTCGTCACAGGCGTAGCCGAACATCATCCCCTGGTCGCCCGCGCCGACCTCGTCGTAGTGGTCGCCGGTCCCGGCCCGCTGCTCGACCGCCTTGTCGACGCCCATCGCGATGTCCGGCGACTGCTCGTCGATCGAGGTGATGACCCCGCAGGTGTGGCCGTCGAACCCGAAGGACTCGCGGTCGTAGCCGATCGCGTTCACCGTGTCGCGCACGACGCGGGGGATGTCCACGTAGGCCTGGGTGCTGATCTCGCCCGCGACGACGACGAGCCCGGTGGTGACCATCGACTCGCACGCGACCCGGCTCTGCGGGTCCTCCTCGAAGATGGCGTCGAGGACCGCGTCGGAGATCTGGTCGCACATCTTGTCGGGGTGGCCTTCGGTGACCGACTCCGAGGTGAACGGATACGAGCTCACGGGATCTCCCTCTCGGTGCCTGCGAAATCTTGACCCCGACCCAGCCGCGCCGCGACCCGGTCGAGGATGACGTCCGCCAACGCGGTCTTGGTCAGCAGCGCCGTCTCGTCAACGGTGCCGGAGGAGTCAAGCAGGACGGCCCGGTTCGTGTCGACCTCGAACCCGGCGTCCGCGGCGCTGACGTCGTTGGCCACGATGAGGTCCAGCTGCTTCGCCGCGAGCTTCTCGGCCGCGTGCTCGCGGATCCGCTGGGTCTCGGCTGCGAACCCGACGAGGACCTGCCCCGCCTTGGATGCGCCGAGGGCCGCGAGGATGTCGGGCGTCGGCTCCAACACGATCTCGGGGAGCCCGTCGCGCTTCTTCAGCTTCTCCCCCGCGATGGCCTTGGGCCGGAAGTCCGCGACCGCGGCGGCCATGACCACGACGTCGACGTCGCGGAACCGGGCCAGCACCTCGCGGTGCATGTCCTCGGCCGACTCGACGGGGACCACGGTGACCGTCGGCGTCACGGGCCGGGTCTGGGTGGTGACCAGGGTGACGGCCGCGCCCCGGCTCGCCGCGACCTCCGCCACGGCGTAGCCCATCTTCCCGGAAGAGCGGTTCCCGACGAAGCGGACCGGGTCGATCGCCTCCCGGGTGCCCCCTGCGGTGACGAGCACCCGGACCCCGGCGAGGTCGTGGCCCCGGGCCAGGACGCCGGCCGCGGCGGCGAGGATCCGCGCGGGCTCGGCGAGGCGGCCCTCGCCGACGTCACCGCCGGCCAGGCGCCCCGATTCGGGGTCCACGACGTGGACGCCCCGGCGGCGCAGCGTGACCAGGTTCTCCTGGACGGCCGGGTGCTCCCACATCTCGGTGTGCATCGCGGGCGCCACGAGCACCGGCGCTCGGGTGGCGAGCAGCGTCGCGGTGAGCAGGTCGTCGGAGATCCCCGCCGCGTACTTGCCGAGCAGGCGGGCGGTGGCGGGGGCGACGATCACGAGGTCGGCGCTCTGCCCGAGGCGGGTGTGCGGGATCGGCTCGGGCCCGCCGAACAGCGACGTGCGCGCGGGCTCGGACGCCAGGGCCGAGAAGGTCAGCGCGCCGACGAAGCGGGTCGCGTCCTCGGTGAGCACCGGGCTGACCCACGCTCCCGCGTCCACCAGACCGCGGCAGATCTCGACGGCCTTGTAGGCCGCGATCCCGCCCGCGACCCCGAGCACCACCCGCCGGCCGCGCAGGGCCCCGAGCGGATCCGCCCCGGTGGGGTCGGCCGGCACCGGGGACGGCTCAGCCGGTGCCATCGACGGTTCAGCCGGCGTCGTCGGCCGGGGTCTCGTCCTCGCCGTCGCCCTCGGCCTCCTCGACCTCGACCACCTCGGCGCGGATGATCTTGCCCTCGTCGATCTCCTCGAGGGCGATCGAGAGCGGCTTGCGGGACACCGACGTCACCTGGGGCGGCACGATCTTGCCGAGGCCCTCGCCCAGCTGGTTGTAGTAGTCGTTGATCTCCCGGGCCCGGCGGGCAGCCAGCGTGACCAGCGTGAACTTCGAGTTCTCGCGCTCGAGCAGACCCTCGATGCGGGGCTCCATGAGCGATGCGCGCCGTTCGGCCATGTGGTGGGTGCTCCCGGTTCGCAGGATGATCTCGGCGGACGCCCGAGATCCGGTGGTGGGTGTTCAGCTGCCGGTGCCGGGACCGTCGTCCCCGGCCGCACGGCGACCCGCCAGGATAGCAGCGACCTCGGTGACCGCAGCATCCGCGTCGTCGTTGACCACGACCGCGTCGAAGCGGTCTGCCAGCGCCTCCTCCGCCTCCGCCTGGGCCATCCGGCGCTGCACCTGGTCCTCGTCGTCGGCTCCCCGGGCCCGCAGGCGCTCGAGCTGGACCTCGCGCGAGGGGGCGCGGAGGAAGACCAGCAGGGCGTCCGGGACCTGGTCCCGGATCGCCATCGCGCCCTGGACGTCCACCTCCATCAGCACGTCCTCACCGGCGGCGAGCCAGTCCTCGACCGGCCCCCGGGGCGTCCCCTTCAGCTGCCCGTACACCTCGAACCACTCCAGGAAGCCGCCCCGGTCCCGGAGCGCCTCGAACTCGGGCCGGGTGAGGAAGCGGTAGTCCACCCCGTCGACCTCGCCCGGGCGCGGCTCGCGGGTCGTCGCCGAGACCGACCAGCGGAGCTCGGGCTCGTGCGCCCGGAGCTGCTTGCCGATCGTGCCCTTGCCGACGCCCGACGGGCCGGCGAGCACGAGGAGGATCCCCTTCCGAGCCACGCCGAGGTGGCGCTACTGCTTCGGGAACGCCTCGAGCAGCGCGGCACGCTGCTTGGTCCCGAGACCGCGGAGTCGCCGGCTCTCGCTGATGTCCAGCTCGGCCATCAGCCGGCGCGCCCGCACCTTGCCGACGCCGGGGAGCGACTCGAGGACGCTCACGACCTTCAGCTTGGCCAGCATGTCGTCCGTGTCGCTCTGCTCGAAGAGCTCCCGGAGGCTCAAGCGGTTGAGCTTGAGCCGGGCCTTGACCTCCGCCCGCACCCGGCGCGCTTCCGCAGCCTTCTCGAGCGCGGCCTGGCGTTGCTCGGGTGTGAGCGTCGGCGGGAGCGGCATGGGCGGGCATCCTCCGAAGGCGTCCGGACGCGTCCGGACGCGGAGCTGACGAGAACGAGCGCCGAGTATAGGCAGCCCCTCCCGGCGCCGTTCGGGCCGGGCCCGGCTTCTCAGGAACCGGTGATCGCGGCCGCGACCTGAGCCGCGACCGCAGCGGCGGCTGCCTCGGGATCGGCGGCCGCGGTCACCGAGCGGGCCACGACGATCCAGTCCGCGCCAGCACCGACGGCCGCGCCCGGGGTAGCCACGCGCGCTTGGTCGTCGTCGTCGTCGCCGGCGAGCCGGATGCCGGGAACCATCGCGCGCAGCCCGACCACGCCGGGCCGCGACGCCTCGAGCGCGCTGCACACGACGCCGTCGCATCCCGCGACGCGCGCGGTCTCCAGCCGCGCGTCGAATGCGCTCGCATCCGGCTCCGACGTGAGCACCGTCACCGCGAGCGTCACCGGCGGCGACGCGCCGATGTCGCGCGCGCCCTCGTGCGCGCCGGCCACGAACGCGCGCAGCATCGTCTCGCCACCCGCGGCGTGCGCGTTGACGAACTCCACGCCGTGGCGCGCGTGCGCCCTCGCCGCGCGCTCGACGGTGTTCGGGATGTCGTGCAGCTTGAGGTCGCAGAACACCTGGAAGCCGAGCGCGTGCATCCGGTCGAAGGCGGCCGGCCCGGCCTCGGCGTACAGCTCGTGGCCGACCTTGGCCACGCCGAACCAGGGCGCGAGCCGCTCGGCGATCGCCTCGGCCTCGGCCAGCCCGCCGACGTCCAGGCCCAGCACCATGCGCTCCCGCACTGCCACCGGGGTCTCGGTCGTGATCATGCGTCGTCCTCCAGTCCCGCGGTCAGGTCGGCCACGCGGCTCACTCCCCGCGCGAGGCACCACGCCTCGAGCTCGTCGATGATCCGCAGCATGGCGCGCGGCTCTCGGAACGTCACCGTCCCCACGCCGACCGCGCTCGCACCGGCCAGCAGCATCTCCACCGCGTCCTCCCCCGACTCCACTCCACCGGTCCCGATGATCGGTGTGCCGGGATGCGCACGCGCGACGTCATGGACCGCGCGGAGCGCCACCGGCTTCAAGGGCGGACCCGAGAGCCCGCCTCCACCCGCGCCGAGCCGTGGCCGGCGGTGCTCGGCGTCGACGCCGAGGCCGAGCAGGGTGTTGACCAGGGTCAGCCCGTGCGCGCCCGCGTCGAGCGCCGCGCCCGCGATGTCGACGAGCTCGAACGTGTTCGGCGAGAGCTTCGCGAGCAACGGCAGTCCGAGTCGCGCGTCGCGCACCGCCTCCATCACCGCGGCCGTACTTGCGGTCGAGTGCGCGAACATCCGCGCCCGGTCCTCGACGTTGGGGCAGCTGACGTTGACCTCGACCGCCACGAGCTCCGACGTCGCGCGCTCGAGCATCTTCGCGGCGACGGCGAAGTCCTCGACGGTGCGACCCCAGATCGACGCGATGACGCGCGCGCCGGTCGCGCGCAGCTCGGGGAGGCCGTGCTCGAGCCAGGCCTCGATGCCCGGGCCCTGCAGGCCCACCGAATTGAGCATCCCGCCGCCCGCGCCCGGCGCGAGCCGCGGGGCCGGGTTGCCGGGCCAGTCGAACGCGGCGAGCGACTTCACGGTCACCGCACCGAGCCGCGCCGGCGGGCAGAGCCGGGCGACCTCGTCGCCGTAGCCGAACGTCCCCGAGGCCGCGATCACGGGGTTGGGGAGGACGAGGTCCCCCAGCCGCACCGTGAGATCGAGCGCGGACCCGGTCACGGTGCCTACACCTCGAGCCGGAGCTGGCCGTCGGCGTGGTACTCCTGCAACGAGCGCACCGTCGCCTCGACGCTCGCCGACTCGGCGATGCCGGCCGCCGCGGCCAGCGCCGCCGCGGTGGTCGTGAGGCACGGCACCAGGTGGGTGGTGGCGGCCCGCCGGATGTGGTCGCCGTCGGCCCGGGGCCCCCGGCCCCGTGGCGTGTTCACCACCAGGTCGACCTTGCCCGACGAGATCAGGTCGACGCCGTCCATCCCCTGCTCGTCGCCGATCTTGCCGACCACCGCCTCGATCGGGATGCCCTCGCGCTCGCACGCCGCCGCGGTTCCCTCGGTGGCGACGATGCGGAAGCCCAGGTCGGCGAAGCGTCGGGCCGCGGCGAGGCCCTGGCGCTTGTCCCGGTCGGCCAGCGAGAGGAAGACCGTGCCCTGCGCGGGCAGGCGGCTCCCCGCGGCGGCCTGGCTCTTCGCGAACGCGAGCCCGAACGAGCGGTCGATGCCCATGACCTCGCCGGTGGAGCGCATCTCGGGACCGAGGATCGTGTCGACGTCCGGGAAGCGGTTGAACGGCAGCACCGCCTCCTTCACCGAGACGTGGCCGCCCTCGGCCGGGGGCCGGACCAGGCCCTCGTCGCGCAGCTCGGCCAGCGTCGCGCCGACCATGATCCGCGACGCGACCTTGGCGAGTGGGACGCCGGTCGCCTTGCTCACGAACGGGACGGTGCGGCTCGCCCGAGGGTTCGCCTCGATCACCGAGACCATCCCGTCCTTCACCGCGTACTGGACGTTGAGCAGGCCGCGGACGTCGAGCGCGTTCGCGAGCCGCCGGGTGTACTCCTCGATCGTGGCCACCACGGACGCCGGGAGCGTGGGCGGCGGGATCGCGCACGCGGAGTCGCCCGAGTGCACGCCCGCGGCCTCGATGTGCTCCATCACCCCGCCGATGAGCACCTCGCCGGTCGCGTCGCGCAGCGCGTCGACGTCCACCTCGACCGCGTCCTCGATGAAGCGGTCGATCAGCGCGGGCCGCTCCGACGAGAGGCCGCCTTCGCGCCCGAGTGATCCGTGCACCGTGAGCTCGTCCATCGCGGAGGCGAGCGCCGCGTCGTCGTAGACGATCTGCATGGCTCGGCCGCCGAGCACGTAGGACGGGCGCACCAGGACCGGATAGCCGATGGCGTTCGCGATGGTGCGGGCCGCGTCCGCGGTGGTGGCGGTCCCGCCCTCGGGCTGCGGGACCTCGAGCTCGTTGCAGAGCGCGTTGAACCGGTCCCTGTCCTCGGCCAGGTCGATGGAGTCGGGGCTGGTGCCGAGCACCGGGATCCCCGCCTCCTGGAGCGCGTGGGCGAGCTTCAGGGGCGTCTGCCCGCCGAGCGCGACGACCACCCCGGTCAGCTCCCCGCCGGCGGCGAGGGACTCGCAGACGTTGCGCACCCCTTCGATGGTGAGGGGCTCGAAGAAGAGGCGGTCGCTCGTGTCGTAGTCGGTCGAGACCGTCTCGGGATTGCAGTTGACCATCACGGTCTCGAAGCCGGCGTCCGAGAGCGCGAACGCGGCGTGCACGCAGCAGTAGTCGAACTCGACACCCTGGCCGATCCGGTTCGGGCCGCTACCCAGGATGACGACCATCGGCCGCGTGCCGGGCGCGACCTCGTCCTCGTCCTCGTAGGTCCCGTAGTGGTACGGGGTGCTCGCCTCGAACTCCGCCGCGCACGTGTCGACGGTCTTGTACGTGATCGCGACACCGGCCGCGAGCCGCGCCGCGCGCACGGCGTCGGGCTCGACGCCCCAGCGGGCTGCGAGCTGCGCGTCACCGAAGCCGAGGCGCTTGGCCCGGCGCCAGTCCGCCTTCGTGAGCGAGGTCGGCGCGCCGAGCCCGTCCAGGCGGTGCTGCTCCTCCACCACCTGCTGCATCTGGTCCAGGAACCATGGGTCGATCCCGGTCATCTCGTGCAAGCGCTCGACCGAGACCCCGCGGTCCAGCGCCGCGGCGACCAGGAAGATCCGGTCCGGCGTCGGCACCGCGCTGCGAGCGACGAGATCCTCGGTGTCGATGTCCGCGAGCAGCGCGTGCTGCGAGCCGAGGCTCGCCAGGTCCGGGGTCAGGCCCGGGTAGCCGGTCTCCAGCGAGCGCAGGCACTTCTGCAGCGACTCGGGGAACGTCCGGCCGATCGCCATCGCCTCGCCGACGGACTGCATCATCGTGCTGAGGACCGGTGACGCACCCGGAAGCTTCTCGAACGCCCAGCGGGGGATCTTCGTCACGACGTAGTCGATCGTCGGCTCGAAGCTCGCGGGCGTGACCGCGGTGATGTCGTTGGTGACCTCGTCGAGCCGGTACCCGACCGCGAGCTTGGCCGCGATCTTCGCGATCGGGAACCCGGTCGCCTTGCTCGCGAGCGCGCTGGAGCGGGAGACGCGCGGGTTCATCTCGATCACGACCATGTCGCCGTTCTCGGGGTTCACCGCGAACTGCACGTTGGACCCACCGGTCTCGACGCCGATGCGCCGGATGCACGCGAACGCGGCGTCGCGCATGCGCTGGTAGTCGACGTCGGTGAGCGTCTGGCTCGGTGCGACCGTGATCGAGTCGCCGGTGTGCACCCCCATCGGGTCGAAGTTCTCGATCGAGCAGATGACCACCACGTTGTCGGCGTGGTCGCGCATCACCTCGAGCTCGTACTCCTTCCAGCCCACGACCGACTGCTCGAGCAGGATCTCCGACACCGGGCTCGTCGCGAGCCCGTGGGCCGCGACCGCGCGCAGCTCGTCCTCGTCGTGGGCGATGCCGGTGCCACCACCGCCCATGATGAAGCTCGGCCGGCAGATCACGGGGTAGCCGACGTCCTCGGCGACCGCGAGCGCCTCCTCGAGCGCGTACGCCAGCCCCGAGCTCGGGACGCTGAGGCCGATCTCGATCATCGCCGCCTTGAACTTGGACCGGTCCTCGGCGGTGTGGATCGCCTCGACGCTTGCGCCGATGAGCTCGACCTCGAACTCGTCGAGCACCCCGGCCTCGTGCAGCTCGATCGCGAGGTTGAGCGCGGTCTGGCCGCCGAGGGTCGGGAGCAGCGCGTCGGGGCGCTCGCGCTCGATGATCCGGCGCAGGCTGGTGACGTCGAGCGGCTCGACGTAGGTCGCGTCGGCGAACTCGGGGTCGGTCATGATCGTCGCCGGGTTGGAGTTGACGAGGACGATCCGGAACCCCTCGGCCCGCAGCACACGGCAGGCCTGCGTGCCCGAGTAGTCGAACTCGCAAGCCTGCCCGATGACGATCGGGCCGCTGCCGATGATGAGGATCGACTCGAGGTCGGTGCGACGCGGCACGTCAGCGGCTCTCGGCCATGAGGGACGTGAACTCCTCGAAGAGATAGGTGGCGTCGTGCGGCCCGGGGCCGGCCTCGGGGTGGTGCTGCACCGAGAAGGTCGGCTCGCCGCGCAACCGGAGGCCCTCACACACGCCGTCGTTCAGGTTCACGTGCGTGATCTCGACGTCGCCCCCGACCGAGCCCGCGTCGACCGCGTAGTTGTGGTTCTGGCTCGTGATCTCGACCCGGCCGCTCGGCTCGTGGCGCACGGGGTGGTTCGCGCCGTGGTGGCCGAACGGGAGCTTGGTCGTCCGCCCGCCGAGCGCGAGGCCGAGGACCTGGTGGCCGAGGCAGATCCCGAAGATCGGGACGCCCCTCCCGACGAGCCCGCCGAGGGCGCCGATCGTGCCGGTGACCGCGGCGGGGTCGCCCGGGCCGTTCGACAGGAAGATGCCGTCCGGGTCGCGGGCCAGCACGTCGCTCGCCGCGGTGCTTGCAGGCACCACCTCGACGAAGCAGCCGCTGCCGGTCAGGTGGCGCAGGATCGTGCGCTTGATGCCGAGGTCGTAGGCGACCACGTGGAACGGCGCGTCGGGGTCGCCGACGGTGTACGCGACATCCGTGGTCACCGACGCGGCGAGGTCGATGCCGTCGGTGGGCACCGCCTCGGCCGCGGCCGCACGCACCAGGGCCTCGTCGGTGCCGAACGCGCCGGGCACCGCGCCCGAGTCGCGCAGGTGCCGCGTGAGCCGCCGGGTGTCGATGCCGGCGATGCCGGGCACGCCGTGGCGCCGGAGGAAGTCCGGGAGCGGCTCGGTCGAGCGCCAGCTGCTCGGCCGGCGGGCCAGTTCGCGCACGACGACGCCGCGGCAGAACGGCCGCCGGCTCTCGTCGTCGTCCGGGTTGGTCCCGTAGTTGCCGATGTGGGGGTACGTGAACGTGATGATCTGACCGGCGTAGCTCGGGTCGGTCACGATCTCCTGGTAGCCGGAGAGCGCGGTGTTGAACACGACCTCACCGGTCGCGACCGTTCCCGCGTCGAGCGCGCCGATCGCCTCGCCCTCGAACACCTCCCCGTCCCGGAGGACCAGCACCGCTTCCAGCACCGCGCTCATGCCTGGGCCTCGCGGTCGAGGACGGTCGGTTCGCCGCGCAGGATGGTGTGGCGGACCCGGCCGCTCAGCTTCCAGCCCGCGAACGGCGAATTGCGGGACTTGCTCGCGAGCCGGTCGGGGTCGACGACCCACTGCTCGGCCGGGTCGAGCACGCAGAGGTTCGCCGGGTTGCCGGGAGCGACGGGCAGCCCGTGGCCGTGCCGGTCGAGCCCCGCGATGCGCCCCGGTTGCCACGAGAGCGTCGCAAGCACCTGGTGCAGGGTCATGATCCCGGGGTCGACGAGCTGGGTGATCGCCACCCCGAGCGCGGTCTCCACC
>DASXYP010000098.1:0-25771 GCA_036502405.1 Acidimicrobiia bacterium
CAAGGAGTTCCCGACGATGACCGTGACGATCGAGAAGGCGGACAACATCCAGGAGTCGTCGGGCGTGCGCGTGCTGACCGGCGAGGTGCACCCGCGCTGACCCGGAACCGCGGCGACGGAGCGTTCCAGGGCACCGTACGATTCCACGTGTGGCCTACGACGAGGACCTGGCCGACCGGATTCGTGAGCTGTTCTCGCAGCAGCGCGGTGTGACCGAGACCAAGATGTTCGGCGGCCTCGCGTTCCTGATCGGCGGCAACATGGCGGTCGCCGCGAGCGGTCAGGGCGGCGCACTCGTTCGCGTCGACCCCGGCCGGGCCGATCGCCTCGTCGAGACCACGCCGGCCGAGACGGCGGTGATGCGTGGTCGCCCGATGCAGGGCTGGCTTCGCGTCGAGTCGGACGACCTGCGCACCAAGCGTCAGCTCGAGAAGTGGGTGAAGCTGAGCTCGGCGTACGCCTCGTCATTGCCGCCGAAGAAGAAGTAGTCGCGGCGCGGACTCGCCAGCATCTGACCACCGACGCACCCGCCCGCGCACGCGTCGCCACCGGCCAGGAACTCGCCCTCCGAGAGATCGTGGGGCCGTTCCACGAAGCTGAAGCCCAGGATCTCACTGTCAACGCGACCACCGCAGCGGTGCGTCGCTGTGCACGGGTGCCTCTTGCAGTCACGCATCGAGTTCGCAAGGGCCCGCCCAGCAAAGGTGGCCGTGTCGCGCCAATCAATCTTGGGCGGCGAGCAGACGGGTAGCGAGCGGTTCGAGCGTGGCCATGAGCTCATCGACCTCTCCGGGCCCGAGGCTCTCGTAGGGCTTTGCCGCGAGATCGTCGGTGAGCTCTTCGACGCGCTGCTTGACGGCGCGACCCGATTCGCTCAGCAAACCGTCATCGTCGATCAGACCGCGATCGCGCATCCCGTCGATCACAGCGGCGAGCTGGGCGGCGGGGAGGTGGTGGATGCGTCCGAAGCTCTCCGCGGGCATGCCCATGTCGAGGGCGAGGAGGACGTGAGCCTCGAGGCCCCCGACACCCTCGATCATCAGGGCCGCGATGTGCCCGTCGCCTCGGTGCTCGCGCAGCAAGGAAGCTGCATGAAAGAGCCGGGTCACCACGTCATCGGGGATCGGGATCGCGCGCAGCGCCGCGTACATCGGTCGGCCCTCGAACGGTGCGCTGGTCGCCGCCTCGAGCAAGAGGTCAGCCGCGCGTGTGAACGCAGGAGCGTCGACGTGATCGCCCAGGATCCGCCGCAACGCCTTCGCACAGCCCATCTGGCGAGCGGCGATCGCCGCTTCCGGCGTGGTGGTGCGCCACACCTTCGGAATGTGGCGTGCCACTTCACCGGGAGCGAAGTTGTAGAAGAGCGCGTCGACCACCTCCGCCGGAACGAGGCCCAAGGGCGCCGCCCGTCCGGCGAAATAGGTGTCCCAGTAGTTGGTGAACCCCAGGGCGAACATCGCCTCGTTGGGTTCGTCGGCCGAGTACGGGATGACACCAATCGGCTCGACAAGCTCGAACATCCGCCGCGCCATCAAGTTCATGGTCGAGCTCTCCTTCTGCGATTCCAGCGCCCCGAGCCGGGCGCTCACGATCAGTTGGACGACCGCGGACCGCGAAACTCATCGCAACGACGGTTCGCCTTTCGATGTCGTGGGTCAGGCTGACGAACGTGCCGAACCCGAGTGTCGTGCGAGCACGGAGGGATCGATGTCAACGCCCGCCAGCTCGGACAAGTCCTGGAAACATCACAGCAGATTCCCCTCGGAACCCCACAGAACGCCATCCACTCCTCGGTTCCGGGCGGTCCGAAGCGCCGATCTCGTCGGTATGCAATCGAGGTTGACGCTCGAACCGTGCGCCTGCGGCAGCCATGCCGCGTACGGCTTGGTCGATGTCGTCGACCGAGAGGTACCGGCTGGTGTCCTGCGTTCCCGGCCGGCTTGGACGGTCCGCTGCATCTCGCAACCGATCACTTCACCCGACGGCAGGACTCGATGGGGTGAGCACGACCTTGCCAGGTACGCCACCCGCGACTTTTTTTGCCCAGAGGCGGGGCCCGTCGGACAGAGCACCGACGTCGCCCACAACTGGACGGAGGCGTTCGGTGTCGATGCGTCGAGCCAGGTCCGTCAGTTGTTCACCGTTCGGTTCGACGACGAAGAGCAGGCAGTTCACGTCGGCGCGCTCGGCATTGGGTTGCTCGACGATAGAGACAATCGAGCCGCCGGGTCGAAGCATCGGCCCGGAGCGGTGGAGGACATCTCCGCCGATGAGGTCGAACACGACGTCCACCCCTTGCACGTCCTCCAACGCGTCGTGAGCAAGGTCGAGATACTGCTCTGCCCCCAGGCGGAGGACCAGGTCGCGCGCATCGGCCCTACCGGTCCCGATCACCCGGGCACCCGCGCTGACGGCAAGCTGGACGGCCAGCGTCCCCACGCCCCCGCCGGCACCGTGGATCACCACCGTCTGTCCAGCCTGGAGGTCGGCGTGGACAAAGAGTGCCTGCCACGCCGTCAGCGCGGTCATGGGAAACGCCGCTGCGTCGACGTGGGACAAGGAAACGGGCTTGGTGGCGAGGTTTCTGGCCTCGACGGCCACGAACTCAGCAAGGGAACCGTCTCGGTACCAGTCGGTCAGCCCAAACACCTCGCCACCGACACCGAATCCCGCCGTGCCGTACCCGAGGGCGACGACGGTCCCTGAAACCTCGTGACCGGGTATCACCGGCCGACGGTCCCTGCCGGAGCGGTCCACCCACGTCGACGGCCACTGCAACTCGGTCGGAGTGAAGCTCGCCGCTCCAACCTGAATCAAGACATCGCCGATCCCGGGTTCCGGCCGCGAGCGTTCTTCCACACTCATGCGTTCAGGACCTTGGTCGTGCTCCCGAGCGAGAAGCGCAGCCATCTGGGAAGGGCGCGTCGTCGACATGTCTTCACTCCTCCGACGATCGGAGAGGGCCGAGTTGCTCGGCTCAGCGACGCCCATTCTGGCGCCGGCGCGCTCGCGACGGAGAGGGCCATACGACCCATCCTCGGCAAACAACTCGGCCAAGGCGCCACCGTCGTTCGTCTTCCAGACCTGATCTGCCTGCTCCAGAAAGGCTTGAACCGACCCTCGCTCCGATGCCATGTGTGCTCCTGGTGGCGATCTCGTCTCGGGACGCCGGGCTCCGGAAACGTCTTCGCCGCCGGCGCAGCTGCGGATCAGCACGAGCGGCGGAGTCGCGGGCCGGGACGAGGTGCGACTCGCTCCACCACGCGAGTCCGTACGATGCGGCGTGGCCGAAGCGGATCCCCCCGACGAGACGGGTGCACGCAGCCTCTCGTCATACCGGGTCGCCATCGAGGCCGCTCGGGTCTACGACGTGGCGCACCAGACGCCGCTCGACCTGGCGGCCCGGCTGTCGGCCCGCTGCGGCAACACCGTCCTGCTCAAGCGCGAGGACGAGCAGCCCGTCTTCAGCTTCAAGCTGCGCGGGGCATACAACAAGATGGCCGGCCTCGGCCGCGACCAGCTCGAGCGGGGCGTCATCTGCGCCTCCGCCGGCAACCACGCCCAGGGGGTCGCGCTGAGCGCGGCCCGCCTCGGCTGTGACGCAACCGTCGTCATGCCGTCCACGACCCCGCAGGTGAAGATCGACGCGGTCGCGGTGCTCGGGGCACGCATCGTCCTGCACGGCGACAGCTACTCGGAAGCGGCGCTCCGGGCGGCGGAGCTCGAGCACGCCGAGGGGCTCACCCTCGTCCACCCCTTCGACGACCCGGACGTGATCGCCGGCCAGGGCACGATCGCGACGGAGATCCTGCGCGAGCTCGATGCACCGCCCCACGCAGTCTTCGTCCCGGTCGGAGGCGGAGGACTGATCGCGGGGATCGCCGCGTTCGTCAAGGCGGTGCGGCCCGAGGTCCTCGTCGTCGGGGTCCAGGCCGCTGATTCCGACGCCATGGCCCGCTCGGTCCGGGCGGGTCACCGCGTCGTGCTCGACGACGTGGGCCTGTTCTGCGACGGGACCGCGGTCAAGCAGGTCGGAGCCGAGACCTTCCGGCTGGCCCGGGCGCTCGTCGACGACTTCGTCATCGTCGACACCGACGCGGTCTGCGCGGCGATGAAGGACGTCTTCGAGGACACCCGAACCCTGGTCGAGCCGGCCGGCGCCCTGGCGGTCGCGGGGCTCAAGGCGTACGTCGAGCACCACGGGCTGACCGGACGCACGCTGGTCGCGGTCACCAGTGGGGCGAACATGAACTTCGACGTGCTCCGCTTCGTCGCCGAGCGGGCGGAGGAGCGCGAGGCGCTGTTCGCGGTCACGATCCCCGAGGTTCGCGGCAGCTTCCGACGCTTCTCCGAGCTCGTCGGGCCCCGTTCGATCACCGAGTTCAATTACCGGATCTCGGGTACCGACGAGGCTCACGTCTTCGTGGGCCTGAGCACCGCGGACCGGCAGGAGTCGACCGCGATCGCCCGCACCTTCGCGGACGCCGGCTTCCCGACCATCGACCTCACCCACGACGAGCTGGCCAAGGAGCACGTCCGCCACATGGTCGGCGGCCGGAGCCCGCTGGCCCACGACGAGCGCCTCTACCGGTTCCTCTTCCCGGAGCGTCCCGGGGCGCTGATGCGCTTCCTCTCGAGCATGCACACCGACTGGAACATCAGCCTGTTCCACTACCGCAACCAGGGCGCCGACGCCGGACGCGTCCTGGTCGGGCTCCAGGTCCCCCGACACGACGACGCCGCGTTCGCCGCGTTCCTCGAGACGCTCGCGTATCCCTACGAGGACGAGACGGCCAACCCCGCCTACCGGCTCTTTCTGCGCTGACCCGGCTCAGCGCTCCTCGCGGGCGGCGACGAAGCGCGGATCGCCCGTTCGTACCCCGGAGCGAGTGCGTCCTCGAGCTCAGCCGGGGTGCAGGACGCCGCGCGGGCCCACCGGAGCGAAGAGCGCACCGGTGACCATGTCGGTCAGGTTCTCGACGAACAGCTCGCGCGGTGCGTGCGTTCGCCGGTCGCCCGGCGCGTCCTCGAGTCGCGCGCGGTCCGCGCAGAGGTGCACGGCGAACTGCGCGAGCACGACCATGCGCTCCAGTGCGATGTCTTCGGGCACCGAGGTGCTCAGCCGCTCGTAGAGCCGGCGCGAGACGCGCAGCGCGGGCTCGGGCGCCAGCAGCGCCATCTCGTTCGGCTCGAGCGCGGGCTCCGCGCCGAGGTCACCCATGATCTTCACCCACGCGCGCTCGCTCGGGCCGAGGAGCAGGTAGTCCGCGCTCGGGCGGACGAGCACCTCGACCAGGCTGCGTGAGTCGTCCTGCCGGCCTTCGCGGACCATGACGTCGTAGCGCTCCTGCTGCAGCTCCGCGATGCGCGGCATGTGGCGAGCGGTCAATGCATGGACGAGGCCCTCGCGGTCGCCGAAGTGAAACTGGATGGCCGCGGTGTTGCGCGCGCCGGACGCGAGGCGGATCTCGCGCAGCGACACCCCGTTGACGCCGCGGTCCCCGAACATCTGCTCGGCGACGTCGAGGAGGCGGTTCCGGGTCTCGTCGCCGCGGGCGGTCATCGGGCCCCGAGCCTACGGTCCCGAGGGCCCGGCACTCGCGACACCTGGGACCAAGACAGTTGACTTAGTGAAGATCGTCTGCCAGGGTCCGGACGACATCTCGGGCTGAGTAGGGGGGAACATGTCGGGGCACATCTCCAGGTTGTCGCGCGTCTTCGCGGTCGTCGTGATCGTGGCGTTGGTCACGGGCGGGCTGATCGCCGACGCGGTGATCGGTGCCGGCGCGTCGAGTGGGTACTCGCCGCAAGTGGTGACGAGCCACCAGACGCCCCACGTGATCTGCCGCGCGAACGGCGGCAGCCTGTCGGCGAACCAGGAGGCCGACCAGGACCTCGGCTTCACGGTCACCGCGCCCGACATGGTGCGGGCGGGCGACACGTTCAACATCAAGATCCGCCCCGACGTGTCGCTGTACCCGATCGACGACCGCAGCACCGGCATCACCGCGACGATCACCAACATCTTCAACCAGGTCAGCGCCTATCAGCTGCCCGCCGGACTGACGATCAACAGCGTCTCCGAAGGCCCGGTCAACGGCAACGTCGAAGCCAACGCCGACGCGGGCTACTACGTCAACAAGGCCAACGTGCCCCACGCGGTCATCCCGGGTGTCGGCGACCAGCCGATCGAGGGCTTCGACCCGATGACGCTCCCGGCGTCGCAGCGGCTGGCGATCCCCGGCATCGCGCCCAACGCGTTCTGGAACACCGCCACGAACCGCGTGAGCACCACGCTCCTCGGCAGCGGAACGACCTCGGGTGAGTACGCCGGAGGTTCCGCGCTGCAAGGCCCGACGGTGACGATCAACGTGACGTCGTCCGGGTTCGCGGGCAACGACCTCCCGGTGAAGCTCGGCGGGCAGCTGCCCGGCTCCGAACCCCGCAACTACACGGGCAGCCAGCCCGACAACATCCCGGCGCCCAACGCCAACTCCACGCTGACCAGCACGCCGACCGTCGCGCCGTGGGGCTCGACCAACGGCACCCGCTACGTCTACGGCGGAGACACGACCTGGACCGACCCGACGTACCTCAACACGGTGCAGACCTCCGCGCTCGGCGGCATCATCAAGGTCACCGCGAAGGCAGACTGCGCGCCCGGCTACGAGGTGACCGGCTCGTTCCCGACGCCGCCCGCGTACTACACGGGCCCGAACGCCATCCCGAACGGCACGTCGCCGGCGCTGACCCACACCTACGCGACCGGCATCGCCGCGCGCGCTCCGTTCGACGGCGCGCGGTACGTCACCAACCAGCCCGTGACCGTCGACTACGACTGCTACGCGAACACGACCGAGCACTACGACTCGTGCGTCGGTGACCAGGCCGACGGCGCGACGCTCGACACGTCGACCCCGGGCACCTACTCGTTCACGATCAACGCCACCGACTCGGCGGCCGACCCGCTCACCACGGTCGCGAGCTACCAGGTCGTCGACAACTCGCCTCCGGTCGCGAACGCCGGCGCCGACCAGACCGGCAAGACCGCGGGCAACGTCGTCACCCTCGACGGGTCGGGCACCACGGACAGCGACGGGCCGCCCGCTCAGCCGCTGACGTACACCTGGTCGCAAGTGAGCAACGGCGCACCGTCGGTGACCCTCTCCGACGTGCACGCGGTGAAGCCGACCTTCACCGTCCCGGCGGTCGACAACCCGACGGGCTACGCGTTCCAGTTCTCCCTCTCGGTCGACGACGGCTTCGGGGGGACGAACGCCGCGACCACCAACGTGACCGCAGTGCCGGCCACGCCGACCGTCGTGGTGACCAAGACCCGCCCGCCGGGCGGCACCACCTTCTTCGTGGGTGACGCCATCACCCTCGGCACCACGATCACCAATAGCGACGGCACGAACCCTGCCGACTACACCTACCTGTGGACCCAGACCGGCGGCCGCACCACTGCGCTGTCCTCGAACACGGTGGCGAACCCGACGTACGTCATCCCGCCGAGCGGCGTGGCACCGGGGACCGCCGCCACGTGCACCAGCGGGACCGGAGCGGTCTCGGCGACCAGCGCGAACTGCCCGACGTACAGCGTCGTGGTCACCAAGACCAACACCAACAAGTCGTCCGTGGCGACGCTCCTCCCGGCCTACGGCGCGACGGTGGCGACCCGCCCGGTGGCGAACGCCGGCACGGCCCAGACCCGCGGACCGGGCCGCACGGTCCAGCTGGACGGCTCCGCGAGCACCCAGGCCCAGAGCCACGCGATCACCTACGCCTGGACCCAGACGGCCGGCGCGACCATCGTGCTCTCCGACCCGACCGCCCAGAAGCCGACGTTCACGACGCCGGCGACGCCGCAGACGCTGACGTTCTCGCTGATCGTGACGGACCCGGCCAACGGGATCGTCGGCAACGGGACCGGCGGCAAGGTCTCGACCGCGGCGACGGTGAACACCATCGTCTCCGCCGACCACGTCATCGCCAACCCCGGGCCGAACCAGACCGGGAAGGTCGCGGGCAACACCATCACCCTCGACGCCACCGGCTCGACCGACCCGGACAACGCGCCGCTGACCTACACCTGGAGCCAGGTGAGCAACGGCGCCCCGGCGATCACGCTCTCGAGCAGCACCGCGGCCAAGCCGACCTTCTCCGCGCCGCCGGCGACCACGCCGACGGGCTACGTGGCGCAGTTCAACGTGACCGCGACCAACGGTGGGGTCGACCCGCAGAACACGGACACGAGCACCACGCCGGTGGGCATCACCGTCGGGGCGAGCACCCCCTCCGCGGCCGTCTCCCGGACGCCGTCCGGGACGGTCTTCAGCGGTGACACGGTCACCCTCGGAGCGACCATCACCAACCCCGACGGCACGGCCGAGGCCGACTACACCTACGCGTGGTCGCAGACCAGCGGTCGCACGACCACCCTGTCGTCGACGACGGCCGCCCACCCGACCTTCACCGTCCCGGCCAGCGGTGTGGCGCCGGGGAACGCCGCGGCGTGCACGAGCGGGACCGGCACGACCGGTCCGACCTCGGCGAACTGCCCGCGCTTCTCGGTGATCGTGACGAAGGTCAACACCACGAAGGCCTCGGCGGCGGCGGCACTGGCGGCGTACGCCAGCTCGCTGCCCACCCGGCCTGTCGCCAACGCGGGCCCCGCGCAGGGCATCAAGACCGGCGTCGCCACCGTGACGCTGGACGGCTCCGGCTCCACGCAGGCCCAGGGCCACGTCATCAGCTACGCCTGGACCCAGACCGCCGGCCCGGCCGTGTCGCTCTCGTCGAGCACCGCGCAGAAGCCGACGTTCACCGGTTCGAACACGCCGACGAGCTACACGTTCTCGCTCGTCGTGACTGACGCCCAGAGCCCGATCGCGGGCGCCGGGACCAACGGCAACACTTCGACGGCGAGCACCGTGACCGTCACGGTCAGCGACTTCGCTGCGCCGGTGGCGAGCGCGGGATCGAACCAGACCGTCCACGAGGGTGACCCCGTCACCCTGGACTCGTCCGGCTCCTCGCAGGCCGACGGCCACACGCTCAGCTACCAGTGGTCGCAGGTCTCGGGTGAGCCCGTGACCCTGGCCGGGGGCGCCAGCTCGTCACCGACGTTCACGGCACCGGCGACCGTCGCCGGCCCGCTCGTGTTCCAGGTGACCGTGACGGACACGCAGAATCCGAACCCGCCGGCCGCCACCACGACCGCGAACGTGACGGTCACCGTCAACCCGTTCGCATCGCCCGCGGCGAGCGCGGGATCGACCCAGACGGTCCACGAGGCCGACCCGGTCGCGCTGAGCGCGTCGGCGTCGTCGCAGGCCAACGGGCACACGTTGACCTACTCGTGGACGCAGACCTCGGGCGTGAGCGTGACTCTCGCCGCCGCTGCGACCGTCGCACCGACGTTCACGGCTCCGCTGACGGTGGGACCGCTCGGGTTCCAGGTCACCGTCACGGACACGCAGAACCCCAACCCCGCCCTCGCGTCGACGACCGCGAACGTCACCGTCAACGTGACCCAGTACGCGACGCCGGTGGCGAGCGCGGGCTCGGACTACGGGGCCTTCCAGGGCGAGGTCGGCATCGCACTCCATGCCGGCGGCTCGACCCAGGCCGACAGCCACACCCTCAGCTACACCTGGTCGCAGCTCTCGGGCACCACCGTGACGCTGTCGAACACGCACGCCGTCTCCCCCACCTTCAACGCTCCGGCTGCGGTCGGTCCGCTGACGTTCCGGGTGACGGTGACGGACACGCAGAACCCGGACTCGGCCTACGCGACGTCCACCGACGACGTGATCGTCGACGTCCAGCAGTACGCGAACCCCGTGGCCAACGCCGGTGCCAACCAGAGCAACATCGCGGTCGGCGACACGGTCACGCTCAACGCGAGCGCTTCGTCGCAGGCGAACGGGCACGCGCTGACCTACCACTGGGCCCAGACCGCCGGCACGACGGTCACGCTGTCGAGCTCGAACGTGGTGAAGCCCACGTTCGTTGCGCCCGCCGGGCTCACGCCGCTGAAGTTCACGGTCGTGGCCAGCGACGCGTTCAACAGCAGCACCCCGGCAACGACGACCGTCACCGTGCTGGACATCCCCGGCACGGACTACGGCATCGCCACCACCGGCAAGGTGCAGGGAGAGGACGACTCCAGCAAGTTCAACATCACGATCACGAACGCCGGCACCCTGACCGGGATCTTCAACCAGTCGAACATCGTCGCTACCGCAACCCGCAACGGCGTCGCGGTTCCCGCGTCGCAGCTGGTGGTCGTGGCCAAGTCGGTGCAGATGACGAAGGGCGGGAATGCTCCCTTCGTCCTCAACTGGAACCACGGTCAGACGCTGCACGCCGGCGACGTGATCGTCCTCAAGACCTGCGCAAAGGTCCCCGGCGACGACAAGCCGGCGAACAACTGCGCCACCATCAACGACCCGCTCGGCCCGATCAAGTTCACGACCTCGCTGAAGGACGCGAACGCGAAGACGGCCACCACGAGCACCCCGATCCACGTCTGGGTGACCAACAACAGCACGTTCCAGCTCCGGCCGATCCGGCTGGCCGAGAACGTGAAGGTCACCGTCGCGGTGAACGGCGGGACGCCGGCCAACGCGACGCCGGCCATCACCGATCCGTTCCTCATGCAGCCTGCAGACACGGTCACGCGGGCCTACACCTGGACCCATGGGGCGTTGACCAGGGGCTCGGTCATCACGGTCAAGACCTGCCCGGTCATCCCGGGCAACCTGACCCCGACCTGCTCGAGCACGAACGTCACCGTCGCCAGCTAGCTCCGACGCACCGCCCAGAGAGGGAAGCGGCCGGGACCTGTCCCGGCCGCTTCTCTCGTCCGGGTCCCGGCCGTAGGCTGCATCCCATGACCGAGGACCTGGACTTCTTCACCGCCTCCGCGCAGCTCGCCGCCTGCGAGGAGCTCGACCTCCCGGCGATGGAGCTGCTGTACCGGCTGGAGATCAGCGGCGACGACTTCTATCGGGCCCTCGCGGACCGGGTCGGCAACGACGCCGCGGGCGACCTGCTGCGCAGGAACGGGCGCGAGGAGCTCGGGCACGCGCGGCGCGTGCAGCGGGCGATGGGGATCCGCCTCGGTGCGGACTACCAGCCGTCCGCCGAGGTGCAGACCCCGTTCGTGATTCCTCTCCCCGAGGTCGTCAGCCTGAAGCTCTTCCCCGCCATCGTGCAGGCCGAGATCGACGGTGATGCCGGCTACCAGCGGTGGGCGGATCGCGAGACCGACCCCGAGGTCGAGCGGCTGCTCCGCCTCAACGGCCGCGAGGAGACCATCCACGGCCGGCGGGTCACCGAGGCGCTGGCGATCCTCGAGGCCGCCGCGGCCGACTGACCGTCGCGGCGGCGCAGGGCGTGGATCCTCGGCGCGTGTGGGTGCAGACCGAGCCGATCCACGCGCTGACCTACTTCGCGCCGGAGTCGCACGAAGCCTTCGAGGCCGCAGGACTGCGCGGGTTCTGGCGCGGGTACTTCGCCGGGCGCGCCGCGCCGCTCGGCCCTGCACCCGCCGGGCTCGTGACCGCGACGTTCTTCGGCTTCCGCCCCGACTTCGTCGCGAGGGCGGTACCGGCAGTCTGGGCGCAGCTCAGCCCGGCGGAGGCGGTCCGGACCCGGCTCGCGGGCATCGACGCCGCGACCCGGCGGGTGCTCGGTCACGAGATCCCGCGGGACGCCGCGCTCGACGCCGCTGACGAAGTGCGCCGCGCGGTGGAGGCCGCGCCGGTCGGCGACCGTCCGCTCTACGGCGCGAACGCCGCGCTCCCCTGGCCGACGGATGCATACCCGGCGCTCTGGCACGCGGCGACGCTCCTGCGCGAGCACCGCGGTGACGGGCACGTCGGCGCGCTCGTCGCGGCCGGCGTCGATCCGACGGAGGCCCACCTCCTCCGGATCGTCGACGACGGTCTCCCGCTCGACTCGATCAGGCCGTACCGGGGCTGGAGCGACGAGGATTGGTCCGCGGCGACCGCGCGGCTGCTCGACCGCGGGTGGATCGACGATCAGGGGCACGCCACCATGGCCGGATCGGCGACGCGCGCGGGCATCGAGCGCGAGACCGACCGGCTCAGCGCGGACCTGACCGCTCGCATCGACGACCTGGACGCGGTGATGGCCGTGCTCACCGCTGCCACCGCCGCGGTCAGGAAGGCCGACGCGGTCCCGTACCCGAACCCGATCGGCGTCCCACGCGCCTGAGCCGCCGCGGCAGGGTCAGGCGGGCTCGGCGCGCTGGAGCACCGGCTGCAGCGCGGCGGGCGAGCTGTTCTGGCGGCGGACGAGCGCGCGCAGGTCGGCCGGGGTCATCGGCCTGGCCAGGAGGAAGCCCTGCACGTACTGGAGCCCGAGCCGGCGAACCGCGGCGAGCTGCTCGGGCGTCTCGACCCCTTCGGCGACCACGCGCAACTGGAGCGCCCGGGCCATGCTCGCGATTGCGTCGATCAGCGCGCGCGCCCGGCCCGAGTCGTCACCGAGCGGCTCGATGAAGCTGCGGTCGATCTTGAGCGTGTCGAACGGGAAGTGCTGGAAGTAGCTGAGCGACGAGTACCCGGTGCCGAAGTCGTCGACCGCGGTGTGCACGCCGAGGGCGCGGACCCCGGCCAGGGCCTCGGCGCCGATCCCGAACGCGTCGCACAGCGACGACTCGGTGAGCTCCAGGCACAGCAGCTCTGGGCGCAGCTCGGTCTCCTGCAGGATCCGTGCGACGGTGGACGGCAGCGACTCCTCGAGCTGCGCGACGGTGATGTTCACCGACGTCGAGAGGTTGGCTCCCTCACGGTTGAGGTCACCGATGAACCGGCACGCCTTGACGAGGACGTGCCGGCCGATGCTCCGGATCTGGCCCGAGTCCTCGGCGAGCGGGATGAAGTGGCCCGGCGCGAGCCGACCGAGTCGGGGATGGTCCCAGCGCACCAGCGCCTCGGCGCCGACGATCCGCCATTCCTCGACGTCCCAGATCGGCTGGTACATGACGACCAGCTCGTCGTTCGCGAGCGCGGATCGCAGGTCCTGCTGCAGCTCGAGCCGGTGCGCGCTGCGGGAGCGCAGATCGTCGTCCCACAGCTCCCACGGCCGCGTGCTCTCCTTCGCCTGGTACATCGCGATGTCGGCCTCGCGCACGAGCTCGTCGGGGTTGGCGCCGGGATCGGTGGTGAGCGCGATCCCGATCTTGGCGGACACGGTGACCTCGGTTCCAGCCACGGTGAACGGGGCTTCGAGGGCGGCCTCCAGCTCCCGCGCGACCTCGACCGCCCCGGTGGCTCCCGCCACGTCCTCACACACGACGACGAACTCGTCGCCGCCGAAGCGGGCGAGCGTGTCCTGGGGCCGGACCGCCGCCGTGAGGCGGGCTGCGACCGTCTGCAGCAGCGCGTCGCCGACGGGATGTCCGAGGCTGTCGTTGACGAGCTTGAAGCGGTCGAGGTCGAGGAACAGCACCGCAAGCGTCGAGTCGCCCCGCATCGCCTGGATCGAGCGCTCGAGCCGGTCGCGCAGCAGCGCGCGGTTCGGGAGCTGGGTCAGGTCGTCATGGAGTGCCCGCTCGGTGAGCTGCGCCTCGTACCCCAGCCGGGCTTCGAGCATGGTGTTGAACTCGGTGGCGAGGAGCGCGACCTCGCGGGGCCCTTGCACCGGGACCGGTGCGGGCATCGGCTCGTCGCGAGACGCGACGATCGACTCGGTCACGGCCTGGAGTGGGCGCACGATCTTCCGGCTCACGAACCACGCCATCGCGACGAGCGCGAGGAGCGCCACGATTGCGAGCAGGCCTTCGCGGCCGGCCGCGTCGCGCACTGCGGCGTTGACGGAGTTGGTGTCGAGACCGGCGTAGATCCTCCAGCCCAAGGCCGGCACAGTCGTGGACGAGAAGAGCCGCTGCGGGCCGTCGAGGCCGGGCCACGTCCCTGACGCCGCCTCGTGGAAGCTCGCCGTGCCCGTCGGCTTCCCCTCGGCGCCGCGCACCCCGGAGGCTGACCGGACGACGTGCGCCTTCGGCTCCGTGACCGTGAACGTGAACTCGCGCGGTCCCGCGTAGGACTTCGCCAGGTTGTTCGCGACGTTGGCAACGGGTACGACCGAGACGATCACCGCGACGGGTTGACCGTGCTCCACCATCCGCGCCGCCACCTTGATCGACGCTCGACCGGTGAGCGGGTCCTTCGCGGTCTTCACCAGCGTCGGCTGGGGGCTCGCGAGCGCCCGGGCGAGCCACGGTGCGCGTCCGTAGGTCGCGCCGGCGGGCGCGCCCGTCGCCGCGAGCGACGAGCACGGGACGGTGCCGTCGGGAAGGACCAGGTCGACGTGGGTGCCCGGGTAGCTCCGGGACGAACCGGCGGTGAGCGTGCACTGCTCAGGTGCGTGCAGCTTGGCGAGCGTCGCCGGCGACGCCGCGGCCGTGGCCAGCGACGCGCCCAAGGCGTTCAACGAATCCTGGACCGCGCCGGCGGCGAGGCCGGCCTGGAAGCGTGCGTCGTGGGTCGCGTCGCTCTTCGCCTGGTTCGAGCTGCGCACGAAGGAGACGACGATCGTCGCCGCGACCGCGGTCGTGGCCACGAGCACCGTGATGAGGAGCAGCACGCTGACGGGGTGGCGACGGACCGCGTCGACGGCGCGCGGCGCCGGCGCCTGCCCTCGCACTCGACGTGTGGGCACCCCCACCCCTCCTCCATCTCCCGACCGCCCCGCGGCCGAAGCCTTCCGACCCATCGGCCACTCGAGGCCGGCCCTGAACCGCGAATCCCCGCGGCCCGCTGCGCCCGCGCGAGACCGCTGCGTCACGCCCCCGCCAAGCCCCGGAAACACGGGCCCTCCGACCTTCCATGGCGCGACCTACGCTGCGGCCATGCGGACCGACGAAATCGACCTCTACGACCCCGACGGCTACGTGGCGGGGCCGCCGCACGAGATCCTCGAGCGGCTCCGGTCGGAGGATCCGGTCCACTGGCAGCCGATGCCCGACGGCACCGGCTACTGGGCGGTCCTCCGCCACGCGGACCTCGTCACGGTCGCGCGGGACCCGATCACCTACTCGGCCGCGCGCGGCGGCGTCGTCCTCGAGGACCTCGCGCCGGAGACGCTGGCGATGATGCAGGACATGCTCCTCGCGATGGACCCGCCACGCCACGTCGGCTACCGGCGCAACGTGTCGCCCCAGTTCGCACCGAGAGTCATCAACAACCTCGAGCCGCGCATTCGCACCATCTGCCGGGAGATCCTGACCGGCGCGGCCGAGCAGATCGACGTCGACTTCGTGCACGACGTCTGCGCCAAGCTCCCGTCGCAGGTCGTCGGCGAGCTCGTGGGCATCCCCGAGGAGGACTGGCCGCAGATCCACGCCTGGTCCGAGCGGAACTCCGGCGGGCAGGACCCCGACTTCAGCTCGGGGTACAGCGAGGACGCGTCGAATGCGACGATCGAGATGGCCATGTACGCGATCGGGCTCGCGCAGCAACGCCGTGACGAGCCCCGCGACGACCTCACGACGTTGATGCTCTCGATGGAGCTCGACGGGGCGCCGATGACCGACGTCCAGTTCGGCAGCTTCTTCGTCCAGCTCGTCACGGCGGGAAACGACACGACGCGCACGATGCTCTCGTCGGGGCTGCTCGCGCTGCTCGACCACCCGGACCAGCTCGCGGACCTGCGCGCCGACCGGTCGCGCATTCCGGGCGCGGTCGAGGAGATCCTGCGCTGGGCGAACCCGCTCCACTACTTCCGCCGGACGGCGACCTGCGACACCGAGCTCGCCGGCGTGGAGATCCGCGAGGGTCAGAAGGTCGGGATGATCTACACGTCCGCGAACCGGGACGCCGCGGTGTTCCGGGACCCGCACGCGTTCGACGTGCGCCGTGACCCCAACCCGCACCTCTCGTTCGGCACCGGCGAGCACTTCTGCCTCGGGGTGCACCTGGCCCGGCTCGAAGGCCGGATCTTCTTCGAGGAGCTGCTCGACACGTTCGGCACGATCGAGCGGACCGGTCCACCGGCCCGCCAGCGCTCGAACCTCAACAACGCGCTGAAGTCGCTGCCCGTCCGCTTGAAGGGTTGACTAGGACGGCGGGCGGTCGATGAAGCCGGCGAGGTCGAACGCCAGGTGGTCGTGCACGTCCCCCACCTGCTCGACGCTCATCTCCCGCTCCGCGAAGTGCCACTTGCCGGCGGACCGCTCGAAGCGGTCGCGGTAGCGCCCCGCCACGATCGGCTGCAACGGCAGGTCCTTGGTGGCCTGGAGCACCAGGAAGGACGAGCGGGCGGTCGCGGTGCCGGCGGACTCGTCGATGTCGACGATCACGTTCGTGCAGAGGTGCCGCGTCCGCAAGGTCCCGTCGGGGTGCACCTTGTTCGTGTTCTTGTAGAGGTCGCGCACGGCCTCGCGCCCAACGGTCTCGCCGCTCATGCCCCGAGTCGTGATCTTCCCGCGCTCGAACAGCTCACCGATCGCCTCGAAGTCGGCGGCGTCGATGTACTCCGTGTAGCGGTACAGGAGCGTGGTGATGTCGTGATGGCTCTCCCACGTCCCGACGCTCATCGCTAGGCGTCGCTCTTCATCGGCTCCGCGTAGAACTGCGAGTACCACTTGCGGAACTTCAGGATCGGGCCGTCGCTGTCCGCGAGCGCAGGCACGGGGAGGAACGCCTTGTGCTCCCAGATCGGCGTGTCCTCGCGGATCTGCTTGTTGATCTCCGCGACGAACGCGTCGGCGACGGTCGACGTGAGCTTCTCGTCGTCGAACTTGCGCACGGTGAAGTTGAACCGCACCTGGGTGGTCGCGTCGTCGACGGGAACCGTGGTCGCGACGTTGATCGCGTCGACGATCCCGGAGAACCAGACCTTCGAGAAGCCTGGACCGTAGGTGTACACGTCGATGCGGCCGTTGGTGACGCCGCGCGGCGTCACGTAGCTCTGCTTCGACAGCATCACCGACACCGGACCCTCGGTGTCGTAGCTCTCCATCTCGGCGACGTCGTCGGTGCCGTGCACGTACCGGAAGTGTGCGGGGTCGACCCCGTTCTCCGCCATCTCCTGGGGCACGGTGTTGATGAGGTAGCTCGAGCGGTAGTGCTCGCTCCAGGCGTCGTCGCTCATCTCGGGGATATCTGGGATCTCCCACTGCGGCTCGATCTCGTCCGGGTGGCGCCACGCGAGGACCATCCCGTTTCGCTCGATGACCGGGTAGGTGCGCAGCCGGGCCTTGCGGTTCACCTTGTCCGAGTACGGGATCTGCACGCAGCTGCCCGCGCCGTTGAAGGTCCAGCCGTGGAACGGGCACTCGAGCGTCTCGCCGATGACCTTGCCGCCCACGCCGAGGTGCGCGCCGAGGTGCGGACAGTACGCGTCCTGGAGGTGGAAGCCGCCGCCCTCGTCGCGCCACAGCACGAGGTCGGTGCTCCAGTACCGCAGCGCAGTGGCGGTGCCGGGCGCGACGTCCTCGGGGTATGCGACCTGGAACCAGCCGAAGGGGTGTGGGAACGGGAAGTGACGGTTCACGACCCTGATCCTAGAACGTGTTCTCACTCCGCGGTCGGGGCCGAGAACCGGTCCTTGCGGGGCTCGTCGGGGAACACGGGCTTGCGCTTGCGGTCGAAGCGCCGGATCGCCTCCTGAGGTGCTCGGTGATGAAGCCCAGCATCACCTGGTTGCGGTCCTGGATGCGACCAGCACAGACCGGGGTGATGGCACGCCGACCTGGCTCGCCCGCGTGCTCGTCGTTCGGCCGAGCACGGTTCCGTCACCCCGGTGTCGGGACCTGGGCGCGAGCTACAGCGGTCTGCTGTTCCGGACCGGCCAGATGAGCATTGCGACGACCGAACGTGCGGCAGCTCTGAGTATCTGCATCTCTGGTCATCGTTCGCAGCGCGGCTCTGGAAACGCACGTGTGACGAGCGCCATCGTTCGTTTCCCGCGCACGGCGCGTGGGTAACTCCATGTGCGCTTGGTCCATCCACAGGTACTTGGGGCGATTGGACTGAGCGGGGGCCCGCCGAATCGGTCGGGACCTCGGCGTGTTTCTGCCCGGGCGTAGGCTGCACGTCGGAGCAAGTTGGGAGCCACCAGAATGCTGGAGCAGGTACAGCCGTACCACCAGGTTGGAGCTCGCAGACACGGTGGCGTCTACCACGACCGTTCCGACTGCCCGGTGGGACGGCGGGTGCGGTCCGACCAGCTCGTGGCCGGTGGAAGAGGGCTTCCCTACTGCGACGCGTGCCGTGTGCTCACGCAGCGGGCAGCCGCCAGGACCGCTCCGTAGCTGCTCCGCTTTTGGGCAGGATGACCCATGGTCCCGGTGGGGTGGCGGTCGGTACCTTCGGAACGCGCGTCGGTCAATGCCGCGCGCATGCGTCCGAGGTCCTGTCTCCCTTGTCTCTGCCCGGGGGACAGGACTTCGGCGCGTTCAAGGTGGGTCGCCGGACTGCCCGAGCCACCTTGGAGCTCCAGAGCAGGAGACACCGTGACTGCACGTACACGGAGCGCGCTTGCGACGGCCTGTCTGGAAGCTGTTCAAGGAGGCGCACGACAGGTGCGGGTCGGGCACGGTAGGAACCTGCGCCATCACCCGGGGCCGGTTCACTCTGTGTCCCCTCTGTCAGGCCCGAGTTCACCAGAGAGACATCTCAGGAGAACAGGTCCTTGCGGGGCTCGTCGGTGTACACGGGCTTGCGCTTGCGGTCGAAGGCCCGGATCGCCTCCGGCAGGTTCTCGGTGAAGCCCAGCATCAGCTGGTTGCGGTCCTCGATCTCGATCGCCGACTGCAGGCTCGGGTTCTCGAGGTTCACCCAGATGATCTCCTTGGTCATCTGCAGGCCGTAGGGACTGAACTCGGCCATGCGGGCCGCGAGCTCCAGCACCTCGGGCAGGAGCCGGTCGTCGGGGATGACCCGCGACACGAGCCCCATGCGCAGTGCCTCCTCCGAGCCGATCTTGCGCCCGGTGAGCAGCATGTCGCTCGAGTGTGCCGCGCCGACCAACCGGGGCAGCAGCCAGCTCGCGCCGAGCTCCGTGCTCGTCAGCCCGTTGACGATGCCGGTGGCGTTGAACTCCGCGGACTCCCCCGCGATCCGCAAATCGGCCGCGAGCGAGAGGCACATGCCGCCCCCGTAGGCCACGCCGTTGATCGCGGCGAGGATCGGTTGGGGCATGGCCCGCATCGTGAGGATCAGCCGCGAGTAGTAGCGCATCGACCGCTGCGCGATGCGCCCGACCGTGAGCCCGTCCAGGTTCGGGATGATCCCGTAGTCCTTCAGGTCGAGCCCGGAGCAGAAGCCGCGGCCCGAGCCGGTGAGGACGACGACGGAGACCTCGTTGTCCTCGCCGACCCGCCGGAGCGCCTCGTCGAGCTCGATGACCAGGTCGATCGACATCGCGTTGAGCCGGTCGGGCCGATTCAGGGTGACCACCGCGGTGCGCGGCTGCGGCTTCTCGACGGTCACCAACGGGGTTCCGTTCTCGCTCATGCGGCCACGCTGTCGCACGACTCCGCCGACCGCCAATTCGCTGCCCCGGCGCCATGTGCCACCCGTACGGGGCCGCGGGATGCAACGATCGTCCGATGTCCAGGCGTGCCGTGCCCATCGTCGTCGCGATCGCGCTCTCGCTGGCCGTGCTCGGCGCGCTCGCGTGGTTCGGGGCCGGCGGGTCGGACGACCGCGCCAAGGCGATCTCGACGGACGACGGCCCGTCGAGCACGAGCAGCAGCACGTCGACCTCCACGACGACGACCACCCTGCCCGTCCCGTCGTCGGCCGGCGCGATGGCACTGACCCGGACGATCACCGGTGACATCTCTCCCAAGTCCGTCGTCGCGTCCGAGCGCGGGCTCGTGTTCGCGCAGAACATGATGTATCGCCACACGATGACGGTCTACGACCGCAGCGGGAACCTCGTGAAGACCATCCCGGACACCGTCGACCTGGCCGCGTACGGCATCGCCGGTCATCCGGGCCTGGTGAAGGGCGCGCCCGTCGAGGCCGCGTTCACGCCCGATGGCACTCACGCGTACGTCTCGAACTACTCGATGTACGGCGCGGGCTTCGGCCCTGAAGGCTCGGACGACTGCCCGGCGAACAACAGCACCGATTCGAGCTTCCTGTACCGGGTCGACACCAAGACGCTGGCGATCGACGGCGTCGTTCCCGTCGGCAAGGTCCCGAAGTACGTCGCGGTGACGCCGGACGGCCGGTACGTCCTCGCGACGAACTGGTGCGGCTACGACCTGAGCGTCGTCGACACGGCAACGGGTCGCGAGGTCAAGCGCATCCCGCTCGGCCCGTACCCGCGCGGGATCGCGATCAGCCCGGACTCGCGCACCGCGTACATCGCGGTGATGGGGACGCACGACATCGCCCGCATCGACCTGACGAGCTTTGGCGTCAGCTGGATCCGGGGTGTGGGCGCCGGTCCGCGCCACCTGGTGCTCTCACCGGACGGCAGCGCGCTGTACGCCACCCTCAACGGCGACGGCAAGGTCGCCAAGATCGACCCGGTGAACGGAGTCGTCCAGTACAAGGTTTCGACCGGGAGCCAGCCCCGGAGCATGGCGATCTCGACCGACGGGCAGTCGCTCTACGTCGTCAACTACGAGTCGAGCGACATGACCAAGCTCGCGGCCAGCGACCTCCACACCGTGCAGACCGTCCCGACCGGCCACCACCCGATCGGCATCACCTACGACCGCACGACCGGCGCGGTCTGGGTCGCGGTCTACGACGGCAGCATCGAGATCTTCTCCAGCTCCTGACCCACCCCATCCGAACTTGCGTCGAACGAGCCGCGTGACGCGGCTCGGGTGAGGCAGGAACGGGCGGGGTCAGGGCGCGCGGGTGACGGTGAGCTGGGGGGCGTGGGCGATCGTCTGGAGCACGACGCAGTAGCGCTCGGTGAGCCGGACCAGCGTGTCGAGCTGGTCGGCGTCGGCGTCGGTGTCGAGCGCGAACTCGAGCCGGATCGCGCGGAAGCCGACCGGCGCGTCCTTCGCCACCGCGAGCGTCCCCCGGAAGTCCAGGTCGCCCTCGACCCGGACCGACCCACCCGCGACCGGGATCTCGAGCGACGTCGCGACCGCCCGTAGCGTGACGCCCGCGCACGCGGCCAGGGCCTCGAGGAGCATGTCGCCCGAGCACAGCAGGGAGCCGTCGCCGCCCGACGCCGGGTGCAGTCCCGCCTCCGCGATCGCCCGGCCCGTCGCGACCGAGCACGCCACGCCCTCGCCGAGCGTTCCCTCCGCCCGCAACGTCACGACCGCCGCTTCGGGGTCTTCCCGGTACTGCTCCTTCAATGGGTCCTGCACGGCCCGCAGTGCTTCGCGCTCCATCGGGACAACCTCCGGTCGAGGGGGAGACGGTGTGTGTGCTCGCTGCGGGGCGCGGGATGTCGCGACGGCGTGACCGAGCCTCGTTCCGATGAATGCGCCCGTGCCCAGTGTCGCATCCGTGACTACCCTTCCGCCGGGAGAGAGGACGGGGGCGTCCGATGGCGGCGAACGGTAGGAACCGGGCCCGACGCGCGCGGCCCGGGCTCGTGGTGACGGTGATCGCCGTGGCGGTGGTGCTGCTCACCGGCTGCGACTGGTCCCAGCTCCGTGCCGGGCCGGCCGGCACCGGGTACACCGCGGGAGAGTCCACGATCGGCCCGGGCAACGTCTCGACGCTCGTGGCGCGCTGGTCGCGCGGCGTCAGCTGGGTAGGCCCGAGCTCGCCCAGCCCGTCGCCGCTCGCCCGGGCCGGTGACGCGCTCGTCGTCGCGTCGCCCGGGCACTCCCGGGTGCTCGACGCGGCTACCGGCGCGGTGCGGCACGTGATCGGGGGCGCCGGCGACCATGGGGTCGCGGTCGACGGCGGACGGGTGATCATCACCGGCGACGCGCCGACCCCCGGCTCGCTCGTGTCGTCCTTCGACCTCGCCACCGCAGCCCCGCAATGGTCCAACCAGGCGGAGTTCAGCGCCACGGCACCGGTCGTCGCCGACGGCGTCATCTACGTGAACTCGGAAGGCACCGTCGGCACGCACCCGTCGATCATCTGGGCCTACCGCGAGAGCGACGGGACCAAGCTCTGGAGCACCGGCGGGTGCTGCGGGCTCGATGCACCCGGCGTGGCGAACGGGGCCATGTACTTCACCCAGAACCTGCAGGGGGCACCCAACCTGCTCCGTGCCCTCGACGCGAAGACCGGTGCGCCGAGGTGGAGCGTGCCGGCACCGACCCGCTGCCCGTTGCAGACCTCGCCGGTCGTCTCCGGCGGCAGGCTCTACGTGAGCGGCGCGACGTTCGACGCCGCGACCGGCGCGCACCTCTGGGACTGGCCGGTGTGCGCCGGGTCGAACCTCGCATCCGTCAGCCCGACGACGGTCTACGTGCCGTACCGTCCGACGCCGACGACGAGCGCGCTCGAAGCGTTCGACGCGGCCACGGGTGCGGTGAAGTGGTCGATCCCTTGGGGCGAGAACGCACGCGCGGCGCCGTCAGCACCCGCGGTCGCCAACGGCCTGCTCTTCGCGGCCGACGGCAGCCGCCTGATCGCCGCGGACGCGGGCACCGGCGCACGGCTCTGGAAGTCGAGCGCCGGCACCGGCGTCTACGACGACCCCATCGTCGCCGACGGGTTCGTCGACGTGATGAACACCGACGGCCGCGTCCGCGCGTTCACCCTGCCGTCCTCCTGACGGGCCCGGCCCGGGGATTGGCGCGTCAGCCGATGGTGAGCGTGGAGTAGGCAGGATCGCCGGTCAGGGACGTGATCCCGTTGGGTGACTGGGCGATGCTGAGCTCGGTCTCCAGCGTCACGGTCGTCACGCTCACCGAGGTCACCGTCTTGCCCGGATAGGACTTGCCGGTGCTCACCCCGGTGCTGCGGGTCTCGATCCGGTCCCCGGCGTGCCCGTTCGCGAACGCGATTGCAGTGCCGACGTCGCTCCCGCAGGGCGGGAACGGCGTTGACGTCTGGTGCGCGGAGTCGAACGCATAGTTCCTGAGCTCGGACGTCAGCCTGACCTTGAGCTTGTCGCCGGTGTCGAGAATGATCTTCGTCTTGGTCACGCGTCCCGTGGCGTCACACGGCCCACCGACGAGCAGACGCGATGTCCCCTTGGCGATGCCGGTCAGCGTGAACGACGTCGGCTGGGTGCCCGAGGTCGTGGTCCCGCCACAACCGGCGGTTCCGCCCTTCGTCACGTACTTCGGCTTCTTGTCCTTGCCGTCGGGCAGCTGCGAGCTGGTGAGAAGGATCCCCGGTGTGATCGTCGTCGTGCCGTTGGTGGCGCACGACAGGGTTCCGTCGAGGACCGGCTTCCTCGCCGAAGCGGTGCCGACCCCTGCGGCCAGCGCCCCGACCGCGATGACGGCCGCGAGCGCCCCCATGCCCAATGCCCGAATGCTCATCTGGCTTCCTGTCCCTCGGTGTGCGACTGGGTCCGATGTGCCGCGAGCAGCTCCCGGTACCACCACATCGCATCCCGAGACCCCCCGCGGGGGACCTTAATGACCGACAAAGGCCGCGTACAGGACTTTATGCCGAGGCGTGGTCACTGCGCCGGGCCGGGGAGCCAGATCCGGTTTCTCGGCACGCCCAGGCACCTCCTGGGCGCTCCGGCGTGCCGAGAACAGCGGGGCTTCGACGGTCAGGCGGTCAGGCCGGTCGGGCAGGAGACGCCGGTACCGCCGAGCGTCACAGCGCCGGAGCGCCGCGAGTGCCCGAGTACGGGCCCGCAGCGTCGGGGAGCTCAGCAACCAGCTTCGTCTCGATGTGGAACCGCGGATCAAGGAGTGCGGCGACACCAACGCTCGTGCTCGCCGGGACATCCTTCCTGAAGATCTCGTTGCGCACCGTCTGGAAGACCGGATAGATCTCGTTCAGCGGGGGCGCGACAAACGTGGTCTGCTCGACTACGTGTTCGAAGGACGCTCCAAACGTCTCGAGGATGTCCTTGAGGTTGGCGAACGCCTGCCGGACCTCAGCGTCGAGGTCTTCTGGCACGGAACCATCCGCACAGATCCCGACCATCCCCGCCGTGTACACACGCGACCCCGAGCGCGTTCCCAGGGCCATGCCGAGCGCGCCGTCGAACGGGTCGTAGCGTTCGATCACGGTGGGGAGGGTACGCAGAGACGTCTCGCCTGTCGACCGCCTATGTGTCCAGCCCTGTGGCACATAGCGGTACGCCGGTACCGCCGATGCCGCAGTAGCCCCCCGGGTTCTTGGCCATGTACTGCTGGTGGTAGTCCTCCGCAAAGTAGAAGGTCGGCGCGGGCAGGATCTCGGTCGTGATCTCGCCGTAGCCGACCTCGGACAGCACCTTCTGGTACTCGACCCGGGACTGCTCGGCCGCGGCGAGCTGCTCGTCTCCGTAGGTGTAGATGCCGGAGCGGTACTGGGTCCCGATGTCGTTGCCCTGGCGCATCCCCTGGGTCGGGTCGTGGCTCTCCCAGAAGATCTTCAGGAGCTCCGCGTAGCTGATCACCTTCGGATCGAAGACCACGAGCACGACCTCGCCGTGACCGGTCCGGCCGCTGCAGACCTCCCGGTAGGTCGGGTTCGGCGTGATCCCGGCCGCGTAGCCCACCGCGGTCGTCCACACGCCCTCGGCCTCCCAGAGCTTCCGCTCCGCGCCCCAGAAGCACCCCATCCCGAACCCAGCCTGCTCGAGGCCCTCCGGGTACGGCGGCGCGAGGGCGTGGCCGTTGACGAAATGTCGCTCCTGCACCGGCATCGTCTCGCCCCGGCCCGGCAGTGCGCGCGTCGCGTCAACCATCTTCTGTCGCTTCTCTCCCTTGAGGAATCGGAACACACCCTGCACAACACGCTCCGCTGCGCATTTGGTCCCGTCGAGTCCCGCCCACGGGCGGGGCGCCGTCAGTTCGTCGACGGGTCCTCCGGGGCCGAGGCGAACATCGCGGCCCGGCCGCCCTGGCGGCGCAGGACCGTCCGCCAGAGCGCGCTCGGATCGGTCGAGAACGGGTCCTCCGGCGAGAGGTCGACGACCAGCCAGCCCCCCGCCCCGAGCTCCTGCTCCAGCTGACCCGGCGACCAGCCCGAGTACCCGACGAACACCCGCAGGCCGGCCATCGTGGCCTCGTACTCCGACGGGTCGAGGTCGAGGTCGAGCGTGCCGAGGCCGTCGAAGAGCGGCTGGAACACCGGGCCGTCGCCCCGGCCGAGCCCGATCACCGCGGTGGGGGCCACCGGGCCGCCGACGAACAGGCACGCGGGCGCGGAGCTCAGCTCGGCCCACCCCGGGAGGACCTCGGCCACCGACAGCTCGATCGGCCGGTTGAGCACCACGCCCAACGCCCCCTCGTCGCCGTGCTCGAGCATCAGGACGACGGTGCGGGAGAAGTTCGGGTCGTGCAGGTCCGGCGTCGCGACCAGCAGCCGCCCCCGGACCGACTCATCCATGGGTAGGTTCCGGGCATGAGCACTCCACACAAGAAAGTGTACGAAGGAGAGCTGAGCCGATTGCAGGCCGAGCTCGTGAAGATGCAGTACTGGGTCAAGGACGAGGGCGCCCGGGTAGCGATCGTCTTCGAGGGCCGGGACGCCGCCGGCAAGGGCGGATCGATCCGGCGCATCCAGGAGTACCTGAACCCGCGCAGCTGCCGCGTCGCCGCGCTGCCCAAGCCGACCGAGCGCGAGCAGACGGAGTGGTACTTCCAGCGCTACATCTCGCACCTCCCTGCGGCGGGCGAGATCGTGATGTTCGACCGCAGCTGGTACAACCGCGCCGGCGTCGAGTCGGT
>DASXYP010000099.1:0-3663 GCA_036502405.1 Acidimicrobiia bacterium
GCCGACGGCCCATCGATCCGACGATGCCGTTCTCGTGCAGGCGACGACCGAAACCGAGGGTCGTGTACTGACAGCCATGGTCAGAGTGATGCGGTCAGCTCCAGAACGCGAGCAGACCTCACCGACGCGCTGGACGCGGCCCCGTTGCATCATCGCCGGCCAGAAGCACTGCGACGGACGGGAGCGGATCTCCCGGACGATTCGAAGAGCCCTGCCGATCAGAAGGTTGCGGGTTCGAATCCCTCCGAGCGCGCTGATGAAGCAGCCCATCCCGCGCCGACCAGCCCGGCGGCGGTGGGGCTAGCACGGGGTTCGGTTTCGCACTAGCCGGCTTGGTTGCGTCGGTCCGTTCTGTCAGATTGCTCCACGATGGGAGCAATCGCGTTCTGGGCTCGGACCGATGTGCGCCGGGGACTGCGTTCGGCGCTCCTGCTCCTCGTCGGCATCGGGGTTGCGGGTGGCGTGAGCCTCGCTGCGCTCGCGGGCGCGCGCCGCACCGACACCGCGGTCGACCGGTTCGTCGCCTACGCAAAGCCTTCGAACGGCGCCGTCGTTGCGAGCCCGTCCGTCTACGCCCGGATCGCACGGCTCCCGCAGGTCGCCTTCGCGACCCGCGCCGCCCGCTTCGGGTTGGCCCGGCTGGACGCGACCGGCCGCCCGATCGCGAGCGACGTCCTCGGCGCGGTGTCGGTCGCCGACCTCCGTGGGGAGCGCGGCATCCTCGTCGCGGGTCGCGAGCCGCGAGCGAAGCGGCCCGACGAGGTGATCGTCAACGTGAGCGCGGCTCACAACGAGCACCTCGGGGTCGGCAGTCGACTGAGCTTCGTCGCCTTCGCGCCCGAGCAGGCGGACGCGCTCCTGCGCGGGACGACCGCGCGACCGTCGGGTCCGAAGATCCGGGTTCGGGTGGTCGGGGTGGTGCGCTTTCCTGCGGACCTGAGCACGGCCCAGGCCGCACCCGGAGTCACGTTCGCCGGGCAGGACACCGCGATCTTCAGCCCGGCGTTCCTGCAGCAATACTCCCACCGGGTCGCCGTGCTCGGGGGCGTCGCCCTCTCGTTGCGGCTGCACGACCAGCCGTCCGCAACCCGAACCTTCCGGACGGAAGTCGATCGCCTGAGCCACGGGCGCGCGCAGGTGTTCTTCGGCTCCGACGACCTGACCGCAGCCGCGCAGGCGCGTCACGCGACGTCGCTCGAGGCGACCGCGCTCGTCCTCTTCGGCATCATCGCCGCCGCCGTCACCATGACGCTCGTCGCGCAGGCGTTCGCGCGCCGCGTGCAGAACGACGCGGACAGCTTCCCGACGCTGCGCGCGATGGGCATGAGCCGTCGGCAGTTCGTCGTGAGCGAAGCGATCACCGTCGCGACCGTTGCCGGGTTGGGATCGCTGCTCGCCATCGGTCTCGCGATCCTGTTCTCCCCGTACATGCCGATCGGCATCGCCCGTCAGGCCGAGGTGCATCGCGGCTACGCCGTCGATGCGCTGGTCCTCCTGGCCGGCGCCGCGGTGATCATCGTCAGCATGAGCGTGTGGGGATCGTTCGTCGCGTGGCGAGCCGCCGGCCCCGACCCGCGCGCCGGTCGGACGGGGCGCGCCTCGCGACTCGCGCAATGGCTCGCGAGGACCGGAGCGCCGCAGAGCGCCACGATCGGTGCCACCCTGGCGTTCGAGTCCGGTCGCGGTGTCCGCAAGGTGTCCGCGGGCACGACGGTCTTCAGTGCAGTCGTCGCGCTTGCGGTGGTGGCAGGGGCGCTGACCTTCGGCAGCAACCTGACCCGGCTCGCCGACCAGCCGAAGCTCCAGGGGTGGAACTGGGACGTCGCCGTCGGCAATCCGCACTCCGACGACATCGCCCGCACGGCCGTCCCGGCGCTACGACGGAACCCGGACGTCGGCGCGTTCTCCGCGGTCGCCGGCGGCGAGTCGATCGACGCACGCATCGACGGCCACGGAGCCGCGCTCTTCGGCATCCAGCCGGTGCAGGGTCCGAATCTGGTGCTGTACACCGCAGGCCGTGCCCCGACCGGCGCCGGCGAGATCGCGCTCGGGGCGAAGACGTTGGAAGATCGCCATCTCGCGATCGGGGAGCGGGTCAGGGTGTCGACCGGCGGCCCGACCCGGTCGCTGCTCGTCTCGGGTCGCGTGGTCCTGACGCCCAGCGTCGTCAACGACAGCGTCCCGCTCGGGCAGGCCGCGGTCGTGACGCCTGGCGCGCTCCGCGCGCTGCACGCGCCGGCGCCGGTCAACGTGTTCCTGGTGCGGTTCCGACCGCACGTCGATCGCGCCGCGGCGAGCCGCCGGCTGCAAGGCGACTTCCCCGGCACCGTCCTGCCGGCGGTGCGGCCGCCCGACGTGGAGAACCTGCGCCGGGTCAACCGGCTCCCGGTGCTGCTCGCGGGGCTCTTCGCGCTGATCGGAATCCTGACCGTGGGCAACGCGCTGATCAGCTCGGTCCGGCGCCGCCGCCATGACCTCGCCGTGTTGCGCTCCGTCGGGTTCGTGCGAGGGCAGGTGGCCGCGACGGTCGCGTGGCAGGCGACGCTCGTGGTCCTCGTAGCGATCGTCGTCGGGATCCCGGTGGGGGCCGCCGTGGGTCGCGCGAGCTGGACGCTCGTGACCGATCGCCTCGGACTCCCGCCGAGCGCGGTGCTCCCGCTGGGCCTCCTCGCCGCGGTGGCGGTGGTCGCGCTGTGCCTCGCGAACGTCGTCGCGCTCGTCCCGGGGCTGCTGGCGACGCGCACCTCGCCGGCCCGCTTCCTCCGCAGCGAGTAGTCCGCACCAATCCCTCCGAGCCCGCACGGATCTGCCGTCACGGGCCCCTCCGGCAGGGCGGACACCGGTGGTGGCGAGGAGTGGTTCTCGGCGCGGGATGCCGGGTAGATCTGTGGCGAGTCGCTCGCGTGGGGGTAGCGCCGTGGACCGGAGGCATGCGCACGGACGGGGTCGTGGGTGGGTGACCCGCTTCGCAATTCTCGTCGTGCTGCCGATGCTGCTCATCGTGGGGAGCGCCGTCGGAGCGCCCGCGGCGACCGTGCGGGTTGATTCGTTCCGCTGGACGCAGCGCACCCCGGCCACGAACCCCGCGGCGCGCGAGGAGGCCGCCATGGCCTACGACGCGGCGAGCCGGAAGACCGTGCTGTTCGGTGGCTTCAAGGACGCAAGCACCGCCTTCGGTGACACCTGGACCTGGGACGGCGCGAGCTGGACCCAGCAGCATCCCGCGACGAGCCCGCCCGCGCGCATGGACGCGGCCATCGCCACGGATCCGCGCACCGGCCACGTCGTGCTGTTCGGTGGCTCGAGCCTGGCCGGCGCGGAGGACCTCGGTGACACCTGGACGTGGGACGGTGCGACCTGGACCCAGCGGCATCCTGCGACGAGTCCCAGTGCGCGGGGCGAAGCGACCATGGCCGCGGATCCCACGACCGGCAAGGTGGTGCTCTTCGGCGGACGGACGCGCGAAGGTCCGGGCTACCAGGGCGACACCTGGGCGTGGGACGGCGTCACCTGGACGCAGCTGCACCCGCGGACGAGTCCCACCCCGCGGACCTTCCCCGTCTCGGCCAGCGACTTCGCCCAGCGCGAGGTGGTCCTCTACGGCGGCATCGACATGACGGGTACCCCCACGGACACCTGGACCTGGGACGGCGCGACGTGGAC
>DASXYP010000100.1:0-26417 GCA_036502405.1 Acidimicrobiia bacterium
GGCGACGAGCGCGGCGGCGAGCAAGGAGAGCCCGGCGAGGATGCGCGGGTGCCCGGACTCGGGCGTCTCGAGGCCGCCGGTGACCTCGCGGGCCCGGCCCTGCTGGTACCGCAGCGCGAAGGAGTGGAGGATGAACGCACCCTCGGCGTCGTCCTGCTGGAGCTCCCGACCGATCCGTCGCGCCGCGCGGACCAGCTCCTCGGCCTCGCCCCACGGGTCGATCATGAGCCGGCGCGTCGCGTGGAACGCGCTCACCCAGTAGATGTCGGCGGGCGCGCCGTGCTCGTCCGCGTAGACGCTGAGCACGTCCAGCTCGCGGTCGAAGTCGTCCAGATATCCCAGTCCGAGGAGATCGATGAGCACCGCTCGCGCCGCGCGTCCGGTCAGCTCGTCCAACCCGGCGGCCTGGCAGATCGCCAGCAGCTCGCGGCTGAGCGAGAGCCGCTCCTCGGTGGCAGAGGGATCGTGGGTCAGGTAGCGGTGGTAGGTGAGCAGGCCCGTCGCGCGGATCTCGGGATCGTCCGACTCGCGTGCGAGCGCGAGCGCCCGGATCGCGTACGGCTTGTCGCCCGGCTCCTGGTAGTAGCGGCCGGCGCTCGCGCAGCACAGGAGCGCGGCGAGGCGCCGGCGGTCGGTGCCGACGCGCTCGAGCGCCTCGTCGACGAGCGCCCGCTGCGTCGGTTCGAAGTCGTAGACGGTCACGTACCGCGGCGTGGCCCCGATGGCGGCGTCGGCGAACAGCAGATGGTCGCCGGCCGTGCGGGCCATCTCGGCTGCGTCGACAAAGCGCGCCCGCGCCTCGTTGCGCTCGCCGTTCTCGTCAAGTGCGGCAGCGAGCTCGAGCAGTGCCGCGGCGGTGTCCCGGGATGACCAGCGCGCCGGCTCCGCCAGCTCGACCGCGCGCCGGTACCAGCTGATCGCGTCGGCGTGCGCGAAGCGCTGTGTCGCTTCGCGCCCGGCCGCCCGGGCCCAGGACGCCGCGCGGCCGGGATCGCCGAGCGGCAGTGCGGCGAGGAAGTGCCGGGCGCACTCCGCGGCCCGCCCCTCGGGGTCGCCGTCCAGCCCGTCGGCCAGCGCCTCGCCGGCGCGCAGGTGCAGCCGCGCGCGTCGTGCCGTCGTGGTCGCCGAGTAGATCGTGTTGCGGACGACCAGGTGACTGAACGCGAAGTGGTCGACCAGCTCGGTCTCGACGAGGATCCGCGTGCTCAGCGCGTGGTCGATCGCGGCGAGCGCGTCGACTTCGTCGATCCCGGCCGTCGCGGTCAGCAGGGCCACCGAGAACTCGCGCCCGAGCACCGCCGCGACGGCCAGCGTTGAACGCGAGGCGATCGGCAGCCGGGCCAACCCGCGCTCGACGAGTGCCCGGATCCCTCCCGGCGCGAGCGTGTCCAGGGCCGGCATCTCCGAGGACTCACCCACCTCGCGCAGCACCGCGCGGACGAACATCGGGTTGCCGGCGGTCAGGTCATGCAGCTCGTCGATGCTCGCGAGCATGTGACGCCGATGCTGCTCGACTCCCCAGGCGCGCACGAGCGCGCTGAGCTCTCCGGCATCGAGGCCGTCGAGCCCGATTGCGACGTCGGGATCGGCGAGCCGGCCCTGGGCCATCGCCTGCACTGCGGGCGAGCCCGGATCGAGCTCGTCGTCGCGATAGGTCACGACGACCACCATCGAGCCACGACTCGAGTGGAGCAGGTGGCGGAGGAGCGCGAACGCGTCGGAGCCCGCCCAGTGCAGGTCTTCGGCGACGAGCACGATCGGCGCGGGGCCCACCGCCTCGAAGAGCGCCGTGACCGCGGTGAAGAGCCGGAGCCGGCCGGTCGACGGGTCGACCGTCGGCGGTGGGCTCGGCAGCCGGCCGGCCTCGTCGGGGACGAGCCGGCCCAGCTCGCCCAGCAGCGGGTCGTGCCGGTCCTCGGGATCGAGGAGCGCCAGCGCGGCCCGGACGAGCTGCGGGATCGGCTCGTAGTCGCTCGACGGCTCGGGATCGCAGTGGCCCACGAGCACGTGCGCGCCCTCGGCCTCCATGCGCCGTGTCGCGCCGTGCACCAACGTGGTCTTGCCGATGCCGGCCGGTCCGGAGACGAGCACGAGTCCGGGACGGGCGTCGTCGAGGTGGTCCCACGCGCGTTCGATCGCGGCGATCTCGCGCCGCCGACCGACGATCGGCAACGCATCGAGCACGGAGACGGTGGTCGGCCTCTTGGACGCGTCGGCCAGGTCCAGCTCGGGTCGGCGGACCACGATCGACTCCTCGAGCCGCCGCACCGCCGGCCCGGGCTCCACGGCGAGCTGCTCGTCGAGCGCCTCGCGCAGGCGACTGAACGCGCGCAGCGCGTCGAAGGCGCGGCCGGACCGGTAGAGCGCCAGCATCAGCCGCTCGGTGAAGCTCTCGCGCACCGGATCGTCGTGCACCGGTCCGGTCAGCAGGTCCACCGCGTCCTCGGGCCGGCCGAGCGCCAGGAAGGCGTCGGCGAGCAGCTCCAGCGCGGACGCGCGCACCTCCGCGAGGCGGACCGCTTCCGCGGCGAGGGGCGCGAAGTCCGTGAGATCCGCGTACGGGATGCCACGCCACCACGAGAGCGCGCCGCCGAGCAGCTCGCGCACCTCGTGGCTCGCACCTGCGTCAGCCGCCTCGCGTGCGGTGCGGAACGCGCGCTCGAAGGCCAGCGCGTCCATCTCCTCCGTGGAGACCGCGAGTCGGTAGCCGGCCGCACCGGCGGTGAGCCGGTCGGGCCGGGTGCCGTCGTCGGCGGCCGCCAGGGCGTGGCGGAGGTGGGTGGCGTGGACCCGCAGCGCACCGCGGGCGGAGCTGGGCGGGCGGCCCGACCAGAGCTCCTCGACGAGCTGCTCGCCCGAGACCGGGTGGTTGGCGCGGGCGAGGAGCAGGCCGAGCAGTCCGCGGCTCTTCGGGCGGGTGACCGCGACGTCGTCGTCGCCCCGTCGCAGCCGGAGGGATCCCAGCACGAGAAATCTCATCCCACCGCCCAACCGCCTCCGCCCGGTCGCCCCGTCGGCCACCCCCCGCCGGATCGGCATCGGTCGCGGGTGCGCCTCGGCATGCGGACAGTACCAACCCGGTGAACCGGACGGTTTAGCCGGTTGTTAACGCCGCCGGGATGGAATCTGGGCTCGGGACACGTCGTGTCGGAGGCTCGAGGCGATGCTCCGTGAGACGGGACTGCGGGGAGTGGGCGGCCACGCGGGACAGGGCCCGTTTCGCGCGAGGTTCCGCGTCCGCAAGGACCGGATCAGACGTTCCACCCGGTGCGGTGGGGGAAGGGGAGACCAGGCAGATGGGACCTCCGCTCGCGGCGGTACGACGGGCCGAAGAGGTCTTCGCCGATCCCGACGTGCGTGAGCTGCTGCTCACCTGGCACGCCCAGAAGCTGCCCCTGCTCGAGATGGTCGACCGGCTCGGGTTCTCGCAGCTGGTCGACCCCGAGCTGCGTGCGGCGATCGAGGGCCTGGGCCCCGAGGAGGTGGCGATCATCCGGGCCGCGGTGGTCGAGGAGATCGACCGGGCGGGGACCTCCGGAAGCGCCACCCTGCCTGTTGACTGCGGGATCGCGAAGGTGACCGGACCCGTGTCGGTGACAGCCGCCGACGTCGACGGTCGATCCGTCGCGCGGGTGACGCCGGAGCAGGAGCGGTCGATCTGACGCTTCGTCAGATCGACCGGTAGCCTCGGCGACCCGATGGACCTCACCTGGACCGCCGAGCAGGAGCGCTTCCGGGCCGAGGCACGGGAGTGGCTCGCGGCGAACGTACCGGGGCAGCCGCTGCCGAGCGGCGACACCCGCGAGGGCTTCGCGCTCCACCTGGAGTGGGAGCGGCGCCTGTTCGACGCGCGCTGGGCCGTCGTCTCGTGGCCCGAGGCGTACGGCGGCCGGGAGGCGAGCCTCTGGGAGTGGCTCGTCTTCGAGGAGGAGTACTACCGGGCCGGCGCGCCCCAGCGGGTCACCCAGAACGGGATCTTCCTGCTCGCGCCGACGCTGTTCGAGTTCGGGACCCCGGCCCAGCAGGACCGGTTCCTCCCGGCGATGGCGAGCGGCGAGCAGACCTGGTGCCAGGGCTGGTCCGAGCCGGACGCGGGCAGCGACCTGGCCGCGATCGCGTCGAAGGCGATCCGGGACGAGGCCGCGGGTGGCTGGCGGCTCAACGGGCAGAAGACCTGGACGACGCGCGGTGCGTTCTGCACCCACCTCTTCGGGCTGTTCCGAACGGACCCCGAGGCGCAGCGCCACCACGGCCTCACCTACTTCCTCGTGCCGCTCGACTCGCCCGGCGTCACCGTGCGCGGGTTCGGGCGGCTCGACGGCGACGAGGGGTTCGCCGAGGTGTTCTTCGACGATGTGCTCGTGCCCGACGACCTCGTGCTCGGTGGGGTCGACGAAGGGTGGCGGGTGGCGATGGCGACGACCGGCTCGGAGCGGGGTCTGACCCTCCGGAGCCCCGGCCGTTTCCTGGCGACCGTGCGGCGGCTGCTCGATCTCGCCCGCGAGATGGATCCGGCCGACGGTCTCGCGGCGGTCGACCCCGCGCTGCGCCACGACATCGTGGATGCCTACATCGACGCGGACGCGTACCAGCTCCAGACCCTCGGGACCGTCACCCGGATCAGCGACGGGGAGACCGTCGGTGCCGAGTCGAGCCTCACGAAGCTCTTCTGGTCCGACATGGACGTCCGGCTCCACGAGGCCGCGCTCCGGCTGCTCGGCCCGGCCGCGCAGCTCGAGGACAACGGCTGGACGAAGGGGTACCAGTTCGCGCTCTCGGGCCCGATCTACGCCGGGACCAACGAGATCCAGCGCAACGTGGTGGCCGAGCGCGTCCTCGGGCTCCCGAGGAAGTAGCACCCGCCGTGCGCTTCGCGTTCACCGACGACCAGCTCGCGTTTCGCGACGCCGTCGCGGACCTCCTCGAGAAGGAGTGCCCGCCCGACGCCGTGCGTGCCGCGTGGGCGAACGAGTCCGGTCGCACCGACGGCTGCTGGGATGCACTCGGCGAGATGGGTGTGCTCGCCGCGCGCGCGCCGGAAGCAGCCGGCGGGCTCGGCCTGACCGAGCTCGACCTGGTGCTGCTCGCGGAAGCCACCGGGCGCTTCGCGCTGCCCGAGCCGTTCGTCGAGCACGCGATGGTCGCGGCACCCGTCGTCCCGTCGTCGTGGCGCACCGTCTCGGCGGCGCTCGGGCCGTCGCCCCTGGTGCCCTGCGCGGACTCCGCGGACGCGGTGCTGCTCGAGGACGACGAGCGTCTGCTGTTCGTCCCGCGCGCGGCGCTCGTGCTGGAGTCCCGCCCCTCGGTGGACCACTCCCGCCACGCGGCCGCGGTCGACTGGGACGCGGGCCGGGCGGAGATCACCGAGGTCGGCGGCCCCGAGGAGCTCGCGGCCGGGTTCGACCGGGGCGCGCTCGGCACCGCGGCCCAGCTGCTCGGTCTCGCCGCCGCTCTGCTCGACACGACGGTCGCGTACGCGACCGAACGCCGGCAGTTCGGGGTGCCGATCGGGTCGCAGCAGGCGATCAAGCACAAGCTCGCGGACGTCCGGATGGGTCTCGAGTTCGCCCGGCCCCTCGCCTACCGCGCCGCGTACTCGCTCACGCACGGCGAGCCCGACGCGTCGGTGCACGTCTCGATGGCCAAGGCCCGTGCCGGTGACGTCGCCATGCTGGCGGCCCGCCATGCGCTCCAGTGCCACGGCGCGATCGGCTATTCGTTCGAGTACGACCTGCAGCTGTGGATGAAACGGGTGTGGTCCCTGGTTGTGACGTGGGGTGACGGCGCCTGGCACCGTGAGCGCGTCGCCCGTGCGATCCTGTAGCTGCACCGAGACGAGGAGCTGACCATGCCCGAGGCCTACATCGTCGACGCCGCCCGCACCCCCGTGGGCAAGCGCGGGGGCGGGCTGAGCCAGGTGCACCCCGCCGACCTCGGTGCGCACGTGATCAAGGCGATCGTCGAGCGCAACGATCTCGACCCGATGGCCGTCGAGGACGTGTACTTCGGTTGCGTCGACGCGATCGGCCCGCAGGCGGGCGACATCGCCCGGACCGCGTGGCTCGCGGCCGGCCTCCCCGAGGAGATCCCGGGCACCACGATCGACCGGCAGTGCGGCTCGAGCCAGCAGGCGGTGCACTTCGCCGCGCAGGCGGTGATGAGCGGCACGAACGACGTGATCATGGCCGGCGGCGTGCAGAACATGAGCATGATCCCGATCTCCTCGGCGATGCTCGTGGCCGAGCAGTTCGGGTTCACCGACCCGTTCTCGACGTCCGAGGGCTGGGTCGCCCGTTACGGGACCCAGGAGGTCAGCCAGTTCCGCGGCGCTGAGATGATCGCGGAGAAGTGGGGCGTGACGCGAGAGGAGATGGAAGCGTTCGCGATCGAGTCGCACGAGCGCGCGCTCCGGGCCCAGCGCGAAGGCCGCTTCGAGCTGGAGATCGTCCCGATGGCCGGCGTCTCCGCGGACGAGGGTCCCCGCGAGCCGAACGCCGAGAAGATCAGGTCGCTGCCGCCGCTGGTCGAGGGTGGGCGGCTCACCGCCGCGCTGGCGAGCCAGATCTCCGATGCCGGGACGGCGATGCTCGTCGTCTCCGAGCGTGCGCTGCAGGAGCACAACCTGACGCCGCGGGCGCGCATCCATCACCTGTCGGTGCGGGGTGCGGATCCGATCTACATGCTGACCGCGCCGATCCCCGCGACCGCGTACGCGCTGGAGAAGACGGGGATGAGCCTCGACGACATGGACCTCGTCGAGATCAACGAGGCCTTCGCCTCCGTCGTGCTGGCGTGGCAGCGCGAGACGGGCGCCGACCTGGAGAAGGTCAACGTCAACGGCGGCGCGATCGCGCTCGGGCACCCGCTCGGCGCTACCGGCGTCCGCCTCATGACGACCCTGCTCCACGAGCTCGAGCGGACCGGCGGCCGCTACGGCCTGCAGACGATGTGCGAGGGCGGCGGCCAGGCCAACGTCACCATCATCGAGCGCCTCCCTTGATGGTCGCTCCGGCGTCCGCACTTCGTGCCCGCTCCCGCCTGCGTTCCGCAGCAACCGTTCTGCGGGAGCCGCGATACGCCTCGGGCACCTGATTTCGGCGTCGCTCCCCGAGCATCTCGTCGGGAGGCGGGGCCAGAGGATGAGAGGGCGTCAGGCGGGTTGGGCGGCGAGGTCGGCGTAGCGGTCGAGCAGGGGGAGCACCTCGTCCGTGGTGCCGCTCGGGACGCGCAGGACGATCTCCTCGATGCCGAGCGATGCGTAGTACTCGAGCTTGCCCGCGTCCGGGATCGTCCCGAACGGGACGATGCGCAAGGACTCCGGGTCGCGCCCCGCGGCCTCGCACGCGGCATGGAGCTCCGGGAGCGCCTCCCGGATGCCGCGGCCGCCGATCGGGATCCACCCGTCCGCGTACTCGGCGATGTGGGCGAACAGCTTCGGACCGGCCGCGCCGCCGATGAGCACCGGCGGCCCGCCGAGGTCGCCGCGTCGGGTCGGCTTCGGCCACGACCAGGACGGTGCGAAGTCCACCCGGGCGCCGTGGAACTCGGCCTCGTCGTCGTTCCAGAGCGCGCGCATCGCGAGCATGTGCTCGCGGGTCACGTCGCGGCGCTCCGGCATCGTGACCCCGTGCTGGCCGATCTCGTCCTCGTTCCACCCGAAGCCGATGCCGAGCACGAACCGACCGCCCGAGAGCTGATCGAGCGTCGCCACCGCCTTCGCGGTCACGATCGGCTCCCGCTGGGCCACGAGGCAGATGCCGGTGCCGACCAGGATCGTGTCGGTGACGGCCGCGGCCATTGCCAGCGCGACGAACGGGTCGAGCGTGCGCTTGTACTCGTCGCGCAGCTCCGCGTCTCCCGTCGGCGGTGGCGTCCGGCGCGAAACGGGGATGTGCGTGTGCTCGGGGAGGTACATCGAGTGCAGCCCGTGTGCTTCGACCTCGCGCGCGAAGTCGTCCGGCCGCATCGTCAGGTCCGTCATGAACATGGTGACGCCGTAGTGCATTTCCGGGACCGTATCGGACGCGACGTGGGATCATCGGTGGATGGCCGTACCCGGAGTCGCGTCGAAGCGCGTCCCGATGCTCCTCTACGCCGCCGTCGGTCTGGAGGCGCTCGGGTACGGCGCGATCTTCGCTCTCCTCGCGGAGCTGCAGGACAAGTACGACCTTCCTACCTGGGGCCTCGGGCTCATCGGCGGGACCAGCTTCCTCGCCGCGCTGGCGGCGCAGATCGGGCTCGCGCGCTACGCCGACCGCGGCCACACACGCCTGCTGCTGCGCGCCGGGCTCGCGGTCGCCGCGCTCGGAATGCTCTGGTTCGGCATCGCGTCGAACCTCTGGGAGTTCGTCGGTTCGCGCCTGCTGCTCGGCCTCGGGTCGGGCATGTTCATCCCGGCCGCGCGCCGCGTCGCGGTCACGCGCGCCGGACCGCACTCGGGCGAAGCGCTCGGGCGCATGGCGAGCGTCGAGGTCGGTGGCTTCATCTGCGGCCCGCCCCTCGCCGCGTTGATCGCGGCCGGGTTCGGGTTGCACGCACCGTTCATCGTCATCGCGGCCGCACTCGCGCTCACCTCGCCGGCGGTCGCCCGGCTCGACGAGCCCCCGGTGTTCGACAAGCAGCCCAAGCAGGGGCTGCGGGTGCTCGTCCGCATCCGGGGGGTGCGCGCCGGCCTGGCGATGGCGACCGCGCTGTACCTGTCGATCGGCGTGTTCGAGACGATCTGGGCCAGGTACCTGTCCGACCTCGGAGCGAGTACCGCGGTCATCGCGGTCACGCTCGCGGTCTTCGCGCTCCCACTCGTCGCGCTCAGCCCGTTCGGCGGCCGGCTTGCGGACCGGCGCGGCCCGGCGCGCATCGGCGTCGTCGCGCTCTTGTGCTCGGTGCCGATCATCGCGTTGTACGGCGTGGTCGGGTCCGTGTTCGCGGCCGGTGCGCTCGCCCTCGTGCACTGCGTCATGGACTCGGTCACGACGCCGTCGAGCCAATCCGCGGTCGCGCGCTCGTCCCCGCCGTCCCTCACCGCCGCGGGTCAGGGGCTCTACGGCGCGGTCGCGGCAGCCGCCGCGGCGATCGCCGCGTTCAGCGCGGCACCGATCTACGACGCGGCCGGGGTCGAGACGATGTGGATCGTCACCGCCGTCGGGGTCGGGCTGCTGACCGTGCTCGCGTTCGTGTGGGGTCGGGGGACGCCGGTGTCCGAGCCCGCGACCGTCGACGAGCCGGAGGACGCCTCCCCGATCCCGGGCCCGGAGGCCGAACCGCTCGCGGGATAGGTTCCCGGACCATGGGGATCTGCGAGGGAAGAGTCGTCATCGTGACCGGCGCGGGCCGGGGGATCGGGCGCGGGCACGCACTCGAGTTCGCGCGCCAGGGCGCCAAGGTCGTGGTCAACGACCTCGGGGCCGAGGCCGACGGCACCGGTGGGTCGACGGGCCCCGCGGGGGAAGTCGTGGACGCGATCCGAGCGGCCGGCGGCGAAGCCGTAGCCAACGGTGACGACGTCGCGGACTGGGACGGCGCGCAGCATCTCGTCCGTACCGCGGTCGACTCGTTCGGCGGGCTCGACGTCCTGGTCAACAACGCGGGGTTCCTGCGCGACCGAATGATCGTGTCGACGTCCGAGGAGGAGTGGGACGCGGTGATCCGGGTCCACCTCAAGGGCCACTTCGCCCCGACCCGCTTCGCCGCCGCGTACTGGCGCGAGCAGCAGAAGGCGGGCGCGACCGTCGACGGACGGGTGATCAACACCAGCAGCGGCGCCGGCCTCATGGGCAGTGTCGGCCAGGGCACCTACAGCGCGGCGAAGGCGGGGATCGCCGCGCTCACGATGGTGGAGTCCGCCGAGCTCGGGCGCTACGGCGTCACCGCCAACGCGATCGCCCCGGCGGCGCGCACGCGCATGACCGAGGCCGTGTTCGCCGACACGATGGCCGCGCCGGAGGACGACGCGTTCGACGCGATGGCTCCCGAGAACGTCGCACCGCTGGTCGTGTGGCTCGGGAGCGCCGAGTCCAAGGGCATCACCGGGCGGGTCTTCGAGGTCGAAGGCGGCATCCTCTCGGTCGCCGACGGGTGGCAGCACGGCCGCCCGGTCGACAAGGGCGCCCGGTGGGACCCGGCCGAGCTGGGCGCGGTGGTGCGGGACCTGCTCGACGAGGCACCCGCGCCCGCGCCCGTCTACGGAGCCTGATCCCGGCCCACCGACGCGCTCGGTACGCTCCCGCTCGCATGGACGAGGTGCTCGAGCGATACGGCGTGGCTGCACACGCGCGACTCCGACCCGGCAAGGTCGCGATCGTCGCGGGAGAGCGCCGGATGACCTACTGCGAGCTCGACGCCGCGGCGACCGCAGCCGCCCACGTCCTGCGGGCACGCGGTGTCGGGCCCGACGCGCGGCTCGGGATCGCGCTGCGCAACCGGCCCGAGTGGTTCGTCGTCGCGCTGGGAGCGGCGCGGCTCGGCGCCCAGGTCGTCCCGATCCCGTCCGGCGCCACCCCCGACGAGCGCGCGTACTTCTGCGAAGACGGCGATGTCGCGTTCCTGCTCGACGAGGCCGGGCTCGACGCGTTCCTCGCCGACGCCGACGCCGCGCCGACCGAACCGGCCGCCGACGCGCTCCCCGACTACGTCGTCCTGCGGCCCTACACGTCGGGGACGACAGGGAGGCCCAAGGCGGTGATCCGGTCCGTCGGCTCGGCGGAAGCAGCCATCATGGGGATGGTCCGGTACTACGAGTCCTACGGGATCGACGGTCTCGACGAGGTCAACCTCACCGCGTCGCCCCTGCACCACCTTGCCGGGTTCAGCGGGACGCACAGCGCGCTGATCTTCGGGCACACGTCGGTCCTGCTCGACCACTTCGACGCGGCCGACGCGATCCGGGCGATCGAAGCCGAGCGCGTCTCGTACTGGATCTGCGCGCCGGTCCATCTCTACCGGCTCACCCAGCTGCCGGCCGAGGTTCGTGAGCGGGCGGACGTCTCGAGCGTCCGCCGGGTGATGCATGGTTCCGCGCCGTGCGCGCCGAGCGTGAAGCGCGCGGTGATGGAGCTGTTCCCGCCGGGCTCGATCTGGGAGACCTACGGCGGCACCGAGACGATGGGCACGGTGATCACGCCCGAGGAGTGGCTCGAGCGCCCGGGGAGCGTCGGGCGTCCCGCGCTCGGCTCGACCATCAAGATCCTGGACGACGACGGGGTCGAGCTCCCGCCGGGGGAGACCGGGCTCGTCTACATCGGCTCGGACTGGGGCCGCGGCTTCCGCTACTCCGGCCCCGACGAGCTGACCGAGTCGATCTACCGCGGGGACCTCGCGACGCTGGGCGACGTCGGGTACGTCGACGAGGACGGGTATCTCTTCGTGGTCGACCGCCGCAAGGACATGGTGATCACCGGCGGCGCGAACGTCTACCCGGCCGAGGTGGAGGCCGTGCTGGTCCGGCACCCGGGCGTCGCTGAGGTCGCGGTGATCGGCGTGCCCGACGACGAGTACGGCGAGATCGTCACTGCGATCGTCGTCCCCGACGGTCAGCTCACCGCCGACGAGGTCATCGCGTTCGCCCGCGAGCATCTCGTCGCGTACAAGTCACCGCGCCGGGTCGAGCTCGTCGCCGAGCTGCCCCGCGACCCGATGGGCAAGATCCGCAAGCGCGACCTCCGCGACCAGTACGCCTGACCAGGTTCTGCCCTGGCGCGGAGTGCCTGGGGCGTGTCGCGGCTATCGCAGAACGGTTGCTGCGGAGCGCAGGCGGGAGCGGGCACGAAGTGCCGACGCCGGAGCGACCGTCAACGGAGGCGTTCGACGATCATGGCCATGCCCTGCCCGCCGCCGACGCACATCGTCTCGAGGCCGTAGCGCGCGTCGGCGTCCTCGAGCCCGTTGAGCAACGTCGTCATGATGCGGGCGCCCGTCATCCCGAACGGGTGGCCGAGCGCGATCCCTCCGCCGTGGACGTTGAGCTTCTCCCACGGGATGCCGAGGTGCTTCGCCGAGGGGATCACCTGGGCCGCAAAGGCCTCGTTGATCTCGACGAGGTCGATGTCGTCCATCGTGAGCCCGGCTCGGGCGAGCGCCTGACGGGAGGCGCCGATCGGCCCGAGGCCCATGATCTCCGGGTTGAGCGCGGAGACCCCGCTCGACACGACGCGCGCGAGCGGCGTGATCCCGAGCTCGTTGGCGCGGGTGTCGCTCATGACGACGACCGCGGCCGCGCCGTCGTTGAGGGGGCACGCGTTGCCTGCCGTCACGGTGCCGTCGGGGCGGAAGACCGGCTTCAGCTGCGCGAGCTTCTCGGCCGTCGTGTCGGGTCGGGGACCGTCGTCCTTGCTGACCACGGTGCCGTCAGGCGTCGTCACCGGCGTGATCTCCCGCTCGAAGAAGCCGTTCTCCTGCGACTGGACCGAGCGCTGCTGCGAGCGGGCCGCGAACTCGTCCATCTCCTCGCGCGTCACCCCTTCGGCCTGCACCACGTTCTCCGCGGTCTGGCCCATCGCGATGTAGACGTCAGGCAGGCCGGGGCCGGGCGTCCAGGTCGGGGCGCCGGCCTCCTGGCGCGCCTTCGAACGGGACCGGGAATCCGAGAACCGGTCGTTGGTGGTGCCCGGGCCACCGTCCGAGCGGCCCTTGTCGAAGCGGCTCACGCACTCGACGCCTGCGGCGACGAACACGTCGCCCTCTTCGCACCTGATCGCGTGCGCGGCCATGCGGATCGTCTGCAGGCTCGACGAGCAGTAGCGGTTCACGGTCGTGCCGGGGACGTCACCGAGCTCGGCCAGGATCGCGACGACGCGTCCGAGGTTGTAGCCCTGCTCACCCGCGGGCTGCGCGCAGCCGATGATCACGTCCTCGATCGTCGACGGGTCGAGCTGGAGCACCTTGTCGAGCGCGGCGCGCACGATCCCGGCGGCGAGGTCGTCGGGGCGCAGGTCGACGAGAGAGCCTTTGTTCGCTCGACCGATCGGCGTGCGAGCGGTGGCGACGATGACCGCTTCGGGCATGGTGGAACGCCTCCTGGAGAGAAGAGAGTGGTGGTCGGGACGTCAGCCGGCCAGCTCGGTGAGCTGGTTGGTCATCGAGGTGAGGTCGAAGTAGTCGCGCCACAGCGTGATCTTGCTGTCGTGCACCTCGAACACGCCGGCGACGGGCAGCTCCATCCACTTCCCGCCCTTGCCGAAGCGGTCCGTCCGCTCGTTGAGCACGAGGGTGCCCGACGCGATCTGGCGGTGGACGACCCAGTCGACCTCGTCGAGCATCCCGACCATCGGGCCGAGGACGCTCTTGATGCCGTCGGGGCCCGAGACCTTGCCCATCGGGACGTTGTCGTACTCGACGTCGGAACTGACGAGCTCGCACGCCGCGTCCAGGTCCATCTGCTGGATCCGTTCCATGAACTCGTTGACGATGTCTTCGGCAGCCATCTCCACCTCCGCGTCGGCGCCGCATCATGGCACGGCCGACCTGGGCCGCGAGACGCCGGCCCGGCCACTTTTGACGGCGCCCGCGCGGTCCGCGAGCGTGACGCCCATGTTGAGCTGGGGCGAGTTCGCCGGCGCCGAGCCGGACCTCGCCGCGCGCGGGCGGTCGCTGCTCTACCAGTTCGGGGTCGGGCTCGGGTTCCTGGGCACGGTGCGCGGCGACGGCGGCCCGCGGCTCCACCCGGTGTGCCCGATCCTCACCGATGACGGGCTGTACCTCTTCGTCGTCGCGTCGCCGAAGCGGTCGGACCTGCACCGCGACCCGCGGTACGCGTTGCACGGTTTCCCGGTGCCGGACAACGAGGACGCGTTCTATCTGACCGGCGTGGCGGAGTCGCAATCGGACGCGGACCTTCGTGCGCGGATCAGCCGGCAGTACCTCGCCCTCGAGCGCGAGATGGATGCCGAGCCACCGGGCTTCGCGGACGAGGAGCTGTTCGAGCTGCACGTCGGCACCTGCCTCTCCACCACGACGACCGGGCACGGCGACTGGAACCCGAAGCACGCGGTCTGGAGGGCTCCGTGACCCGAAGGGCGCCGCTCGCGATGTCCGGCGCGGTCACGCTGGTCGCCGTGCTCGCGCTCGGCGCCTGCACCGGATCCTCCGGTTCGTCGCCGTCGTCGGCCGACGACTCGACGACGACCTCCACCGCGCCGAAGCAGGCGTCGGCGTGGGTGAAGCAGTGGCGCGCCGCGCTCGTCGGCACGTACGCCACCGCGCAGCAGGCGTTCCTCGCCGCGATCCAGGGCGGCGAGACCGCCGAGGTCCAAGCCGCGGGGCACAAGGTCGCCGACGCCAACGCCGCCCTCCGGGCCGCGATCACCGGTGCCGGCGCGCCGCCGGCGACGGACGCGAAGGCCGCGGCGAAGCTGCTCGCGGGGCTCGGAACCGAGGCATCCGTGGTCGCCGAGGTGCTGCGCACGTGCACGGGGGCGAGCGAGCAGTGCCAGGCCGCGGTGACCGAGTACGGCGACAACAACTCCCAGCAGATCGTGCCGGCGCTCACCGCGCTCGGCGTGCGGTGATCTCCGAGCCGACCGCGCCCCGCACCGGCCGGGCCCGGGGGAAGGCGTGCCGCGGCGACGTCCCCCGGACCAGCCACGCCCGGTGCGAGCCGCGCGACGACGGCGTGGACCCGATCGCGGTGCTCGAGGAGACGAGCCGGGGCCGGGTGCAGGAGCTCGTGGCGATCCGGTACGGCCGGATGCTCGTCTCGCCGTTCGCCTACCTGCGGGGGTCGCCGGCGGTGATGGCGGCCGACCTCGCGACGACGCCCCGCACCGGTCTCGACGTGCAGATCTGTGGTGACGCGCACCTCCTCAACTTCGGGCTGTTCGCGACGCCGGAGCGGAACCTGATCTTCGACGTCAACGACTTCGACGAGACGCTCCCCGGCCCGTGGGAGTGGGACGTGAAGCGCCTCGCGATCAGCGTGGTGGTGGCCGGACGCGACCACGGCCTGCCCGAGGACCAGTGCGCGGACGCGGCGCGCCGGTGCGCGCAGATCTACCGGGGGCTCATGGCCTCGTTCGCGGGCATGGGTCAGCTCGACGTGTGGTACTCCCGGGTCGAGCCACTGGCGTTCCTCGAGCAGATCGACGCGGTGTCTCGGCGTGCCCTCGAGCGCAACCTGCGGCGGGCCCAGCGGCACACGAACCTCGGCACCCTGACTTCGCTCACCGAGATGGTCGACGGCCGGCGACGCATCATCGACAACCCGCCGCTCGTGGTGCACCTCGACGCAATGGACGTGAACCTCGTCGAGCACGAGCTCACCGGGGTGATGCGCGCCTACCGCTCGTCCGTCTCGGACGAGCACCAAGTGCTGCTCGACCGGTTCGACCTCGTCGACTTCGCGCACAAGGTCGTAGGGGTAGGGAGCGTCGGGACCCGTTGCTTCGTGGCGCTGCTCGTCGACACGCAGACCGACACGCCGTTGTTCCTGCAGCTGAAGCAGGCGATCCCGTCGGTGCTGGAGCCGTTCCTCGAGCCCAGCCGGTACGCGAACCACGGCCAGCGAGTAGTGGTCGGGCAACGGATCATGCAGGCCGCGAGCGACATCTTCCTGGGCTGGACGCTCGGCCCGCGCGGCCGCTCGTACTACGTGCGCCAGCTCCACGACATGAAGGGCTCCATCCGGCTGGAGGAGCTACCGGGCCCGCTCTTCGCCGAGTACGCCGGCTTGTGCGGCTGGGCGCTCGCCCGTGCGCACGCCCGCTGCGGCCAGTCCGCGGCGATCAGCGGCTACCTCGGGCGGGGTGAGGTGTTCGACGACGCGCTGGTCGCGTACGCACTGGCGTACGCCGACCAGAACGAGCGCGACTACGCGGCGTTTCGCACCGCGGTGGACGCGGGACGGCTCCCGGCCGCCCCGGGCGTCTGAGCCGGATCCGTGCCCTCCGCGGCGCCGACCTTCACTGCCCGAGGCGCTGGGCGACGAAGCGGCCGACCTCGGCGATCGTGTCCTTCGAGGCATCGGCCCACGGCATCAGGATCTCGTAGACGTGGAAGAGGAACGGGGCTTCGAAGGTGTCCACGGTGACGCCCGCGTCCTTGAGCTTGCCGATGAACTCGACGATCTCGTCGCGGAACATCTCCTCGCCGCCGTAGGCGACGAACGTGTCCGGGAAGCGCTGCACGTCGGCGTAGACGACCGACACCCGTGGATCCTTCGGGTCGGCACCCGCGAGGTACTGGAGCACGGGGATCTCGTCGGGCAGGACGTCGTGCTCCGCGTTCGCGGTGACCGACGGCTCGCCCATGACGAGGTCGACCTCGGGGGAGAACAGGATCGCACCCGCCGGCTCGGGGAGGTGCTGGGCGCGGGCGTCCTCGAACAGGGAGGTTGCGAGGCCACCGCCGCCGGAGTCGCCGGCCACGAAGAGCTCCGAGCGCGGCCGACCGTCGTCGAGCATCGCCTGGAACACCTGCATCGCGTCGTCGAGGCCCGCCGGGAACGGGAACTCCGGGGCGAGCCGGTAGTCCACGATGAACAGGTCACAGCCGATCGCGCGCACGAGCTCGGCGGTGAACATCGAGTACATCCACGGCGTCGTCGCGAGGTACCCGCCGCCGTGGAGGTAGATGATCGTGGCGCAGGGGCGGCCCGCGGGCCGGACCCAGACGCCCGGGATGCCTCCGACCTCGGCGTCGCTCACCGTCACGCCGTCACGGGTCGCGATCGGACGCAGCACCGCGCGGCACAGGTCGTCGAGGAACTTCTCCAACGACCGCAGTCGCGGCGTGGGGAGCGTCAGCGCGTAGCTGAGCAGCGTCTTGATGATCTCGCGGACGCTCTCGTGGATGGTGTTGTCCATCAACGACTCGGGACCGCGCCAGGGCTGGTGCATCGGGAGCGTCGCCATCGTCGTTGCCATGCGCGCGCCCAGCTCGGCGAGCGTGATCGCGGTCTCGGGCATCGGCGCGGTCTTCACGCCCGGCCGGTCGGCCATGACCACGGCGGTCAGCCCGCCTCGTCGAGCCCGGCCATCTGGCGGAACTCGTCGGTCGTGTTGACGTGCGGGTAGGGCGCGTCGGGGACCGGCAGGTCGAGCGCGGCACACAGCGGGCCCCAACCGTCGCCGGGGTGCCACTCGACGAGGCGGTCGGCGGGGATCGCGGCGCGGACTGCGTCGTTGTGCTCCTCGTACGCGGCCTTTGCGGTTGCCTCGTCCTGCCAGCCCGGCGTGAACCGCACGTCGAAGAGCTCGAAGATCATCTGGCGCTCGACCGCGACCGGGCTCCCAGCCGGCGGCTCGCGCACGATGGCCGGGAAGATCGTCTGGCTCGCGCTCTTCCACCACCCGTCCGTGTCGCGCGTCGAGAGCAGCACGGGCGCATCCGGGAACGCAGCGCTGAGCTCGCGCCAGAAGCCTGCGACCGGCCAGTCGACCGCGGCGCGGTAGTCGGCGAACACCTCGTTCCAGTCCGGGAGGTCGCCGTCGACCGCGTCCCGCCACATCGTGGCCGCCTCGGGCCGGCCGAAGACCTCCATCATGTGGTAGCAGGGGCCGTCGAGCAGCTGCTCGAGCGCGGCCTTCAACGAGGTGGTGCCGGTGCGTCCGAGTCCCGCGCCGACGAGTTGGAGTCCCATCGCGGTCATGCCCCCAGCGTGGTCAGAAATGCGAGCAGCGCGAAGCCGAACACGAACGCGAGCCCGATCGGCTCCTTCCCGTCGGCGTACGCCGTGGGCATCATCACAGATGCGAGCATCGTGAGGATGGTCCCCGCCGCGAACGCCTGGACGGCACCCAGGATGTAGGCCGAGGCATCGCCGAGGACCGCGTAGCCCAGGGCCGCGGCGACCCCGCCCGCCGCCGCGATGGCGACCCACAGCACCAGGATCCGGCGGGTCGGCCACCCGGCCCGCATGAAGCCGGGCGTGGACGCCATGCCCTCGGGCAGGTTGGAGAGCAGGACGGCGACGACCATCGCGCCGCTCACGGTCGCGCCGGAGATCAGCGAGATGGCGATCGCGACGGACTCGGGCACACCGTCGAGCAGCGCGCCGAGCGCGATGCCGGTCGACGCGTGCTCCCCGGCCGGCGCGCGCCGGGCCACCGCGCGATCGGCGAGGAAGAACGTGAGCGCACCGACTGCGATCCACAGACCGGTGCGCGCACCGCCGGCCTCCTTGTACGCCGGCACGGAGAGCTCGAAGGCGGCTGCGGCGACCAGCGTCCCGGCGCCGAACCCGGTGATCAGACCGAGCAGGCGCCGCGGGACGGCAATCCGCAGCGCGATCCACGCGCCGAGGACCAACGACGCCTGGCCGAGCAACCCCCAGAGTCCGGCCTCGAGCACCGGGCCACGCTAACGGCTGTCGTGGCGCGCGACGCCGGACCGTCACCGAGGGCCGCCTGCGGATCACGTCGGTCGACATCAGCCGCTTCCAGGGGTCGGCCGAGCGCCCGCTCCGAGTCGCTTCAGGGCAGGACCGGCAGGAGCAGCCGGGACGACGAGCGGACGCTCGCGCGCGACGCGGGCTCGGCAGGTTGATGGCGGAAGCCGAGGATCGTCGGCGCGGAGGGAGCTCGATCGTCGCTGGTGATCACGAGCCCGATCCGGTGTCCGGCTACGAAGCGGTGCGCGTGCGGCACCAGCGGGATGCGGTACGAGACGACCTCGTTCGGTACGACCGCGACCGGTTCCCGACAGGGCAGCACCGGCGCGCCGTAGCGGCTCGCGGCTTCGTCGACCGTCCGCAGGCCGGCCCGCAGCCACCCCGCGGTGATCGTGCGGGCGCGTCCGTCCTCGGCCACGTCGAGCAGGGTGACGAGCCACCCGCCGTCCGCCGTGCTCAGGCTCGCGTCGAGGCGCAGCTCGATGTCACCCACGACGTCGAGGTCGGCCGGCAGCGGGAGCGACTCCCATTGCAGGTGCGAGGGGAGGAACGACGGGTTCACGTCCGGCCCCGGTCGGAAGCCGTCGGTGACGCAGAGGTAGTCGCGGGTGCCGGGAGAGCCCTCGACGGGGTCGAGGAGCGCGTCCCAGCGCAGCGCGAGCTCGCGCGACGTGGCCTCGGGTGGCGGCCACGCCGACGCGGTGCGCCAGTCCTCCGCGCCGCCGAGCCAGTAGCGGATCGGCGGGCCGTCGGTGATCCCGGTGTCGACACCCTTGAGCCAGTGGTCGAACCAGGCCAGGGCCTCGACGTGCAGGCTCTCCCACGGCCAGGTCACGCCGTAGGCGCCGAGCACGCCGACGCGCACCCGCGGGTTGTCGGCCAGGGCGCGCTGCGCCGCGAACGTCCCGGCGAGATGGAGCGGTGCGTGATCCCACTCGCCCCCGAGGTACACCGGGATGTCGACGTCCGCGAGCCGGGGGAGGAGGTTCCGCTCGTCCCAGAACGCGTCGCGCCGTGGATGCTCCACGCACGCGGCGACGCGCAGGTGGTCCCACGGCTCCGGCTCGTACCGCGACTGCATGAACGAGCGGAACGCCGCGAGCGTTGCCACCCCGTTGAGCTGGTCCAGGCGCGACCGGTCCTTCTGGGCCGCCAGCCCCTTGCGCAGGGCCGCGAGCACCTTCCCGCGCCACAGCCCGGCGTGCGGGCCGGCCGCGACGCCGACCGCGGTCAGCCAGGACGAGACGTACGTCTCGTTCAGCAGGCCGTGGTGCCAGACCAGCTCGTACAGGTCAGCGGTCGCATCGACGGCGAAGATCGTCTCGAGGTGCGGCGGGTGCTCCGTCGCCGCCTCGAGCTGGGTCATCGCGAAGTACCCGGCACCGACCATGCCGACGCGACCGTCGGACCACGGTTGGGTCGCGGCCCACTCGACGAGATCGTGCAGGTCGTTGCGCTCGGTCTGGTCGAACCAGGTGAACGTGCCGTCCGACCCACCGGTGCCCCGCAGGTTCGCGACGACGTGCACGTAGCCCCGCGAGACGAAGAAGTCGCTGGCGCCCGCCTCGATGAAGCCCATCGGCGCGCCGAGGTCCTGGAGCTGGCGCGGGTAGCACGACGCGGACACGAGCACCGGGTACCTCTCGTCGACGTCGGGGCGGAACACGTCCGCCAGGAGTCGGACGCCGTCGCGCGTCGTGATCGGGACGTCGTCGTCGCGGGCGATCCCGTAGCGCGGCTCGGAGAGGTTGCGGTAGCCGCGCCCGGTGGTCTGCGGCCCGTCGAGCGGTCGCTCGCCGGGCGGCAGCGCCGGGTCGCCTCTCCTCGGCATCGCTGCTCCTCGTCGTCGACGGCGCCCTTGGCCTCCGGCCGCCGGGTTGCGCCCTCTGGTCGGCCGGGGGTGGCCTCAGGTTCCGGTCGCGTCGAGCGCGGCCCGGGAGCGGCGGGCACCGACGGCCTCGCGCTTCTGGTCGAAGTGCACGACGCTGAGCGACGCGAGGTCCTCCTCGGTGATGCGGATCGCGTCGGGTGGGGTGCCGTTGTCCCGGGCCCGGATGAAGCGCTTGTCGTTGCGGAGGTACGGCCGGTAGAAGTCGAGCGCGTCGTCGAGGAGCGCGTCGTACTCGCCGAGGAGCGCGCGATCCTCGACGAGGTCGAGCCGGAGCCGGTCGATCGACGTCTCGGGACCGATGCGCGCCCGCTCGATGGTGATCGGGAAGGGGTTGGTGAGATGGAAGAACCGACCCGGGTCCGCGCCGTCGGCGAGCTCGATCGCCTCGGTCACGAGCACGTCGATCGGCACGAGGTTGAGCGACGAGTGCGGCTCGACGAACAGCCGCACCCGGTGGCGGTCCAGGTACCCGTCCTCCTGGCGCTCGATCAGCCGGCAGAAGCGCTCGAGGCCGCGCAGGAAGCCGTAGTAGCCGCTGTCCGAGCACGACCGGTAGGTCGACAGGTTGCCGACCACGATCGACGGTCGCATGATGCGCACCCGTTCGAAGCGCGACGCCTGCGCGAGGACGATGTCCTCACCGAGCCGCTTCGACGCCTCGTACCAGTTGTTCGGCTCGAAGGTCGTGTCGAAGGGCTCCTCGGGTACGTCGCCGACGCGCAGGCCGGCGACGTACGCGGTGCTGATGTGGTTGAGCACCGGGATGCCGAGCCCGGCGACGGTCTCGACCATGTGCGCGGTGCCGTCGACGTTCGTCGCCATGATCTCGCTCTTGTGCTTGTCCTCGTAGCGGAGCGACGCCGCGGTGTGCCACATCTCGTCCGGGAGATCCTCGGCCAGCCGGGCCCGGTCCTCCGGGGCGAGCCCGAGCCCGGGCGTCGCGATGTCACCCGCGAGCGCGACGAGGCGAGGGAGCAGCTCCTCGACGCCGTCGTCCATGCCGGCCGCGTCCGCCGCGGCGCGCACGGCCCGGTGCAGGCGGTCGGTCACGTCGCCGCGCGGCCGGACCACGCAGTAGACGCGCTCGCGGTCCGCGCGCAGGAGCTCGAGGGCGAGGCTGCTGCCCAGGAACCCGGTGGCGCCCGTGAGCAAGGCAGTGCGTGAGGTCATCGATGGCCTCTCGGGGGGTCGGACACCCAGGAACATAGTGCTCCACCGTTTCGGAACGCCGCCGGAGGGCAGTAGTCGCGCGAAGTCCGGTGGTCGCCCTCCGGAGATCGTCGGCATGGAGAGGTGTTGGCTCGTGCGGTCCCGGGCATGAGAGTCTGGTCGCAATGCGAGAGGGCGCCCCACCCGAGCAGGAGAGCTCCGAGTCGACGGACCGGATGTCTCTGTCGCGCCGCGCCGTCGCCTTCGGCTTCGAGGCGTTCGCGCGCTCGGTGTTCCGGGCCTACATCACGCTCGAGGTCCGGGGCCGGGACAAGCTGCCCGAGGGCGGGTACGTCGTCGTCAGCAACCACGCGTCCCACCTCGACTCGATCGTGCTCATGCACGTCGCCGGCGGCGGCTTCCGGCGGTTCCACCTCGCCGCGGCCGGCGACTACTTCTTCGGCTCCGCGATGGCCGAGGCCGCGGGCCGCAAGCCGTCGCGCTTCGGCCTGCTGCTGCGCAACGCGCTGCGGCTCGAGCCGATGCCGGTCCGACAGCTCGGCGAGACCGCCGAGCGCCGCGCCGTCCGCCAGCACGCGTTCGCGCGGCTCGGCGCGTCGTGTCAGGCCGGTGACGTCGTCGTGTTCTTTCCCGAGGGGGGCCGATCGCCGGACGGGCAGATGAAGCGGTTCCGCGGCGGGATCGACGAGCTCGGTGCACAGTTCGACGGGCCGATCCTGCCGATGCACATCGACGGGGCGTACGCGTCGTGGCCGAAGGGCAGGCGGTGGCTGCGCCGGGGCACGGTCACCGTCGAGGTGGGCGACCCGATGTACGCGGCCGCGCCGGCCGAGCCGGGCGTCAAGCCGATCCGGCTCGCCAAGCGGTTGGAAGCGGAAGTCCGGAAGCTCGGCGGAGTGCCGAGCGGCAAGGAGCGTCAGATGGTGCAGCACATGAAGTGGTGGGGGTGGGGCGACGAGCAGGTGGCGTTCACCCACGAGGACAAGCCCGACCTGGTGCCGTTCGTGCGCGAGAAGATCGGGATCGACCTCGACGGGCCGCGCGACGCGGTGATCGACTTCGGGTCCTTGGCGATCGACGCCCCGATCGTGAGCGACGGGTTCCGCGACGCTCTCGCCGACGTGCTCAAGCCCGATCAGATCACCTCCGATCCGATGGAGCGCGTCGTCCACACCTACGGCAAGAGCCTGCGCGACCTGCTGCGCGTCCGGCGGGGAGACCTCGGTCGCCTGCCGGACGTGATCGTGTACCCCGAGCACGAGGACGATGTCGTCGCGATCATGTCCGCGGCGCTCGGTCACGACGTGGTGGTGATCCCCTTCGGCGGCGGTACCAACATCGCCGAGAGCCTCGAGCCGCCGCGCGGCGAGACGCGCACGGTCCTGTCCGTCGACATGCGGCGGATGGACGCGGTGATCGAGATCGACGACGTGGCGCGCCTCGCCCGTGTCCAGGCCGGGGTGCTCGGCCCGCGCCTCGAGGAGCAGCTGAACGCGCGTGGCTGGACGTTCGGTCACTTCCCCGACAGCTTCACGTACTCGACGCTGGGAGGCTGGATCGCGACGCGCTCGTCGGGCATGCAGTCGGACAAGTACGGCGACATCGCCGAGATCACGACCGGGCTCCGTGCCGTGACGCCCGCGGGCGTGCTCGTGACGCGCCCGGTGCCGTCGAAGTCGACGGGGCCTGACGTGAACCAGATGATGCTCGGCAGCGAGGGTCGGCTCGGGATCATCACGGAGGCGACGGTGCGGGTGCACCGCGCGCCGGAGAACCGCAAGATCCTCGGCTACCTGTTCCCGGACTGGTACGACGCGCTCGCGGCCATGGGCGAGATCGCCGAGAGCGAGGCGTCACCGTCGGTGACCCGGGTGGCGGATCCCCACGAGACCCAGTTCTCGTTCGCTACGAAGAAGCCCGGCAACCTGGTCGACAAGTACTCGTCGGTCGCGCTGAAGGAGTTCCTCGGCCGGGTCAAGCACTACGACATGGACAAGGCTTGCCTCGGGTTCATCGGCTACGAGGGCACGGACAAGCACGTGAAGCTGCAGCGCAAGCTGGTGGGCGACATCGTGTCGCGCCACAACGGGATCTGCATCGGGTCGAGCCCGGGCGAGCTCTACGACCAGAAGAAGTTCGACACGCCGTACATCCGTGACCACCTGCTCGCGTACGGCGCGCTCGCCGACGTCTCGGAGACGTCCGCGTCCTGGAGCGTCCTGCCCAAGCTGTACGACGGCGTGATCGAGGCCGCCGAGAAGGCGTTCGCAGAGCTCGAGGTGCAGGGCTGGATCATGTGCCACCTCTCGCACTCGTACCACTCGGGTGCGTGCCTCTACTTCACGTTCGCGTTCAAGGGCTCGGACCGCTCGGACGTGCTCGACCAGTACGGCGCGGTGAAGCGCGCGATCCAGCAGGCCTTCATCGACGAGGGCGGGACGCTGTCGCACCACCACGCGGTCGGGCTCGCACACGCGCCCTGGCTCGAGCAGGACATCTCACCCGCGGGGGTCGGCATGATCCGCGCGCTCTTCGACGGCATCGACCCCAACCACCAGCTGAACCCGGGAAAGATCGTCGACTGAGGCCCGGCGGGCTCGTCAGACCTGGACGAACAGGTACGCCGATGCGGCGAGGCCGAACACGATGACGCAGGCGCGCAGCACGCGCTCGTCGAGCCGCCGGGCGATCGCCGCACCGAGGTAGCCACCGACCAGTGTCGTGGGCGCCGCGACGGCCACGTACGCCCAGTGCACCGGGCCGAAGAGGCCGAACACGATCACGCTGATCGACGCGTCGACGAGCGAGATGACGGACTTCGTCGCGTTGAGGTGCCGGAGCGTGTCGTGGATCGTGAGCCCGAGCACCGCGAGCACGATGACGCCGAGCGCGCCACCGAAGTACCCGCCGTAGATCGCGGCAAGGAAGATCATCACCAGCGCGCTGACGCCGGCCTGGCTGTCGGCAGCCGAACGCTCGTGGAGCCGTTTCCGGACGGCCGGCTGGAGTGCGGTCAGCGCGGTCGCCGCGAGCACCAGCCAGGGGATGATGACGTCGAACGCGCTCGACGGCGTCGCGAGGAGCAGCACGCAGCCGGTGACCGAGCCCGCGATCGTCGCGAGGAGCAGGCGGGGGAGCCGGTGCCGGCGCTCGCGGATCTCGGCCCGGAACCCGCCGACGCCGCCGACGTAGCCAGGCCAGGTCGACACGGAGTTGGTGACGTTCGCGTCGAGCGGCTTGAGCCCGGTGAGCAGGAGAACAGGGAAGAGGATCAGCGACCCGCCGCCGGCGATGCTGTTGATCACCCCGCAGGCCGCGCCGGCCGCAGCGACGAGGACGATGTCCCAGCCGGTCACGTGCTCCGCCCGCGTGCGATGCCGCGATCGTGGGTCAACGATGGGCCGCCGTCATGGGCCGACAATGTACGGCGACGCGTCCCGAGGACCCGGTCCATTCGCCGCCTGCGGTCCTCAGCGCCGAGTCCGACCGGCCTCCCCCGATCGGGCCGCGCGACGCCGCGATTCCCACCGCGCTCCCGCACGGTTCGTACGGAACCTTCAAGTTCGTCCGGTTTCGATGCCGATGACTTGGGTCTGCCGGTTGGCGCATCCGGGTAGCACTCGCTTCGCGCGGTTTGCGGTCCCGTGTCCCGTCAACGGTGGTGCACCGCTCGTCCCACCCCGTCCCCGGCCGAAGAGAGGCTGTGCCCCGAGTGCTCCCGTCGTCCGGTTCACGCGCTCCGCGCCGACTCGTCCCGATCATGGTGCTCGCGGTCGTCGCGCTCGGGTTGAGCGCACTCCAGCTGCTGCCGTCCGCCGACGCGGGCGACACGGTGCTCACGCAGGTGGCGGGCCCGGCTCGATCCGTCTCACTCGACGCGCGGGTCGGAGCGCTGACGAAGGTCGCGGCGCTCGGCGCCGGCGCCCGGTCGTCGGTGGTCGGTGAGACGCCGCGCGACGGGAGCGACGCTCGGCTGCTGCTGCCGTTCAAGGTCTCGGCCCGGGCGTTGGATGCGGTGCACGGCGGTGGCCGGGCGAACGTGTCGATGCGGGTGTGGCGGGTCGCGCACCTCGAGGGCCGGCCGCTCGTCGTCGACGCCTACACGAACGGCACCATGCAGCCCGCGGCATACGCACGTGCGGCGACGCGCCTCGTCAGCACGGTCCCGGTCCGCGGCCGGCTCGCGGTCGACGTCACCGGCATGGTCCGCCCGATGGCGCGGCCGGGGTCGCTCGTCATCCGGGTCGCGCTCGGCCACCCCGCGCCGAAGGACGGGGTGCGGACGCAGGTGGACATCGCGACGTCGGCGTCGCGCAACGCGGCCAACCGGCCGGTCCTCTCCGTGAGCCTGGTGGGATCGCCGGGCCCTGTCACGGTTCCCTCGATCGTGCCGACGGTCCCCACCGCGCCCACGGTCCCGACGACCCATCCTGCGCCGACGACCACGACGACCGCCCCCGCGCCGCCCGCGACGAACGAGATCTTCCGGGACGACTTCAACGGCGCAACGCTCGACCGGTCGAAGTGGCGTCCGAACTGGCTCGCCGGCACCGACGACGCGGTGACGAAGCCGGTGAACTCCAACGAGCAGTCCTGCTACGACCCGGCCCAGGTGTCGGTCGGCGGGGGTTCTCTCCACCTCAATGCGGTCTCGCGGGCGTGCCGCGCGAACAACGGCGTCACGTATCCGTACGCCTCGGGGCTGATCGAGTCGGCCGGGCACTTCACCTTCACCTACGGAAAGATCGAGGCCCGCATCTGGGCGCCGCCAGGCGCCGCGGGCATCGCCGACTGGCCCGCGTTCTGGGCCAACGGGACCGGCACGTGGCCGATCACCGGCGAGCTCGACGTGATGGAGGGCCTCCAGGGCCACGCCTGCTTCCACTTCCACTCGACCGTCGGCGGTCCGGGCGGGTGCCCCCCGCTCGCGAGCCCGTCCGGGTGGCACACGTACGCGGCCGACTGGGAGCCCGGCTCGGTCACCTTCTTCTACGACGGCATCCAGGTCGGCCGGGTCACGTCGGGGATCACCGCGTC